>JBJMKB010000116.1:0-10553 GCA_045806045.1 Gaiellaceae bacterium | reverse complement strand
TGACGAAGAACTGCGACCCGGCGATGAACGGCGTCGCGATCACGACCAGCAGCGACGTCGTAAAGTTCGCCCAGACGAGCAGCGGCATGCGCCAGAACGTCATCCCAGGCGCGCGCATCGTGATGATCGTGACCAGGAAGTTGAGCGCGGTCATGATCGAGCTCGCGCCCGCCCACTGCACTCCCATGTTGAAGAACACCTGCCCGATCGGCTGGTGCGAGCAGAGCGGCGCGTAGCACGTCCATCCCGCCGACGGGCCGCCGCCGGGTGCCGCCATGCCGATGACGAGCATCGCTCCCGCGATGGGGAGCAACCAGAACGAGAGCGCGTTCAAGCGCGGGAACGCCATGTCGGCCGCGCCGAGCATCAGCGGGATCACGTAGTTCCCGAGCCCGGCGAACGCGGGGATGATGAACAGGAAGATCATCAGCGCCGCGTGGTTCGAGATCAGCACGTTGAACGTCTGCGGGTTGAAGTACTGGTCGCCCGGCTGCGCGAGCTCGGCGCGGAAGAGCATCGCGAGCAGGCCACCGACGCAGAAGAAGAAGATCGTCGTGACGACGTACTGGATCCCGATCACCTTGTGGTCGGTGTTGATCCGGAAGTAATCCCGCCACGAGTACGCGCCGTGCCCGGAGTGGTCCTCCGGGGCCGTGGGCTTGCCGCTCGCATAGCGGGCCCAGTAGTCGAAGCCGCCGAGGCCGACGAGGAACCCGATCGGCACCGTCACGAGCTCGACGGTGAGGACCACGGAGCCCTTCCAGACCGGGTCCCAGTGCGCGAGCCAGCGGATCAGCGCCGGCAGCCCGACGCCGATCCCGAAGAAGATCGGCGTGACCCAGAGGACGCGCAGCCACCCCGGCGCAGTCAGGCGGTGGAAGCCGGAGGGCGCGGGCGGTGCGGCGTGATGGTCGTGGGCGTGGGCGACGTCGGTCACTTTGCGCTCTGCTCCAGATACTGCACGAGCTGCTTCAGCTTGCCGGGCGGGATCTGTGCCTTGTAGATGTGCGGCATCGCGTCGCTGTAGCCGGGGACGATGTAGGCGGACGGGTCGACGATCGACTGGTCGATGTACTGCGCAAGCGACCCCTTGTTCGCCTTCGCCGCGTCGGCCTTGAGGTTGTCGAGATCGGGACCGACGGTGCCGGTCGCGTTCGCAGCCTTGAGCGTGTGACATCCGCCACAGCCGCTCTGCTGGAACACGGCGAGCCCGGGCGGACCGGCGGGCGGCTGGCCGCCGCCCTTCAGCCACGCGTCGAAGGCCGGGGCCTCCTTGACCGTCACGTGGCTGCGCATCAGCGCGTGGCCGAGCCCGCACAGCTCGGTGCAGATGACCGGGAACGTGCCAGTGCGCGTGGGCGTGACGACGAGAAAGTTGTGCTGCCCGGGCACGGCATCCTGCTTCTGCGAGAGCTCCGGCGACCAGAACGAATGGATCACGTCGCCCTCGCGCGCCGTGATGTCGAGCTTGACGTGCCGGCCCTTCGGCAGCGTCAGGGAGCCGTACGTCTTGCCGTTCGGGTAGGTGAACTGCCACGCGAACTGCTGCGCGAGCACCTTCACGACGAGCGGGTTCGGGCCGGCCTTGCTGTTCTGGGCGAGCACGATCGCGCTGACGATCGAGATCGCGGTCACGAGGATCGCCGGCACCGCCGTCCAGACGATCTCGAGCGTCGTGTGGCCGTGAATCGGAGGCCCGTCCGAGTCGTCGTCCGGGCGCGCGCGAAAGTGGATGACCGAGTAGGTGAGGGCCGCCGCGACGACCGAGAAGACGGCGATGCAGATGATCGTCGTGAACCAGTAGACGAAGTGGATCCGATCGGCCTCGCGGCCCGCGGGACGCGGGAGCCAGGGGACGAAGTACGCGATCAGCGACGTGATCGCGGCCGCAGCGACCGCGATGCCGACGAGCTGCAAGACCGAGCCCCTGCGCACCCGCGCGAACACTAATGAAACCCAGGAATACCCGGGCCGTAACCGAACATCCTGCTCAAGCGTTCAATTCGTGTCCCAATCGGGAATCAACTCATCCGTCGGGAGACACGAGAAGGAGGTTTACGGAATGGGCATTGGAGTCAGCCTGATCCTGATCGCGGCCGGTGCGATCCTCACCTGGGCGGTCAACGCGACCGTCTCCGGTGTGGACATCAACACCATCGGCGTCATTCTCATGGTCGTCGGCGCCATCGGCCTCGTCCTGTCGCTGATGTTCTGGTCGAGCTGGGGTGGTGTCGGCGGTACGCGTCGCCGCACCGTCGTGGACGACGGCCCTCCGGGCTACTAGAGGCAGCGCCGGCGTCAGCCGACGTCGCAGGACTGCGAACGGGCCCACTCGGGCCCGTTCGCGTTCTCACTCCTCCGGCGACACCATGTGTGCCGCGAAGTCGCCGGCGACCGGCAGCTCCACGTGGAAGGTCGAGCCGCGGCCGAGGCCGTGCGAGTCGACCCAGATCCGGCCGTCCATCCGCCGGACGAGCTCACGGCAGATGTAGAGCCCGAGCCCCGTGCCGCCGACGCCGCGCGTCATGTTCGGGTCGAGGCGGTAGAACTTCTCGAAGATGCGGCGCTGCTCGGCCGCGGGGACGCCGAGGCCGGGGTCGGTGACCGAGAAGCGCACGTGCGCGCCGAGTTGTTGCACCGTGACGTCGACGCGCCCGCCGTCCGGCGAGTACTTGATCCCGTTGTCGACGAGGTTGATCAACACGCGGCCCACCTTGTCGGGGTCGCCCGCGACGTGCGGGAGGTCGTCCGCGAGCGTCAGCACAAGCTCGTGCTGCGCGTCCAGATGCGCGCGCTGCGCACCCACGACGTCCCTTGCGAGCGCAGCGGGGTCACAGGCCTCGATCGTGACGTGAAGCGCGTCCGTGTCGAGACGGCTCGCCCAGAGGATGTCGTTCACCGTGCGCGCGAGACGGTCGGCCTCGCCGGAGACGACGTCCAGCAGCGTCGCGCGCTGTGCATCGTCGAGCGCCACGTCGCCGCGGCGCAAGGTCATCGCCGCGCCGTAGATCGCAGCGAGCGGCGTCCGCAGCTCGTGTGACACGGTCGAGACGAACTCGGTGCGCATCGTCTCGAGCGCCCGCTCCTCCGTGAGGTCGCGAAACGCGTAGACGATGCCGTCGGGAACCGCGACGCCGTGAATCGAGAGCCACAGCTCGCGGCCGCCGAGATCGAGGGGGAGCGACTCCGCCCGTGAGGAGAGGCTCCCGGACGTGACGATCGGGATTCGCGAGGCGACGGTCGTCCAGCCGGCGATCGCCTCGGAGGCGAGCCGGTCGATCACGTCCGCCTCCGCGAGACCGGTCGCCGCCGCCGCCGCGCGGTTCCACGTCCGCACGAAGCCCTCACGGTCGACCAGGAAGACGCCGTCGCCGACCGACGCGAGCACGCGCGCCGCTTGCGCACGCTCCTCGGCGGCGCGGAACAGCTGCGCATTGTCGAGCGCCGTGGCCGCGCGCCGCGCAAGGTCCTCCGCGAACTCGACGTCGTCCTCGTCGTACGGCTCGGGGTTCTCGCTGCGGACGAGCGAGAACGTGCCGAGGATCCGCGAGCGCGCGATCAGCGGGACGACGAGCCGGGAATGAACGCCTACCTCGCGCCCGAGCGACTCGGTCGGGAGCTCGCCGGCTGCGCCGGTCCAGCGCTCCGGCTGCCCCGATCCGAGCACACGCTCGACCGACGCCGGCGGACGGGCGTGCGCGGGCATTCTCTTCAGCTCGGCGCGCGCGGCGGACTCTTTCACGGGATCGCGTGTCGCGACGAACGCGAAGCGCGCCGGTCCCTCCTCGCGTACGACGTGGATCGCGACCCAATCGGCGAACCGCCTCGCGAGAAGCGTCCCGATGCCCTCGAGCGTCGCTTCGACGTCGAGGCTCGACCCGAGCAGATCGCTCGCCTCGGCGAGGAACGCAAGCCGGTCGCGACGACGTTCGGCGGCCTGATAGAGGTGCGCGTTGTCGACCGCGACAGCTGCGCGTGCGCCGAGCTCCTGGGCAAAGTCGAAATCCTGCCGTCCGTACTGACGGCCCGGCTCGGCGGCGACGAAGGTCAGCGTGCCGAGGGTCCGGCCGCGCGCGATCAGCGGCACGACGATGGCCGAAGCCAGCAGCAGCGGCGCTTCCCGCAGCGTCGGAGGAAAGTCCGTCGCAAGCTGCCGGGCGACCTCGCCCGTGCGCGCGTCGCCGTGCGCGACCGCGACACGCCGGATCGTTGCCCGCAGATCGAGCAGGTCGACCGCACAGCCATCCGCGAAGTGCGGCACGGCGAGCTGCGCGATGCGCGAGAGCGTCGCGTCGACCTCGAGAGAGGAGGAGAGCAGTGCGCTCGCCTCGGCGAGGAACTGCAGGCGCTCCTGCGCGGCGCGTTCCGCTTCGTGCAGCGACGCCTGGTTGATCGCAAGCGCAATCCTGTCGGCTATCAGCTCGAGCAGCCGCGCGTCCTCTTCGACGAAGTGCGCGTATGCCTCCGATCCCGCGTGCACGACGCCGATCGCTCGATCCTCGACGACGAGAGGGATCGCAACGACAGAGTTGATGCCGCGCTCGCGCAGGACCGGGCTGACAAGCTCGATCTGCGACAGGTCGGGCACGAGCGCGGGCTCGCGCGTGGCGGCCACGCGTCCTGCCATGCCGGCACCCATGGGGACTGCGACCGCGTGCTGCACCTCCTCCTCGAGACCGACCGTTGCCCGCACGTGGAGCGCGCCGTCGTCCTCAACGAGGAGGATCGCCGCAGTATCGGCGTCGAGCACCTCGACGATCCGAACGAGCAGCGAGGTGAGGAGGTCGTGCAGCGAGAGGTGCGCGAGCGTCGCCTCGGTCACGCGCTCCAGCTTCCGCAAGGTCGCGTACGCCGCCTCCGCCTCCGCCCGCGCGACGCGCTCGCGCTGCAGGAGCTGGTGCCGCTCGTCCTCCACGTGCTTGCGGCGAAGGAACTGACCGAGTTGCGCGCCGATCGCGGCCAGCGACTGCATCAAGTCGCCGTCCTCGTCGCGTCTGGCGCGCGAGAGCACCTCGAGCACGCCGGTCACCTCGCCCTCGACGAGCACCGGGAACGCGACGGCGGTGCGAAGCCCTTCGACGGCGGCCACGGACGAACGCGCGAACTCGTCGGGCGTCAGCTCCTCCAACCAGACGGGCTGCCCCGACTGCGCAACGCGCCCCGGCAGCGTCTCGGGCGTCAGGGACGCACGCTCGGTCGTCGCGACGAAGCCCTCGAGCTGCAGTCCCGGGCGCACCCAGATGCTGCGAGGCTGGTCGGGGTCGGCCGACCAGTGACACGCGACGTCCCAGCCGAGCGTCTCGCAGACCGTCTGGAGCACCCGGAGGACGGTGGCGTCGGAAGGATCCGCCTCGGCCAGGATGCGCGTGACTCGATGCTGGAGCTCGGTCCGCTGGTCGGCGAGGCGCCGGCCGGTGATCTCCTCGATAACGCAGCCGACGCCGAGCGCGTCGCCCCCGGGAGCAAGCACCGGGTAGTAGCTGGCGCGCCAGAAGCGTGGCGCGGCCGGATCGCTCGGCGTGCCTGCGGCGATTTCGAGGCCGATCACGGGCTGGCGCCGCTCGAGCACGCCGCGGGCGATCGGCTCGATCACGTGCGCCAGGTGCGGGATCACCTCGCCGAACGTCCGGCCGACGTGCTCCTCCGGCGAACGCTCGTTGATCCGCGCGAGCTCTTCGTTCACGCGCACGTAGCGGAGCTCGCGGTCCCAGAATCCGAGACCGACCGGCGCGCTGCCGTACAGCGCGTCGAGAAGCGCCGAGGTCTGCTGGACCTCGCGATAGAGGTCGTCCCGCCGCTCGGCGAGCTGGACCTGGTCCGTCACCTCGCGGAAGAAGGCGATCGCGTGGCTGAGCGCACCGGCGTCGTCGCGCACGCCGACCGCCGACACCCACGACACGCGATCCCGGCCGTCGTCCGTCGAACGGAAGCGGAGGAGCATCGGCTCGACCGTCTCGCCGGCGAGCACGCGACGTGTCGGAAGGGCGTCCGGAGCGAGCGGACGGCCATCCGCGTCGTAGATCTCGAACCGCCGCCGCGCCTCGTCCGCAGGCGCCTCGAGCATGGCGGCCGCGGATGGATAGCCGGTGAGCCGCGCGGCTTCCTCGTTCACGAACAGCCGCTGGCCGTCACGACCGCTGACGACGATTCCGTCGCTCAGGTTGCGCAGGACCGTCTCGAACAGGTCGCGCGGCCCCGCGAGGCTCGAGGCAGTGCTGTCGGCTACTCGTGTCATGGCCCCAGCGGAGCGTACTGCGGGTTCGCCGCGCGACGAAACGACACCAACGTCGCATCCGTATGGCGCTTGACAGACACCAAGTATGATGTCATAGTGCTGTCACGATGAATCTGACGATCGTGCTGGAGGGACTCCAGGAGGACTTGCGCGGACTGGCCGAGCTCGGTGACGAGCGTTCGGCCCAGATCGCGAGCCGGCTCGGCGAGGCGCTGGCGTCGAACCTCCGGCTGAAGGTCTTCGATCTGCTCTCGCAGGCGGCGGTGGAGCTCTCCTCGAAGCTTCCGTCCGGGCATGTCGAGGTGCGACTCGCGGGCCAGGAGCCGGAGCTCGTGTTCGTCGACTCCGGCGGCAGCGAGGCGTCCGGTGCGGTTGGCGAGGAGCTCTCCGCGCGGATCAGCCTGCGCCTGCCGGAGTCGCTGAAGGCAGCGGTCGAGAGGGCCGCTGCGAACGAAGGCGTCTCCTCGAACGCGTGGCTCGTGCGTGCGATCGCGCGGGCGACCGAATCGCGCCCCGTGCACGTCAGCGGCAAGCGCCTGTCGGGCTACGCCCAGAGCTAGGGAGGACACGAAATGCACAAGAGCTTCGAGATCGACGGCCCCGCGGAGATCGACGTCCGGCTGGCCGCGGGCGAGATCGACATCGACCCCACGCTCGACGGCAAGATCGAGGTCGAGCTGACCGCGCACGACGAGGAGTCGCAGCGTGCGGTCGATGAGGCCCGCGTCGAGCTGCGCGACCGGAATCTCGTCGTCGACGTGCCGCTCCGGCGCGGCGGCTTCAGCCTCGCCCTTCTCTTCGACCGCCAGGGGATCACGTGCCGGATCCGGTGCCCGCACGAGTCGGGGCTGTCGGTGCGGTCGAAGTCGGCGGACGTGCACGCCCGCGGAACGCTCGGCGGCCTCCACGTGGCGACCGCGTCCGGCGATGTCGAGGTCGACCGGGTCAAAGGCGGCGTCAACGTGAAGAGCGCGAGCGGCGACGTTTCGGCGAACGCGGTCGGGAGTGGCGTGAACATCCAGACTGCATCGGGCGACATCTCGCTCGAGGTCGTACGCGGTCCGATCAACGTCGCGACGGCCTCCGGCGACCTGTCGATCGGCGAGGCCTACGACAACGTCAGCGCGAACACCGTCAGCGGCGACCAGGACCACGGCGCGGTGATGCGTGGCCACGTCAGCGCGCATTCGGTGTCGGGCGACGTCAGCATCGGCATCCGCCGCGGCTCGAAGGTCTTCCTCGACTGCAACACGGTCAGCGGGGACACGACGTCCGAGCTCGAGCTGACGACCGAGGCTCCGGCCGGCGGCGGCCCCCTCGTCGAGGTGAGGGCGAAGACCGTCTCCGGCGACATCCGGATCTCGCGGGCGCCCGCTCCCGCGGGCGACGACCACAACGGCTCTTCAGACACGGTGCAGGAGGTGCACGCATGAACAGACTCTCGTGGGACACGACGGCGCCCCGGCGCCTGAACGGCAAGCGCACGGCCGCCCACCCCCGCCCGGAAGGCGAAGGCGACCTCGTCGACGCCGCGGCGGAGCTGATCCACGTCGCGTGGGACAAGCCGCACCGCATCACGCCCTTCTGAGCGCGGAATAGGTTCGACGACAGATGTTCGACGACTGGCGAGGCCCGCTCCGGCGGGCCTTTCCGCGCGCACGTGCGTGATGGGCCGAACCAGACGTTGCGCAAACCGGCCGAGTCTGAGGCGCTGGCGCCCTGTAGCACGTGCGCTACACTGGCTGGAGCATGGCGCGGGCGATCACACAGCGCGAGCTTCGCAACGAGAGCGGCGAGATCATGCGCGCCCTCGACCGAGGCGAGAGCTTCGTCGTCACGCGCAACGGGGTCCCGGTTGGCGAGCTAACGCCCATTCGACGGCGGCGCTTCGTGCCGGTAGAGGAAGCAGTCGCAGCCTTCCAGGGTGCGCCACCGATCGACTACGCGCGCTTCCGCCGCGATCTCGACCAACTCCTCGACCAGGACCCGAGCCCGCGTGTCTGAATCCCGGCGTCCGCGTGGGCTCGCGGATACCGGGGTCATCGTCGACCTCGAGAGGATCGACCCAGCCGAGCTGCCGGTCGAGGTGGCTATCTCCGCTGTCACACTGGCGGAACTCGCGGCCGGGCCGCACGTGAACACGGATCCCGAGGAGCGCGCGCGAAGGCAAGATCGACTGCAGCGAGCCGAAGCCACCTTCGACGTTTTCCCTTTTGACGCGGCGGCCGCCCGCGCATACGGGAGGCTCTACGCGACCGTTCAGGCGGCGGGTCGCAAGGCGCGCGGCCGACGTGCGCTCGATCTACTCATCGCTGCGACCGCGCTCGCCGCCGAGCTCCCGTTGTACACGCGTAACCCTGATGATTTCGACGGCCTGGGCAGCCTCATCGAAATCATCGCGGTCTGACGTCGCGGAACCGCTCTCCCCGGTTGCGCAGTGTTCGAAAAGGAGCAGCCGAAAACCCGATGGTTACGGCCAACGCGGGAAAGGTGGGCCGTGTAGGGATCGAACCTACGACCTTGGGATTAAGAGTCCCCTGCTCTACCAGCTGAGCTAACGGCCCGGGAAACGGTGCGTATCGTAGCGCCGATGCGCGTTTTGTCCGTCGTCGGCAACCGGCCGCAGTTCATCAAGTCGGCGCCGCTCTCCGTCGCACTGCGCGAAGCAGGGATCGAGGAGATCGTCCTGCACTCGGGGCAGCACTGGGACCCGGAGATGTCGCAGGTGTTCTTCGACGAACTCTCGATTGCCGCGCCGGCGTACCGGCTCGACCTGCGCACCTCGGACGTCGACGCGATGACCGGCGCAATCGGCGCCGTCGTCGCCCGTGAGCATCCCGACTGGGTGCTGGTCTACGGCGACACGAATACGACGGCCGCCGGAGCGCGCGCAGCGGGCGCGATTCCCGTCGCGCACGTCGAAGCAGGACTGCGCAGCTTCGACCTGTCGATGCCCGAAGAACGGAACCGCATCGAGGTCGACCGAACGTCCGCGCTCCTCTTCGCGCCCGACGAACGTTCTGCGCAGCAGCTGCGGGGGGAAGGCGTCGCGGGTCGCGTGGAGACGGTCGGCGACGTGATGGCCGACGCGACGCGCCTGTTCGTCCCGATTGCGCGGCGCGCCGCGGAGCAGCCGGCGCGCGTCTACACCGTGCTCACGATCCACCGGGAGGCGAACACGCGGCCGGAGCGTCTGCGAGAGATCGTCGACGCCGTCAACCGGAGCGACCGCGAGTTCGTCTTCCCCCTCCATCCGCGCACACGGCACGCGCTGGCCGCGTACGGCATCGAGCTCGGCCGCAACATCGAGGCGACCGAGCCGCTCGGCTACCTCGAGATGCTGGCGCTCGTCGCCGGCGCGGAAGCGGTCGTCACCGACTCGGGCGGCCTGCAGAAGGAGGCCTACTGGATGCGCGTCCCATGCGTGACGCTGCGACCGAGCACGGAGTGGGTCGACACCGTCGAGGCGGGTGCGAACGCGCTCGCGGAGCCGGAGTCGCTGCAGGCGGCGCTGACGGCGGCCCGCTTCCCCGCGGACGCGCCCCCGCTTTACGGCGACGGCCACGCAGCTGAGCGGATTGCAGCCGCCCTGTACCCTTGAGCGCCGTGCCCGAGGAGAGCCTCTACGACGTCGCCGTCATCGGCGCGGGGTACGTCGGCGTGCCGCTTGCCGCGACGTTCGCCGAAGCGGGAAGGCGCGTCGTGCTGGTCGACGTGCAGAAGCCGGTCGTCGACGCGCTCAACCGCGGCGAGAGCCACATCGAGGACGTGAGCTCGGAGCGCCTTGCGGCGCTGACGCAGAAAGGGCTCGTCGTCGCGACCAACGACTACGAACAGGTCAAGCGCGCGCATGCGGTGCTGATCGCATTGCCGACGCCCCTCTCGCGCCAGCGCGAGCCGGACCTCTCCCACATCGAGAGCGCCGCCCGGAGCCTCGCGCCGGTGCTGCAGCGCGGCCAGGTCGTCGTCCTCGAGTCCACGACGTGGCCCGGGACGACGCGGGAGATACTGCAGCCGCTGCTCGAAGCGGGCTCGGGGCTGAAGGCGGGCGAGGACTTCCATCTCGCGATGTCGCCCGAGCGCGTCGACCCCGGCCGCGAGGACTGGACGACGAAGACGACGCCGAAGATCGTCGGCGGCATCAACCCGGCGAGCACCGCCGCCGCCGCCGAGGTGTATCGCGGCGCGATCGACTCGGTGCACGAGGTGTCGACGCCCGACGCCGCCGAGCTGACGAAGCTGCTCGAGAACATCTACCGCGCCGTCAACATCGCGCTCGTGAACGAGCTCGCACAGCTCTGCGACCGGATGGAGATCG
>JBJMKB010000115.1:0-16839 GCA_045806045.1 Gaiellaceae bacterium | reverse complement strand
GTGACCGGGAACGCGCTGGGCGACGGCGCCAAGGTTGCGAACTACATGTGCTCGCTGCACAAGCCGCTGAACGTCCTGCTCATGGTCGGGGCGCTCACGGATGCCAATGCGATCGGGCGTCGCGACGGGTTCCTCCGCGCCGCGAAGAGCTGCTCGAGCATCAAGGTCGTTCAGCAGCTCCCGACGAACTGGGACCCGACCACGGCGCTCAACGGCGTCACCAACGCGTTCCAGGCACATCCTGAGATCGACGCGATCTTCGATCCGTCGGACTACCTCCTGCCTGCGGTTGTCTCGGCGCTCAAGGCGACGCAGCACTTCTATCCGGTCGGCAATGCGAAGCACGTCACGATCGTCACCATCGACGGCGACAACAACGGCTGCTACGCGCTGCGCACCAAGTGGATCGATGCAGACGTGGCCACGCAGGTCGGCGAGTTCGGACCGAGCGCGATCGACGCGATCCTCGCCAACAAGGCGGCCAAGGTCGTGAAGGTCCCCGGCCTCACGCTCAGCCAGCAGAACTACAAGGCGACGCATTCCAACGTCTGGGGCTGCGCGTACGGCCCGAACGGATTCAAGAAGTAGAGACGCAGAAAGCTCTGGGCCGGCGGACGCGTCGGTCCAGACATGTGACGACATGCAGCGTGTGGTCGAAACCTCAGAAGTGCCCGTGCAACGGGTGACCGGCTCCTCGGCGGCCGGGGAACGCCGCATGGGGATCAGGCGGATGGTGATCGGCCGCCTGCGCGACCTCGCGCTGATCCCGGCACTCGTCCTAATGGGTGCGGTCTTCTCGCTGACGACGAGCGACTTTCTCACGCAACAGAACCTTCTGAACATCCTCCAGCAGAACGCGGCGCTGGGAATTGCTGCGATCGGCGCGACGTTCGTGATCATCTCTGCGGGAATCGATCTGTCGGTCGGGTCGACGATCGGCGCCGCCGGTATCGCGGCCTCCGCAGTCATGTTGCACGCACACAGCATCGCGCTCGGAATTGCTGCGGGCATCGGCGCAGGCTTCTTGACGGGAAGCACGCTCGGGCTCCTGATCGCCTTCTTCGAGCTGACGCCATTCGTTGTCACGCTCGCCGGCATGTTCTTCGTATCTGGACTGACCGTCTACCTCACAAAAGGCAGCACGCTCGGACCGCTGCCGTTCTGGCTCGACAATCTCGTCTTTCGAAAGGTGCTCGGGATCCCGGCGGCCGCGATCATCACTGTTTCCCTCTTCGTGCTCGCGCAACTCGCCCTGACCCGAACGACGTGGGGTCGACGCGTGCAGCTGCTCGGAGCGAACTCGGAGACCGCGCGAATCTCGGGCGTCGACGTCAGATTCGTGACCTGGAGCGTCTACGCCGCCGCAGGTGTCTTCTCGGGCATTGCCGGTGTCGAGCTCGTCGCGTCGCTCTCTGCCGCGAACGCCGACACAGGGGCGCCCTTCCTGCTCCCGGTGATCGGAGGGGTCATCATCGGCGGGACGAGCCTGTTCGGCGGCCAGGGCTCAATTGCCCGGACCGGCCTCGGCGTGCTGTTCTTAGCGGTGCTGATCAACGGGCTGAGCCTGCTCGGCTTCCAGGTCTATGACCAGCAAGCAGTCGAGGGAGCAGTCATCCTGCTTGCCGTCGCACTCGACATCCTGCTTCACCGGAAAGGATATGTAGACACGCATGACTGAGTCGGCATTCGATCAAGACGAGATGACAGCGCGTCTGGCAACGCTGCGTGATCACCTCATCACGACGGGGTCGATCAAGATCGCCGAGATGGCGACTCGTCTCGGCGTAAGCCCGATGACGATCCGCCGCGACCTGGTGCAGTTGGAAGCGGCAGGGATCGCCCGTCGCATCAGAGGTGGTGCCGTCGCGGTTGTCGGGCCGAGCTTCGCAGAGCGATACAAGGTGCATGCGCGCGCGAAGGCACAGATCGCCGCCAAGCTCGCGAAGATGCTGCCGGCGCGAGCGGCGATCGCACTCGACAGCTCGTCGACGATTCTTCACCTCGTGCGCCACCTCGACAATCTCCCTCTGACGGTTCTGACGAACGGTCTGGAGACATACCGGGAGCTCAGCCGCAGGTCGCTCGACCGAATCATCCTCACGGGCGGCGAGCTTCATCCGGAGACCGGAAGTCTCGTCGGCCCGATCGCCGAGAAGGTCTGCAAGGGCCTCGCCGTGCGACGGCTGTTCATCTCGGCCGGGGGCGTCGACAGCTCGCTCGGCGCCACCGAGCGATATCTCGAGGAAGCGCAGATCAAGCACGCGCTCGCGGATAACGCGGCGGAAGTGATCCTTGCTGTCGACGTCAGCAAGCTCGATGCGCCGGAGCTCGCGCAGGCCGTCAGCTGGGACGAGGTCAGCGTTCTCGTCACCGAGCTGCCGCCGAAGTCCGTCCCCCGCGAATACCGCGATGTCGTCGAGGTCGTCTGACCGGAGGCCCGTCGGCTCGTGAGAGCGATGGTCTCAATCGATCTCGGCGCGCAGAGCGGCCGCGTGGCGCTCGGGCGGTACGACGGCGACACGTTGAGCGTCACCGAGCTGCATCGTTTTCCCAACGTGGCCGTTCGAGCAGCCGGCACGCTTCATTGGGACGCGCTCCGCCTGCATGAGGGAGTGCTCGAAGGCCTGCGCCTTGCGGCGCGCGAAGCAGGTAGAGGCATCGACTCCATCGCCGTCGACACGTGGGGCATCGACTTCGCGCTCCTCGACCGTGCGGGCCGCCTCGTCGGCAATCCGGTGCACTACCGAGACGAGCGGACACAGGGCGCGATGGAAAAGGTGTTCGCGATAATCCCGAAGCAGGAGCTCTACGCGCGCACGGGCAACCAGCTGATGCCGATCAACACCGTCTTTCAGCTCGCCGCGATGGCGGCGGCCGGCGATCCCTCGCTCGCGGCCGCCTCGTCACTCGTGATGATGGCCGACCTCTTCCACTACTGGCTCTCCGGCGTCCAGGCGTGTGAGCTGACCAACGCGACAACGAGCCAGCTCTACGATCCGGTTTCGGGCGGTTGGGCGGACGACCTACTCGAACGTCTGGGCATTCCGCCCGCGATCTTCCCGGAGATCGTGCCGCCCGCGACCGTGCTCGGGCCGCTGCTCCCGCCGGTCGCCAACGAGACGGGAATTCGCGGAGCCGTTGTCGTCGCCACGGCGACGCACGACACCGCGGCCGCAGTTGCGGCAATCCCGTTTCGCGAGCAAGGGTCCGCATACATCAGCTCCGGGACGTGGTCGCTCATCGGTGTCGAGGTCGACGCGCCGATCATCGATGAGCGATCCTTCGCCGCGAACCTGACGAACGAGGGCGGCGTCGCCGGCACGTTGCTTCTGCGCAATGCGACCGGGCTATGGATGCTGGACGAATGCCGACGAGCTTGGGAGCGCAGCGGTGCGGACATCGACTACGACGTCCTTATCGCGCGCATCGGAGAAGCACCACGACTGCGCTCGATCGTCGACACGGACGATCCGGCATTCCTTCCCCCGGGGGACATGCCCGGCCGCATTCGCGACCACTGCGTTCGCGCGAGCGAGCCGCCGCCGGTGGATCAAGCGGCAGTCGCACGATGCGTGCTCGAGAGCCTGGCGCTCAAATACCGCCAGACGATCGACTTGCTCGAGACCGTGACCGGCTCTCGCCCGCCGGAAATCCACCTCGTTGGCGGTGGCGCGCTCAACCGCCTGCTCTGCCAGTGGACGGCAGACGCGACCGGATTGCCGGTCGTCGCCGGCCCGGTCGAGGCGGCGGAGATCGGAAACCTCGCCGTGCAAACGCTCGCCCTCGGGGAGCTCGCTTCGATCGCCGAAGCTCGGGAGCTCGTCACCCGTTCGTTCACGACCCAGACCTACGAGCCTGGCGCCCGTGCACCGTGGGACGACGCCTACGCGCGCCTCGAACGATCAGCCGCCGCTGCAGATCACGGATGAACCGCTGATGTCACCAGCAAGCCTAGAGGCTTGATGTGGATTGGGGTGCTTGTGGGGATGGCTCAGACCAAGCAGGTCGTTCGGGTCGGGCGCAGGGCATAGCGGTGCCTACGTTCAAGCCCGACCTGGGCGAGATGCGCCGTGTCTGAGCCACCATCCGCGAGTGCGCAAGATCCACATCAAGCCTCTAGACGTCGAGCCGCTTCGCGATCTCGGGCGGGTCGGCGCGAACGACTGCGTCGACGAACACGTCGAGGCTCGGGTTCCTGCTGCTCTGGTCGGTCCAGAACAGGGCCACGTCCCGGAAGGCGGTCGGAGACTCGATCTCACGGACCGCGATCCCGTCGCTGGTCGTCGTTGCGAGAGCGAGCTGGCTGATCACGCCGATGCCGAACGCGGCTCTCACGAGCGAAACGAGCGTCGAAGGCTGGTCGGTGAGGTATGCGATGCTGAGCGAGTCGGCTGCTTCTCCGGCGGCGTGCCGCAGGTCGAATCCCCCGCCGTCCTCGAGGCTGCCGCTCGGGTTGCCGATCAGGGCTCGTCCCTCGAGGTCGTGAACGCCGACGCGCGCCTGTGCAGCGAGAGGATCGTCGTCGCGCATCACGGCGACGATGGCCTCGCGCCAGAGCGCCCTCGTCGTCACGCGATGGTCGCGGACCGGGGGCTGCAACGGCCGGAACGCGACATCCACGGTGCCGGAGCTCAACGCCGCCTCGAGCGACGCGGCGTTGCCTTCGAGAATCTCGATGGACATCGCCGGGTAGCTCGCGTTGATGCAGGCGAGCACCGAAGGCAGGAAGGTCGCGCTGACGCTCGGGTAGCTCCCAACGACCAGATGCCCATAGCCTGGCCGGAGCGCTGCGCGCGCAGCTTCGATGCCGTCTTGCAATGCGTCGAGAGCCTCCCGCGCGTGGTCGGCGAAGATGCGTCCGGGCTCGGTCAGCGCGGTCGGCCGTACCCGGCGCTCGAAGAGTGCGAAACCGAGCATCTCCTCGAGCGCGGATATGTGTGCGCTGACCCGCGATTGGGAGAGATGGAGCTTGCTCGTCGCAGCGCCGAACCCGCCGCGCTCCGCCACGGCGAGGAAGCTCCTGATCCACGAGATCTTGACCAGCATCGCGTCGCGCAGCGTCAGGTCGGCGACGCGCCCCGGGCGATCGACGTCGGCGTCCTCGTTGGGGAACTTGTCCTCGGTCGTCATCGAGGACCTAACGGTAGATCGCTTCAGCTCAGAAAGCACGCTCTGCTCCTGGCGGCCTGGGCTTCTCACAGCCGCTCGTCGCGTCCGAACAGCACGAGGACGACGAGGATCGCGACGCCGTAGACGATGCTGCGCCCGTAGTCCGGCATGTTCTCGGCCTGGAGCAGGCTGATGAGCGCGACGAGGCTGACGGCGCCGGCGACCGTTCCCAGATAGTTGCCGCGGCCACCGAGGATGGAGAGGCCACCGATCACGGCAGCGGCGATCGACTGGAAGAGGTACGGATCGCCCATCCCGAGTGTCGGCTGACCCGAGTACGACACGAGCACGATGCCTGCGAGCGCTGCGAACATCCCGCTCAATCCGTAGAGGCTCAGCGTCACGAGCCTGACGTTCACACCTGCGAGGTACGCGGCGGTCGGGTTGTTGCCGATGGCGTAGATCTTCCGGCCGTACGTCGTGAACGCGAGGACGACGCTGGCGAGGGCGGCCACGCCGAACCAAAGGATGAGGTCGGCGGGGATCCCGAGCAGGTCCTTGTGGACGACGTCTTGCAGCACGCGCGGCGCGTACGAGTTGCACCGCACGCAGGTCAGGCCTTTGGTGAGCCCGAGCGTCAGACCCTCCATGATCCCGTTCATCGCGAGCGTCATCACGACTGCGGGAACCGCCAGATAGGCGACACAGAAGCCGTTGACCGCGCCGATCGCGAACCCGAGCCCGAGCGCGAGCAGAACCGCCGGCACGGCGCGCCCACTGTGGCCGAGCGAGAAGACCGCGAACATGATGCCCGCCGCGTTGAGCACCCAAGGAACGGAGAGGTCTATGCCGCCGACGAGGATCACAAAGGTCTGTCCGGCCGCGACGAAGCCGACGAATGACGCGACCTCCAGGATCGCGCTCACGCTCCCCAAACTCGCGAAGCCGGCGTGCAGAAATGCACCGACCACGAACACGATCAACGCGAACGCGAACGCGACGAGCGTCCGTCTCCGGTCGCGCGTGAGCTTGTTCTGAAGCCGGCCGAAGGCCGCGATCTCGCTCATGCGCGTCTCCGCAGGAGATAGCCGAGGAAGCTTCCGAGCAGCACCGCGACGAAGAGGAAGAGGCCCTGGAAGAACGACTGGTACAACGCGTCGATCCCGGCGAAGAAGAGGACGTTCGTGAGGATCGTGAGAGTGAAGGCGCCCGCGATCGAGCCGAGCGCGCTGCCTCGGCCGCCGAGAAAACTGACCCCGCCGAGTACGACAGCTGCGATCGACGTGAGCACGTAGACGTCGCCCGCGGCGGGGTCACCGGCGGTTGTCGTGGCGGCGAGGAACAGCCCGCTGGCCGCGGCAAGCGTGCCTGCGAGGGCGTACGCAATCGTCTTCACCCGCCTCACCGGGATCCCGCGGGCGCGGGCGGAATACTCGTCGTTTCCGAGCGCGAAGATGCGGACGCCTGTTGCCGTGCGCCGCAGCACGAGCCAGAGGCCTGCGATCGCGACGACGTAGAAGATGCTCCAGGGCCCTCCCGGGTTGGCGAGTGCGTTCGAGTAGCCGTTCGGGATGGAGCCGCCCGGCTCGGGGAGGATCTTGATCGCGAGGCCCTGGAGGATCGCGAGAGTGGCAAGCGTGACCAGGATCGGCTGCAGGCGCGCGTATGCGACGAGCACGCCGTTCACCGTGCCGCACAGCATCCCGAAGAGGAGCACGACTCCGGACCACGCCGTCATCGATCCGAGACTTGAATGCATGTGCACGGCCGCGAGCGAGTTCGAGACGTCGATGACGCCTCCGAGCGAGAGATCGATCCCGCGGGTGACGACGACGATGCTCTGGCCGACAGCGACGAGCACGGTCGGCATGGCCGTGTTCACGATCGATGTCCACTCGAAGACTCCGGGGTATCTGTGAAGCTGACCGTGGAAGAGCCCGATGTAGAGCGCGGACAGGGCGACCAGGATCGTGAGCGCCAAGGTCAGTGGCACGTTCTGCGCAAACCCGTAGCGCAGCCGCCGGCTCTTGCGCGCAGCGGCAACCTCGACCGTCACCTCCGGAGCGATCATGCGTGCGGCACCGACACGGACGCGGCGACGATCGACTCGGCATCCGCGGTTCGGTCGAGCTCCGCGACGACCCGGCCCTCGCGCATGACGAGCACGCGATTGCAGAGTTGAGCGATCTCTTCGGTTTCGCTCGAGTAGTAGAGGAGCGCCTTCCCTTCCTGCGCGAGCTCGACGACGAGTTGGTAGATGTCGTGTTTCGTGCCGACGTCGACGCCGCGCGTGATGTCGAAGAGCAGCAGGACGTCGGGCTGGGTCAGGAGCCACCGGCCGATCAGCACCTTCTGCTGGTTTCCGCCCGAGAGCGTTCCCACGGGCTGGAGCGCGGCGTCGCGTGTCTTGATCTGCAGCCGCTCGACGGCTTTCGCAACGGTCGCTTTCTCGCGCCACGGCCGAATCACTCCCCCGCGCGCGACTTCCTCGAGCACGGCGAGTGTGAGATTGTCCCGGACCGACATCGGCAGCATCAGGCCCTCCGTCTTGCGGTCCTCGGGTACGAGCGCGATCGCAAGGCCATTGCGGATCGCATCGGCGGGTTTGCGCAGACGCGCGCGCCGGCCGCGGACCGAGATCCGTCCGCGTGACGTCCGTCGCGCACCGAACAGCGACATGAACAGCTCCGGCTGCCCCTGGCCCGCGAGGCCGCCGACGCCGAGGATCTCGCCACGGCGCAGCTGGAAGGAGACACCGTCGAGGACGTCGTCTCGGAGCTCGTCCGCTTCAAGAACAACGTCGGCATCGGCGGGGGGCGCCGGCTTGTCAGGGTACATGCGGTCGATCGTGCGCCCGGTCATCAGTGTGACCGCCTCGTCCTCGTCGAAGCGCTCGCGCGTTGCGACGTGCGCACCGTTTCGCAGGATCGTGATCCGGTCCGCCAGCGAGGCGACCTCGTTCCAGCGATGCGACGTGAAGAGAATCGCGGCTCCTGCGCCTCGCAGCTTGCGAACGAGGCCAAAGAGCCACGCGACTTCGTGGTCGGCGAGCGCCGACGTCGGCTCGTCGAGGAAGACGATGCGCGGCTCGTGCATGAAGGCGCTGGTGATCTCGACGATCTGGCGTTGAGCGAGCGGCAGTGAGCCGGCGAGCGCGCGCGGGTCGATCCCGTGCACGTCGTACCGTTCCAGCACCTCCTCGGCGCGCGTCGCGAGCTTGCGGCGCTGGATCAGGCCACTCGCGCCGCGCGGCTCGCTTCCTGCGAACAGGTTCTCCGCAACCGACATCCACGGGAAGAGCGTGAGCTCCTGGAAGACCATGCCGACGCGGTGGGCGCGCGCTGCGGTCACGATCGAGTGTGTGACGTCCTCGCCGTCGAAGCGCACGACGCCCGAGTCGGGTTTGATGACGCCGCCGAGGATCTTGATCAGCGTGCTCTTGCCTGCGCCGTTCTCGCCAACGAGCCCATGCACCTCGCCGAATTGAGCGGTCAGGTTGCCTGCGGTGAGGGCGCGCACGCCGCCGAACGAACGAGCAACATCGACTGCCTCGATCGCCGGCACGGTCTCGTTCATGGTCTCAGGATCTGACGCCGGTCATGAGTAACGCAAGCCCGGGCGGTCGGATCTCGACCGCCCGGGCCTGCACCGGCTCCCTACGGGAGGCGAACCTTGAGCGCCCCGGGGCACGGCGTGCCCTTGAGCGCTGCCTTGACGCAGAGCACAACCGTGGCCTTCGGGCCCGAGTCGGTGAAGTCTGCGAAGAAGCTGTCGGGCAGGTTCGGGAACACCGTGACGCCCGACTTCACCGTCTTGTCGGTGACCACCGGGAAGGGCAGCAGGATGCTCTTCTTGGCGTGCTTGTGCTGGAGGATCTCGCGGGCGAGCTCGAGCGACGCGACCGACAGGAACGGCGGCTGGCCGATCGAGATTCCGTTCACGTGCTTGCCGTTGTAACCGGCGGGAAGCATGTACCGCCGGTAGCCGTTTTCGCCTTCGCCCGCAACCACTGGAACGGGCTTGCCGGCGTCGATGAAGGCCTTGACGACGCCGTCCGTGCCGCCGGAGACCCAGACGCCGTCTACCTGCGGAAGCGAGGGAAGCTGCGCGGCCGTCGCGCGCTGCGCGGTCGACGAGTCCCAGCTGCCGCTGTAGTGGGCGACGATCTTCATGTTCGGGTACTTCTTGATCACGGACTCGACGCCGTTGTTGCGATCCGTGTCGACCGATGTGCCGGCGACGCCGGTGACCATGACGATGTTGCCCTTGCCGTGCAGCTGGCTTGCGAGGAACTGGCCGCCCAGCTGCCCGAACTTGATCTGGTCCGTGTTGACCGTCAAGCCGCACTTGTCCGTGACGATGTTGTCGAACGAGATCACGATGATCCCGCGCGCGCAGGCCTGTTTGACGATTCCGTTCAATCCTGTGGGCGACGCGGCGTCGATGACGATGGCGTTGACGCCCTGCGAGATCAGGTTGGAGATCTGCTGGGTCTGCTTGCCGACGTCATTGCCGGAGTTGTAGACCGAGCACGAGACTTCTGACTTGAACGGTTCCATTTTGCAGGCCGCCTTGAACGTGTTCTCCATCTCGAGGCGCCACGTGTTGCCGATGAACGAGTTGGCGAGCGCGATCTTCAGCTTGCCCGCGTGTGTGGAGTTGTTGTGATTTCCCGCCGCTGACGCGGCGGCAATCGTGATCGCGGCGGCGACAAGCGCGACCGCGATCGGGGCAATCCAACGTCTGTTGTTCATGGACAGCCAGCTCCTTTCGGTTCGTGCAGGTCGACGCAGCGCGTCCTGGATCGTCGCTCGTGAGCGGGGCGTTCATTCGACGTGCGCGACGCTAGAGCGGACGGAACTCGAAAGCAATGCTGTTGCGTTCCGATTGTCGACTCGCGCCCATCCGGAATACGAATGTGGTTGTCGACGAGCCACAACGCGCGAGATGCGATTCTCGGATGGTCGCAGTCGATAATCGCGTACTTGTTGTGAATGTCGCAGAAGTACGCTTCACTTTCCGATGGGAAACGCAACGGAAGCGTGGGACGACAGCGGAACAGCTTCCGGCGGTGCGTCCGATCTCACCTCGACGGAGTCACCACTCTTCGTGCTCGACGAGACCGTCGACAACGTCGGGATCGCGATGCATTCACTCACCCCGGGCGACGTCGTGTCGTTCGGCAGCACGTCGCTCAACGTGCGAACTGCAGTGCCGGCCCGGCACAAGATCGCGCTCGTCGACGTCGAGCCCGGCGGCACGATCCGCAAGCTCGGCCACCCGATCGGCATTGCTACGACCGCGATCGCGGCGGGCGAGCACGTCCACGTCCACAACCTGGCGATCCCACCGGCGCAACGGGCTGCCGCGTCGCCACCGAAGAAGACGCAAGGCTCATGGCACCCGGGCGTCGAGGCAGCGCTCACGTCGTTTCTTGGTTACGTGCGGCCGGGTGGGCGGGTCGGAACGCGCAACTACATCGGGATCCTTCCGAGCGTGAACTGCGCAGCGACGGTTGCGCGGCTCGCCGCGGCGGCGGCTGCACCAAAGGTCACGGGGATCCCGTCGTGCGATGGAGTGATCGCGCTCGCGCACGAGCTCGGCTGCGGCATGGCTCAGGGCACGACGGAGGACGAGCTTCTGCGCAGGACGTTGCGCGGTTACGCGACCCATCCGAATCTGGCCGCGGTCGTCGTCGTGACGCTCGGGTGCGAGGTGAACCAGCCCGAAAACTTTTTGGACGGGAGCGCGGCCGCGGTCGAGCATCTGAGCATTCAGGAGCTGGGCGGAACGAACGCGACTGTCGCCGCGATCGTCGATCGCATCGCGGCGCTCGCTGAGTCGTTCGAGAAGCACGAACGTCGACCGGTGCCGCTGAGCGAGTTGACGCTCGGGCTGCAGTGCGGCGGCAGCGATTCCGCGTCGGCGATCACCGCGAACCCGACGCTCGGTGTCGCCTCCGACCTTCTCGTCGCCGCCGGCGGTCGCGTGATTCTCGGTGAGACCCCGGAGATCTTCGGCGCCGAGCAGTTGCTCCGCGAGCGCGCGGTGACGCCGGAGGTCGGAGGTCGCATCGACGAGAAGATCGCGTGGTGGCTCGACTACGCAGCGCGCAACGGCGTGCAGCTGGACAGCAACCCGTCGGCGGGGAACCGCGACGGCGGCATCACGACGATCTGGGAGAAATCGCTCGGCGCGGTCCTGAAGGGAGGGAGCGCTCCGCTGAGCGACGTCGTCGACTATGCGGCGCCCGTCATCAGTCCCGGGCTGACGTTCATGGACACACCCGGGTACGACCCGGTCTCGGCGACCGGCATGGTGGCCGGGGGCGCGAACGTCCTCGCCTTCACGACCGGCCGGGGCTCCGTCTACGGCTCGCGGCCGGTGCCGTGCCTCAAGATCAGCAGCACGACGCAGCTCTACGAGCGCATGTCGCACGACATCGACTTCGACGCCGGCGGCGCGACGACGCGAGCCGGCCAGCTCGAGCGGGGGGCGCAGCTGTTCGAAGCGATCGTCCGGATGGCGTCGGGCGAGCTGAGCAAGTCGGAGCTCCTGGGGTTCGGCGCCGAAGAGATCTCCCCTTGGCGGGTCGGCGCAGTCCTCTGATCGAGCTCGTCGCCTGCGGCAAGGCGACGCTCGGCGAAGGCCCGATCTGGGACAGCCGCGACGAACGGCTGCTCTGGGTCGACATCATCGGAGGCGTTATCAACGTCCTGGCCCCGGCCACGTCGCACAGCCGGCAAGTCGAGGTCGGTGAGCACGTCGGCTGCATCGCACTCACGACGCAGCCCAACGCGCTCCTCGGCGCACTGCGAAGCGGCTGGTACTGGATCGACGTGGACACCGGAGCCAAGCAGCTCATCGCGGCCTCACCGGCCGAGGCAGACTGCCGGTTCAACGACGGTGCGGTCGATCGCGCCGGTCGTTTCTGGGTCGGCACACTGGAATACGCCGAGACGCGTCCCGTAGGCGAGCTCTATCTCCTTGCTCCCGATCTGTCTTATCGGTCGGCGGATCGGGGATTTCTCTGTTCGAACGGCATCACGTGGTCGACCGATCGGCGTTGGCTGTTCTTTGTCGACTCGCGGAACGACGCGATCTACCGCTACCGCTTCGACGACGAAGAGGGTCGGTTGGAAGATCGGTCCCTGTACGTCGACACAACTGACTTGCCCGGAGTTCCAGACGGCATCGAGATGGACAGCGAAGACACGTTGTGGTGCGCGTTCTGGGACGGCGCACAGATCGTCGGCTTCGACGGAAGTGGAGAGGTGCGGGAAACGATCGCCGTTCCCGCACTTCGACCGACGAGCATGACGTTCGGCGGGCCGGACCTCACAACGATGTTCATCACGACAGCGGCGTTCGGGCTCTCCAAACGCGAGCTCGACGAGTGGCCGGCATCCGGCTCCGTGTTCGAGCTCGACCGGCCGACTCCCGGGCTCCCCGCAAACGTCTTCGCCGGTGAGCCCTGGGCCGAACCGCGATGAAGACCGCGGTCGTCACCGGTGCGGCGTCGGGCATCGGACGCGCCACTGCGCTTCACCTTGCACGGGACGGATACGGCGTCGCGCTCGTCGACGTCGACGCGTCCGGCATGGCGGAGACGGCGCGCTCGATCGAGTCCACGTCGGGCGTCGCGCAGACGTTCCAGTCGGATGTGCGCGACCCGCACCAGCTCGGCGTCACCGTGCGGAAGGTATTGGCGTCGATGGGAAGCCCCGACCTGCTCGTCAACGTCGCAGGCGTTGGAATCGCCGCGACGGTCCTCGACACCAGCGACCAGGATTGGAATCGCGTCATCGCCATTAACCTGACCGGACCGTTCCTGTTGACGCGAGCGATCCTGCCGCTGATGCTCGACACCGGCTCTGGCGTGATCGTCAACGTCGCATCGATCGCGGGCGTCGTAGGCCTGGCGGCTCGCGCCGCCTACTGTGCTTCGAAAGCCGGGTTGATCGGCTTGACCCGCTCCGTCGCCGCCGACTACGCGGCGCTCGGAGTCCGCTGCGTCGCCGTGTGCCCGGGCACCGTCGAGACCGAGTGGATCGACCGCATCATCGCCGCCGACAGCGATCCGGCGGCCGCGCGCGAGCGCATGGCCGCCCGGCAGCTCGACGGCCGGATGGGAACGCCCGAGGAGATCGCGGCAACGATTGCGTTCATTGCGAGTCCGGGCGGAGGCTTCTTCAACGGTGCCGCCGTCGTCGTCGACGGCGGCATGACGGCCGTCTGACGCCGTCGTGCAGAGCGCCCTCACGCCGACGTGGCAGACCTTCTTCTCGCTCGACCGTCCCGGGAAGATCGTCTGCGTCGGGCTCAACTATCACGACCACGCCGGCGAGAGCGGCATGCCGGTTCCGGCGGAGCCGTTGCTGTTCGGCAAGTTTCCCAACACGCTCATCGGTCCTGGTGAGCCGATCGTCCTCCCGCCAGCATCGCAGCACGTCGATGGCGAGGCGGAGCTCGCCGTCGTGATCGGAGCCACAGCACGCAACGTCGACCGCGGCGCGGCGATGGACCACGTGTTCGGGTTCACGGTCGCCAACGACGTCAGTGCGCGCGACCTGCAGTTCGGGGACGGCCAGTGGTTCCGCGGCAAAGCCTTCGACACGTTCTGCCCGGTCCTGCCGCAGATCGTGCCGCGCGACGAGGTCCCCGACCCGCACGACCTGCGCGTCGTGCAGCGCGTGAACGGCACCGTGCTGCAGGACGCCGGCACGCGCGATCTGATCTTCGACGTCCCGACAATCGTTGCGTTTGCCTCGGCGGTGATGACGCTCGAGCCCGGCGACCTGATCCTCACGGGGACGCCGCCGGGTGTTGGCTACTTCCGCGACCCGCGCATCGCCTTGCGGCCGGGCGATACCGTCGAGGTCGAGGTCGAGGGCATCGGCAGGCTCACGAATCCGGTGATCGGGTGACCATCAGCATCGAGCGCGACAGGGCGGCGCTGATCATTCAGGACATGCAGAACGACGTGATCTCTGAGGGTGGCGCGTTCGCTGACTCGGGCGCGCCCCACCATGCAGCCGAGCAGAACGTCGTCGAGAACTGCCGCCGCCTCGCCGATGCCTGCCGCAAAGCAGGCGTCCCGGTGATCCACATTTGGTACGTCGTCGAGGACGGCGCGAAAGGACTGAAGCTGAACGCTCCGCTATTCGAGAGCGTCCAGGAAAGCCGCGCGCTCGTCAAGGGCGGCTGGGGCGCCGAGCCGGTGCGGGGACTCGAA
Source organism: Gaiellaceae bacterium (assembly GCA_045806045.1). GTDB lineage: Bacteria > Actinomycetota > Thermoleophilia > Gaiellales > Gaiellaceae > PALSA-600. Next base: position 2,495 of record JBJMKB010000115.1, on the reverse strand, counting down.
CGTCAGCCCGGCGACCTGCTCGTCGAGAAGATGCGGATGAGCGGCTGGCAAGACACGAACCTCGAATCGCTGCTCCGCGGCCTCGACCGAGACCATGTGATTGTCACCGGCGCGTGGACGAACATGTCGATCGAGCACACCGCGCGCTCCGGCGCGGACAAGGGCTACTTCATGTTCGTGCCTGAGGACTGCTGCTCGACGATGAACGCCGACTGGCACAACGCATCGATCAACTACGCACTGCAGAACGTCTCGACAGTGACGAACTGCGACGCGGTCGTCGCCGCGATCGCCGGGTAGTGGCGGTCATCGGATGGGGTCGGCCAGGTTCTTCGGGCTCCAGCCGAGTGCGGGTGCGATCTCGCGGGCGATCGTCTCGAGCATCGCGGCGTTGTAGTCGACGCCGAGCTGGCTCGGCACCGTTAGGAGGATCGTGTCGGCGGCCTGAACGGCGGCGTCCTTCGCGAGATCGTCGGCGATCTGGTCGGGCTCTCCGCTGTAGCTGCGGCCGAAGCGGCTCGTCGCGCCGTCGAGCCAGCCGATCTGGTCCTCGTTCGCGTCAGCGCCGAAGAGACGCCGGTCGAGGTCGGAAGTGATCGGGATCACGCTGCGGCTCACCGAGACGCGCGGCTGCCGGGTGTGGCCGGCGTTTCCAGGCCTCGCGGAAGAGCTCGATCTGCTCGGCCTGCAACTGGTCGAACGGCACCTGCGTGTCCTCGAGGAGGAGCGTAGAGCTCATCAGGTTCATCCCCTGTTCCCCCGCCCAGACGGCGGTCTCGCGCGAGCCGGAGCCCCACCAGATGCGGTCGGCGAGCCCCGGCGCCTGCGGCTGAACCGGGAGCATTGCGTTCCCGGGCCGGCCGCCCTCGTCGGCGTGGGCGACGCCGGCCCCGGCGATCGCGGCGCGGAAGAGCGCTGTCTTCTCGCGCGCCTCGTCGTGGTCGACCGAATAGCCGAACGCCTCGGCGCCGCGCCAGGCGGGTTCAGGCGAGCCCCGGCTGACCCCGAGCTGAAGCCGGCCATCGGCGAGCAGATCAGTCGCCGCGGCAGTCTCGGCCATGTAGAGCGGGTTCTCGTAGCGCATGTCGATCACACCGGTGCCGATCTCGATCCGGCTCGTTTTGACGCCGATCGCCGCCAGCAGCGGAAAGGGGGAGGAGAGCTGGCGGGCGAAGTGGTGGACGCGAACGAACGCCCCGTCGATCCCGATCTCCTCGGCGGCAACCGCGAGCTCGACTGTCTGGCGAAGCGCATCGCCGCCAGCGTGGGTCAGCCCGCCGGCTGGGTGCCAGGCGCCGAACGAGAGGAAGCCGATCCTCTTTGGACTCGTCCTCATTCAACTACTCCAACCTGGCACGCGCTTCGTCGAGATCGAGCAGTGCGCCGTTCAGGCCGGCCTGGTGGAGGTCGCCGCCGGGCGTCTCGATCCGTCCGGCGTCGGCGATCCCGCCCGCTTTCAACGGCTCGAAGCCGACGGCATGGATCAGCCGTTCGATCGTCGTCGCAGCGGTGTCGTCGTCGGTGGCGTAGAAGAGCACGGCCGACTGCGGCTCGCGATTTGACGCGCTCGCGAGGGCGTCTGCGGCGAGCGTGCCGAACGCCTTTACGTAGTGCGCGCCCGCGGGAAGCAGATCGGCGACCACCGAACCGGCCGACTGTCCTTCGGGAAGTGTCCGGATCACCTGCCCGCTCTCGTCGAACCCGAGCGGGTTCGAGGGATCGACGACGACCTTGTTCTCGAGCAGTCGCGCGTCTGTTGCGATCAGTTCCTTGGTCGTGTCGAGCCAGACGGCGAACACGACGGTTTCGGCGTCCGCGATCGCCTCTTCGACCGAGGCAGCGCGCGCGAGCTCGCCGAGCTCCTGCGCGAGCGCTGCTGCATTCGCGTCGTCCTTGGCCGCGAGGACGACTGGCTCGCCGCCCCGGACCAGATGCCGCGCGAGCGTTCCACCGATGTTGCCGGTTCCGATGATTGCGGTTGTCATGGCGACTCCCTCCCTTTACTTGACACCGCAACTAACGAGCCATAGCCGCCCGGGATTCCCACCGTCTGCGCCGGCTCCGACGACCACTGGGATCAGATCGTCACTTCACGCGCCCAGCGCGGCGTACACGAGCTCGTACGCGCGGACCGCGTCTTTCTCCTGTTGCGCAGCACGCAGCTCCGCGCCGTCAAGCCTCGCCGCGATGCCGTCGATGAACCGCCACTGCAGGACGGAGCGCTTGACCGCGCCGACGGCGTCCTCGGTGTACGGGTACAGGTCGAAGCCGAGACGGCGCTCGTCGCCGTCGACGCCGTAACCCGCGCGTCGCAGCTCGACCGCGAGCTCGAGGGTCTCCATGAACGCCGTTGCGCCGACCATGTTGTCGTCGTCGAAGGTGCCCCAGCCGGAGTTCGCGTGCTGGTGGCCGAGCAGCCCCTCGGCGGCGAGCAGCGCGGCGTATTCGGCGAGGTTCTCGCCGTTCATGATCAGGTGCTGCCAGTCCATGTTCAC
>JBJMKB010000114.1:0-40205 GCA_045806045.1 Gaiellaceae bacterium | reverse complement strand
GCTGCTGCTCGACCGGCGCGGCTACACGCACTTCTTCTTACCGTCGCAAGGCGGAAACCAGGTGCTCTACCAGCACGTCTTCTGGTTCTTCGGCCATCCCGAGGTCTACATCATGGTGCTGCCCGTCTTCGGGATGATCTCCGAGACGATCCCCATCGCGGGCAGGATCATGATGTAGACCTCGGGGTGCCCAAAGAACCAGAACACGTGCTGGTAGAGGATCGGGCTGCCGCCGTGACCGGGGTCGAAGAAGTGCGTGCCGACCTGGCGGTCAAGGAGCATCAGCGTCAGTCCCGCGGACAGGGTCGGCAGCGCGATGATCAGCAGCCACGCGTAGGTCACGATCGTCCAGCAGAAGAGCGGGATGCGCATCCACGACATCCCGGGAGCGCGCATGTTGTGGATCGTCACGACGAAGTTGATCGCGCCGGCGAGCGACGAGATCGTGAGGATGTGCAGTCCGAGGATCCACAGGTCGGGGCCGTTGCCCGGCATGTGCAGCGTCGAGAGCGGCGTGTACATCGTCCAGCCCCCGCGTGCCGGGCCGTTGACGGCGAAGAAGCTGAGCATCAGCACCACGCCGCCGAGGAAGTAGAACCAGTACGAGAGCGCATTCAGGCGCGGGAACGCCATGTCGCGCGCGCCGATCATCAGCGGGACCAGGAAGTTGCCGAAGCCCGCGAGGATCGGGACGATGACGAGGAAGATCATCGTCGTCCCGTGCATCGTCACCGCCTGGTTGTACGAGTTCTTCGTGAGCAGGTGCTCGCCCGGCGTCGCGAGCTGCGCGCGCATGAAGAGGGCGAGCAGGCCGCCGATCGCGAAGAAGACGAGCGCCGTCCAGATGTAGAGGAGCCCGATGCGCTTGTGGTCGACCGTCGTGAGCCACGAAGTGAGGCGGCCGCGACGCCAGTCGGTGCGGTACGGCTGGACGGTCTCGACGTTCACGGCCATCAGCCGGTTCCTCCCGTGGTGGCGAAGCGCTTCGTGTACGCGATCAGCGCGTCGACCTGCGCCCCGCTCCAGTCACGGCCCACTGACGGCATCTGCCCCCGTCCCTGGCGAAGCAACAACTCGATCGCGCGACGATCGCCGAGCAGCGAGTTGCCCCGCAGCTTGGGCCCGATGTAGCGCTCGTCGAGGCGGTGGCACTTCATGCACACGCCCTGCCACTCCTCCTTGCCGAGCGCGGCCCCGCCCTTGGCCCGGTCGGCGACGAACGTCTCGTAGTCCTGGCGCGGGACGACGTCCACCGTTGCCGTCATCGCCGCGTGCTGGATCCCGCACAGCTCGTAGCACCGGGCGCGGTACGTGCCTGCGGGCGCCTTGAACCACGTCTTGTTCACCTTGCCGGGGATGGCGTCGAACTTGACGCCGAAGTCCGGAACCCACCACGAGTGGATCACGTCCCACGTCGGGGCGGTCACCCGCTCGTGCACGACCTGGTCGGCAGGAGCGACGAGGCGGTCGATCGAGACCGCGCCGTTGGGGTACCGGAAGAGCCAGTAGAACTGGCGGCCGGAAACCGTCACGGTCGTCTCGTTGGCCGCCGCGGCCTTCGGCGCGTCGGCGATGCCGGGCAGCTTGTAGAAGACGTAGCTGCCGATCGCCGCGAGCACGAACACGGGGATCACGGTCCAGATGATCTCGAGCTTCGTCGACCCGTGAATCTGCGGCCCCTCGGCGTTCGCGGCGCGCTTGCCCCTGCGGTACTTGATGACGAAGACGACGAGGGCGCCCTCGACGGCGAAGAGGATGATGCCGGTGAAGATCGCCACGAAGACGAATGCCGCATGCACGCGGTGCGCGTTCGGCGAATGCGCCTCGCCGGGCAGGAACCCTCCGTTGCCGGCGTCGGCGACAAGAGCGGTCGTCAGCGCGACCACGGTCGTGACGAGAGTGGCAAAGGCGAAGCGGCGCACGCCGAGTGGCATCGTATAGAGGGTGGAATCGCGGAGTCAGGTGGAGCTGCCGGATCACGTCGGCACCGAGTTCGACGTTTATTTGAACGGCGTGCCGCAACAACGTGGCGTCGATTTCGACCAGGAGGGACGGACGCTCGTCTTCCGTCACGAGCTCGCGCGTGAGGGGAAGCTCGGCTTCTGGCGTTGGCTCAGCCTCTTCCTCGGCGTCGCCGGGACGTACCGCAAGAACGACACGGTCGACGTCGTCCACACCGTCGGCGGACGGAGGACGGTGGTGACGCTCCAGGCGTCTCAGGCCTCGCGGCCGAGCGGCTAGTCATCTCGAGCGCGGGGCGACGGACGCGACCACCGACCCCCGGCCGACCATCGCTGGTACGTTCAACCGACTTTGGCGAGCGTCGAGGCAGCACGCAGGCCCGGCGTCGGCCTGCGGCAGGCGATCGCCTCGCCGTGGGCGACGCCCGCCGCGCTCACAGCCCTCGTTGCGCTGTCGGTGTTCCTGCGGACGCGCCAACTCGGCGCCGGACTCTGGATCGACGAGGGGATCTCGGTGGGCGTCGCGCACCACCACTGGTCGTCGATCCCCGGGCTCCTGCGTCAGGACGGCTCCCCGCCTGCCTACTACATGCTGCTCGGCCTGTGGATCAGGATGTTCGGCGACGGCGAGCGGGCGCTGCACTCCCTCTCGCTGCTCTTCGGGCTGGCATGCATCCCGGTCGCATACGCGGCGGCGCGCGCGATCTTCCGCGACCGTACCACCGCGTTCCTCGCAGCACTGCTTGCCGCTCTCGAGCCGTTCCTCACCTACTACGGGCAAGAGGCGCGCATGTACGAGGTCGAGGCGTTCCTCTCGTTCGTCGCCGCGTATGCGTACATCGAAGGAGTGCTCCGCGGCCGTCGCGCGTGGGCCGTGGCACTCGTCCCGACGCTCGCGCTCATGGTCTACACGCACAACTGGGGCATCTTCTTCTGCTTCGGCCTCGCAGTCGCGACGGTCGCCTTTGCACGGGACCGGCTGCGCGTGTTCGCGCTCGTCGCTGCCGGTACCGCTGTGCTGTATCTCCCGTGGCTGCCGACACTCCTGTCGCAGGCGAAGCACACCGGCGCCCCGTGGTCGGCGACGCCCGGCTTTCACGATCTCATGCTCGCTCCGAGCTCCGTGCTCGGCGGCGACGGGCCCTATATCGCGCTGCTGCTCGCCGCCGTCGTCGGCCTCGGCGCCGTCGTGCAGGCGAGGCGGGACGAGGAGCGAACGATCGTCCTCGCGCTCGCAACCATCGCCGGCGTTGCGATCCTCGGCGCATTCGTCGTGTCGCAGATCTCCCCGGCGTGGACGGCGCGATACTTTGCGATCATCGTCGGGCCGCTCGTCTTGCTCGGCGCGCGCGGAATCGTGCGCGCCGAGCGCGTCGGCTTCGTCGCGCTCGTCGCCATCGTGTTCTTCTGGGGCGGCTACAGCGTGCGGAACGACAAGGAGAACGCGAAGCAGATCGCGGCCGGCGTCCAGCCGTACCTCCATTCCGGTGAGCTTGTGATCTCGACGCATCCCGAGCAGACACCGGTGCTTCGGTACTACCTCGGCGCACGGCAACGGTGGGCGACGACGCTCGGGCCGATGAACGACCCACGGCTGTTCGACTGGCGTGACGCGGTCGGACGGCTTCGCGACACGCGTGCGAAGGCGACGCTGGACGCGCTGCTCGCGACCGTTCCGCGCGGCGGCGAGTTCGTCGTGGTCGCACCCGTGTTTCGCGACTACCGCGCCTGGCGTGCGACTTGGACGAGGCTCGTCTGGGAGAAGTCATCTGCCTGGACGTGGCTGCTGGAGCGCGATCCGCGGCTCCACCTCGTCGCGCACATCGCGAGCGACGAGATCGCCGCGAAGAGGAACTACTTCAAGCCGCTGCAAGCCTTCGTCTATCGCCGAGTTGCCTGATCGATCATCTACATTGAGGCGGCCCCGCGGCCGCCCATGTCCGAAGACACTTCGCAGACCACGCTCGTGCTGGGCGGCGGCCCGGCCGGGCTGACCGCCGGCTACCTGCTCGAGCGGGCGGGGCACGACGTGATCGTGCTCGAGGCCGAGGACCAGGTGGGCGGGCTCGCGAAGACGGTGGAGATCGACGGCTACCGGTTCGACCTCGGCGGTCACCGCTTCTTCACGAAGGTGACCGAGGTCGACGCTCTCTGGCACGAGATCCTCGGCGACGAGTTCTTGCGGCGGCCGCGCATGTCGCGCATCTACTGGAACAACCGCTACCTCGACTACCCGCTGCGCGGGTCCGACGTCGTCAGGAAGCTCGGCCCGGTCGAGCTCGCGCGCTGCATGGCGTCATACCTGCGCGCAGCGGTGAAACGCAACAAGGTCGACGACTCGCTCGAGGACTGGGTGTCGAACCGCTTCGGGCGGCGGCTCTTCGAGCTGTTCTTCAAGTCGTACACGGAGAAGGTCTGGGGCGTGCCGACCTCGGAGATCCGCGCCGAATGGGCCGCGCAGCGGATCAAGGGCCTCTCGTTCTTCTCCGCCGCGCGCGCCGCGTTCTTCGGCAACAAGGGCGACAAGGTGAAGAGCCTCATCTCCGAGTTCAACTATCCGCGCTTCGGCCCCGGCCAGATGTGGGATGCGATGACGCGCGCGATCGAGGCCGAGGGCGGCGAGGTCCGGCTCCGCACCCCCGTCGAGCGGATCGAGCTCGCCGGAGGCCGCGTGGTCGAGATCGAAGCAGGCGGTGTCGCGCACACGCTTCCCGAAGCCGTCATCTCGTCGCTTCCGCTGCGTGAGGTCGTGATGATGGCGCGCCCGAAGGCGCCGCAGAAGGTGATCGACGCGGCGCAGGGACTGCGGTACCGCGACTTCCTGACGGTGGCGCTCGTGGTCGACGGCGAGGATCTCTTCCCGGACAACTGGATCTACATCCACGAGCCGGCCGTTCGCGTGGGGCGCATCCAGAACTACCGCTCGTGGTCGCCGTGGATGGTCCCGGATCCCGACAAGGCGTGCGTCGGCCTCGAGTACTTCTGCTTCGCGGGTGACGATCTCTGGTCGATGGAGGACGACGAGCTCGTCGCGCTCGCGACCGAGGAGCTCCAGCGGCTCGGGCTCGCGGAGGCGTCGAAGGTCGAGCGCGGGTTCGCGATCCGCGTCCCGAAGGCGTACCCGATCTACGACGCCGACTACGCCACTCGTGTCGAGGTGATTCGCGAGTGGCTGGACGGCATCGAGAACCTGCAGCAGGTCGGCCGCAACGGCCTGCACCGCTACAACAACTCCGACCATTCGATGCTCACGGCGATGCGGGCGGTGGACAACCTGATCGAGGGCGCCGAGCACGACATCTGGGCCGTCAACGCCGAGAGCGTCTACCACGAGACCGATGTCGCCGACGAGCACCCGTACCGGTCGGCTCCCGACGTGCCCGAGCTCGCTGCCGGCCGCCCTGAGTAGGCGGCTGCCGGCGGTCGCGACCGTCGTCGCTGCCGCGACGGTCGTGTGGCTGTCGCTTCCGCTCGTCTGGTGGACGCCCCTGAACGTCGACGAAGAGTTGACGATTCGTGTCGCCGACTTCTCGTTCGGGCACATCTTCCACATCGTCTCGACCAAGCGCGGCGGCGGCCCGCTGCACTTCTGGCTCGAGCACGTGCTGCTCGGCTGGTCGCCCAGCCTTCCCGCGCTCCGCGTCCCCTCGCTTGTCTTCCTGGTCGTCGCGCTGCCCGCGGTGGCGATCCTCGCGCGCCGCCTGCTCGGAGACGAGGCGGCGGCCGGCGTGGTGCTGCTGACGGCGGTCTCGCCGATCCCCGTGTTGTACGCGACGTTCGGCCGGCCGCACACGCTGCTGTTCGCGTGGCTGATGTGGTCGACGGTCCTCGCGCTGAAGGCGGCGGAGGACGGTGACCGGCGGCTCTGGGCGCTCGCGGGGGCCGTCCTCGGGCTGTCGGTGTTCGTTCATCCCACGGCGCCCCTCTACGCGCTGACCGCCTTCGCGGCCGCGCTCGTGTACGCGCCGCGGCCACCGCGTCTCGTCGTGCGGGAAGCGTGGCCCGGGGTGGTCGCGTTGCTGTTGACGTTCGTTCCGTACTACGTGCGGACGCTGCACGTCCTCGGCGACCGCTACGGCGTGACGTCCGGCGCGACGCGCGGCCGGACGTTCTCGGGACGACCGGTGTGGGAGGACGCGCGGAACTTCGTCGCGCCCGGTCCCCACAACCTGAACGCGTTCACGGTGCTCGCGCTGGTCGGCGTCGTCGCGCTGCTCGCGCTCGGACGCCGGCGGCTCGTCGCCTTCTGCGTGCTGACGGTCGCCGCGCCGGTCGTCTTCTTCTCGGTCGTGCCTGCGGGCGGCGACTCCGCGCTGTTCTTCGACCGCTACATGATCCCGGCGGTACCGGCATTCCTCGTGCTCGTGCTCGCGGGGTGCCTTGCGCTCGCGCGCTGGGCCGGGCCGCTTCGTGTGCTCGTGATCGCGCTGCTCGTCGGGTGGCTGCTCGTGCCTGAGCTGCACCAGGACCTGCGGCACCGCAACGCGACGCGCGCGATCCACGTCGACGCGGTGACCGACGCCGTTGCCCGGCAACCGAAGGAATCGGTGCTGTTCGGTTCGACCGGAACGAGCGGCGCGCTCTTCTCGTCGTTCGACTACGGCCATCCGGCGAACGTGCTCGACAGGCTGCTCTCGTTGAGGGTCTCGTCGATCCAGCTCGTCGACGACGACTCGTGCGACCGTGCCCTGCCGTTTCTCCGCGGCGCTCAGACGCCGCGCTACGGCGTCTGGGTCTTCTACGCGGCGTCGCCCGGCGAGGCGCGCGCCGCGACCGCGGCGCTCGCGCGGACGCGCGCCGTCGTCATGGAGCCGGGTCACGGGTACTTCGTCCTCCGCTCGCCGCGCAAGCGCGCGCCGGCAGCACTGGTCAGGCTCGGCCGCGAGTACCGGATCGCGTGGCGGAACGCGGTTCCGTCGAACCGCCGGGTAAACGAGCTGCTCGCCGCCGATCGCCAGCTGCTGCGTGGCCGCTGCACGCCCTACGGCGACCTCGGGGATCCCGACATCTCGCCGCACTGGCCGCCGGCGAAGACGGCGCACCAGTAGGAAATGCGTATGAACGAGCACTCGACGGAGCCGCAACCCGTTTCGGGGATCCCCGCGAACGCCGCGTCCGGCGACACTGCAGCGGTGAGCCGCACCATTCTCGTAGTCGACGACCAGGACGTCGTGCGCGACGTGATCACGCTGACCCTCGAGGCTGCGGGTTATACCGTGATCGCGGCGGCCACCCCGACGCTCGCGATCGAGCTTGCGCGCGAGGCTGAATCCGTCGACCTCCTCGTGACGGACATCGTGATGCCCGAGATGGACGCGTTCGAGCTCGCCGAGCGCATCTCGGCCGAGATCCCGGGCGTGCGCATCCTCTACACGTCGGGCTACACGGACGCGGCCGCCGAAGGACCGTTTATTCAGAAGCCCTTCACGCCGCAAGAGCTGGTCGACAAGGTCGGCGCAGTTCTCGCCGCGTAGCTAGCCTGCCGTCGTGGCCGAGTCGCGTCGCACCTGGGCCTTCGTGACCTCGCACGGCGCGATGCTCGTCGAGGTGGCGCGAACGCCGGAAGCCACGGTGCGGGAGCTCGCGGAGCGAGCCGCGCTCACGGAGCGACAGGCGCATCGCGTGCTCGGCGATCTCGTCGAAGAGGGGTACGTCCTGCGCGAGCGCGTCGGCCGCAGAAACCGGTACCGCGTGAACGAAGACGCGAAGATGCGGCACCCGTCGGTTTCCTCGCATCGGGTCAGCGCGCTTCTGGGAGCGCTCACGAGGCAATGACGCGCGTGCTCATCCTGACGGCGAGCGTCGGGGAGGGGCACGATCTACCGGCGCGCACGCTCGCGGACCAGCTGCGTCGGGAATCACGGGACGTCGAGGTCGTGATCGAGGACGGGCTGCGGGCGATGGGCAAGCCGTTCGTGCTCGTCAACGAGCGCGCGCCCGGATTCGTGTTCTTTCGCTTCGAGTGGATCTGGGACGCCGCATTCTGGTTCTGCGTCCGGCTCGGGCCGACGCGGCGCGTCACGCAGACGGTCGTGCGCGCACTCGGTTCGCGCGGGATCGAGCGGCTCGTGCGGCGCGTGGAGCCCGACGTGATCGTCTCCGTCTATCCGATGACGACCGAGGTGCTCGGGGGGCTGCGCCGCAAGGGCCGGCTCGCGGTTCCCGTGGTCGCCGGTATCACTGACCTCGCCGCGATGCACTACTGGGCGGCGCCGGGCATCGACCTGCACCTCGTCACTCACCCCGAGTCGGAGGACGAGGTGCGTGCGGTGGCGGGCGAGACGCTCGTGCAGGCGGTGCACGGGTTGACCCGGCCCGAGTTCGCGCACCCCTGCGACCCGCGCGCGGCGCGCAGCTCCCTCGGCCTGCCGGACGAGGGCAAGGTCGTGCTCGTGTCGGGCGGCGGTTGGGGCGTGGGCGACCTCGAGGGCGCGATCGACACCGCCCTCGCGCTCGAGCCGGTCGACGTCGTCGCGTGCCTGTGCGGCCGCAACGCCCAGCTAGGCGAGCGCCTCGAGCGGCGGTACGCGGCGGAGCCCCGGGTGCGGATCGTGGGGTTCACCGAGCAGATGAGCGAATGGCTGGCGGCGGCGGACGCCCTCGTCCACTCCACAGGCGGGCTGACCGTGCTGGAGGCGTACGTGCGCGGATGCCCGACGATCTCGTACGGCTGGGGCCGCGGCCACATCCGGACGAACAACGCCGCCTTCCGCCGCCACGGCATCGCCGACGTCGTGAGCACGCAGCAGGAGCTCACGGGCGCATTGCGGGACGCGCTCGTGTCGCGTCCGGCTCCGGGTCTCTCGCTCGGATCGCTTCCGTCTGCGGCATCGCTCGTCCTCGCGCTCACCTCGTGAGGGTGGACGGGGCGCTGCCGGCGCTCGCCGCGCACGTGCCGGCGCTGGCGCGCGCCTATGGGATCGAGCGGAGGCTGGGTCGCCCCGACGTGGCATTGACGTTCGACGACGGGCCGCACGCGCAGGGGACGCCGGCCGTGCTGGCCGAGCTGGCGCGGCACGGAGCGACCGCGACGTTCTTCCTGGTCGGCGAGCAGGTGGATGCCCGGCCCGCGCTCGCCCGCGAGATCGTGGACGCCGGCCATCAGGTCGCCGTGCACGGCTATCGCCACAGGTTGCTGCTCCGCCGGCGCGTCGCCGCGGTTGCCGTCGACCTCGACCGGGCCGCCGCGTCGATCGAGGCCGCGACGGGCGTGACGTCGACGCTTTACCGCCCGCCGTACGGCGTCTTCGGCGCGAGTGCGCTCGAGCACGTGCGTGGACGCGGCTGGCGGCCTCTGCTCTGGTCGAGATGGGGGCGCGACTGGGAGGCGCGGGCGACGCCCGGGTCGATCGCGCGTCGCGCGACGCGCCGCCTACGACCGGGCGACGTGGTGCTGCTGCACGACTCCGATGCCTACAGCTCCGCCGATTCCTGGCGGAAGACGGTGTCGGCGCTTCCGTTCGTGCTCGACGCGGTCGCGGCGCTCGACGTCGACGCGTCCTCGGTCAGCCACGCGACGTAGCGGCGCACGCCGTCGACGAACGAGGTCGTCGGTTCCCAGCCCAGCTCGCGCGCGGCGCGTTCGCCCGAGACGTTTCCACCATGAAGGTCTCCGGCGCGGCCCTCGATGTGCACGATCGGCACATCCCCGACCACGTCGCGTACGGCCCGCGCGATCGCGCGCACGCTCGTGTTCTCGCGGCCGACGAGGTTGTAGATGCGGTTCGCGGCCGCCGGTGACAGCGCGGCCGCAACGCCTTCGGCGAGATCCTCGACGTAGACGAACCGCCGGGACTGCGTCCCGTCGCCGGCGATCGTCAACGGCTGCCCCGCCAGCGCCTTCGCCGTGAAGGCGGGAACGACCGCCGTCGGCCGCGCGCGCGGCCCGTACGGGATGCCGAAGCGAAGGATCGTCCACTCGAGCCCGTAGAGCTCGCCGTAGGAGGCGGTGTACATCTCGCCAGCGATCTTCGTTGCGGTGTAGAAGTGCTTCGGAAGGTCCAGCGGCGTGTCCTCGTCGAGCGCCTCCGGGCCCGCTGCGTCGCCGTAGACCCAGATCGTGCTCGCGTAGACGAACCGCGTGACGCCGCTCGCACGAGCCGCCTCGAGCAGCGTGTGTGTCCCGTGCACGTTGACGCGGTCGGTGCGGTGGGGATCCCTGGCCACCTCGTCGACATCGGCGACGGCGGCAAGGTGAAGCACGGCATCGCATCCGTCGAGCGCGGCCGCGACGTCGCGGGCATCGCAGAGATCGCCGATCGTGGTCTCGACGTCGGCGTGGTAGGACGAGGGGACGAGGTCGAAGATGCGCACCTCATGGCCGCGTGCGGTCACGCGGTCGACGACGTGGGAGCCGATGAATCCCGAGCCGCCGGTGACGAGGACCTTCACACTCCGTCCTCCGGCCGGTAGTACAGCGGCACGCACCAGTGATTCTGCGCGACCCAGTCGGTGTTCGGCAGGTCGACGTGATGGCCGAGGATGCGATGGCACGGCTCGTCGTACACCTTGCCCGTCGAATTCTCGATCGGCTCGAAGACCACGTACTTGTAGAGCCCGGAGGTCATGCCGTCGGGCAGTTGCAGCCGGGACGCGTACAGCGCGTCGAGGTGAACGCGCGCGACCTCGTTCTTCCACGCGACGATCTCGTCGAGGCGCTCGACCTGCACGATCCCGAGCGCCGCCGTGAACTCGTTCAGCCTGAAGTTCAGCCCGCGCACTGCGTAGTCGGGCTTGCCGTAGTTGCGAAAGGCGCGCGCGAACTCGACTGCATCTCCGTGCCGCGAGACGAACATTCCGCCCTCGCCGGTCGAGATGGTCTTCGTCGGCGCGAACGACCACACGCCGACGTCGCCCCACGTGCCTGCGCGGCGGCCGCCCCATTCGGCGCCGTGCGCGTGCGCGCAGTCCTCGATCAGCATGATTCCCTCGTGCCGGCAGAGCTCGGCGATGCGGTCGGAGTCGAAGGCGACGTGACCTCCGATGTGGACCAGGAAGACGGCCTTGGGCTTGTGCTCTGCCACCTTGCGCTCGAGGTCGGCGAACGACATGCAGAGGTCCTCGCGGTTGCAGTCGACGAACTCGACGCGCGCCCCCGCCGTGAGCGCAGTGAGCGGCGTCGCCATGAACGTGTTCGACGGGCAGAGCACGGTCTCACCGCGGACGCCGACCCATTCGAGTGCCGCGAGCGCCGCGCCGGTCCAGCCGTTGAACGCCACGGCGTCGAGGCCGTTCCAGCCCGTCCATGCCGCCTCGAACTCCGCCGTCAGGTCGCCTTCGGACCAGCGGTTCGAGTCGAAGACGCGCTCCCAGAGCGCGTGCACGCGCGCGCGGTCGCGCTGATCGAAGCCGATCGCGAATCTCTCGAGCTCGGTGGGGACGCCGGGGGCGAGCATCGCGTCACCCTACAACGAGACCCAGCCGGGTCTCCAGCGCGGTCAAGCGGCGTGCGGCTCCGCCGAGCTTCGGCCGTCGAACAGCGCGCGTACCGCCTGCGTCAACTCCTCGCGGCTGAACGGCTTCTGGAGAAACGCCGCATCGCCCGTGACGAGCGCCTCCTGGTCGTACCCCGAGATGAACAGCACGTGCCGCGCCTGCACGTGCTGCGCGAGCTTCACCCCGTCTGTCTCCGGCATCACGACGTCGGTGAGGAGCAGGTCCCACCGGCCGCCGAGCGCGCGCGCCTCGCGGGCCGAGCCGGCGATCTCGACGTGGTAGCCCTCCGCGCGGAGCATCTGCGCGAGGAGCTCGCGAACCACCTTCTCGTCGTCCACGACGAGGACACGCTCGCCGCCGCGCGTCGGGCCTCCCACCTTCGGTAAGCGCCGGTCGCTCACGGCGTCGGTCGCGGGCAGCCGCACCGTGAACGTCGCACCGAGGCCGGGAGCCGAGCGGACCGAGATGCTGCCGCCGCTCTGCGTGACGATGCCGTACACGGTGGAGAGCCCGAGCCCGGTCCCCTGGCCGACGTCCTTCGTCGTGAAGAACGGCTCGAAAATCCGCGCCTGGGTCTCCAGGTCCATGCCCGCTCCGGTGTCCGCGACGTCGAGCACGACGCTTCGGCCCTCGTTGCGAGTCGCGATCTTCATCGTGCCGCGCCCGGCCATCGCGTCGCGCGCGTTGACCGCAAGGTTCAGCAGAACCTGGTCGATCTGGCTCGGGTCGGCCTCGACGCGCTGGAGCCGGTGGTCGAGCGCGAGCACGATCCGCACCCCTTCGCCGATCACTCTGCCGAGCATCATTTCCATCTCGCGAACTCGCTCGTTCAGGTCGAGCACGCGCGGCTGGAGCACCTGCCTGCGGCTGAACGCGAGCAGTTGCTGCGTCAGGGAGCTCGCCCGTTCCCCTGCGGCGTGGATCTCCTCCGCGTACCCGCGTTGGCGGCCGTCCGTCAGCTCGCCCGCAAGGAACTCCGAGTAGCCGTTGATGGCGAGCAGCAGGTTGTTGAAGTCGTGGGCGACGCCTCCGGCGAGCCGGCCGATCGCCTCCATCTTCTGCCCCTGCCGCAGCTGCTCGGACGCCTCCTCGAGCGCCCGCTCCGCAGTCTGGCGCGCCGCGCGGTCGCGCGCGATCGCGCGCACCATGCGTTCGACCAGCGGGAACAGCGCGGCCCACAGCGCGAGCAGCGCGAGGAGCAGCAGAGCCGCGAACGGCGCGACGAACGAACGGATCGCCGTCGAGACCGGCTCGTACGACTGGTACAGCTCGAACACGGCGCTCGGTCTGCGCTGGCCGCGGAGCTGCACCGGGACGTACACCTCGAGCGCCTTCACGTTCTTCCCGGTACCACCCTCGTGGTTGATGAACGAGACGTCGCGCAGCTGCTCCCCTCGGAGCACGCTGCGGAAGCCTTCGAGTTCGTCCGTCTTCGTCCCGATGAGCGAGTGGACGTTGGAGTAGGTGACGAGACCGTCGCCCGCGCGGTAGAGCTTGACGCGCAGGCCGCCGTCGATCAGGACGCGCGCCTCGAACAGCCAGTCGAGGTGGCTGCGCCGCGCACCCGTGACGGCCTCGTCGAAGTCGGACGGGCGAAGCTCGTCGCGCAGGATGCTCCGCTCGACGTAGGCGGCGTGGTTGATCACGCTGCTCTCCGCCTGGCGCACCTCCTGGTGCCGCACGTACCAGAGCAGCGCTCCGCCGGCAGCCGCGATGACCGCAGCGGTCGCGAAGGCGAACCGGAGATGAAGGCGAATCGAGTTGGCCACAGCGGCACGCCCGGACGGACGTCCTGCCGACCTCATCGGCGTTCGGATCGGCCGAGCGCTCCCGCAAACGGGTGAGAGGCGTTTCGACTCGTCACCGGTGTGGGATCACGGAGGCCCACAACGCGAACGTCGGGAGAACGCATGTCACTCGGACTCATCGCCGCGCTCACGGGCCTCTGCTTCGCGGGCGCCGTGGCCGCGATCGCGATCGGGATCAGCCGCTGAGGCCGGCTTCGCGCACGGGCCGCCTGGCCCAGGCGAAGCTGCGCGTGTACCAGCCGTCGAACGGGAGCAGGGTCACTCCTTCGCCGCTCGACTGGACGAACCAGCCGTTGCCGAGGTAGAGCGCCGTGTGGTCGACCTCGCTCGGCTTCGAGCTCGGGCCGCGTGCACCGAAGAACATCACGTCCGCGGGCTGCAGCTTCGCCGCCGGCAGGAGCTCCCGGCGCGCGACCTCGCCGCTCATCTGGTAGGTCGTGCGACCGCGCAGCACGCTCGCGAGGCGTCCCTCTCCCGCGTAGGGCGTCAGCTTGTAGACGCGCCAGACGAAGCCGGAGCAGTCGAAGCCGCCGCGGGCCGTAATGCCGGCTGGCGTCTCCGCGCTCGGGCTCGTGCCGCCCCAGACGTACGGGTACCCGACGTAGTGCACGGCTGTCGTCAGTAGGCGGCGCTGCCAGTCGGTGAGCTCGGGGAGCGTGAACGCGTCGGCCGCGTGCTGCACGGAGTCGATCGACCATTGATCGAGACGAAGTAGCTGCGCGAACGACCACGCGGCCTCTGCGCGCGTCGCGGCTTGGTACGGAAGCAGCTCCAGGCCGTCCTCCGCCGCGGGATGGTTGAGCCGGAGACCGAGCAGTCGCGCGGCGGCCTCGGTGCCCGTGTTCGCCGGCGGGTGCAGGCCCGCGGCCGCCAGCGTCTGCTGGATCTTCCGTGCCGCGTCCCCGAGCCCGACGTAGTCGACGAGCGCCGCATCGAGCTGCTTGATCGTGACCGGCTGCGCCGTCGCCCTCGCGCGGTAGAGCGTCCGCTGGACGACAGCCGTGGCGGCCGCGGGCGCCGGGACCCACGATTTCGCGAGCGGGACGGCGACCGGTGCCGAGGACGCGGTGACCAGCGCGCCGGGTGCGTTCGCGACGGCGAACGGCCACACGGCGATCGCGTAGCCACCGCCGCGGAACGCGACGTTCGCCGCGAGTTGGTGCTGCCCGTCGGCGAGGGTGCGCGTGTCGAGCTCGAGCTCGTAGGGCGCCGTGCGCTCGGTGTGGACGCCGGTGCCGTCGAGGGCGAAGTCGACGTGGTCGACGTCGCGGCCCGGCGCCTGGATCTCGAGTCGCGTCGTGCCCGCGACGGTCGCCCCGGCGGGGATCGTCGCGAGGACCGACAGAGGCAGAGGCTTGGCAGCCGGGCTTGCGGCCGGCCGCTGCACCGCGTCGGCCGCGGCGATCGCCGTCGCGAGCGCGCCCTGGGTGAGCGGCGCGTCCGGTGCGAAGGTCGCGGGGGTCGTGCCGAGGACGCCGGCCTGTGTGACCGCGCGGATCTGTGGGGCAGCCCAGTTGCGGGTCTCCGCGCTTGCCGCCACGGCGAGCGTCCCGGTCAGGACGAGGGCAGCGAGGGTCGTCGTGCGGCGGCGGGACACCGACCGACGGTAGATGCGGGCCGGCCGTGCCGGCTTCCCCCTTTCGGGGCCTATGAGTAACGAGCGAACCCGCGAGGCGCGCGCCACCGCATGCGCGCCCCGCGGATCGACCGCTTAGGGCCAGTACGTGGCGAGATCCGCCGTGAACAGGGACGCGACGAACAGCGCGAGCGATGCCGCGAGCGGTGCGAACTTGCGCATTTGGGCTGTCTCCTTTATGCCGAAGTGGATTGACAGCCCCCGGGGGCGCACGCACATTGTTTCAGGCCTGGCCGGAAAGCCAACGGCGACCAGGCAGCACTCTTGACGGAAGACAACTAGGATCTGAGCATGCCCCGCTCCCTGACGACCCACATCGACTCACCGAGGGAGGTGGGGCTCCGGCTGAAGTCGTCGCGGGAGCGCGCAGGCTTTTCCCAGCGGCAGCTCTCGTTCCCCGGCTGCACCGCCGCCTATATCTCACGACTGGAAGCGGGGGCACGCGTGCCGTCGCTGCAGATGATCAATCAGCTCGCCCTGCGGCTCGAGGTTTCGGGCCAATGGCTCGCGACGGGCGTGGACGCCGCGCCGCCGGGGCCGACGGAGCTGATCGAAGCGGAGGTGGCGCTCCGTCTCGGCGAGATCGAGGAAGCAGAACGCCAATATCGCGCTCACCTCGAGCCAGGTGACCCGGCACGCCCCGCCGCTCTCGCCGGCCTCGGTCAGATCGCCTTTCGCTCCGAGCGCTGGCCCGAGGCGATCGACCTGCTTCAGCAGGCGTTCGAAGCCCGCGGGCGGAACGCTCTCGCCGACCCGGGTGTCGTCGACGCGCTCGGTCGCGCGCACGCGCTCACGGGCTCGATCGAGTCGGCGATCGCGTTGTTCGAGGCCGCACTCGATCAGGCACATTCTGCGTCCGCCCCGATCGAGGAGCTCCGTTTCGGGGTGCTCCTTGCGAACTCGCTCATCGACGGCGGTCGGTTCAGGCGTGCCGAGACCGTTCTCGCGTCTGTGATCAGGATCGCCGAGGGATCTGAGGATCCGATGACCGCCGCCCGTGTGTTCTGGTCGCAGTCCCGTCTGCACAGCGCGCGCCACGAGCCCGAGCTCGCGAGTCGGTACGCACGTCGCGCACTGGAGATCCTCGAGAGGACGGAGAACGACGCGTACATCGCGATGGCGTATCACCTGCTCGCATACGCGGAGATCGAGTCGGACAACTTCGAACAGGCGCTCGTGCTGCTTCAGCGCGGCCGCGATCTCTTCGGTAAGGACCTCGGACAGCGCGATGACGCGAGATTCGCCGTCGAGGAGGCGCGCGCGCTGATCGGCCTCGGGCGCAATCCTGACGCGGCGCTCGCAGCGGCGCGCGCTCTGGAGCTGTTGGACGCCGTGCCGCCGGGAGACCGCGGACGCGCGTACGTCACGCTCGCCGACGTCTTTCTCGCGGCAGGGGATCGGGAGCGCCCCAAGATGCTCCTCGGCCAGGCGCTGGAGCTACTGCTCCAGTACGGCAAGCCGTTTGCTCTCGATGCGGGGAAGCGACTCGCCAACTTGTACGAGGAGGACGGAGACATGGCGGAGGCGCTCAGCGTGCTCAAGCGTGCGACGGGCGCCGCCTCGCCGCCCTCGGTGAGCGAGCGGGCGTAGCCACGCCGGCCCGCGCGCCTGCTCAGCCGCGCCGGCGCCGGTTGACGAACACGTTCTCGCGTGCGGCGCGGAGGCCGATCGCGAGCGCGCCCGTGAGCACGGCGGCATCGCCGAGGCTCGATGCTTCGACGCGCGGCGGCACGGGGAGCCACTCCGCGAGTTGCGTCCTGATCCTGTCGTAGAGCAGGTCGCCGCCGTTCGTACCGATGCCGCCGCCCAGCACGACGAGGCCGACGTCGGTGACGGCGGCGATCGGCGCGATGTGCAATGCGATCCGCCGCGCTTCTTCGTCGACGACGCCGAGCGCGAGGGCGTCGCCCGCACGCGCGTGCGCGAACAGCGCACGCGGATCTTCCGGCGCTCCGAGACCTGCGGCGTACGCCGACAGCGCGCCCGCGCACGGATCGATGTCCTCCGCGAGGCCGACGCGCGCGTAATCCAGCTCGCCCGCCGATCCGTTGTGCCCGCGATGCAACTCGCCGTGGAGGACGAGCCCCGCGCCGAGGCCCGTGCCGATCGAGATGAAGGCGAAGTCGTCGACGCCGCGCGCTACGCCCCGCCAGCGCTCGCCGAGCGCGGCGAGGTTGATGTCGTTCTCGATGCGGACCGCGCGTCCGAGCCGGCCGGCGAGCGACCGCCCGAACCCGTCCCCCTCAAGGCCTGCGATGTTCGTCGCGAGATAGATGCGGCTCGCGTGCTCTTCGACGGCGCCTGGGACGCCGAGCACGACGCCGTCGAGCGCGTCCTCGCTCGCACCCGCCGCGCTCAGCAGCGAGTCCGTCAGCGCGGCGATCGAGTCGAGCGCCACCGACGCCGTCGGCTCGGGCAGTTCCACGTCCTGGCGGGCACGAACCTCGCCCCGGACGTCGCAGACCGCGCCGCGGACGAAGTGCACGCCGAGGTCGAGGCCGAGGACGAACGCCGCTTCCGGCACCGGCTCGAAGAACGTGGCGCCGTAGCTCGGGCCGTCCCCGTTCGGCTCGGTCTCGCGCACGAGCCCGGCGCCGAGCAGCGACTGCAGCGCCTGCGAGACGGTCGGCTTGGAGATGCCGACGAGGCGAGAGATCTCCGCCCGTGAGATCGGCGCGCCGGCGCGGATCGCCTCGAGGACGGTGCGCTCGTTGAGATCCTTCAGAAGGGGCGGAGTGGCGCGGCTCGCAGCCATCGAGTTATCAACCTTAACCGAATGGGCCGCGGTTACCGCTTGACTCGGCGCACTGCGCCCGCTTAGTCTACCGTCTGGTTCGGAACGTTAACCAGTTCGTTCTCCCCTGGGAGGGTGGAATGAGGAAACGTGGCATGAGGAGACGTGGCATGAGGAAACGTGCAATGAGGAGACGCAGCGCAGTGGCTGCGGTGCTGATCGGAGCGCTGGTGCTCGTCGCCGCGGCCGCCGCCCGCAGCGTTCACAGCACCGGGCCTACGAAGCTCACGATCTGGGTCGGGTGGAGCGCCGGCCACGAGCTCACGAGCTTCCAGAAGCTGATCGCCGAGTACAACAGGACGCACAAGAACGTGTCGGTCAAGGTCGTGGGCGGCATCGACGACAACAAGATCGTCGCGGCCATTCGATCGGGCACCGCGCCCGACGTCGTCAGCTCGTTCAACTCATACAACGTCGGCAACTACTGCGGCTCCGGCGGTTGGATCGACCTCGCGCCGTTGATGAAGAAGGACCACCTCGGGTCGTCCCTCTTCCCCCCCGCCACCTGGTACTACACCGGCTACGGCGGCAAGCACTGCGCGCTGCCGCTGCTCGCAGACGTCTACGGCCTCTACTACAACAAGAAGCTGTTCAAGGCGGCCGGCATCAAGAGCCCGCCGAAGACGATGTCGGAGCTCGCAGTCGATGCGAAGAAGCTGACGGCCCGTGACAAGAGCGGGAAGATCACCGTCGCCGGCTTCGATCCTTCGATCGGTTTCTACGAGAACACACCTGAACGCTGGATCCAGGCCTACGGCGGCAAGTGGATCGACTCGAAGGGTCACTCGCTGATCGGGACCAACCCCGCCTGGGCGAAGTGGGCGACGTGGCAGAAGGCGCTGGTCGACTGGTTCGGGTATTCGAACCTCGTGCGGTTCCAGGCGCAGCCGATCGACGAGTTCACACCGTCGCAGGCGTTCGAAACGGGCAAGCTCGCGATGAACTTCGACGGCGAGTGGCGCGTCGCGTTCATCCACAACGAGCACCCGAACCTCGACTACGGCACGGCGCCGATGCCGGTCGACGACGCTCATCCGGAGCTGTATGGATCGGGCTACATCAATGGCACGATCATCGGGATCCCGCGCGGTTCGAAGCACCTCGATCAGTCATGGGCACTCGTGAAGTACCTGACGACGAACAACCACTTCCTCGCCCAGTTCTCGAACCTGATCCGGAACGTGCCGACGACGAAGGCGTCGTTGCACTCGCCGGAGATCACGCCGGACAGCCACTTCGGAGCCTTCCTGAAGATCTTCGCGAACCCGAAGTCGGGAACGTCCCCGGTCATGGCTTCGGGGCAGGCGTATACCAACGCCGTCCAGGACTTCTTCGAGCAGTGGCAGGCGGGGAAGGTCAAGGATCTGAACGGCGGGCTGAAGAAGCTTGCGTCGCAGCTCGACGCGCAGGTCGCGCAGGCCGGCGGCGGTGGCGGCGTGCCGTGAGCAGCGGCGTAGGCTCGACGGAGCCATGAACACAGGCACGGTCGCGGATACGGTCGGGGCTTCGGCCCCGGCCGTGCCCCTGCGCACCCGCGCGCGGCGGCGGGCCGACTGGCGCCGCCGGCGGCTCGTGCTGCTCTTGATGAGCCCGTGGATCGTCGGGTTCTCGGTCTTCTTCGCGTACCCGCTCGTGATGAGCGCCTACCTGTCGTTCAACCATTACGACCTGCTCGCGCCGCCGCGTTGGGTCGGGTGGGCGAACTACCACTATCTCTTCCGCGTCGACCCGCTCGTCTGGGAGTCGATCAGGAACACGGTCGTCTGGATGGTCCTGATCGCCGTCCCGTGCCAGGTGCTCTTCGCGTTCGGAATCGCGCTGCTCGTGGCGCGCGCGAAGACCGGGGCAGGCTTCTTCCGCACCGTCTTCTATCTCCCTGCACTCGCACCGCCGGTCGCGGCGACGCTCGGCTTCGTCTATCTGCTCAACCCGGCGACCGGGCCGGTGAACACTGCACTGTCGCATCTCGGCATCACCGGCCCGCTGTGGTTCAACTCACCGCAGTGGGCGAAGCCGTCGCTGATTCTTCTTTCGCTCTGGGGGATCGGGAACACGATGGTGATCTTCCTTGCCGCGGTGCTCGACGTGCCAGAGCATCTCTACGAGTCGGCCAAGCTCGACGGCGCCGGACCGTTCCAGCGCCTGCGCTTCGTGACGCTCCCGACCGTCAGCCCCGTGATCCTGTTCGCGGTCGTCCTCGGCGTGATCCAGGGCTTGCAGTACTTCACCCAGGCATTCGTGGCCGCGAGCATCGCGTCCGGGCAGGCGTCACAGGCGGGCGACACCTTCTCGGGGGTCGGCTATCCGAACCACTCGACGCTGTTCTACCCCGTGCTCCTGTACCAGCACGGGTTCACCGACTTTCAGATGGGCTACGCGTCGGCGATGGCGATGCTGCTGCTCGTTGTCTCGTTCGCCGTCACGCTCGTCATCGTCCTGAACTCCCGCAAGTGGGTGCACCAGGCGGTGCCCCGGTGACGAGCGCTGCAGCGACCACCCCGCTCGCGCGCCGCCGCCCGCCGCCGCATGTGCGCCGCAAGCGCTTCCTACTCGGCGTTGCGCGGCACAGCGTTCTGATCGCCTTTGCGCTCGCGTTCCTCGCGCCGTTCGTGTTCATCGTCCTCACGTCGCTGATGACGACGAATCAGGCGTTGTCCGCCAACCTCTGGCCGCATCCGTTCCGCCTGCAGAACTTCGCCGACGTCTTTTCGAAGGCACCGCTCGTCCGGTGGACGTTCAACACGATGGTGTACTCGTGCCTCGCCACCATCGGCGTGCTCGTGTCCTCGGTCCCTGTCGCGTACGCGCTCGCCCGCCTGCGCTGGCGCGGCCGGAACGCCGCGTTCCTGATCGTGCTGGTCGCGCTGATGCTGCCGCCGCAGGTGACCGTGGTCCCGCTGTATGTGATGTGGGCGAAGCTTCACCTCGTCGGGACGCTGTGGCCGCTGATCGTGCCGAACTGGTTCGGTGACGCGTTCACGATCTTCTTGCTGCGGCAGTTCTTCCTGACGATCCCGGAGGAGTACCTGGATGCCGCTCGCGTGGACGGCTGCGGCGAGTTGCGCATCCTCTTCACCGTCGTCACGCGGCTCGCGAAGCCCGCGCTCGCCGCGGTCGCACTCTTCTCGTTCCTCTACACGTTCAACGATTTCTTCCTGCCGCTGCTCTACGTCGGCGAGAACTCGCACAACTGGGTGCTCTCGATCGGACTCGCCCAGTTCCGGTCGTTGCACCAGGTGCAGTGGAATCTGACCATGGCAGCGACGCTGCTCGTGATGTCGCCGGTGATCATCGTCTTCTTTCTCGCCCAGCGCGTGTTCGTGGAGGGCATAACCCTGACCGGAGTCAAGGGATGAAGATCGCGGTCGTCGGCGGCGGGTCGACGTACACCCCGGAGCTCGTGTCGGGGCTCTCGCGGCTCGACGTCGACGAGTTCGTGCTGCACGACATCGACGGCGAGCGCCGCGACGTCGTCGGCGGGCTGGCGAAGCGGATGCTCGACCGCCAGGGGTTCGCCGGCACGATCGACGTGACGGACGAACTCGATCGCGCGGTCGACGGCGCGGACTTCGTCCTGATCCAGATCCGCGTCGGCGGCCAGGCGGCGCGCCTCGTCGACGAGACGGCGCCCCTCGCGTGCGGCTGCATCGGCCAGGAGACGACCGGCGCGGGCGGGCTCGCGAAGGCGCTGCGCACGGTGCCGGTCGTCCTCGAGATCGCGGAGCGCGTCCGCGACCGCTCGAACGACGCGTGGATCGTCGACTTCACGAATCCCGTCGGGATCGTGACGCGCGCGCTGCTCGGTCACGACCACAAGGCGATCGGCCTCTGCAACGTCGCGATTGGATTCCAGCGCCGGTGGGCGCGCGAGCTCGGCGTCGAGTCGTCGCGCATCGTGGTCGACCAGGTCGGCCTCAATCACCTCACCTGGGTGCGTCGTGTCCTGCTCGACGGAGCCGACGTCCTGCCCGACCTGCTCGCCGAGCGCGGCGACGAGATCGCCGCCGATCTCGAGCTGCCGCGGCGGCTGCTCGACGAGCTCGGGGTCGTGCCGTCGTACTACCTGCGCTACTTCTACGCGCACGACGAGGTGCTCCGCGAGCAGCTGGACGGCGTACCGCGGGCGCAGGCCGTGGCGGAGATCGAGCAGGAGCTCCTGCGGATGTACCGCGACCCGAACCTCGTCGAGAAGCCCGCGCTGCTCGAGCAGCGCGGCGGCGCCTTCTACAGCGAGGCGGCGCTCGGCCTCGTGGAGAGTCTCATCTCCGGCAACGGCGCGGTCCACGAGGTCGACGTGCGCAACGACGGCACGCTCGACGGGCTCGCGGACGACGACGTCGTCGAGGTGCCCGCTCGTGTCGGTCGCGACGGCGCCCACCCGCTCGCGCAGCCGCCGCTCGCGCCCGAGCTGCTCGGTCTCACCCAGCACGTCGCGGCCTACGAGCGACTCGCGCTGCGCGCCGCGTTGAGCCGCGACGCCGTCGACGTCAAGAAGGCGCTGCTCGCGCACCCGCTGATCGGCCAGTACTCGATCGCGGAGCAACTGCTCGAGCGGCTGGCCACGGAGGCGCTCGCATGATCCTCGCCGTGGACGGCGGAAACTCGAAGACCGACGTCGCGCTGATCGAGCCGGACGGCGGAGTGATCGCGCATGCGCGCGGTCCCCTCAGCTCGCCGCACCACATCGGGCTCGACGGCTGCCTCGCCGTCCTGCAGCAGCTCGTCGAGGAGGCGGGGCTCGACGGCCGACGCGCCGACCTGGCGCAGGTGATGCTCGCGGGAGTCGACTTTCCGGACGAGGAAGAGCGCGTGCACGCGGCGGTCGACACGCGTGGCTGGGCGAGCACGACCCGAGTGGGCAACGACACGTTCGCCGTGCTGCGCGCCGGCACGGAGCGCGGGTGGGGCGTTGCGATCACGTGCGGCGCCGGGATCAACTGCGTCGGCGTGGCGCCGGACGGGCGCCAGGTTCGGTTTCCGGCGCTCGGGCCGATCACCGGCGACTGGGGCGGCGGGTTCGACGTGGGCGAAGCAGGGCTCTCGGCGGCCGCGCGCAGCGAGGACGGGCGCGGGCCGGCGACGCGGCTGCAGCAGCTCGTTCCGGCGCACTTCGGCCTGGACTCGCCGCTCGAGGTCGCGCATGCGATCCACCTCGGCACGATCGCGCGGGGCCGCCTCGTCGAGCTCGCGCCGATCGTGTTGCGCGCCGCGGCGGGCGACGCCGTGGCCGCCGCGATCCGCGAGCGGCTCGTCGACGAGATCGTCGCACTGGCGCGCGCGAGCGTGACACGTCTCGGCCTGCAGGCGGACGCGGTCGAGATCGTCGTCGGCGGTGGGCTGATGCGCGGCGCCGACTCCGAGCTGCTCGGGCGGATCGACGGCGGCCTGCGCCGCGTCGGGCCGAATCTCCGCCTCCGGCGCACGAGCCTGCCGCCAGTCGTCGGCGCAGCCCTCCTCGCGCTCGATGCGGTCGGCGCGGGAGCCGAGGCGCAGGCGCGTGTGCGTGCCGAGCTGACCGCGGCGGTCGAACGACATGAAAGGCTGGTGCGCTGATGGCGAGCGTGCGCTACGAGCAGGCGAGCAGGATCTATCCGGGAACCGACACACCGGCGGTGGACGCGTTGGAGCTGACGATCGAGGACGGCGAGTTCCTCGTGCTCGTTGGTCCGTCCGGTTCGGGGAAGACGACCGCGCTGCGCATGCTCGCGGGACTCGAGGAGGTGGACGCAGGCGCGATCTACATCGGCGAGCGCGACGTGACCGACCTGCCGCCGAAGCGTCGTGACGTTGCGATGGTGTTCCAGAACTACGCGCTCTACCCGTATCTCACCGTGGCGGCGAACATCGCGTTCCCGCTTCGCATCGCGCGGGTCTCGAAGGCGGAGCGCGACAGGCGCACGCTCGAGGTTGCGCAGATGCTCGGGTTGGAGCCGTACCTCGAGCGCAAGCCCGGCCAGCTCTCGGGCGGTCAGCGGCAACGGGTTGCGATGGGCCGCGCGATCATCCGCGAGCCGAGCGCGTTCCTGATGGACGAGCCGCTCTCCAACCTCGACGCCAAGCTGCGCGTGCAGATGCGCGCCGAGATCGCGTCACTTCAGAATCGCCTCGGTACCACGACCGTGTACGTCACGCACGACCAGTCCGAAGCGATGACGCTGGGCGATCGCGTCGCGGTGCTCGGCGACGGGAGGCTGCAGCAGTGCGACACGCCGCGCGAGCTGTATGCGCGTCCGGCGAACACGTTCGTCGCGGGCTTCATCGGCTCGCCCGCGATGAACCTCTGCACGGTGCCGTGCACGAACGGCACGCTCGAGCTCGGTGGCGTCGCGGTTTCGATCCCGACCAGCGGGCACGGCAGCGAGGTCGTCGTCGGGTTGCGCCCCGAGTCGCTGGAGCTCGCAAGCGACGGGATCGCCGCGGAGGTGGAGGTCGTCGAGGAGCTCGGCGCCGATTCGTACGTCTTCGCCGCCGCGGACGTCGGGAGGCTCGTCGCGCGCTGCGAGACGAGGCACGCGCCGGAGCGCGGCGCGCGGATCAGCCTCCGGCCGAAGCCCGACGAGGCGCATCTCTTCGATCCGGCGACCGGAGACCGGCTGCAGTAGGGTCCCGCGATGGGCCTCGACCCTGCCCCCGCCCGTGTGAAGCCGCGGCTCCGGGGTGTGTTCCACGAGGTCGCGTTCTTCGCGTTCGCCGCGCTCGCGGTGCCGCTCGTCTGGACTGCACACGCGGGCAAGGCGCGCTTCTCGGCGGTGGTGTTCGCCCTCTGCGTCGTGCTGTGCTTCGGCGCCAGCGCCTTGTACCACCGCCCGACGTGGCAGCCCCGCGCGCGCTCGTGGCTCGCCCGCCTCGACCACGCAGGCGTGTACCTGCTGATCGCGGGGACCTACACGCCGTTCGGCCTGCTCGTCCTGTCGAGGAACTGGGCGATCGTCGTGCTGACGATCGTGTGGACGGGCTCGATCGCCGCGATCCTGCTCAAGCTCTTTCGCCCGACGCTCTCGAAGAAGGTGTCCGCCGGGATCGGGCTCGCGCTCGGCTGGGTCGTCGTGGGGGCCATCTCACAGCTGCTCAAGCTGCCGGTCGCCGCCCTCGTCCTGATCGGCATCGGTGGCCTCGCCTACTCGCTCGGCGCGATCGTCTACGCGCGCCGCAAGCCGGACCCGATCCCGCACGTGCTCGGCTACCACGAGGTCTTCCACCTGCTGACGCTCGTCGCGGCGGGCTGCCAGTACGCGGCGATCGCGTTCTACGTCCTGCCGCGCGCGTAAAAAACGGCGCTACACTTCTCGTTGCAATTTGAGCGAGTAGTGAGATGGTGCCGGTTTGCACCTTTCTTGCCCGTTCACGTGAAGTTGGCAAGGAGGTGAAAGACAGATATGGCAACCGGAACTGTCAAGTGGTTCAACGCGGACAAGGGCTACGGCTTCATCACTCCCGATGAGGGCGGAAAGGACCTGTTCGTTCACTTCAGCGCGATCCAGGGAGCGGGGTACCGCTCGCTGAACGAAGGCGCGAAGGTGGAGTACGAGGCCCAGCAGGGCGACAAGGGCCCGCAGGCGGCGAACGTCAACCTCGTCGGCTAGCAATCGGGCGGCGGCCGCTCGCGGCCGCCGCCCTTCCACGATCACACGAGAGAGGAGGCAACCATCGCTCAAAAGGAAGACAAGGTCGAGATGACCGGCGAGATCGTCGAGGCGCTGCGGAACGGCATGTTCCGGATCCAGCTCGACAACGGTCACGAGACCCTCGGCTACACAGCCGGCAAGATGCGCCGGTTCCGGATTCGAATGAACCCCGGCGACCGCGTGCGCATCGAGCTGTCGGCATACGATCTCGATCGTGGCCGCATCGTCTACCGGCTCCGGCCCGGCGACGAGCGTCCCGAGTAGTCCCATGGACAGCGAGGCGCTCGTCGCGCTCGAGCTGCCGGCGATCGCGGAGCGACTCGCCGCGGCGACCGCCACCGAGCTGGGCGCCGGGCTCGCACGGGCCCTCACACCTTCGCCCGACACAGACGTCGTCGAGACGCGACAGGCGCTGACAGCCGAGGCCGTCGCGCTCTTCGACGCGGGCCACGACCTTCCGCTTGCGGGGGTCGCGGACATTCGCGCTGCGGTGGATCGCGCGGCGCGCGACGGCGTGCTCGGACCCGGCGAGCTGCGCGCCGCCTCGCGCGCGGTCCGCGTTGGGCTCGAGGCGCGGCGCATCCTCGCCGAGCTGCACGAGCTCGCGCCCCGGCTCCACGGGCTCGCGACGACGCTCGCACCCGAGCTTGGCAGGGTCGCCGATGAGATCGACCGCTGTATCGAGGAGGACGGCTCCGACGTGCGCGACACGGCGTCGCCGCGGCTGCGGAAGCTGCGGACCGAGGTGCGCAACGGCGATGCCAGGGTGCGCGAGGAGCTCGCGCGCGTTGCGCGTTCGACACAGGTGCGCGACGCGCTGCAGGAGACGTTCCTCGCCGAGCGGGGCGGACGGCCGGTGCTCGCGGTGCGAACGTCGGCGCGCGCGAAGGTCCCCGGCGTCGTGCACGACACGTCGAGCACGGCGCAGACAGTGTTCATCGAGCCGTTCGCGGTCGTCGAGCTGAACAACCGGCTCGCCGAGGCGGCCGCCGAGGCGCGCGAGGAGGCCGAGCGGATACTGCGCGAGCTCTCCTCATCGGTAGCCGCGCGCGCACACGACCTGTGCACCTTGGTGGAGACGCTCGCCGACATCGACCTCGTGCTCGCGTCGGGATCCCTCTCACGCTCGTGGGGCGGGGCGCCCGTGGCCGTCGCCGACGAGGTGCGGCTCCTCGCCGCGCGTCATCCGCTCCTCGACCGTGCCGCCGCGGTGCCGATCGACCTCGAGCTCGGCTCGCTGCGCGCGGTCGTGATCAGCGGCCCGAACACCGGCGGCAAGACCGTCGCGCTGAAGACGCTCGGGCTCGCCGCGCTGCTGCATCAGTCTGGCCTTCGGCCGCCGGCGACCGAGGCAGCGCTGCCGGTGTTCGACCAGGTGCTCGCGGACATCGGCGACAGGCAGTCGATCGAGATGAGCCTTTCGACGTTCTCCGGCCATCTGCGCACGCTCGTGACGATTCTCGGCTCGGCGAGCGAGCGCTCGCTCGTCCTCCTCGACGAGGTTGCGGCGGGTACCGACCCGGAGGAAGGGTCGGCACTTGCGCAGGCGCTCGTCGCGCGCCTTGCGCGGCAGGCGCGCCTGACGGTCGTGACGACGCACTATCCGGAGCTGAAGGAGTGGGCGAGCGCGACCGATGACGTTGCGAATGCGGCGACGAGCTTCGACCCGGACACGGGCCGCCCGCTCTATCGCGTCGACCTCGGACGGCCGGGGGTCTCCCACGCCTTGCGTATCGCCGAGCGGCTCGGCCTTGACTCGGCCGTCGTCGAGGATGCGCGTTCGCGCGTTGCCCCCGAGCGTCTGCGGACGGCGGAGCTGCTGGCGGAGGCACAAGCCGCCGAACGCGAGGCGGAGGACCGCCGCAAGGACGCCGAAGTGACGCTCGGACGTGCTCGCGCGCGGGAGGCGGAGCTCGTGCGCAAGCTTGCGGAGATCGACGAGACCGCCGAGCGCGCGCGGGCAAACGCGATCGCCGCCGTCGAGCAGGAGCTCGGCGTCGCGCGCCAGGAGCTGCGCGCGCTGCGCGAGGACGCGCGGCAGGCCCGCCGGACCCGGGTCCGCGAGCAGGACCGCGACCGCCTGCTCGGCTCGGCGACCGACCACGGCGCACACGTCGAGCGCGTGCTGCGCGAGCTCGAGCCGTTGGCGCAGACGGCGCCGCTCGCTCCCGGCGATCCCGTCGAGGCGCCGGAGGTCGGCGTGCGCGGCACGATCGTCGCGATCCGCGGCGAGGAGGCTGAGGTCGTCGGCGCGACCGGGCAGCGTGTGCGCATTCCGCTCGCGCGCCTGCGGCCGTCGCGCGAGCGTGCGCCGGAGGAGCGCGTGCCGGCCGTTCAGGTACGGGCGGCCGCTCGCACCGACGTGTCCGACCAGCTCGACGTGCGCGGCCTGCCGGGCTACGAGGCTCGCGAGCAGGTGCGACGCTTGGTCGACGACGCGGCGCTCGCCGGGCTGCGGGAGGTGCGGATCGTGCACGGTCGTGGCACCGGCGTGTTGCGCAAGGCGGTGCGGGAAGAGCTCGGCTCGCACCCGCTCGTGACGCGGAGCGAGAGCGACGCCGAGGACGGCGCGACGCTCGCGCTCCTCGAATGAGGGATCGCGTGCCACGGCTCGCGAGTCGACGGAATGGCTGTGGGTGACGGCCGCACGTTCGACCAAGCTTTGCGCGCGCTCGACAAGCTGATCGTCGAGCAGAACCGTTCGTCCGTTCCCGACCCGGACTCGTCCGTCCGTCGTGCCTACGAGAGCATCGTCGCCGGCACCTACGGCGGCGCAACCGACGCGTCCCGCCTCTCTCCCGCCTGAACCTAGTTCGCGCTCTCGGGAGAGGAGCCGGGTGCCGTGGTGCCGACGGTGCTGGTGCCGACGGTGCTGTCCTCTGCCCTGTCCTCTTCCACGTCCGCTGCGGCCTCGTCGCCCTCCGGCAGCTCGCCCGCGGCGCGTGCCGCGGCTCTCGCGTCCTTCTTCTCCTGCTTGCGTTCGCGCTTCTCGCGCAGTGCCTGCTCGCGCGCACGCTTGATCTGCGTCTCCGGACGCCTCGACCCCATCTAGCGATGCCTCAGGCGCGCACGGCGCGGCTCTGAGTGCGAGACGACGCAGACCCGCACGGCCTCTGCGCCGTTGTGCGTGTCCGCCCGCTCGAAGGTGAGAGGGGTGCCGGCCATTCGATCGCCGACGATGTGCCCGGGCTCGAAGCCGTCCTCGTTGACGAGCAGCCGCTCTCCGTCCTCGGTGCGGATGAAGCCGTGGCGCTTGTCGGGGTTGAACCAGATCAGCCTTCCGTTCATGCGCGCTCCTCTCAGCGATCGGCGTTGCGTAGTGCCTCTGCCTCGGTGAGCGTCAGGCACCCGGGGCAGACGTCCTCAGATTCGAGGGTGACCCATGACGCGCGATCGTCTTCGTCCCGCGGGATGCGGGTGCAACGAGCGCACGTCATGGTCGGGTCACCCATCGTCGTTCCCTAAACGGCGGTGACGCTCTTCGCCTCGGGACCCTTCTCGCCCTCGGCAGGCTCGTACTGCACCTTCGCACCTTCGGCGAGCGACTTGAAGCCCTCGCCCGTGACTGCGCTGTGGTGGACGAACAGGTCCTTGCCGCCCTCATCAGGAGTGATGAAGCCGTAGCCCTTTGCGTCGTTGAACCACTTGACGGTTCCGGTTGCCATAAAAAAACACCTCCTCTGCCACTCAAGAACGGGCAGGGGAGGCGCAGTGTGCGCACCCGGTACTCGCTCGAATTCACGTGCACCGTATCACGGTGTTCCGCAAACTGCCTGCTACCATGCGTACACGGTCGCGCTTTTGCGGCCGGGAGATCCAGCTTCTCGTCGCTCCTCTACAGGCGTTTCGAGGCTTTGCATCTCGACCCTGTATCGAAGGAGTAGGACAACTTGTCTCAATCGTTTTCCGCGCTCGGCGTGAGCGCATCCGTCGTCGACGTGCTCGCACGCGGCGGCATCCACAATCCATTCAACATCCAGGCGCTCGTCCTCCCGGACGCGCTCGCGGGCCTCGACGTGCTTGCGGCGTCGCCGACGGGCTCGGGCAAGACGCTCGCCTTCGGCATCCCGCTGATCGAGCGGACCTCGGGCGCCTCCGGCAAGCCGGCCGCGCTCGTCCTCGTCCCGACTCGCGAGCTCGCCTCGCAGGTCGTCGCCGAGTTGAAGCCGCTCGCAGCCGCGCGCGGGCTCCGCGTCGCAGCCGTCTACGGAGGCACCTCGGTCAGCGGCCAGGCGAAGCAGGCGCGCGGGGCGAACGTGCTCGTCGCGACGCCGGGCCGCCTGCAGGACCTGATCGACCGGCGGCTCGTCTCGCTGAACGGTGTCCGCGTACTCGTCCTCGACGAGGCGGATCGCATGCTCGACATGGGCTTTCGCCCTGCGGTCGACCGCATCCTGCGCGCGGTGCCGGAGAACCGGCAGACGATGCTCTTCAGCGCAACGCTGGACGGGCCCGTCGCCGATCTCGCGCTCGCCTACACCACGAAGGCGTCCCGGTTCCGCGCGCAGGCACCCGACGAGGCGAAGCCAGGGGCGATCGAGCACGAGTTCGTGCCGGTGACGGTCGACGAGAAGCTCGACAGCCTCGTCGAGCAGCTCGCCCGAGAACGCGGCCTCGCACTCGTCTTCGTGCGTACCAAGCACGGCGCCGACAAGCTCGTCCGCAAGCTGGCGCGCATGCACGACCTGAAGGCGGTCGCGATGCACGGCAACATGTCGCAGAACGCACGCGAACGGTCGTTGAAGCAGTTCGAGTCGGGTCGCGTGTCGACGCTCGTCGCCACGGACGTCGCTGCGCGCGGCCTCGACGTCGACGACATTACGCACGTCATCAACTACGACCCGCCGCGCACCGAGGACGACTACGTCCACCGCGTCGGGAGAACGGGCC
This sequence comes from Gaiellaceae bacterium, assembly GCA_045806045.1. Taxonomy (GTDB): domain Bacteria; phylum Actinomycetota; class Thermoleophilia; order Gaiellales; family Gaiellaceae; genus PALSA-600. The sequence goes on along the minus strand of JBJMKB010000114.1, from coordinate 10,056 downwards.
GCGCCGGGCGGACCGGCACGGGCGTGACGCTCGTCCTGCCCGACCAGCGCACCGACGTCGGGCGCCTCGCGGAGGGGCTCGGCCATGGGCCGGCGTTCGCGGCATCGGGGATGTCGGCGGGCACGGCTCCACGGCAGCGCGCGGGGCAGCCGCACCGCCGCCGCCGCCGTTAGTCCGTTTCGAGCCCATCCCCCGTCTGCGGTATGCGCCTCGGGCGGGGGACGGGCGATAACGGACGAACTGTGGCGGTATCCGCGAACACGTCTGTTCGGCGCGCGACGGTCCTGATTGGGCTCGTCGTCGCGCTGCTCGGTGCCTTCGCGGCCTCTGCGTCGGCGGTCGTCAACGGGTCGCCCGACAACGGGCGGCATCCGTACGTCGGCGTCGCCGTGTGGTTCGCGCCGAGCGGCGGACGCGAGGTGTGCTCCGGCTCGCTCGTCTCCGCGACCGTCTTCGTCACCGCGGCGCACTGCTTCCAGGACGGTGCCGAGATCTTCGTCGACACGCAGGAAGATGGATACGCCGACGTGCAGCTCGCCGGTCACGGCAGCGCAGCCCGAGGCGTCGCGCACGTCGCCCCGCAGTCCGTCGGCGACGTCGCCGTCGTGAAGCTCGCCGGCGACGGCCTCCCGCAGCTGGACGATCGCTACGCGCAGCTTCCGGCACCCGGCTTCGACGACACGCTGGCGAACAACCAGGCGGTCGAGATCGTCGGCTACGGGCTCCAGAGCCTGAGCCCTCCCGTCCTCGGGACGCGCCTAACTGCGCCGGCGAAGATCGTCCCCGGCGGCGGCGTCACGGGTGACGCGTTCCTGAAGATCTCGTCGAGCGAAGGGCTGGGCGGCGCGACGTGCAGGGGGGACTCGGGCGGGCCCGACCTGCAGGCGGGCACCGACGTGATGCTTGCGATCAGCTCCTACGGCCCGAGCGCGACGTGCAAGGCCGTCGCCTACTCGCAGCGCATGGACACGGCCGGCGCGCTCGGCTTCGTCTCGGGCTACCGGGGCTGACCGCCGTCAGTCGTCGATCGCGACGACGACCCTCTGGACCTGGTTGTTCGCGTAACCGCCGGTATTCCACCGCTGGTCGGTGGGTTGGGAATTGCCCTGCTCGTCGCGGGCGCGACACGCGAGCACGTGGCGCCCGGTCTCGCCGGCGTCCCACTCATACGTCCAGCGCTGCCACGCCCACCGCCCGAGATGGGGCGGATCGAGCCGGGCCTCGTGCCACGTCGTCCCGTCGTCGGTGCTGACCTCCACTGCCGCGACCGGCGCATGCCCGGACCAGGCGCGGCCCTCGATCGTGCACGGGCCGGTGCGCATCCGCCGCTCCCGGCTCATGAAGTCGGGGATGCCGGGCGGGACCATCAGCGCGCGCGGGAGGATCCAGGAGAGCGGGTCGCCGTCGTCCGCGTCGTCCTGGCGAACGCGGTAGCCCCGAGCCTGCTGGTACCCGGTGAACGGCTCCGCGAGCAGCGTGATGCGGTCGAGCCACTTGACGTTCGTCATGCCGTACCAACCGGGGACGACGACGCGGAGGGGGAAGCCGTGCTGAGGGGGGAGCGGCACGCCGTTCAGCTCGTAGGCGAGGAGGACGTCGGGGCGGACGGCGTCGTCGAGGGTGAGGCTGCGCTGGAAGAGCTGCTCCTCGCCGTTCTCGACCCCGCGGTCGAGGCCCGTGAACAGAACCTCGGCGGCCTCTGAGCCGGCGCCCGCGCGCTCGAGCACGTCCGCGAGCCGCACGCCGCGCCACCGCCCGGTTCCGACGGCCTCGAGCAGCCACGGCTGGCTGACCGGCCGCGGCAAAAGGCGGGCACGGCCGTTGCCCGCGCACTCCATCGTCGCGACCACCTCGTGCGACGGGAACCCGCGGAGCGCCTCCAGGTCGAGCGAGAGCTCCGTCGTCACCAGTCCGTCGACCTTCAGGCGCCACGTGTGCGCGTCGACGTGCGGGATGTCGTAGTGGGTGAGGAGGTAATGGAGGCCCAGCGGCGTGATGTCCTCGCGAAGCACCTCGAGGGGCATGCCGTGATTCCGCGCCGCGAGCTGCAGCTCTTCGATGCTGATTTCGCCGCCTTCGCTCACTTCGTTAGTATCGTCGCATGCCGCGCTTCATGGTCGTTCGCGACTTCGACGTGCTCGAGCCCGAGATGCCGTCCGTCGGCCGGCGGTCCAGGGAGCTCGTCGAGGGAGAGTTCCCCGAGATCACCTGGGAGCACAGCCACGTCGTCGTCGACGATGAGGGCAAGGTGCGGACGTACTGCGTCTACGCGGCCCCGACCGAAGAGGTGGTGCGCCAGCACTCGGCGCGGCTCGGAAAGCATCAGATCGACTCGATCGCCGAGATCGCCGGGGACGTCACGCCGGCTGACTTCCCTAGCGTCTGACGTCGCCCACGTGGAACGACGCCTGCGCGGCGATCGCCAGGCGCCGACGAATCGTGGACCGCAGATCCGCGTCGTCGTCCGGAACCAGCGTCAGCGCCTCGCGGTAGAGCAGCGCCGCGTGGTCCTTCGCCCATCCGCGCTCGGCGTGCTCGGCCGCGCGCACGAGCTGCTCGACTGCGCGCACATGGTCACCCGCATCGCGCCAGTGGCGCGCGAGCGCTCCGATCGCCTCTCCCGAGACGCCGGTCGAGCTCTCGAAGAACTCGGCGACGAGCGCGTGCCGGCGAGCGCGGTCGCTTCGTGGCAGAAGGTCGTACGCGACATCGCGGATCAGCACGTGCGTGAAGACGTACTGCTGTTGCCCTTCGATGAAGGACGTCGCTTCCCGGCGGACGAGGTCGCGGCGCTCGAGCTCGTCCAGCAGCCGTGCCAGATCGCCGTTCTCCCGATTCATGGCGCCGATCGCGCCTTGCCAGAAGATCTTGCCGACGACGGCGGCGTCGATCAGGAGCGCCCGCTCGGCGCGCGGTAGCGCGTCCAGCCGCGCTGCGACGAGGGCGCGGACGCTCGTCGGGAGGCTGCCGGCCGCCGTCTCGTCGATCGTCGCGGCGAGCTGTTCGATGAACAGCGGGTTCCCTTCGGCGACGCGGATGATCTCGTCCACGCGGTCGTTGTCCCCGAGGCGGCGCACCGCGAGCTCACGGGACTGATGGGCGTTGAGCGGCGCGAGCGCCAGCGCGGTGTAGCCGGAGAGCCCCGCCCCCCAGCTCTCGCGTGTGTCGAGCAGCTCGGGTCGCGAGAGCGTGACGAAGAGGATGGGGAGGCCACGCACGCGCGTGGCGAGGGCCTCGATGAGGTCGAGCAGGTTCGCGTCGGCCCAGTGGATGTCCTCGAAGACGAGGATCGTCGGCTGCTCGGTTGCAACGGCCTCGAGGAACTCTCTCGCCGAGGAGAAGATCGCCTCGCGGTCGGCCGGCGTGTCGTCGAGGTCGACGCCGACGATCGCGCCGAGGTCGCCCGCGACGGCTTCTGCATCGACGTCTGCGTCGGCGAAGAGTTGCGCGGTGCGCCCGCGGAGCTTCTCCGCCACGACCGCCGCCGAATCGCTCTCGAAGACGCTGCACAGCTGCATCACCTGCGTCGCGAGCGCGCCGTACGCACCGCTCTCCCGGTAGGGCAGCGACCGCCCGCGCACCGCGCGTGCGCCGCTCGCTCTCGCAATGCGGGAGAACTCGTCGGCGACCGTCGACTTCCCGACGCCCGCCGGCCCGAAGATCGAGACGAGATGCGGGAGACACTCGGCGGAGGCGCGCTGCCAGAGTGCGTGCAGGATCGCGATCTCGCATTCGCGACCGACGATCGACGAGTCGGACTTGGCGCGCTCCCCGACCTCCGTGAGCGGCCGGATCGCGATCCACGCGTTGACCGGACGTTCCTTCCCCTTGGCGACGATCGGGTCCGCGGCGCGGTAGTCGATTACGTCTCGCGTCTCGCGATATGTCTCCTCTCCGACGACGATGCCGTTCACCGGCGCGCCCGCCTGCAGGCGGGCCGCGGTGTTGACGACGTCGCCCGCGACCATGGACTCGCCGAGTGCCGGACGCGCGTCGAGCGAGACGACCGCCTCGCCCGTGTTGACGGCGATCCGGATCTGCAGGCCGCCATCGGCGAGCTCGCCGGCCGCGTCCCGCACGACGAGCGCTGCGCGCACGGCCCGCTCCGCGTCGTCGCCGAGCGCGAGCGGCGCGCCGAAGAGGCCCATCACGGCGTCGCCGATGAACTTCTCGACGACACCGCCGAACGACTCGATCTCGCGCCGGACACGGTCGTGGTACGGCGTGAGCAGCGCGCGGACGTCCTCGGGGTCGAGCCGCTCGGCCCGGTCGGTGAAGCCGACGAGGTCGACGAAGATCACGGTCACGACGCGGCGCTCGATCCCCGGCGCGGCCGCCTCGGACAGCGGCGCGCCGCACGCGAGGCAGAAACGGGCGACGTCGGGGTTCTCCTGCCCGCATGCACGACAGAGCGACATGCCCTTAGCCTAGGGCGGCGACTCGACGGTCCGCGAATCGCCGGGCCGGCTGAGCCGGATCTCCCGTGTCCCCTCGGACGGTTACGAGCGCCTCGCCCGGCGCGGAAGCGCGAACATCCGCAGGTAGTAGCCGAGAACCCATTCCTCGTACGCCTGGTTGCTCAAGCCGGTGTAGTCGGTGAGAAGCCTGTAGTTGCCCCAGTCGAGGGCGACCCAGAACGTCGTTTCGACGTCGGACGGGGCAAGGTGCTTCGTCGCGGGCTTGGCGAGGAGGGTGCGGGCCGCCCATTCGACGCCGTCGCGACGATTCGTGTTCATCCGCCGCCAGAGGGCGAGGGCGCCCTTGTCGGCCTTTGCGGCCTGCTCGACCACGAATGCGAGGTGGGCCGAGCGGCTGTGAACGCCGCGGAGGTGGCCCGCGTGGAGCTCGAGCATCGAGATCGCGTCGGGTGCTGCCTCGATCTGGTGAGTGATCTCGCGCTCGCGAATCGGCCGCGGGTCGATGTCTCCGCGGATGGCGAAGTCGACGGCTGCCTGGAGGAGCGCCGGTTTCGTTCCGAAGAGCGCCTCGACCGAGCTCTGTGAGACGCCGGCCCGCTGAGCGATCGCCGACACCGTCGCGCCCGACCACCCGTGCTTCTCGAACACGTCCTTCGAGGCCTTCGTGATCAACCGGCGGGTGCGAAGAGCGCTGTCCTCGCGGAGCGGCGCACGGTAGGCGCGAGGAGCGCTGGCTTTTTGGCGCTCCATGGTCTAAGGTCTCACCATATCCAATATGGACACACCACAGCGAAACGGTGAATGACCACCACGACCGGGGAGAGGGTTTGCATGAAGCGTGTGCTCGTCTTGCTCGGAACGATCGTAATTGTGACCGTGGGGACGGTCGGTGTCGCATCGGCAACCCCGACGGGAAAGACCGACGCCGCGGTGCTAGGCAATGTCCAGATCGATCCGTCCGATCCAACGGTCGGCTATGTCACCGCCCGCTACATCTGCAACGGCGGACTGACCGCAAGCACCCATCTGTGGGTCTCCGTCAAGCAGACCGCCGATCGCTCGCCCGACAATGCCCTCAAGGGCGAAGCGAGCAGCCGGGCCTCGGCTGCCTGGTCGCAGAGCCATCCGACCGCGGAGATCAGCTGCGACGGGCAGTGGCACGTCCAGACGTTCACGATCGGCCAGACCGACTACGGCTTCGGGACGCTGCAGCAGGGCCAGGGATACGTGCAGTTCTGCCTCTTCGGCGGGGACAACGTGTACGCCGCGAGTCAGAGGTTCGTGGAAGTCGAATAGGCGCGCCGTTCGAACGGGGGGACGCGACGGGCCGGCGAAAGCGCCGGCCCGTCGTCGTACGTACGCCGTCTACGCCGTCGCGCCCGCGACAGGCGAGCCGCCGGCGATTGCCGGCACGAGCAGGTCGCTGGCCGGTACGCGTTCGGGATAGCCGAAGTAGAAGCCTTGCGCGGCGTGGCAGCCAAGCCGCTGCACGACACGGTGCTGCTCGATCGTTTCGATTCCTTCGGCCACGAGCGTGAGGCCGAGTGCCGAACCGAGCTCGATGATCCCCTTGAGCAACACGGGCTCGGTGGAGGGCGCAATCTGCGCCGTGAACGTCCGGTCGATCTTGAGGATGTCGACCGGGAAGCGCTGAAGGTAGGCGAGGGACGCGTACCCGGTGCCGAAATCGTCGAGCGCCAGCATCACGCCGAGCTTCTTCAGTGAATCGAGCTGCCGCTGGACGTGATCGCCGGCCGCGAGCAGGACGCTCTCCGTGATCTCGAGGGTGAGCCGGTTCGACGGGAGGTCGTGGGCATCGAGACATTCGCCGACGCGCTGTGCGAAATCCCGGTCTTGAAGCTGTCTCGCCGAGACGTTCACCGCGACCCGGATTCCCTCGCGGCCGTCCGAGATCAGCTGGGCTGCGAACGCGCACGCCTGGTCGAGGACCCAGGCGCCGATCTGGACGATCAGACCTGACTCCTCGGCCAGCGGGATGAAGTCGAGAGGCGCGACCAGCCCCTCGCGCGGGTGCTCCCAACGCAACAGCGCCTCATAGGTCGTGATCTTGTGCTCCGGCAGGGAGACGATCGGCTGGTAGTCCACGCGGAACTCGGAACGGGCAAGCGCGTCACGAAGCTCCGCGACGCGGCGCGAGCGCTGGACGGCGGCGGAGTCGACGGCGGGATCGTAGAAGGCGTAGCCGACGTCCTGCTGTGTCTTCGACCGGTACATCGCAGCGTCGGCTTCCTTGAGCATCGCGTCGACATCGTCGCCGAGCGAGATCCCGACGCTCGCAGTCACGCAGAGGTCCTCGCCGTTGATCTCGATCGGCTGCCGGATCCGTTCGAGGAGGCGTTCGGCCGCTCTGGCCGCATCTGCCGGCTCTGAGACGGTGGAGAGCACGATCGCGAACTCGTCGCCGCCCATGCGCGCGGCCGCATCGCCTGCGCGCACCGTCTCCTGGATCCGCTTGCCGAGCGCGCGCAAGACGTTGTCGCCGGCGTCGTGTCCCCAGCGATCGTTGATCGTCTTGAACTCGTTCAAGTCGATGAACATCAGAGCCGTCTGCGCGTGGCCGTCCTTGCGCATCGCTACCGCCTGATGGAACTGCTCTTGAAAGAAGGCGCGGTTGGCGAGCTGAGTCAGTGGATCGATCAGCGCCATGCTCCGCAACTGCTCCTGCGTCTCACGCTCGACGGTGACGTCGAGGAGATACCCGTGCAGGTACAGCGGATTGCCCGAGTCGTCGTGCACCACGACGGCCTCGTCGCGGACCGCGACGGTGCGGCCGTCACGCGTGAGGAGCCGGTACTCCAGACTGAGCGGGTTGTGCGTCGCGTGTGACTCGGCGTGTGCCGCAAGGACGCGGTCCCGATCCTCCGGGTGCAGCGTCCGGACGAAGAGGTCCTTGTCCGAAGCCCACTCCTCGACCGAGTAGCCGAGGAGCGGCTCGATCTGCTTGCTCGTGAAGATGTTGGAGCTCGAGGCGTCGAGCGCGTCGATGTAGACGACGAGCGGCAACTGCTCGACCAGGGTTCGGTAGCGGCGAACGACCTCGTCGTGGCCGAGGGTCGCCGACCCCTCTGCGACCAGGGGCTGTTCTTGTGCCGCCATCCCGCCCATATCGGGTCAGAGCGCGGATTCCTTTACACCCTTCGCCCAGATCCGACCCTTCTCCCAGTGCAGAATCGCTCCATGGGCCGCCTCTTCGCGCGCGACGTGCACGGGTCGACGACCGCGTGGTGGCAGGCAGAGGCGCCGCCGGATGACGAGCTGCCGCGGCTCTCGGGCGACGTGGACGCGGGTGTCGCGATCGTCGGCGGGGGCTTCACCGGTCTCTGGACAGCGCTCGAGCTGAGGCGGGCGAGCCCGGCGACGCGCGTCGTCCTGCTCGAGGGTGCCCGTTGCGGCGATGGCGCCAGCGGGAGGAACGGCGGCTTCCTCCACGGGTACTGGGCCTCTCTGCCGCGGCTCGTCCAGCTCTTCGGCCGGGAGCAGGCCGTCGCACTCGCGCAGGAGTCGACCGGTGTCTACGAGGCGGTGCGTGCGCTCGGCGACGACGTCTGGCTGACCGAGGCCGGCATGCTGACGGTGGCGGTCGGGCCTGCTCACGACGCCGAGCTCGAGCACGCGGCAGCGGTCGCCGCCGAGGTCGGAGCTCCCGAGGAGGCGGTGCTCGTCGAGCGCAGTGCGCTCTCCGTCGAATCGCCGGCGTTCCGCCGCGCCGTCTTCTACCGCGACGCGGCGACGGTGCAGCCGGCCCGGCTCGTTCGGGCGCTCCGCCGGGCGGCGCTCGCGGCCGGCGTGCAGATCCACGAGCGGACGTCCGTGCTTGGCGTTGACGGCTCCGTCGTGCGCTGCGACGGCGGGTCGGTGCGGGCCGAGGAGATCGTTGTCGCGACGAACGCGTCGGCTGCGGTGCGCTGGCCGGCCGCGCGGCGCGTCGCCGTTTTCCGGAGCGCGATCGTGCTAACCGAGCCGGTGCCCGATCTGCACGAGCGCATCGGTTGGGAGGGGCGCGAGGCGATCGCCGACGCGCGGACCTACCTGAGTTATTTCCGCCTCACGAACGACAACCGGGTGCTGATGGGGAGCGCCTCGGGTGAGTACCGGCGCGCGGAGCACGCGCTGCGGCAGTACTTCCCACAGCTGGCCGACGTGAGAATCGCGTCGCGTTGGGAAGGCGCGGTCGACGTTTCGAGCGACCGCCTTCCCGTTGTCGGCACCGTGCCCGGGACCCGCGTGCACTACGCGGCGGGGTTCACCGGCAACGGCGTCGGCCCGAGCTGGCTCGTAGGGAGGACGCTGGCCCGGATCGCCCTGCACGAGGACGTGCACTCCCCGCTCCTCGCAGGGCGCGCGCCGGCGCTGCCGCCCGAGCCGCTCCGCAGCTTCGGAGCACGCATCGTACGGCGGGCGCTGCTCGCGATCGACGACGCGGAGACTGCCGGCGGGCAACCTCCGCGCTGGGCCGGCGCCGTCCGCCGCGTCCCGGAGCTCGTCGGGCTCCGCGTCGCGTCGCGTTGACCTGCGCGGGGCGCAGGCGTAGTGTCGCTTCACCCTGCTGAACTCACACTGCAGATGACTGAAGTAGCGCACGAGGCCGTCCAGGTCGAGGTCGGCGAGCGGCTGCGGGCGATCCGGCAACTGCGCCGCAAGACCCTGAGGGAGATCGCCTCGGCGGCGGGCATCAGCGAGAGCTTCCTGAGCCAGCTGGAGCGCGGGCGCACCAACGCGACCATCGTCACGCTCCAGCGGCTCTCGACCGCCCTCGGCATCGAGGTCTCGGACCTCTTCACCACGGGCGCGGCGCAGCCCCGGGTACTCCGGCGCGGGGCGAGGGAGTTCGTCGCGTGGGGCGAGCTCGGCCGGAAGGCGCTCCTGACGCCGAAGCCGTTCCAGTCGCTGGAGGTCGTCGTGGCCCGTTTCGAGCCCGGCGGCTCTACCGGCGAGGAGCCGTACACGCACGGCGACTCCGAGGAGCTCCTCGTCGTCGTCGAGGGCGACGTTCACCTGCAGCTCGGCACCGACGTCCACGAGCTCGGCGCCGGTGACAGCGTCCACTACCAGAGCTCGACACCGCATCGCGTCTCGAACCCGGGCGACGAGACCGCCGAGGTGATGTTCGTGATCAGTCCGCCTAGTTACTAGAAGGGAAGGCATGCAGATGGAGGGCGAAGACACATTCGGAAAGCGGTTCGACCGCCAGATGCTTCTCAAGCTGGCGGCGGCCACCGGCGGCGCCGGGCTCGTAGGCGGGCGCACGGGCATTGCCGACGCCATGCGCTCGTTCTCGACGGCCGAGACAGGCCGCCTGCAAGTGCTCGACTGGGCCGGCTACGGCAACGACGGCGGGCAGTCGATGTTCGCGTCGTACGTCAGGCAGCACGCGGCCAACAAGCCGCAGTTCACGTACATGACGAACGAGTCGGATGCTCTCGCGAAGATCCGCGCCGGCCAACGGCCCGATCTCTTCCGGCCCTACGTCGGCTGGGTGAAGTACTTCGCGACGAGCGGGCTCGTGCAGCCGTGGGATCACTCGCTGATCTCGAACTTCAAGCACCTGAACCCGTTCATGGTCAAGGCGGGCCAGTACGGCGGCAAGCAGTACGGGATTCCCGACGACTGGGGCTTC
>JBJMKB010000113.1:0-7219 GCA_045806045.1 Gaiellaceae bacterium | reverse complement strand
CGAGCCCGTGTTCCCCTGCGGGCCGGTTGGGCCTGTGTTGCCCGTATCGCCGCTCGGGCCGGTCGGGCCACTCAGACCTGTCGGCCCGGTGTTGCCGGTGTCGCCCTTCGGGCCGGTAGGTCCGGTCGGACCGCTGGGCCCCGTCGGGCCGGTGGGCCCGGTCTGGCTCCAGCTGATCGGATTCTCCGTCGCGGTGCAGTTCTGGGTGGGGAAGTCGATGATGCGAACGGCGCCGCTCGTCTTCGAGTAGCACGCGTGGATCGTTCCGTTGCTGTCTGGAATCGACGCAAAGGCGAGCGCGCCGGCGAGCGTCAGTCCCGCGGCGCACAAAAGCAAGAGGATCGTGACGCGACGGCTAAATCTCTTTCTCACGTCCCCGCTCTCCCTCCCCTGTTTGTCCAAAGGCCTCGGCGTCGCTTTCACGCCTGAGCCGCAGTGCCGCAAATACGATAACCCTTCTCTATCGTAAAAACACGGATTGAATCGCCTATTCGGCGTTCAAATTTTGTGAGCGCCGAGCGACGAGATCGACGGCCGCCTGGCGGTCTGGAACGCCGAGCTTGCCCAGGATCGACCCGACGTGGCGGCGGACGGTCGTCTGTGTGATGAAGAGCCGCTCGGCGATCCGCCTCGTGGGCAGTCCCTCGCACAGACAGTCGAGCACGTCCCACTCCCGGGGCGTGAGGTCGTTCTTGTCTCGACGGACAAGGCGGGTCTCGCTCCGCCTGGCACGGGACCGGAATTCGCGGATCAGCCGCGCGGTCAGCTCGCGAGGGAGCGCCGCCTCGCCGTCTAGAACGCCGACGAGCGTGGCGCCCAGCCTGGCCGGGTTCATTCCCTTCATCAGGTAGCCCGAGGCGCCGGCCTGCAGCGCGGAGAAGACGTCGTCGTCGTTGCTCGAGGCCGCCAACATCACGACCTGCGTCTCTGCGAGACGCGCGCGGATCGCCGCCGCCGCCTCGATCCCCCCGCCCGGGACGTGGACTTCGAGGAGGCACACGTCGGGACGATCACGCAGAGCCGCAGCAACGGCGGCCGGCCCGGACTCCTCCTCGGCGCAGACGACGAAGCCGTCCTCCTCGAGCGCATTCCGAACGCCGACCCGCGTCGGGACGTGATCGTCGGCGATCAGGACACGCGGAGGTCTGGAAGCTGAAGCATCGCCTGCCAACGGTGGCGCGGGATTCATACGTCAAAGACTCCGCAGCGACAGGATCTGCGCGAGCCCCGAGGCGCCGCTCCCCCCTTCCCGAACGGGTCTACGCGATCGAGATGAGTACTTTCCGAAAGTCGGTTTTGGCAAACCACGCCGTCGAGCAGAGCGCGCGCCGGATCCCGCTACGGCGCCATGCGCATCGCGAGGTCGTACTTCGCCCACCGAGGTCCGCCGTCCGGGAGTCTCGTCGGCGGGCATTCCGCATCTCGTCGCCGCGCCTGTAGTCGTCCTCGGTCTCGAAGATGACCACGAGCGACTTCTCGGCCTCGGTGTCGTGGAGCACGACAACCTCCGCCGGCGGGAACCCCTCAGGCGGCTCGCCTTCTTGCATCTCGCGGCTCATCTGGTCCATCCCGTCCTTGTTCACCCCTTCGAACAACACGACCTGTGCGCCTCCGATCGCGAGTGTGCGTGCGATGGCCACGCCGATCCCGTCGGTCGAGCCTGTGACCAGTGCTGTTCGTCTGCTCATGTTCCACTCTTTTCCGGCGAGACATGCGCCGCGGTGCTCGACGCGTCGAAAGGGTTGGTGATCAGCTGCGACCTGGACTCGGTCATCGCCGTGCTCTCGCTCTCAGTCGTCCTCGGGGGCGAGCGCGGTGATCGCGTCGACCTCGTCCTGGGTCAGGCTGATGCTGGCGGCGTCGAGGTTCTCGTGCAGGTGCGCGACACTGGTGGTTCCGGGTACCGGGAGCGAGGTTGCCGTGTGGTGCAGCTGCCAGGCCAGGGCGATCTGCTGCGGCGTGACGTCGAGCCTGGCGGCGATGGGGTCGATCACGGCGTGGAACGGCTCGCCGTCGCGGCCGCCGGGGATGGCGGCGGGGTGCCACGGTGAGAACACGATGCCGGTCTCCTCGGCGACTGCGCGGACCGCCGCGCCGACCCGGACGGCGACGTTGTAGTGGACGGTGACGGCGGAGATGTCGGTGATGCTCATCGCGGTGCGGAGCTGCTCGGCGCTGAGGTTGGACAGGCCGATGTGTCGGATGAGCCCGTCGGCCTTCATCCCGGCGAGGGTGTCGATGGCCTGCTCGAACGGGACGTCGGTGAACGTGGACTGGTGCAGGTAGTAGAGGTCGATCTGGTCCAGGCCCAGGCGTCGCATGCTCATGTAGGCGGCTTGGCGCAGGTACCACTTGTTGCCGAGCGCGGTCATGTCGCTGTATTCCGGTCCGCCGCGCAGGCTGCCGCCCTTGGTGGCGATCACCAGGTCGTCCGGATACGGGTACAGCGCTTCCCTGATGAGCTCCTCGTTGGAGTGCGGGCCATAGACATCGGCGGTGTCGATGAAGGTGACGCCCGCCCGCACCACTTCCTGCAGAACCGCGATGCCCCTGTCGTGGTCGGGGTAGGCCCCCCACACCTTCGGGCCGGTCAGCTGCATCGCGCCATAGCCGATCCGGCCGACCGTGAGGTCCCCGCCGATGCTCACGGTGGCCGCTGGTTCAGTGTGACGGGGCACCTCCCTGGAGAGGAGATGCCCCGCGGCCGCGGTCAAGCCGCCACCGGCACGTTCGCGGCGATGAACTCGAGGAGCGCACGGTTCACTTCGTCAGCGTGCGTCCAGGCGATGTTGTGCGGGCCGCCCCCGACGGGGACGAGCGTGCAGTCGGCGATCAGCGCCGGCAGCCTCGCAGCGGTGGAGTCGAACGGAAGGATCCGGTCCTCCATGCCGTGCACGACGAGCACCGGGACATCGATCTTCGACAGGTCGTCGCGGAAGTCGGTGAGCCAGGTGTCGACGCAGGCGTATGTCGCGAACGGGGACGCGCCGGCAGCGACGTTGAAGCTCGCCTGCCAAGCACGATCGCTGATGCGACTACCGCCGAGGACATCGACGTTGTAGAAGTTGTCGAGGAAGTTCGCGAAGTAGGCGTAGCGGTCCTCGACGATCGCCGCCTTGATCCCCTCGAAGACCTGCGCGTCGACGCCCTCGGGGTTGTCGTCGGTCTTGAGCAGGAACGGTGGAACGGCACCGAGCAACGCCGCCTTGCGCACGCGCCTCGAACCGTACGTTCCCAGGTAACGGGTGACCTCCCCAGTGCCCATCGAGAAGCCGACGAGCACGACGTCGGTGAGGTCGAGGTGCTCGAGCAGCGCGTTCAGATCGGCGGCGAAGGTGTCGTAGTCGTAGCCGACGGTCGGTTGGCTCGACCGACCAAATCCGCGCCGGTCGTAGGTGATGACGCGGTGGCCGCTCGCGAGCAGCTCGCGCTCCTGTCGCTCCCACGAGTTCCCGTTCAGCGGGTAGCCGTGGATCAGCACCACGGGCTTGCCGCTCCCGTGATCCTCATAGTGGATCTCGATCGGTGCGTCGTTCTCGGTTCCAACAGCGATGCGGGGCATGCTCATTCCTCCGTTCCGTGGTTTGTCGGTGTCAGGTGACCTTGAGGACGCCGTGCATGATCGTGCGGTGCGGGTCGCACACGAAGTGGTACGTCCCCTTCTTCAACTTCACGGTCCACCTCGTCGTACCGGTGCCGGTGACGCTCGTCGACTTGTCGACGCCCGCCCCTGTCAGATGGAAGTCGTGGATCGACGCGAGGTCGTGGATGGTGATCACGTACGTCCCCGGCTTCACCGTCTTCCTGTTCGTCGAGATCGTGAAGCCGGGTCCGACGGTGCCGGTCAGCGTGTTCGCGTTCGTGGCCGCGAAGGTCGGGCCGGCGAGCGCAAGCGTCGCGAGGAGCGTGGTGAGGAATCGGTTAGCCATTGAGGAACTCCACGACGTCGTCGGCGAACTGCTCCGGGTACTGGTCGAGGAAGCCGTGGTTCGCATCGGGGTAGATTCGGAGTTCCGCGTTCGGGAGTCGCTCGGCGAGTAGGCGGCTGTTCTTCGTGTGCATCATCCGGTCGTCGTCGCCGTTCGCCACGAGCGTGGGCTGGGTGATGCCGGCCAGGCGCTCGAGCATCGAGGTGTCGGGGATGCCCCACGCCGTAATCGCGGCGAACTGGGCGTCGCGCGTTGCGAGGTCGGTTGGGGCGTCGCGGTCGGCTTGCCGCTGGTACGCCCGCTGGAGGTACTCCGCGCCCTTGGCGCGACTCTCCTCCGACGGCGAGAAGAACAGGCTGAGCAGGTCCTCGGCGGTCGGCTGATCGGCGGTGGCGAGCGCGAAGACCGTGTCGGACCAGCGATGCAGGTCCGGGCCACCTTGGGGAGCGGTTCCGGCCAAGACGAGCCGGCGCACCAGGCGCGGGCGAAGGAGCGTCAACTCCTGCACGACGTAGCCGCCGAGCGAGAAGCCGAGGATGTCGACTTCCTTCAGGCCGAGCGCGTCGATGAAGGCGAGCGTGTCGCGCGCCATGTCGGTCACGTTGTCGGGAACGACGCCGGTCGAGCCGCCGACGCCGCGGTTGTCGAGCAGGATCACTTCGCGATCCCGGGCGAGCCGGTCGACGAGCGCCGGGTCCCAGCTGTCGAGGTTGCCGCGGAAGTGCTGCAGGCAGATCAACGGCGGCGCGTCCGTGTTCGCCTCGCCGAAACGGCGGTAGACGAACGAGTCTGCATCGACCTGGATCGACTCGTTTGCGGCGGTCAGCTGGCTGTCGCTGAGCTCATCTGTCGTGCTCATGCATGCCTCCTCTTGCGCGAGTGCGTTGCTTCGAGCAACCGACTCTAACAGAGGTCGGTAGCTTCATGCAACTCAGTCGCTACACTGCTTCTATGCTCAAGCGAAATTACGACGGGCAGGAGGCGTGCTCGGTCGCACAGACGCTCGAGATCGTCGGCGAGCGCTGGACCTGGCTGATCATCCGCGATGCGTTCCTCGGCCTCAGCAGGTTCGGCGAGTTCGAGCAGAGTCTCGGCATCGCTCGCAACGTGCTCACCGACCGTCTCAACCGGCTCGTCGACGAGGGGATCTTCGAGCGCGTGCTCTACCAAGAACGCCCACCGAGGCACGAGTACCGGCTGACGCAAAAGGGCGCCGACCTGTTCACGGCGCTGAACGCGCTGCGACAGTGGGGCGACCAGTACCTGAGCGCGAAGCCGATGCGACTGCTCCGCCGCAAGAAGGACAAGACGCCGGTCATCGCCGCGCTCGTTCCCGAAGGAGCGCCGGTGCTCGCATCGGACGAGATCGAGCTCGTGCCGGGACCGGGCTTCCCGCGCTCATCGCCGACGTAGCACTACGCCAATGGAGGCTTCATGCCCGGCCCATTCATCTTCATTGCGACCAACCGGCTCAAGAGGGAAAGCTCGAGCGCGAGAAGCAGCGTGTACCGGGGCTTGTCGATTTCATCCAGGCGAACGAGCCGCGACTGATCGCGTTCAACGAGTACGCGAACGAGGAAGGCACAGAAGTCGCCGTCGTCCAGGTTCACGCCGACGCCGATTCAATGGTCTTCCACATGAACCTCATCGCGGAGCGCGCAGCCCGCGCCTACGCCGACACGATCGACGCGACCACGAACATCCAGGTCTTCGGCACACCCGGCGACACCGTCGCTGACATGCTCCAGCGCCAGACTGGCGTCGGAGTGCCCTTGAGCATGAAACCCCACTTCCTCGGGGGCTTCACTCGCTGGGCACCGTTCAGCGCGTGACCGTGACGCGGAGGAAGGTCGCCGGGATCGAGGTGATGCCCTCCTCGTCGCTCGCGTTTTGGTTGTTGAAAAGGTCGTCGAGTTCGGCGTGCAGTTCGGCGTCGCGCCCTGCAGTCGCTGCGGCTTCGTAGGCGTTCATGGTCGGTCCGTAGTAGTTCCTGAACTCGTCGAGCAGCTCCGACGGCGTGCCTGGGAAGCGGAGTGTGTAGATGCCGCGCTCGAACGAGATCTGCTCGTGATGAACGCCCGCGGCGCCGAAGCGCTCGTTCACGTACTCCTCGAGGCCCCAGGTCATCGGGCTGATGAAGCCTTCCGGCGGCGGTGGCGAGTAGGCGGAGCTGATGCGCAGGATCTGGGCGACCAGCGTCGGATCCCCGGGAATCCAGTTGCCCATCACGATCCGCCCATCTGGGCGGGTCACCCGGACGAGCTCGCGGGCAACGTCCGTGGGCCTCGTGGCGAACATCGCGCCGAAGATGCTGATGACGAGGTCGAAGCTGCCGTCAGCGAGTTCGTGCAGGTCCGAGGCATCGCCCTCGCGGAAGGTGATGTTCGACTGACCCCCGGCTCTCGCCCGTTCGTTGCCGGCTGCCACGAGGTTGGATGCGATGTCGACAGCCGTGACGCGCGCGCCGAGTCGTGCGGCCGGGAAGGCGGTGGTGCCGTCGCCGCTGCCGACGTCGAGCACCTCGAGCCCCGGCCTGATGTCCAGGGACTGCACGAGCGCGTCGCCGCTGTCGCGCATGCTCGCGGCGATGCGAGTGAAGTCGCCCTTCTCCCACAGTGCCTTGTTCTGGTTCATGCTGATCACCTTTCTCTTTGATTGACGGGACGGGGCGCGGCCGAGCTCACTCTCGCGCCCAGATCGGTGCGATTCGCAGTCGACGCGGGCTGGTTGACGGCGATCCGCCGAGCACCAATGCCGCGGAGAGGAAGAGCACGCCGATCGTCGCGCCGAAGGCGGCGTAGCCGCCCGCCGCGAGCGCGGCACCGGCGGCGACCGAGCCCGCGAAGTAGCCGAACTGCATCGAGGCTGCGCGCATCGCCATGGCGCTTCGGCGGAGCTCGGACGCTGCGGCCAGTCCGAACGCGCTCGAGAGAAGGGTGCGACCCCCGGCCGCAAAAGCGGCCGCGGCAAAGAGTGCCGTGCTCGTCAAGAGGGACGGGCGGAACGCGCCGAAGAGGGCAGTGGCGACGGCGAGCGCCAGGGACAACCGGATCAGCAGTCCCCGCGACTCGCGGTCGGCGAGTCGCCGGAAGGCAAGGTTGCCGGACACGTACGCGCCGGCTCCGAGGGCGAGCACGGCGCCCGTGAGCGCGGTCGAGGCCTGGTACGACTCGACAAAAAGAGCGCCCGCGTAGACGAGCATCCCCGCCCAGGCGCTGTTCGTCAGCAGCTCTGCCACCAACCAGCGGCCGAGGCCGGGCGCCTCGAGTGTTGCGCGCATGCTGATGGCT
>JBJMKB010000112.1:0-11546 GCA_045806045.1 Gaiellaceae bacterium | reverse complement strand
TCCGCCCTAAGGACGTGGCTGCTCCGGATCGTGGCCAACATCGCCCGAACCCACGCGGTTCGCGAGGCGCGCACCGTGCCCTTCGCCTCACTCGAGCTCGAGCGCGAGGCAGCGGAGCACGAGCCCGCCCTGCCTACCGACCGCTTCCAAGGTCCCGACGAGCAGCATCCCTGCCGCTGGGTCTCGTTCCCGATGCCCTGGCCGGCCGAGCCGGCCAACGCTCTCCTCTCCGCCGAGACACGCAAGCTGATCGCCGACACGATCGCGGGCCTCCCCGACGGCCAGCGGATCGTGATCTCACTGCGCGACGTCGAAGGTTGGGACTCCGCGGAGGTGTGTAGCGTTCTCGAGCTCAGCGAGACTAACCAGAGAGTGCTTCTGCACCGCGCGCGCTCGAAGGTCCGTGCCGCGCTGGAGCGTTACTTGACCACGGAGTCCCCGTGAACACCGAGTTCAGCTGCCAGGAGATGATCGAGGTCGTCACCAACTACCTCGACGACGCGCTGCCTCCCGACGAGCGGCAACGGTTCGAGCGACACCTCTCCTACTGCGCCGGCTGCGGCACCTACGTCGACCAGATGCGCGAGACGATTAGGCAGACCAGCATGGTCCCGCGCGAGGAGTCGCTTCCGCCCGCGCTGCGGGAAGAGATCGTCGCTCAGTTCCGAAACTGGAAGCGAGACTAGGCCTCGCTTCCAGTTTCGGAACTACACACTCGCGCGGGCGTAACGCGACGGCCGGATCGCGTGACGGTACGAGAGACGGCAAACGGACCCGCGAGGAAAATCGATAGTGAATCGTCTACATCTAGCGAGAGCTTGGCGGACGGACCTGCCTCGCGTGGTGCTGTTCTTGCAGGCCGGGAATGCGTTCAGCTGGTTCGGCTATGGGTTGATCCTCCCGTTCGAGATCATCTACCTGCACCAGTTCCGCGGCTTCTCGACGGCCACCGCCGGTTTGGTGCTTGGCGCGATCCTGGGCGCGGGCACCCTCGTAACACTTCCCTCGGGAGCCCTGCTCGACCGCTTTCGCGCGAAGCCGATCCTGATCGCCGCCACTCTTGCGAGCGCGCTCGGCTATGCCGGCCTTGCGTTCGTCGGCCGGCCGTGGCAGGCGTTCGCTTGCGCGGTCATCGGCGGAGCCGGGGTCGGCGTGACCCGCACCGCGAACCAGACGTTGCTCATCACTCTGATAACGCCAGAGCAACGTGTTGCCTCGTTCGCGCTCGGGCGGGCGGCACAGAATCTCGGCCTCGGTCTCGGTGCCGCGGTCGCGGGTTTCGTCGTCTCCGCTGCACAGGACGTACGGTCGTTTCAGGCGCTGTATCTGTTCGATGCGCTCACGTACGTCGCGTTAGCGCTCGTCGTACTTGCTGTGGTGCCGAATCGACGCGCCGCGGCGGCGGACCCTGGCACTGCGGGAGGAGGATTCCGGGCGGTCGCCCGCGATCGGAGGTTCCTGATCGTCATCGCCGTGAACCTCGTCCTCATCATCGTCGGCTACGCGCTGTTCGCGAACATCCTGGCGCCGTTTGTGAAAGCGCATACACACGTCGGCCCCGGTGCAATCGGAATCCTCTTCGTCTTCAACGCCTTCTTCGTCGCGATCGCGCAGGTCCCCGCGACACGTCTCTTCAAGAGGATGCACCGAGCGCGAATCTTCGCGACGGCAAGCGGGTTGTTTGCGATTGCGCTCCTCGGCGTCTTGCCGGCGACGCTGATCCATTCCGAGCTCGGGGCGACGGCACTCCTCTGCGCCGTGGCAACGGTGATCGCGATCGGCGAGTGCATCCACTCCCTTGTCCTCGGCCCACTCGTCGCCGACCTCGCTCCTCCGCATCTCCTCGGCCGCTACATCTCGGTCTTCAGCCTGATGGTGACCGGCGGCTTCGCGATCGGCCCGGCCATCGGCGGCGCCGTGCTCGCGTACTCACCCAACGCCGTCTGGTGGGGCGGCGCCCTCGTCGCGGGAGTGATCGGCGCTGGCGCTCTCCTCGCCGGCGATCGCATCCTCGACAAGCCGCGAGCCGCGACCGAGTCAAAGGCCCCGCCCGGCAACCCTATGCCTGACGCCGCATGACGCTCGTCGCTACCGCGTCACGCTGATGCCGCGCCGGCACGCTGTCCTCGCGCTCGTCGTCGCGATCTGTTGGGCAGTGAACTTCGTCGTCATCGACATCGGCCTCGAATCGTTCCCGCCGCTTCTCTTTGCGGCGCTGCGCTTCGGACTGATCGCCTTCCCGGCAGTCTTCTTCGTGCCACGGCCAGATGTGCGCTGGTTCGCGGTTGTCGCCGTCGGCCTGTTCATCTGCGTCGGACAGTTCGGTCTGCTGTTCGTGGCGATGAACACGGGGCTACCCGCGGGGCTCGCGTCGGTGATCGCGCCGCTGCAACCGGTATTCACCATTCCGCTCGCCGCCGTCGCACTCGGCGAGCGCCCAAGCCTGCGCCAGGTCGCTGGAGTGACGCTCGCCGTCGCCGGTATCGGAGCTATCGCCGCCGGCCGCGCCCACGGCGTCCCCCTTCAGGCGGTCGCACTCGGTATCGCCTCGGCAGCAGCGTGGGGCTGCGGCAACGTCGTGACTCGAGCAGCCAGACCGAAGCGACCCTTCTCGCTCCTCGTCTGGTCAAGCGTCGTCGCACCAGTGCCGCTACTCGGGCTCTCGCTGATCTTCGAGGGAACCGCACGCTGGCAAAGCGCGGCCACTTCGATCAATGCATCCGGGATCGCTGCCCTCGCCTATGTCGTCGTCGTCTCGACCTTCTTCGGGTACGGCGTTTGGTACTGGCTGCTGTCGCGCCACCCAGCCTCAACAGTCGCGCCCTTCACCCTGCTCGTGCCGGTGGTCGGGATCCTCACCGCGTGGCTCGTACGCGGCGAGCACCCGACCTGGGGCGAGCTGCTCGGGTCTCTCATCGTCTTGGTCGGCCTTGCGCTCGCGCTCGGTGTCGTCGACGCCCTCGCGGTTCATAGGCCGACCGCCGCCCGCGCACGCTGACGCCGAGGGTATGGAGCATTTACGGAGCCAAGCGGGCGCAACCGGTGGCGACCGTTGGCAAATAGGAGAGCCCCGAAACCGGCTCAACACGCCGTGGCAACCCACGGCAACCGTTACGCAGTGCATGGTAAGGAGGGGGTTCGGGACGACTTGCTGTAGATCGAACGTCCGAGGAGCCGACTTACTTGACGGCGCCAGCCGTGGTCCCTGCTGCGATGTACTTCTGAGCCATCACGAGCAGCACGATGGCGGGGACGGATGCCATGACCGCTGTGGCCATCGCCGCGCTCCAGTCCGTGACATATGTCCCGACGTAGAGATACAAGCCGACCGTGACGGGACGCACGCTGTCTCCTGTCGTAAGGGTGAGGGCAAACAGGAAGTCTCCCCACGCGAACAGGAAGCTGAACAGAGCGGCGGTGATGATCGCGTTCCGGCTGACCGGCAGCACAACCGAGACGAAGACCCGCAATGGGCCGGCACCGTCGACGCGAGCCGCCTCGATGATCGAGCGAGGCAGTGTGAGCATGAAGGCACGCAGGATCAGGATCGCGAATGGGATCGCGAGCGCCGAATCGGCGAGGATGAGGCCGGGGATCGAGTCGAGGAGCCCGAGATCCGAGTAGAAATGGTAAAGGGCGTTCGCGACGACGATCCCCGGAATCATCTGGCTGATGAGGATCATCAGGAGGACGACTCCGACTCCTCTGACGTTGAACTGGGCGAGCGCATATGCCGCAGGGGCGGCAATGAGCAGACTGAAGACGACGCAGCCGATCGCGATGATGAGGCTCGTCAGGAGGTGTCCACCCTGGTCGTGGATGGCCTGTGCGTAGCCGTGCACGCTCGGGTGAATCGGGAACCACGGCGTCTTGACGCCACCCGCTTGGTGCGGCTGCAACGACGTGTCGAGCATCCAGTAGAGCGGGAAGAGCAGCACCGCAAGAATCGCCACGCCGAGAATCGTGTGCACGAGGCCCGCTGGACGCGTCTGCCTCATACGCGGTCGGCGGATGATCATGGCAGCTGCCCTGGTCGATAGCGCGCTCACGGCATCCTCATGCAGTCACCGCGCGGCGATTTGCGCGGAGGTAGACCATGGCGAATAGAAGGGAGATGACGATCAGGATGTTGGCCGCTGCGGCGCCTTGTCCGAAGTCGAACTGGACGAACGAAAGCTGGTACGACTGGGTCGCGATCGTCTGCGTCGCGTTCGCCGGGCCGCCACCGGTGAGTCCGAGGATGATGTCGATTACCTTCAGCGTGTAGACGATGCCCAGTACGAGGACGACGTTGACCACCGGACGAAGGAGCGGCCAGGTGATGTACCGAAAGGCTCGCCACCCTGTCGCGCCGTCCAGCGCTGCTGCTTCGTAGAGATGCTCCGGGATGTCACGCAATCCGCCGTACAAGATCGTCGCGTTGAACGGAATGCCGATCCAGATGTTCACCAGGATCACGGAAAGCAGAGCCAGCGACGGGTTCGTCAGCCAACCCGGGTGCGAGCCCAGATGGTTTCCGATCAGGTGTAGGTCGACGAGCAGGCGATTGACCACGCCGTTGTCCTGATCGAGGATCCAGCGCCACACGGTGGTTGCCGCGAGCAGCGGGATGAGCCACGGCAGGAGCAACAGCGAGCGCAGAAGACCGCTGAGCGGGAACTTGCGCTGGAAGTAGAGGGCGAGCCCAAGTCCGATCGTGAACTGCCCGGCGATCGATCCCACGGTAAACAGGAGCGTGTTCCGTGCCGCCTCGCTGAACACGTTCGAGCCGAGAACGGCGCGATAGTTCGCCAGTCCGGCCCACGGCGCGTGCCCGGTGAAGAACGTCGCGGTCGTGTAGTGCTGGAAGGCCATCACCACGTTCTCGGCGATCGGATACGCGAAGAAGACCAGGAGGAACGCGACCGCGGGCAGCAGGAAGAGCAACTCGAAAAGTCGCTGGCGGCGCGACGGCCATAGCGAGCGGAAGCGGGTGGCCCTTGAGCGGGCTGTGGTGGGGGCGTTCACCCCCACCACAGCTGTCGCCGCTCGCGGGTCAGCCATTCTGTGCCTGAGCGAGGCACTTCTCCGGCGTACCCTGTCCGGTTAGCGCGCACTGCTCGGCCGTGTAGATCTTTGTGGCGGCCTTGGGCCAGTTCGCACCGAGCTCACCGGTGCGCGCACGAGCGGTCTTGACGACCGTGCTGAACGCCTTCAGCGCGGGGTTTGCCCGAACGAATTGCGGCAGCAGCGCCAATTTGGTCGGCACGACCTGACGCTTCTTACCGAGCAGCAGCTGGTTCTTGTCGGAGTTGAGGCACTGCACGACCTTGGCCGCGAGCTGCTCTTGTGCCGTCTTGCCGGTATTCGGGACGGTCCACGTCTCTCCGCCGAGGGGCGCGACCGGGACGCCTCCCGCCCTGGGCACGGGGATGGGCACGACCCCGTAATGCAGGGACGTGATGCTGTTGAGCACCGGGAACTGCCACGGCCCGTTGACCATCATCGCGGCGTTCCCTGCCTTGAACTGATCGTTGACGTCGCCCTGCGACCAGGTCACAACGGACGGCGACATCGACCCATCGCTCTTCAGGTCTACGAGCAACTGCAGGGCGGCGGCCACCTGCGGCGTGGCGATGTTCCGCTCGTCGCCACCGTTCGACCACATGAACGGCATGAACTGCCACGTGCCCTCATAGTTCGCCGGCGCCGAGAGCGCGAGACCGTACGTGTTGCCCGACGTCAGCTTCTTTGCATCTGCCCTGAGCTCAGCCCAGGTTTTCGGCGGAGTGACGCCCGCCTTCGCGAGGATGTCCTTGTTGTAGAACAGTGCAATCGAGTTGGTGATCGGCTGCAACCCATAGAGCTTGCGCTTGTACGTTGAAGCCGCCACGACACCCTTCTGATAGCCCTTCGCCGAGATCCCGTAGTTGCCGAGGGGTGTGAGCGCGCCGGACTGCGCAAACTGCTGGAGATCCGGGTTGTCGAGCATCAGCACGTCAGGGAGCGTGCGGGACGACGCCATTTGCAGCACCTTCTGGATCAGGTTCGCACCGGGAATGGCATCGCGCTTGATCTTCACACCGACAGACTTGCCACAGGCGTTGAGCACGCCGCCAACGATCGTCTTGTCAGGCTCGAAGGCGTAGTAGTCGACGACGCGGATGCTCGTTGCACGTGTGGTCTTCGACGCAGCGGCCGAGGTCGCAGCGCCGTAGGCGGCGCAAGCGATGAGCACCGCCAACGCCGAAACCGCAGCCAGCCGCGAGCGGCTTAGGAAGGCCGGAAACCGGGCCATGGGGAATTCTCCTCTCCGGGGATGTGACGCCGTGTCGACCGCGGCGACTTCGGTGACACCGTGAGACCGCGGTGTCTCGGGCAACGCGCATCGTCGATGCGTATCGACGACGGCGGTGTTGAAGCGGTGCTGACATCACCCAACGTCATTTCGGCTAGGGATTCCGCCGGGAAGCGGGTGAAGGCAGGACCGAGTCCCGCCTCGTCAGGCGCGGCGGCAGAAGGTCGACCGCCGGCGGTGCGCCCGCCGAGGAGGGTTCGAGCAGCCGGAAGAGCGTCTCCATCGCCCGCAGGGAAACGTCGCGGGGCTCGATGGAAAGGTTCGTGAGCGGAGGCTCCGCCTGCTCGGCGACAACATCCGTGCACAGCGCAACGAGCGACAGGTCGCGACCAGGCACAACACCTCGCACCTGAAGCGCGTTGAGAATCAACTGCAGGGCTGATGAGTTGGGTACGACAATCCCCAGGCGGCCTTCGATGCCGCCGGCGAGCGCGCGGTCGACAGCCGCCTGCGCCGAGTCCCGCCGAGGCTCGACGGGCGAGATCAGGTCGTACGGCAGCTCATGCTCGTCGGCGGTCTCGCAGGCCGCATCGAGGAACCTCCGCACATAATTGACGTCGCGCTCGACGACCGCGGCGGGATAGCCCATGAAAACCAAGCGGTCATGACCGCTCGAGACAAGCTCCTCGACCGCCATGCGGGCAGCGAGCTTGTGATCGAGGTCGACACAGCTGAGACCCGCCGGGTCCTCAGGAACCCCGATCAAGATCACCGGAACCGACAGCGATGCGGCCACCGGGACGCGCTCGTCCCGGGTCGCGATGTCCATCAGGATGATTGCGTCGCACAACGAACGCTCCGCGAGGCGTCGCAAGCCCGCCGACCCTTCATCGGCCGTGACCAAGAGGACGTCGTGGTCGTGCTCGCGCGCTGAGCTCGCGATCGTCTCGATGAAGGGCAGAGCACCGGCGTCGGGCACACCGTCAAGACCGGGGCCGTGGGCCGGGACCACCATCAGTCCGACGACGCGGGTTCGCTGGCTGGCCAGCGCGCGGGCACCCGCGTTCGGCTGATAGGTGAGCGCGTCGATCGCCTCGAGCACGCGCTTGCGCGTGGGCTCAGAGATCGGACGGTTGCCGTTCATCACGTACGACACGGTGCTCTGAGAGACACCGGCGAGACGCGCAACGTCCTTACTCGTGAACTTCGCCACCTGACGCTCCTGCTCGTTGGCGATACGTATCGTCGATACGCATCAACCAGCGATCCTGCACAACGAGCAGCGACGTGTCAAGTCAATAATCCATATTCATTCGAGTACTTGCGTTTGTCGAGGCGGGACAGTAACTTCTTGTGTTGATGCGTATCGATGATGCGCATCGATAGCACAATCCCGTCACGCGAATCGCAGGGAGTCGAGCAATGCTGGAGACCACGAGCGACCGGAAGAGCCTCGAAACGCCGGTTGCAGCGGCGATCGTTCTACAGCGCGGGCGCGAGACGCTCCGTATCGAGCCCTGGGGGTGCAACAGCGTCCGCGTGCGCGTCTCCCTCGGCGCACGCGACGACGACGGCCTCGGCGCGCTCCTCGCGACGCTCCCAACAGCAGCAGGTGCAGCGTCATTTGAAGACGACACGGCACGGCTCGTGGTTGACGACCTTGCCGTCGACGTCGACGCGGACGGCCGCTTGCGGTTCTCGCGTGCATCCGATGGCGAAGAGATCCTCTCCGAGGAGCCGATCCGGTTCCTGTGGCCCGGCGCGCGGACGTTCACAGCGAACGGAAACGGCTACTACCGGGTCGAGCAGCAGTTCCGCGCGTACTCGAACGAGCGGTTCTTCGGGCTTGGCCAGCACCAGCACGGCCGGCTCGACCAGAAGGGCATCGTGGTCGACCTCGAGCAGAGCAACGCAGAGGTCACGGTTCCGTTCCTCGTCTCGAGCCGTGGCTACGGGCTCCTATGGAACAACCCTGCCGTCGGCCGGGTCGAGCTCGGCGGGACCGGCACGCGCTGGGCGGCCGACAGCTCACAGCAGATCGACTACTGGCTCACCATCGGCTCGCCGACCGAGATCGCTGCTCAGTACGCCGAGGCGACCGGACATCCGCCGACGTTTCCTGCGTGGGCGGCCGGCTTCTGGCAGTCGAAGCTTCGCTATCGGACACAGGAGGAACTGCTCGCCGTCGCGCGCGAGTACAAGCAGCGTGGGCTGCCACTCTCCGTGATCGTCTGCGACTTCTTCCACTGGCCGCATCAGGGCGACTGGTGCTTCGAGCCCAGCGAGTGGCCCGATCCGCGAGCAATGGTCCGTGAGCTCGAAGACATGGGCGTCAAGCTGATGGTCTCCGTCTGGCCGTCGGTGGCCACCCTCTCCTCGAACTACGAGGAGATGCTGCGCGACGGGCTGTTCATCGCGACTGAGCGCGGAACGCCCTTCCACATCCAGTTCCCCGACCGCGGCTCGGCGGTCGCGCCGCCCGTTTCGTTTTACGACTCCACCAACCCGGAGGCACGCGCGTACCTGTGGCAGAAGCTGCGCGAGAACTACCACGCTCTCGGCATCGACGTGTTCTGGCTCGACGCCTGCGAGCCGGAGATCGAGCCTGGCCAGACCGACAACCTGCACCTCCATGCAGGCCCAGGTCCGGCGGTCATCAACCGCTATCCACTCGATCACGCCCGGGCGGTGTACGACGGTCTGCGCGATGCGGGCGAGGAGGAGATCCTCACCTTCTGTCGTTCAGCCTGGGCGGGCAGCCAGCGGTATGGCGCAGCCCTGTGGTCCGGAGACATCGCGCCGACGTTCGAGGCGCTTGCCGCCCAGATTCCGGCCGGGCTGAACACGGCGCTCTCCGGGATCCCGTGGTGGACGACCGACATCGGCGGCTTCCACGGCGGCGACCCGGAGGATCCCGATTATCGCGAGCTCGTCATCCGCTGGTTCCAATACGGACTGTGGTGCCCGATCTTTCGTCTGCACGGACACCGTGAGCCCCGGACCGAACTGGCGGCAGACCCGACGGGCGGCCCGAATGAGGTCTGGTCGTTCGGCGACGAGGCGTTTCGCATCATCTCGGAGCTACTTCATCTGCGCGAGCAGCTCGCGCCGTACATCCTGACGCAGATGCAGGTGGCCGCCGAGACCGGCCTGCCTCCCATGCGGCCGATCTGGTTCGACTACTCACACGACGAACGCGCCTGGGAGATCGAGGACGAGTTTCTCTTCGGGCCGGACGTGCTCGTCGCTCCGATTACGAAGCTCGGTACGCGCTCGCGTCATGTCTATCTCCCTGCGGGCTCGACCTGGCAGGACACCGCCACCGGCGCGGTGTTCAGCGGCGGCGAAAACTACTTCGTGGACGCCCCGCTCGAACGAATTCCTGTGTTCGTCCGCGAAGGCGCCGAGATCGACTTCGTCCAAGTCTTTACGCCGAGGCCATGAGCGAAGTCCGCGTCGAGTACGTCCACAAGACATATGCGAACGGGTTCGCCGCGGTTCGCGGGGTCGACCTGACCGCGCAAGACGGAGAGTTCCTCGTGCTCGTCGGCCCGTCAGGCTGCGGGAAGACAACGCTGCTGCGCATGATCGCCGGTCTCGAGAACGTCTCGTCGGGGCGCATTCTCATCGGCGACGAAGACGTGACGAACGTTCCGCCCCAACGGCGGGATGTGGCGATGGTCTTCCAGGACTACGCGCTGTACCCGCACATGACGGTCGCCGACAACCTCGCGTTCGGACTGCGGCTGAGCAAGAAGATGCCGACAGCTGAACGCGAACAACGCGTCCAGCGTGTCGCCACTACCCTCGGCCTCCAGGAGCTGCTCGACCGAAAGCCGGGCGCGCTCTCGGGCGGCCAGCGACAGCGCGTGGCCATGGGACGCGCGATCGTCCGCGAGCCGAAGGCGTTCCTCATGGACGAGCCGCTCTCGAACCTCGATGCGATGTTGCGCGTGTCGATGCGCTCCGAGCTCGCGCGCATGCACGACCGACTGAGCACGACGACCGTGTACGTGACACACGATCAAATCGAGGCGATGACCCTTGGCCAGCGCGTTGCGGTCATGCGGGACGGTGTTCTCCAACAGCTCGATACGCCGCAGGAGCTCTACCACCACCCAGTCAATGTCTTCGTGGCCGCATTCATCGGCTCTCCCGCGATGAACCTGGTCGAAGCACATATCGACCAGGGCATGGCTCACCTCGGCGAGCTCTCCATCCCGTTGCCTACCGAGATGCACGGCGCCGCAGAGCGGGACGTTGTCCTCGGGATTCGGCCGACCGACTTCGAGCTGGACGCGACCGCGGACCCCCATCTGCCGCGCATCACCGTCCGGCCCGAGGTCGTCGAGGACCTCGGCCCGGAGCTTGAACTCATCTTCGCTGTCAACGCGCCTCGCCCGCGTCCGGAGCTGACACGTGCAGGAGCAGCAGGATCCTCGGTTCAGGACGGACGCCTGCTTGCCGATGACGAGCGGTCGCTCATGACCGCGCGTGTCCAACTCCGAGCCTCCTTCGAGGCTGGAGAGACCCTTCAGCTGGCGGTTGATCACCGGCGTATCTATCTCTTCGATCGCGAAACGGGCCGCGCGTTCGGTGGGCGAGGCCATCCATGAAGACGTCTCTTGGCATCTGGGCGTTTGGCGGCATGGCGACCCGTTTCAACCCGGGTGGGTACAAGCCAGAGCTGTCGGGTGCGTCGACAGTCGAGAAGGTGCGGACGGCGGTCGGGGGCCTGGGCGACCTGATCGACGACTACGAGTTTCACTACCCGCAGGAGCTGAACCGCGACAACCTCGCGCAGGTCAGCGACGCGCTCGGCGCTCACGGCATCTACACCGTGGCGACCGGCACCCACCTCAATCCCCGTTACGGCAAGGGCGGGCTCAGCTCACCGGATGACGCCGTGCGGCAGGCGGCATTGGCGGAGGCGCTCGAGGCGGCGGCGCTGGCGGGCGAGATCGGCGCGCAGATGATCGTCTGGCCCGGGATCGAGGGCTACAACTACCCATTCCAGACCCCGTATGCCGAGTCGTGGGCGCGCCTCATCGACGGAGTCGGCCAAATCGCGACGCACTGCGCCGAGAACGGGACGACGCTCTATCTCGAGCACAAGAACTCCGAGCCGGCGATGAAGATCTTCATGCGCAACATCGGCATGACGCTGCACGTGATCCACACGCTGCGCGCGCAGGGGATCGACAACGTGAGCGTGAACATGGACTGGCAGCACCTGATCATGAACGGCGAGAACCTCGCCGAATACGCC
>JBJMKB010000111.1:0-13865 GCA_045806045.1 Gaiellaceae bacterium | reverse complement strand
CTCGCTCGGCGGGATCGTCGTCTCGCAGTCGCTGCGCGTCGGCGGCGACGAGATGGACGAGGCGATCATCAATCACATCAAGCGCGAGTACAAGCTCCTGATCGGCCAGCAGACGGCGGAGGAGATCAAGCTCGAGGTCGGCTCCGCATTTCAGATGAAGGAAGAGGTGCAGGCGGAGGTGCGCGGCCGGGACATGCTCACCGGCCTGCCGAAGACGGTCATCCACTCGAGCGAGGAAGTTCGCCACGCGCTGGAGGAGCCGGTCAACCAGATCGTCGACGCGATCAAGTCGACGCTGGACAAGACGCCGCCCGAGCTCGCCGCCGACATCATGGACCGCGGCATCGTGCTCGCCGGCGGCGGGGCGCTTCTGCAGCACCTCGACGAGCGCCTCCGCCACGAGACGCACATGCCCGTGCACCTCGCCGAGTCGCCGCTGACGTGCGTGGCCGTCGGGTCGGGCCGCAGCCTCGAGGAGTTCGACGCGATCCACCGCAGCTCCCGCGCGCGCGCGCGCTCGCGCAACGGCCGCAACGGCCGCCGCTACTGACCGCCCGCGTGCGCATCCGCGAGATCGACACGCGGACGGCGACCGAGGAGCTGCTGCTCGAGCTGTACGCCGTCGAGGGCGAGGTGGACACCGAGCTGAGTCCCGACGAGCCGCCCTGGCCGTTCGAGGACGCGCTCTCGTTCTACCGTCATCCGGGCGAAGGCGTCCGGCGACGGTGGATCGCGTCCGTGGACGACGAGATCGTGGCGATGGCGACCCTGAACGTTTACGGACCCAGCTTCGTCTTCGCCAACGTGGCGGTGCGGCGACGTGACCGGCGGCACGGGATGGGACGTGCGCTGCTCGACGTCGTGGTCGACGCCGCGCGCGGCAGCGGCGTACGCGCGATCATGGGTCATCACGCGACGCCCGAGGGCGCGGCGTTCGCTCGCGCCGCGGGCGGCAGAGACGACCAGCGCGACGTCCGCTCGGTGCTCGATCTCCGCGCAGCCGTGCTGCCTGCGCCGCAGCCTCCAGCGGGGACAGAGCTCCTGACGTGGATCGGTGCATGCCCCGACGACCTGCTCGAGTCGTACACGCGGGCGCGCCAGGCGATGAACGATGCGCCGGTGCCGGACGGCAGCGAGAGTCCCGACTGGACCGCCGAGCGCCAGCGAAGCGTCGAAGGAGCAGCGGTCGACCGCGGGCGCCCGCCTCGCGTCACCGTGGCGCTCGAACGGGGCGAGGTCGTCGCGTTCACCGATGTTCGCGTGTCCGCCCCGCCGGTGCGCCGCGCCGCGACCGACGACACGGCGACAGTGCCCGCAGCGCGCGGGCGCGGGCTCGCACGTGCGGTCAAGCTCGAATCGCTGCGCCTGCTGCGCGACGAGCGTCCGGACGTCGAGGTTGTGATCACGATGAATGCCGAGCAAAACCACGCGATGCGCCACATCAACACACAGCTCGGATTCGTGCCGACGGCGACCATGACGACGACCGTCGTGACGCTGTGATCGAGACCGAGCGCCTGATCCTGCGTCCCTTCGCAGACGCGGACCGTGACATCGTCGCGGGCTGGAACGCAGACCCCGAGTTCATGCGGCACCTGAGCGGCGTGCAGACGCGTGAGGAGAGCGACGCCGGCTTCGACCGCTGGCAGAGCCACTGGGACGAGCGGGCTTCGGGCTGCTCGGCGTGACGTGGAGGGAGACCGGCGAGTTGATCGGCCGCGCCGGTCCGCAGTTCCATCGCTCATGGCTGCACGACCCGGAGGTGGGTTGGGCGCTCGATCCGGGATGGTGGGGGCGCGGGATCGCGACCGAAGCTGGACGCGCGAGCGTCGACTGGGCATTCGGCGAGCTCGACTACGCGCGCGTCGTATCGATCACAACGGAGGCGAACGTCGCGTCGCGCAACGTGATGGAGAAGCTCGGATTTCGATTGCATGAACAGGTGGAGAGCGAGTGGGGTCTGCTCTGGGTGCACACGCTCGACCGGTAGGTTCTCGCGGATGCGCTCCGAACCGAACCGCTGGCTCGTCCTGGTCATCGTCTGCGTCGCGCAGTTCATGGTCGTGCTCGACGCGACCGTCGTGAACGTCGCGTTGCCGTCGATTCAGACGGCGCTGCACTTCACGTCGGCCGACCTGCAATGGATCGTCAACGCTTACACACTCGTCTTCGGCGGCTTCCTGCTGCTCGGCGGCCGCGCGTCCGACCTGCTCGGGCGCCAGCGGCTGTTCATCGCGGGCGTCGTGGTCTTCACGATCGCCTCCGCGATCAACGGGATCGCTGACTCCTCCAGCGTCCTGATCGCAGGGCGCGCGTTGCAGGGATTCGGCGGCGCGCTCGTCTCGCCCGCCGCGCTGTCGATCGTCACGACGACGTTCCAGGAAGGCGCGGAGCGGACGAAGGCGCTCGGAGTCTGGAGCGCGATCGCGGCAGGCGGTGCCGCGGCCGGCCTCGTGATCGGCGGCGCACTCACGGAGTCGCTCTCGTGGCGCTGGGTCTTCTTCATCAACCTGCCGATCGGGATCGCCGCGACGCTGCTCGCATTGCGCTTCGTCCCGAATACCCGCGCGGCGGAGCGTCCCGCAACGTACGACGTCGCCGGCGCGTCCACCGTCACCGGCGGATTGCTGGTGCTCGTCTACGCGATCGTCAAGGCGCCGGCCTACGGCTGGCTGTCGGGGAAGACGATCGGTCTCTTCGTGCTCGCCGTCGCGCTCCTGGTCGCGTTCGTCGTGATCGAGCTGCGTTCGCGCGCGCCGCTGATCAGGCTCGGCATCTTCCGTATGCGCTCACTCACCGGCAGCAACGGGACGATGCTCTTCGTCATGGCAGGGCTCTTCGCGATGTTCTACTTCGCGTCCCTCTACCTGCAGGAGACGCTGCACTACAGGCCTCTGAAGGCCGGCCTCGCCTTCGTGCCGTTTACGCTCGGGATCATCGTCGGCGCGGGGCTTGCGCAGCCCCTCATCCAGCGCATCGGCGTGCGCGCCGTCACCTACATCGGCCTTGCACTGGGCACGCTCGGGCTGCTCTATTTCGCCCGCCTGCCGGTGCACGGCACGTATGCGAAAGACGTGCTCCCGACGATCGTCGTCGTCTCGGTCGGCATGGGCCTGACCTTCGTGCCGTGCACGCTGCTCGCGACCACGAACGTCGCCTCGGAAGACGCGGGCCTGGCGTCGGGCCTCCTGAACACCTCGCAGCAGGTCGGCGGCGCGCTCGGGCTCGCCATCCTGGCGTCCCTCGCCACCTCTCGAACGAACCATCTGCTCGCGGGCGCGGTGAGCCCGATCGCCGACGCCGTCAAGGGCCGCGCGATCGTCAGCGGCTACCACGTCGCTTTTGCCGTGGGCGCAGGGATGCTCGTGGTCGGCGCGCTTGTGCTGCTTGTCACGGTGCGGAAGCAGGATGCGGCCGCGATCGACTCGGGCCACGCGGCCGAGCCCGTTTGACTGACTGATACGGGACGTCGCTAGACTCCGCGCAGGTGCCTCGCAATCGGACCGTCCGCCTTGCGGTCCTGGGCAATTCCGTCCAGCGCGCCGCGTCCTCCGGGTACCCATCGAGCCGCTCCAGCGCCCTGAAGCGCCGGATCGTCGTGGGCGTCCTCGTCCTGCTCTCGCTGGTCCTGATCACGCTCTCGTTCCGGTCGCATGCGCTCGACGGTGCGCAAGGCGCAGCAGCCGGTGCCTTGCAGCCGTTCGAGGTCGCCGCCGACCGCATCTCACGGCCGTTCCGCGACGCGATCGGGTACACCCGAGGGCTCGTCGACGCCAAGTCGGAGAACGCGAAGCTGCGCAAGGAGAAGCAGCGCCTCTACCAGAAGCTGATCCTCGACGAGGGCGCGCTCCAGGAGAACGTCGCGCTGAAGAGCGCGCTCGACTACAAGGGCTTGCCGTCGGTCGCCGACTTCGCGCGCGTGAACGCCACGGTCTCGGTGAACCCGCAGAGCGCGCTCAACCAGAGCCTGACGATCACCGCGGGCACGGACGACGGTGTTCGTGATCGGAGCATCGTGATCGATCCCTCGAGCCAGGCGCTCGTGGGCATCGTCGACAAGGCATTCCCGCGCGTGTCCCACGTCACGCTGCTGACGGATAGCCAGAGCAGCGTGACCGCGGTCGACCTCGCCGCGCCGACCGCGGTCGGACTCGTGCGTCGAGGTGGAGGCGGAAGCGACGTGCTGATCCTCGACCTCGTCTCGAAGGAGAAGCACATCTCCGTCGGCGACTCGATCATCACCGCCGGCTCTCTCGGCACGGGAAAGCTGCCGTCGATGTTCCCGCACGGGATCCTCATCGGCACGGTGAAGAGCCAGAGCATCAACGAGATCAATCCCTTCATGAACGTGCAAGTACAGCCGCTCGCCGATTTCTCGTCCCTGCAATCAGTGATCGTCCTCGTCCCGCCCCACTGATGGACGGACTGAAGGCCGCACTCGTCCTGTTCGTCGCGTCGCTCTTCCAGCTGTCCGTCCTCACCGAGTACCGCCCGTTTCGCACGGCGAGCATCGTCCTCGTCGCACTGCTCTCGATCGCGTTGCTGCGTGGCTCGATCTTCGGTGCGGTCGCGGGCTTCGGCACCGGTCTGCTGCTCGACACCGCAACCCTCGGCACGCTCGGCATCACGGCGCTGCTCCTCACCGTGGCGGGCTTCTGGATCGGCCGGTACGGCGAGACGACGGCGCGCGACCGGTTCCACGCGCCCTTCCTCTCGGTCGGTGTCGTCACGGTGCTGTACGCATGCGGGCAGCTCGTGTTCCAGTTCGTGCTCGGCCAGCCCGCGCCGGCCGGGCTCGTCCTGCACGGCCTTCCGCTCGCCGTGCTGCTCAACCTCTTGCTGACCCTGCCGGTCTACGCACTGACGCGCCGGCTCTTCCCGCCGCTCGAGTTGGGTGACCGCGTCCGCGAGGTGCGCCTCCTTGGCTAACGTCGTCCGCCCCGGCCGCTTCCTCCCCGGCGACCCGCGCGTCGAGGAGCCGTATCGCCTCACGCCGCAGCTCGCGTTTCGCGTTGCGATCCTCGCGCTCCTCGCGCTCGGCATGTTCGCCGTGCTCTTCCTGCGCCTCTGGGCGCTTCAGGTGCTCTCCGGCGACAAGTACCTCGCCGTCGCGAACGACAACCGCGTGCGCACGCTGCGCACGGAGGCGGCACGCGGACCGGTGCTCGACGCGGTAGGGCGCGTGCTCGTGCGTAACGTTCCCGGCACGCGCGTGGAGCTGTGGCCCGCCGACCTGCCGAAGAGCTGGCCGGTGCAACGCGACGAGTTGCGCGCGCTCTCGACCGTCACCGGCGTCTCCGTCACGGAGATGCTCGCGCAGATGCGCCGGCACGCGGGCGACCCGCTGACACCGATCGTCGTCCAGCGCGGGTTGAAGCAGGACCAGATTCTCTACCTCGGGGAGCGGGCGTCGCAGTTCCCG
The DNA here is from genome assembly GCA_045806045.1 of Gaiellaceae bacterium. Lineage (GTDB taxonomy): Bacteria > Actinomycetota > Thermoleophilia > Gaiellales > Gaiellaceae > PALSA-600. The sequence goes on along the minus strand of JBJMKB010000111.1, from coordinate 8,443 downwards.
GGCGTCCGCCTAGCAAGGAGCTACCTGCGCCAGTACCCGTACCAGTCGCTCGCCGCACAGGTGCTGGGCTATGTCCGGCCGATCTCCGCCGAGCAGTACAAGCGATTGAAGAAGAAGGGCTACCTGCCGACGGATACGATCGGTCAGGCAGGGGTGGAGTCGGCGTACGACACCTACCTGCGCGGCAAGGACGGCAAGTCGCAGCTCACCGTCGACTCCCAGGGTCGGCAGAAGAGCGGCATCACGCCGATCACGACGCCCTCGCCCGGACAGGCGCTGCGGCTCACGATCAACATCAAGCTGCAGCGTGCCGCGGAACGCGGGCTCGTCGCCGGCATCCAGGCCGCACACAACGCCGCGTACAACTACGCGAACGGCGGTGCGATCGTCGCACTCGATCCGCGGAACGGGGCGGTGCTCGCGATGGCGTCGTACCCGACCTACAAGCCGTCGATCTTCGCCGGGCGCACGGACAAGAAGAAGCTCGCGCCGCTGATCGACGACGCCACCGCCGCCGCGGCGAACCACCCCGGCATCAACCGCGCGATCTCGGCGTCGTATCCGCCCGGGTCGGCGTTCAAGCCGGTGACCGCGCTCGCCGCGATGGAGGAGCACCTCGTCTCGCCGACCGACCTCCTGCCGTGCACCTACACGTACATGGCGTACAAGCAGCCCTTCCACAACTGGACGAACCTGATCAACGAGTCGATCGACCTGCGGAAGGCGCTCGGGATGTCGTGCGACACGTACTTCTATGAGCTCGGCAACCGCTTTTTCCGCCTTCCGCCCAACCGCGGCCATCCGCTGCAGGGCTGGGCCGACCGCTTCGGCCTGGGAAAGCTGACCGGCATCGACCTCGGTCCCGAGATCAAGGGCCTCGTGCCCACGCCGGAGTGGCGCTGCACCCAATTCGGCGGACCGCCGTGCAAGGGCTACGTCGACCGCATCTGGAAGCCTGGCTACTCGATCCAGATGGCGATCGGCCAGGGCGACATGCTCGTCACGCCGCTCCAGATGGCACGCCTCTACGCGCTGATCGCGAACGGCGGCAAGCTCGTCACGCCCCACATCGCCGACGACGTCGAGATCGCGGGTCCGAAGGGGCAGCCGCTGCGCGTGCTGCGGCGCTTCGGCGCGCAGCCACCGCAGTCCGCGAACGTCGACCCGACCGCGCTCCGCTACGTGCAGCAGGGCCTCGAGGAGGCGACGCACGCGTCGTTCGGCACCTCTTCAGGGGTCTTCGGCCAGTTCCCCGTCGACATCGCCGGCAAGACCGGAAGCGCCGAGAAGAACGTCAGGCTGCCGGGCTTCCCGTACCCGTCGAAGCAGCTGCAGTCGTGGTGGTGCGGATACGGCCCCTACCACCAGCCGACGATCGTCGTCTGCGCGGTGATCGAGAACGGCGGCCACGGCGGCACCTCTGCGGCGCCGGCCGCGCTGAAGGTGTTCGAGGAGTACTTCAAGACGCAGGCCATCACGACCAGCCACGCGAGCGATTAGACATGGCGATCGAAGCCGTCGACACGAGGGCGCGCGGGCTACGGCCCCGGCGAGACGCGGAGGCCGTCGGGATCGCGGGCGCGCTGCGGCGCCTCGACTGGCTGCTGATGGCGGCGCTCGCGGCGACCGTCGGCTACGGCCTCTGGGCAATCGACGGAATCACGATGCACGACGCCGGCGGCTCCTCGATGACGCGCCAGGCGCTCTACGCGTTCGTAGGGTCGCTGCTCTTCGTGGCCGTGCTGTTCGTCGATCCGTCGACGTACCGGCGGTTGCGGCGGCCGATCTACTTCGGCTCGTTGACGCTGATGGTCTTCGTGCTCGCTGCGGGCGCGGCGACGCGCGGCTCGAAGCGCTGGGTCGACGTCGCCTTCTTCAAGTTCCAGCCGTCCGAGTTCGGCAAGGTGCTGTTCGTGCTCGTGATTGCCGCGTTCCTCGCCGAGCGCGGACGGGCGATCACCTCGGCGGGCGCTCCGCTGGCCGCGATCGGCTACGGGCTCGTACCGATCTTCCTCGTCTTCCTGCAGCCGGACATCGGCACCGCGCTCGTCTACACGGCGGCGCTCGCGGGCGTGCTCTTCGTCGCCGGCGTGCGCTGGTCGCACCTGGCCGTGCTGCTGGTCGCGACCGCGACGATCGCGGTCGGCGTCCTGTGGGCGGCGCCGGCAGCCGGCATCAACGTCCTCAAGCCCTACCAGGCGCAGCGTCTCACCGGTTGGACGCATCCCGACAACGATCCGCGCGGTGCGACGTACAACCTCCTCCAGTCGATCACCGCCGTCGGGGCGGGAGGCCTGCGGGGACGGGGCATCCTCGGCGCGACGCAGACGCGGCTCAACTACCTGCCGGAGCACCCGACCGACTTTGCGTTCGCCTCGCTTGCCGAAGAGCGCGGCTTCTTCGGCGCGTCGATTCTCCTGCTGCTCTATCTGCTGATCGTGTGGCGAGCGCTCAAGATCGTGACGAGCTCCATCGACCTCTACAGCGCGATCGTGGCGGGCGGCATCGCGTTCATGTTCCTGTTCCAGGTCTTCGTGAACACGGCGATGACGATGGGGATCGCGCCGATCACCGGCATCCCGTTACCGTTCGTCTCCGTCGGCGGCTCCTCCATGATCACGAACTTCCTGGCATTCGGAATCCTTCAGGCGATCTACATCCGGCGACCCGTGCGCCGGAGGTCCTGACCCGGATGCCGCGCAAGCTCGGACCGCTCGCGATCCTCGGCATCGTGCGCGAGCTGCGGCGCGGCAGCGGCGATCAACGGCCGATCGCCGTCGCGGGTGCGCGCGAGCTCGTGCCGCTCCTCGCCCGTGAGCTCCGCGCCGGTGGAGATCCGTCTGCGGTGGTCGAGGGACGCATCGACGGAGCGGCGGTCGTGGTCTGGGTCGGGCCGCCGGACGAGGAGCCGCTGCGCTCGGCCGACCGCGCCGGCACTCCGGTTGTCGCAGTCTCGAACGAGGAGCAGGTGCCGTACGTTCTCGCGACCGACGTCGTCCAGGTGCCGCCCGGCCAGGGCTTTCCCGTCGATCGCATCGCGCAGGCGATCGCACGCAAGCTCGGCGAGGACGGCACGGCGCTCGCGGCGCGCCTCCCCGTGCTTCGGCCCCCGGTCTGCGACGAGCTGATCCGCTCGTTCGCGAAGAAGAACGCGCTGATCTCCGCGGCCGTGTTCGTGCCCGGGGTCGACATGCCGGTGCTGACGCTGAACCAGATCCGTCTGGTGCTCCGCATCGCGCTCGCGTATGGCCAGGAGATCGACAAGCAGCGCGCGCTCGAGCTGATCGGCGTCGTCGGCGCGGGCTTCGGCCTTCGTACGGTGGCGCGCGAGCTTCTCGATCTCGTTCCGGTCGCCGGCTGGGCGCTCAAAGGCGTGGTTGCCTATGCCGGCACGAGGGCGCTCGGGGAGGCGGCGGTGCGCTATTTCGAAGCGCGCACCGCCGCGACTCCCGCAGCTTCTAGCCCGCGGTGATCGAGCCGTACAGCCCGTGCTTCTCGTCCGACGGGCCGGACAGGAAGTACAGCGAGTTCGTCGGACCGGCGGCGGCGCCGTTCCCGAAGGCGATCGCCCACAGCCCGTCGATCGCGATCGGCGTGCCGTCGGCGAGCCGGAGCTGGCCCTTGTAGACCCACTTGCTGCCGCGCTTCGCGTAGGCGCTGATGCGCCCGTTGCCGAAGTTGCCGACAAGCAGGTCTCCGCCGAATGAGCCGAAAGCGGCGGGCGCCAGCGCGAGGCCCCAGGGCGCGTTCAGCGGGGCGCGCTTCTTGCCGCTGTTCACGACGCTCGCGACGAGCTGCCCGTCGGGGGTGAACTCGTCGACGAATGCCTTGCCCGGCACCGGGACGTCGTCCTTCGCCGCAGCATCCTGCTTCGCATACGTGACGACGATGTTCCCGTTGAGCGCCTGGATGCCGAACGGCGCGAAGCCCTTGTCGACCTTCGCGTCCTTGAAGCCCGAGGTCGCGACGAGCTTGAAGGACGAGTCGAACACGTCGACCCGGCCGTTGTGGAAGTCGGCCGCGTAGAGGCGGTCGTTCGCGATCGCGAGGCCCTTGTAGACGGCGCCTACGCCCGAGCGGTCGGCCCCGGCGATTGCGGTCGCGCCGTTCACGGCCGGAGTCCAACCGAGGATCGTCCCCGCTTCGGTCGCGAAGAGGAAGCGTCCTGCGCCGCTCTTCCCGTTCTCGCTCACGACGAAGGCCGCCGAGTTCCCGTTGAAGACGGTTCCCGTCGGCCCACCGGGGACGGCGACGGTCAGCGCGATCTTGGCCCCTGTCCCGCTATAGAGCGTCGAGGTGTTCGTGCCGTTGTTCGCTGCCCACCACGGGGTCGTCGGACCCGCGGAAAGGCCCCACGGATTCACGAGCGACGCGTCGGTGACGGCCGCGGACGCTCCACCGTCGGAGACGAGTGGGTGCACGGTGTAGATGCCGGCCGACTGCCGTCCCTGCGCCGCCGTTGCGACCACGGCGACGGCCACGAGCACCGCTGCGGCGGCGACCGCGATCGTTCTGAATCCCCTGCTGGACATGACACTCCTCTGCTTTCCGAAGACTGCGGACGTGGGGAGGTACGTGCGCCGCCGTGCCGCCGGTTTGCGGGTCCGTCCGGTCCAGGTCCTAGGCTCTTCTTCATCGAAACGGAGGTGACGCCCGCATGGCCCTGACCGGACACCAGGAAGCGACGGAGCTCTTGCTGATCGAGGAGGCGGACGCGTGGTTCGAATACCTCGAGACGACCCGGGCCCAGTCCGCGGTCCGCTACGTCGAGGTCGAGCCGTGGGCGTGGGCGCGTCTCTCGCAGCGCCTCCGCGCGATCAGGGCGCGCCGCTCGAAGCTCCGGCCGACGGCCGAAGCGGCCTGAAACGGCGCGAGAGCAGGCCGTTCGTAGGCCCTGGTACCCTCCAGGAAGGCCTATGCCAAGGCTTTCCACCCACATCCGCGACGCGCGCCCGCTGACAACGGCGCGGCTGCGCGCGCGCTCATCACAGGAGAGATCGTTTGCCACTGCCCTGGTTCCGGCGCAAGAAGTCGGAAGAGACGGCGCCGCTCACGCGCGCCCCGGAGTCACCCCAAGCTGAACCGCTGACCGTCGACAGGCCCGCCACCGCGGCGGGCGCCGACGGACAATCGACCACCGACAGCACCGCCGCGCGAAAGCGCCGCCGCGGGACGCGTGGGGGTCGCAACCGCAAGAAGTCCACTGCTGCCGGCGGGACGGTCACCGCGACCGACGACGCGGCGGCGCCGGCCGCGAAGACGTCGACGCGGAAGTCCGGCGACCGCAAGACGCGGACGGCGCCGTCCACGCGTCGCCGCACGCCGGCGAAGCGCGCGCCGCTGCCGAAGGCGAAGCGCGAACTTCTCATCTCGGTCGACGCCGGCGAGAAGCGCGTCGCCGTGCTCGAGGACGACAAGGTCGCCGAGGTCTACCTCGAGCGGCCCGAGCGCCGTTCGATCGCCGGCAACATCTACCTCGGCGTCGTCGACAACGTGCTTCCGGGGATGGAGGCGGCGTTCGTCGAGATCGGCCTCGAGAAGAACGGCTTCCTCTACGTGGACGAGATCATCGGTCCCGAGCTCGAGGGCCGGAAGTCCGCGCGCAAGATCACCGACCTGATCCAGCGCGGCGAGAAGATCCTCGTCCAGGCCGTCAAGGACCCGATGAAGACGAAGGGCGCGCGCCTCACCACCGAGATCTCGCTGCCCGGCCGCTTCGTCGTCTACGTCCCGCACGGCGAGGGCCTCGGCGTCTCCCGCCGGCTCGAGGACGACGAGCGCAACCGCCTGAAGGCCGTTCTCAAGGAGCACGCACCGAAGAAGGGCGGAGTGATCGTCCGGACAGCGGCGGAAGGCGCGTCGGCCGAGGACATCGAGCGCGACCTGGACTTCCTCCAGCGTCTCTGGAAGTCGATCGAGGCGAAGGCGAAGGATGCGAAGGCGCCGTCGCTCATCTACCAGGAGTCCGAGCTTCCGCTGCGCGTCGTCCGCGACCTGTTCACCGACGACTTCGAGCGGTTGCTCGTCGATCACGATCGCACGCACAAGCGGATCGTCGGCTACCTCAAGAAGACCTCGCCGCACATGGCGGAGCGGGTCACGCGCTACAAGGAGCGCGAGCCGCTGATGGAGGCGCTCGGCGTCGAGCAGGAGATCAAGTCGACGCTGAACCGCCGCGTCGACCTGCCGTCGGGCGGCTACCTCATCTTCGACTACGCCGAGGCATTCACGGTCATCGACGTCAACACCGGCCGCTACGTCGGCTCGCGCTCGAAGAAGTCCGGCGGCCGCCTCGAGGACACGATCACCAAGAACAACCTCGAAGCCGTGAAGGAAGTCGTGCGTCAGCTGCGACTCCGCGACATCGGCGGGATCATCGTCATCGACTTCATCGACATGGCGAGCCCGAAGAATCGCGCGGCCGTCGAGAAGGCGCTCGGCGAAGAGCTCGAGCGCGACCGGACGAAGACCTACGTCGTCGAGATCTCCCCGCTCGGCCTGGTCGAGATGACGCGCCAGAACGTCACCGACGGCCCGCGCGAGGTCATGACGAAGAAGTGCCCGACGTGCGGCGGGGACGGCATCGTCGTCTCCGAGCACACGGCCGCAGTCGACGTCGAGCGCAGGCTCCGCTCGCTGGTCACGCCGGGCTCGCGCGACAAGGCCTTCAAGGTCGAGGTCGCCGCCAAGGTCGCGAACCTCGTCGTCGGCCCCGGCGGCTCGCGGCTGCGCGAGCTGGAGGAGACGACGAAGCGCCGCTTCTTCCTCGTCGGCAAGGACAACGAGCATCTCGACCACTTCCGTGTCCTCGAACAGGGCACGCTCGAGAAGGTCGCCCCGAGGCTGCCGGTCGACGTCGGGCAGGAGATCGAGGTGAAGCTCGGCGAGGTCGGCCTCCACGACGCGCACGACGGTGTCGGCAAGGTCGACGACGTCGACATCGTGGTCGGCGACGCCGCGAGGCTCGTCGGCAAGAAGGTGAAGGTACGCATCACCGCGCTCAGCGAGGGCACCGCCTGGGCCGAGTTGACCTCCCCGCTCGACCAGCCCGACGAGCCGCTCACCGCGGAGGCCGAGGCGGAGAAGCCGACGCGCACGAAGGCGCGGCGCTCGGCGACCGCGAAGGACGAGGTGATCGAAGGCGAGGCCGAGGAACTGGACGACGACGAGCTGGAGGACGACGAGGCGGAGGAGGAGCCGGAGGATGACGCGTCCGCCGAGTTCGCCCCCGACACTGCCGGCGAGGACGGCGAGACGCCGGCGCCCGTCAAGAAGAAGACGCGGCGCGGCTCGCGCGGCGGCCGCAACCGCAAGAAGAAGACTGCGTCGACCGCGGGGCCGATGAGCTCCAACGGAACCGAGCCCGCGCCCGAAGCCGTGCCGGACACAGAGGTGCAGGACACAGCGGCGCCCGAAACAGAGGTGCCGGACACGAATGATGAACCGCAGGCAGGCCCCGTGATCCACGTCCCGGACCGCGAGCTCGGCGCCTCCGAGAACGGCGAGGCGGCGGCGCCCGTCAAGAAGAAGACGCGGCGCGGCTCACGCGGCGGCAAGAACCGCCGCAAGAAGACCGGCGCGGCAACGTCCGGTACGGTCGCCGCGGCCACCGGGGCGCCGGCTGCCTCGCAAGAGGCCGCCGAGCCGGAGCCCGCGCCCGAGCAGCCGTCGGAGAACGGCGACGGCGACTGGGGCTACACCCCGATGAGCCAGTGGGGGTTGGACGAGCCCGACTAGTCGTCTGGGACTCGCTACACTGCCATGGCTTCGCGGGCGTCCGAGCCTGCGATTTTCTGCGCTATGGACTACGCAATCATCCGTCTCGGTGGCAAGCAGTACCGCGTCCGCGAGGGCGAGTACCTCGTCGTGGACCGCCTCAAGTTCGACGAGGGCAAGACGTTCAACCCGGACGTCCTCCTCGGCGACAGCGGCGTCACCGTGACTGCGAAGGTGCTCGCGCACGAGCGCGGCCCGAAGATCCGCATCGGCAAGTACCGCAAGCGGACCGGCTACAAGCGCCACAACGGCTTCCGGGCCGCGACGTCGCGGATCGAGATCTCGCTCGGCGGCGCGAAGAAGAAGACCGCTGCCGCCGCTCCGAAGAAGGCTGCCGAGACTCCGAAGGCAAGCGCAGCGCCGCAGGCAAACGAGGCGCCGCAGGCCAACGAGGCGCCGCAGGCCGCCGCGCCTGCGACGGAGGATCACGTCAAGGGCATGCCGCACGGCTACGAGGAGATGACGGTGGCGCAGATCAGCGACGGCGCGAAGACCTGGAATCGTCCGATGCTGGAAGCGGCTCTGGAGTACGAGCAGGCGCACGCCGCGCGCAAGGGCGCCGTTTCCGCGCTGCAGTCGGCACTGAAGACAAAGGAGGAGGACGCCTAGATGGCACACAAGAAAGGCCTCGGCTCCTCGAAGAACGGTCGCGACTCGAACCCGAAGT
>JBJMKB010000110.1:0-13501 GCA_045806045.1 Gaiellaceae bacterium | reverse complement strand
GACGCGGCCAACTCGAGCTTCAACGAGTGCCTCGCGCAGTACCAGGCCGGCAAGGTCGCGATGTGGTACGACGCCACCGTCGCCGCCGGGCTTCTGGAGGCGAAGGACAGCCCGGTCAAGGGCAAGAACGGCTTCGCGTTCGCACCGGTCGACAAGACGAAGGCGTCGGGCTGGCTGTGGAGCTGGGCTCTCGCCATCCCGAAGAGCTCGCCGGATCCGGCCGACGCGTGGAAGTACATCTCGTGGGCGACGAGCGCCCAGTACATCAAGGCCGCCGGCACGAAGACCAAGGGCGGCTGGGCCTCGATCCCGCCGGGAACGCGGTTCTCGACGTACAAGCTCCCGAAGTACAGGGCGGCCGCGAAGGCGTTCGCCAACACGACGCTCGCCGCGATGAAGGCAGCGCCGATCAACAACCCGGGCACGACCAAGCGGCCCGGCCTACCCGGTGTGCAGTACGTCGGCATTCCGCAGTTCCAGGATGTCGGCAACCGGTGCACCCAGCTCTTCTCGAGCGTGATCGCCGGCTCGATGAAGGACACCGACGCACTCAGCCAGTGTCAGGACATCGCATCGAAGGCGATCAAGTAACTCGATCATGAGTGTTGCAGCCGCCGACGCCACGCCAGTGAAGGGACGCGTTGGAGATCCCTTCGGATCTGCGTGGCGTCGGCGGTTTCCTTTGCTTCCGGCGCTCGTGTTCACGATCCTGATCACGCAGCTGCCGTTCCTCGTCAGCATCTACTACAGCTTCACGAACCTCAAAGACAAGACGCAGTCGTTGATCCCCGAACCGACGAAGTTCGTCGGGATCGACAACTACAAGGCGATCTTCAACGACTCGTTCTTCCGTCAGGCGATGTACACGAGCGTGAAGATGACGGTGTCGGCCGTCGTCCTGTCGCTCATCTTCGGGACGTTGTTCGCACTCCTGCTCGACCGGAAGTTCTTCGGCCAGGGATTCGTGCGGACGCTCCTGATCACACCGTTCCTCCTGATGCCCGTCGTCGCGGCGCTGATCTGGAAGCAGCAGATGTTCTCGTCGCTGTTCGGAATCCTCGACAAGGTCCTCGTCTTCTTCGGGCTCAACTCGGTCGCCTTCATCTCCGACCACCCGCTCGCCTCGATCGTGACGGTGCTCGTCTGGCAATGGACGCCGTTCATGATGTTGATCATGCTGGCGGGGCTGCAGAGCCAGCCCTCGGACATCCTCGAAGCGGCGGGCGTCGATGGCGCGACGCCGTTCGGCATCTTCCGGCAATTGACCCTCCCCCACCTGCGGCGCTACCTCGAGCTCGGCGCGCTGCTCGGCTCGATCTACATCGTGCAGGCGTTCGACGCGATCGACGTGATGACCGGAGGCGGGCCCGGTTCCACGAACGTCCCGTACTTCGTCTACGAGGAGTCGATCGGCGGCGGGTTCCGCTACGGGTCGGCGTCTGCATACGCGATCGTCGTCGTCGTGTTCTCGATCGTCATCGCCACATTCGCGCTACGCGTCCTGTCGGGCCTCCTGAAGGACGAGGAGCGCGCATGATGGGCCTGATCGGCAAGCGGCGGCGTGGCTCGAGGCTCGGCGTCGGCGAGAGCCGCTCCACGATGATCGGCCTCGGCGTGGCGGCGTGGCTGGTCGGGGCGATCTGGATCTTCCCGGTCGGCTGGACGCTGCTCACGAGCTTCAAGACGGAGCAGGACGCCTCCGCGCAGACGCTCCACAACGGCTTGTCGTTCCAGCGCTACAGCGAGGTCAGCCACTCGACCACGGGGACATTGTCGCTCTCGACCGCGTTCATGAACTCGCTGATCATCGTCGTCGTCTCGACGATCATCGTGATGCTGCTCGCACTCCCCGCCGCGTACGCGCTCGCGATCCGTCCCGTTCACAAGTGGCGTGACGTGCTGTTCTTCTTCATCTCGACGAAGTTCCTGCCGATCGTCGCGTCGATCTTCCCCATCTACGTCTACGCGGAGAAGTGGAACCTGATCGGGACGCGCACGATCCTGATCGTCCTCTACATCGCGATCAACCTTCCGCTTGCGATCTGGATGACGCGCTCGTTCTTCGTGGAGGTGCCGCGTGAGCTGATCGAGGCAGCAGAGATCGACGGCACCTCGCTCTTCAACCAGCTTCGCTCGGTTATCCTGCCGATCGCCGCGCCCGGCATCGCGGCGACCGCGCTGCTGTGCCTGATCTTCGCCTGGAACGAATACTTCTACGCGATCCAGCTGAACTTCGCCGGCGCGTCGACCATGCCGCAGTGGGTGATCGGGAACGTCTCGACGCGCGGCAACTTCCTGGCGAAGCTCTCCGCCGCATCGATGCTCGCGTGCCTGCCGGTCGTGCTCGCCGGCTGGGCCGCGCAGAAGCGGATGATCCGCGGGCTGTCGATGGGCGCAATCAAATGAGAGGGGACTGACTCGTGGCCTCAGTGCAGTACGTCGAAGCGACGCGCCTCTATCCGGGGACCCCCGAGCCGGCCGTCAACGAGCTCAACCTGTCGATCGAAGACGGGGAGCTGCTCGTGCTCGTCGGTCCATCGGGCTCCGGCAAGTCGACGGCGCTCCGCATGCTCGCGGGACTCGAGCCGCTCGACGACGGCGAGATCCTGATCGGCGGCAAGGACGTCTCGTCGGTGCGCCCCCGCGACCGCGACATCGCGATGGTCTTCCAGAGCTACGCCCTCTACCCGAACCTCGACGTCGCGGCGAACATGGGTTTCGCGCTGAAGCAGCAGGGCGTGCCGAAGAGCGAACGCGAGCAGCGAGTGCGCGAGGCTGCGAGGCTCCTCGACCTCGAGCCGTATCTCGACCGTAAGCCGAGGAATCTGTCCGGCGGCCAGCGCCAGCGTGTTGCGATGGGCCGCGCGATCGTGCGGCACCCGCAGGTCTACCTCATGGACGAGCCGCTCTCGAACCTCGACGCGAAGCTGCGCGTGCAGACCCGCACGGAGCTCGTGGAGCTTCAGCAGCGGCTCGCGGTCACGACCGTGTACGTGACGCACGATCAGGTCGAGGCGATGACGATGGGCGACCGCGTGGCCGTACTGCGCGACGGACTCCTCCAGCAGTGCGATGCGCCGGGCGCCCTCTACCACGCGCCCGCGAACCTGTTCGTCGCCGGCTTCATCGGCTCTCCTGCGATGAACATCCTGCCCGTGTCGGCGAGTGGGCCGCTGCTCATCGGCGGCGCCGACATCGGCGTCGGCGACGACTTGGGCGGAGAGCGCGCGATGGCCGGCTTCCGGCCGGAGTCGGTCGCCATCGGCGACGGCCCGATCCCCGCGCGGATCCGCATCGTCGAGGATCTCGGCTCCGAGGTGTTCGTCCACCTGCTGATCGACCACGAGGGCGAAGAGCGCCGGATCGTGTCGAAGGTCGATCCGCCGTTCTCCGGTTCGGCGGGCGACAACGTGCGTGTCGGTCTCTCCGGAACGGTTCACCTCTTCGACACCGCGGAGGTGAGGCGGACGAGCGTCCAGCTGTGACGACCGTCCTCGTCACCGGCGCGGCGGGCGACATCGGGACCGCGATCGCCGAGGTGCTCGCCCAGCGCGGGCACGAGCTCGTGCTCGCCGACCATCCGGATGCCGCCAGGCCGCTCGAGGAGGTCGGCGGCAGGCTCGGCGCCCGGAGCGTCACCTTCGACGTCACCGACGAAGCGGCTGTCAACGCCGCAGTCGGTTCGCTCGGCTCACTGGGCGGCCTCGTGAACAACGCCGGCTACCAGGGCGCGTTCACTCCCATCGACCGCTACCCGCTCGACGACGCCCGGCGCGTGCTCGAGGTCAACGTGCTCGGCGTGATGACCGTGCTCGCGGCGGCAAGCCGTGCGATGCCCGACGGAGGCTCGGTCGTGAACATCGCCTCGCTGGCCGGCGTGTCAGGCGCGCCAAATATGCCCGCCTACTCGGCGTCGAAGGCTGCGGTGATCGGGCTCACCAAGGCAGCCGCGAAGGATCTGGCGCCGCGCGGTATTCGCGTGAACGCCGTCTCCCCCGCCTTCGTCGGCCCGGGTCGCATGTGGGAGACGCAGGTCGCGCGGCAAGCGGAGGCCGGCAGCCAGTACTACGCGACCGACGCCGCAGAGGTCGCCGCGCAGATGATCGGCATGGTGCCGCTGCGCCGCTATGGCTCGCCGCAGGAGGTCGCCTCCGTCGTCGCGTTCCTGCTCTCCGACGACGCGTCATACGTGACCGGCGTGAACGTCGAGGTCTCCGGCGGCAGCGCCTAAACGAGCGCGTCGATCGCGCCGAGCGGGCCGCGCTCGGCGAGCCGGCGCGACGCGTCGGCGAACGCAGTGCCGAACCGCTCGCTCTCGCGGAGCCGAGGCGTGAACACTTGGTCGAGCTCGAGGAACGCGCGCGGCTCCTCGAGCGACCTGACCGCGAAGCTCGCTGCCGTCTCGCCCTGCGGGTCGTACGCGCGTTCGTCGGCGGGCACCGTCGCGAGGTAGCGCGCCCAGCCGGCCAGCGCGAGCGCGGCGCATTCGACAGGCCCGTCCAGCTCGAGCTGCCGCTCGACCGTGGGAATCAGGAAGCTCGGGAACTTCGCCGTGCCGTCGATGCAGAGCCGCGCGATCTGGTCGCGGACGCCCGTGTTCTCGAACCGGCCGAGCACGGTGCTCGCGTACTCCGCAGCCGGATGCCCGGGGATCTCCGTGAGCGTCGGGATCGCTTCGCTCTCGAGGAAGAGTTCGAGATAGCGCCGCACCGCCGGCAGCGCGAGCGCCTCGTCGACGAAGACGATGCCTTCGAGCGCCATCAGGTACGCCAGGTTCGAGTGCGTCGCGTTCAGCATCCGCAGCTTGTAGAGCTCCCAGTCGTGCACGCGGTCGCTGAAGAGCACGCCCACGTCCTCGAAGCGAGGGCGACCCGCCGCAAAGTCGTCCTCGAGCACCCACTGGCGGAACGGCTCCGAGACGACCGGCCACCCGTCCTCGATCCCGATTTCGTCGCGCAGCCACGCGCGATCCGCGTCGGTCGTCTGCGGCGTGATCCGGTCGACCATCGAGTTCGGGAAGCTGCACGACGTCTCGACGAACCGGAGGAGCTCCTCGCTGCGTGCCTCGCAGACGCGCACGATCGCCTCGCGTGCAACCCGGCCGTTTCCCGGCAGGTTGTCGCAGCTGAGGACGGTCAGCGGCAGCCCGCCAGCCGCCCGGCGAGCGTCGAGGCCGTCCGCGATCGCCTCGATCGTCGGATTCGGCCGCTCCAGCGAGTAGCCGCCTTCGGTGATCGTCAACGACAGGATCGCGACGTCCGGACTCGCGACGTGTTCGCTGAACGCACCGGCCTCACCGGCGACCAGTGCGTAGTCGACGATGCTCCCGACCACCTGCGGACGGGAACCGTCGCTGTCGCGCTCGATCAGTGTGTAGAGGTGATCCTGCGACGAGAGCACGCTCGCCATCCGCCGGTCGGCCTCGAGCAGCCCGACGCCCCGGATCGCCCAGTCGCCCCCACCCTCGGCCAGCTCGTCGACGTAGCGCGCCAGATGCGCGCGGTGGAAGCCGCCCACCCCGAGGTGCAGGATGCGCGGCACGAGCTCGCGGCGATCGTAGTGCGGCACCCCGACGCCGCGTCCTTCGATCGCATCGAGGTTCGCCGTCGACAGGCGCAGCGTCACGCGGTCGAACCTACCACGCGAACCGAGCAGCTCTCCGCCGCGGCGGAGTTAATCTCCAGCCATGGACGTGGCGTTCGTCGGGCTCGGCGAGATGGGCCAGCGCATCGCGAGGCGACTGCTCGACGCCGGGGACACGCTGCATGTCTGGAACCGCACGGCCGCCAAGGCCGACGCGCTCGTCGCTGCCGGCGCGGAGCTCGCAGCCTCCCCTGCGGAGGCGGCGCGCGCGGCCGAGGTCGTGATCACGATGGTCACCGATCCAGCCGCGCTGGAGGCGGTGACGCACGGACCGGACGGGGTGCTCGCCGGGCTCGGCGACGCGACGCTCGTCGAGATGTCGACCGTCGGTCCGGCGGAGATCGCGCGACTCGCCGCCGAGACGCCGCTCGTCGACTCCCCGGTGCTCGGGAGCCTCGCCGAAGCAGAGAGCGGAACCTTGCACCTGTTCGTGGGCGGCGACGACGCGGCGGTCGCCCGCGTGATGCCGCTGCTCGAGATACTCGGCACACCGCTGCACGTGGGCGGCACCGGCGCGGGCGCGGCGGCGAAGCTCGTTGCCAACTCGACCCTCTTCTCCGTGATCGCGGGGCTCGGCGAGGCGATCGCCTTGGCCGACGCGCTCGGGCTGGAGCGCGAGACGGCGTTCCAGGTGATCTCGGCGACCGCGCTCGGGCCGGCGCTCGAGCGCCGCCGCGACTCGATCGAACGCGACGACTATCCACCGCGGTTCAAGCTCTCGCTCGCGCACAAGGATGCACAGCTCGTCGACGACTCCGCGCGCACGGCGGGCGCCGACCTCCGCGTTGCGAAGGCGGCTCTGTCGTGGCTGGACGACGCGGAACGCGCAGGCTTCGGCGGCGAAGACTACTCGGTCGTCCTGCGTCAGATCCTCGCGCGCTCCTAGAACTCGCGCTCAGGCCAGCTCGTCGACGAGGTCGGCGATCGACTCGACGATCCGCGAGGGCCGGAACGGGAAGCGCTCCGCCTCGTCGCGACGAGTCGATCCCGTGAGCACGAGCACGGTGTGCATGCCCGCCTCGAGCCCGGAGACCACATCGGTTTCCATGCGGTCGCCGACCATGGCGGAGGACTCCGAATGCGCGTCGATCTCGTTCAGCGCGGAGCGCATCATCAGCGGGTTCGGCTTCCCGACGAAGTACGGGTCGACGCCGGTCGCTCGGCTGATCAGCGCGGCCACCGCGCCGGTCGCCGGCAGCGGTCCATCCGGCGTCGGGCCGGTCGGGTCGGGATTCGTCGCGATGAAGCGCGCGCCGCCGACGATCAGCCTGATCGCCTGCGCGATCCGCTCGAAGCTGTAGGTCCGCGTCTCGCCGAGCACGACGTAGTCCGGGTCGCGCTCGGTGAGCGTGTAGCCGGACGCGTGCAGCGCGGTCGTCAGGCCCGCTTCGCCGATCACGAATGCCGTCCCGCCTGGCCGCTGGCTCTCGAGGAAGTCGGCCGTCGCGAGGGCCGACGTCCAGATCGACTCCTCCGGCACGTCCAGCCCGCTCAGCGCGAGCCGCGCCGCGAGATCGCGCCGCGTGTAGATCGAGTTGTTCGTCAGCACGAGGAACGGCATGCCGAGCTCGCGCAGGCGGGCGATGAACTCGCCGGCGCCCGGAATCGGATGCTCCTCGCGCACGAGCACGCCGTCCATGTCCATCAGCCACGACTTGATCTCTCGGTGCTTCGTCACGAGGGCCATGATCGCACGGACACCGGTGTGGTTTGCTTCGAACGTGAACTACGGCGGCATCGAGGCGGGTGGAACGAAATGGGTCTGCGCGATCGGCGCAGGCCCCGACGACCTGCGCGACTTCGTCACGATCCCGACGACGACGCCGGAGGAAACGATCGGCCGCGCCGCCGAGTTCTTCTCCCGCGACGGCAAGGTGGCCGCGCTCGGCGTCGGCTCGTTCGGCCCGATCGACGTGCAGCGCGGTCTCATCACCACCACGCCGAAGGCCGGCTGGGCGAACACCGACGTCGTCGGCGCGCTGCGGGCGGCGCTCGACGTCCCCGTCGTCTTCGACACCGACGTCAACGCGGCCGCACTCGGCGAGCAGCGCTGGGGTGCGGCGCTCGGGCTCGACACCTTCTGTTACATCACGGTCGGGACCGGGATCGGCGGTGGGGTGATGGCCGGCAACGAGCTCGTGCACGGGCTCGTCCACCCCGAGATCGGCCACATGCTCGTCCCGCACGACGTGACACGGGATCCTTCCCCCGGCGTCTGCCCGTTCCACGGCGACTGCTTCGAGGGCCTCGCGTCGGGAAGCGCGATCCGCGCGCGCTGGGGGAAGCCGGGCGAGGAGCTCGCCGGCGAGCCGGAGGTGTGGGAGCTCGAGGCGGAGTACCTGGCGCTCGGCGTCGTCAACGTCATCTGCACGACCTCGCCGGAGCTCGTGATCCTCGGCGGCGGCGTCATGAAGCAGCCCGCACTCTTCCCGCTCGTCCGGACGCGCGTCGACGCGCTGCTCGCCGGCTACGTGACGGCGCCGAGGATCGTCGGCCCGGCCCTCGGCGACCGCGCCGGCGTGCTCGGCGCGATCGAGCTCGCGCACCGCGCCGTTTGACGCATCCGGAGCGGCATGAGAGCCTCGCGGCGATGGCTGACTCGTTCGCACTTGGGCCCGGTGAGGGCAGAGTCATCGACCTCGGCGACTTCGAGATGACGGTGAAGGCGAGCGCTGACGAGACCGCGGGTGTCGTGTCGGTGCTGGAGGCCGAAGAGCCACCCGGCTTCGGGCCGCCGATCCACGTGCATCTACGTGCTCGAAGGCGCGTACGTCATGTATCTCGGCAACCGCGAGGTGCTGTGCCCGGCCGGTTCGTTCATCTTCATCCCGCAGGGAGCGCCTCACGGCTTCCGCGTCGGGGACGTGCCGAGTCGAAAGCTGAACTTCTACTTTCCGGCAGCCATGATCGGGTACTTCGACGAGCTCGCGGCGGCGCTCCAGCGCGATGACGTGAGCGACGGCGACCTGGCCGGGGTCGCGTCACGGCATTCGATGGAGATCGTCGGCCCGCCGTCGGGCCGGTACGTCTGAGCGTTCGCGCCGCGCCGCGGTCGGCGCAGCAGGCAGGCTTCAAGGGCCGTGGCGCTGCCTCCGCTCTCCGTGCTCGACCTGGCGCCGATCGTCGAAGGCGCGACGCCGGGCGACGCCCTCCGCAACTCCCTCGACCTCGCGCGTCACGCGGAGCGCTGGGGCTACAAGCGCTTCTGGCTCGCCGAGCACCACAACGCGAACGGGATTGCGAGCGCGGCGACGGCGGTCGTGATCGCGCACGTCGCAGCCGGCACCGAGTCGATCCGCGTCGGTGCGGGCGGGATCATGCTCCCGAACCACGCACCGCTCGTGATCGCCGAGCAGTTTGGAACCCTCGAAGCGCTGCACCCCGGACGCATCGACCTCGGCCTCGGCCGCGCACCGGGAACCGATCGGCTGACGATCCTCGCCCTTCGCCGCGACGTCACGAGCGCCGATACGTTTCCGCAGGACGTGCTCGAGCTGCAGCAGTTCCTCGCCGAGCCGCGGCCCGCGCAGGCCGTGCGCGCGACACCGGGCGCCGGAACGCGCGTGCCGCTCTGGATCCTCGGCTCGAGCCTGTACGGCGCCCAGCTTGCGGCCGCACTCGGCCTGCCGTACGCGTTCGCGTCGCACTTCGCGCCCGACGCGCTCCTCGACGCGCTCGAGACCTACCGGTCGACGTTCCAGCCGTCGGAGCAGCTGCAGGAGCCCTACGCCATGGTCGGCGCCAACGTCGTCGTCGCGGACGACGACGCGATAGCACGGCGGCTGTTCACGTCGGCACAGCAGTCGTTCACGAACATCTTCCGTGGCCGGCGCGGGCAGCTCCCGCCGCCGATCGACGACATCGAGTCGTACTGGTCGCCGAACGAGAAAGAGCGCGTGACGGGGATGATGCGCCGCTCGTTCGTCGGTTCGCCGTCAACGGTACGCGCGGGCCTCGAGGCGTTCGCCGCCGAGACGGACGCCGACGAGCTGATCGTCGCCGCGGCGATCTACGACCACGAGGCGCGGCTGCGCTCGTACGAGCTGCTGGCTGACATATCGTCGTCCTCACCATGAGGCTCGAGGGCAAGGTCTGCATCGTGACGGGCGCGGGCTCCGGGATCGGCCGCGCGAGCGCCCTCCTCTTCGCGGCCGAAGGAGCGACCCTCGTCGCGGCCGACATCGACGGCGACGCCGCCGGTATCACTCACACCGTGGACGTCGCCGACGAGCAGCAGACCGAGGCGCTCGCAGCGGCCGTCGTGGAGGAGCACGGCCGCATCGACGTCCTCTTCAACAATGCCGGTATCGCGGGAGTCGGCGATCTCGGCGAAACGAGCATCGACCAGTGGGAGCGAGTCATGCGCGTCAACGTGCGCGGCGTGTTCCTGATGAGTCGCGCCGTCGCGCCGGCGATGATCGCGCAGCGCTCGGGCTCGATCGTCAACATGTCGTCGGCGATCGCGGAGACGGGCCTCGGCCGGCGGGTCTCGTACGCCGCCTCGAAGGGCGCCGTGCTGGCGATGACGAAGTCGATGCAGGTCGACCTCGCGGCCCACGGTGTGCGCGTGAACGCGCTGCTGCCGGGGACGATCCTGACGCCCTTCGTCGAGAACTACCTCCGCGACTCCTACGAGGATCCGGAAGAGGGGCGGCGCTCGATCCGCTCGCGCCAGTTGACGGGGGAGCTCGGAACACCCGAGGACGTCGCCCACGCAGCGCTCTTTCTGGCCTCCGACGAATCGCGGTTCGTGTTCGGCTCCGGGCTCGTGGTCGACGGCGGCCTGACCGCCGGAAAACCCTAGGAACCACCGCGTTTTACCGACTATTTACGCCTTCCGGCGTATACGGCATTTGCCCCCGGGCATCAGTTGTGTGAGTCCCCAATCGGACGGAAGGACGTGACACAACATGAGAATCTCGATCTTGACGCTGGTGCTTGCCCTGCTCGTGCCGGCGGCGGCCGTCGCAGCCGGGCCGAAGCCGAAGCCCGCTGCGCCTGCAACGGTCGCCAAGAACTCGGCGTGGCTCTGTAAGGCGCTGCGGGCACAGGACAAGGCGGCGTTCACGAGGGCCTGGGGCACGAACGCGAACGGGCGTAACGCCTACGGCAAGTGCGTCTCGTTCCACGCAAGGCAGAGGACGCTGCACGGCGTGACGCTGACGTTCCACAACCTCGCGGTCGGCTCGACCGGCACCGTCACGAGCGGCGGCACGGAAGGCTGCCAGTTCACCGACGCCGGGTGCACCGTGACCTCGACCGGAACGTTGAACGGCGTGGTCGGCGGCACGTACAGCTCGAGCTGGACGATCCTCTGGAAGCAGGCGTCGCCCAACGGCTCCGGCGGGTTCTGCGCGCCGGCGACCGGCACCACGACGCTCACGCTCCCGATCGTCGGCACGCTGACGAAGACCGAGCAGGGTTCGGTCTGCGAGGTCGGCGCCACCGGCGCGAACGTCGAGCACACGCTCACGAACGGCACGTTCACCGTGAGCGGCGGCACGGGCCTGTTCAACGGCTCGACCGGCAGCGGCACCGTCTCGTTCGATCAGAAGCCTGGTACGACGACCGCCGCCGGCGGCGCCGTCACCGGCACCGAGACGTTCACGACGCTGACCGTCACTCTCTAGTCGACTTAGTCGACGCGAATGGCGTGTGGGCGCCCGTCGGGCGCCCACACGTCGGCGTGCCGCAGCCAAGTGGGTGCGTCGGAGGACGACGCGTAGGCGTACGGGTGGTGGAACGCGTCGAGGGCCCGATCCGGCGGAACGACGAGCTGGAAGCTTGCGCCGCCCCCACGGTCGATGAGCTCGATCAGGACGGCGGCGTCCGCCGCCTCCCACCAGTAGAGCGTCACCTCGATCGGTCCCGACGAACGTTGAGCGAGCTCGCGCGGCTCCGACGCCGGGATCTCGACGAGCATGTCCTCGAATGCGAGCATGCTCGTCATCGCGCGACGAACGCCGCCTGCGTTCCCTTCCAGTAATGCCAGGGCAGGTTGTCGAGCAGCGCGTACGAGCCGCGCTCGAGGTGGACCGTGAAGGACTTCTGTGCGCCGGGCGCGGCGAGCACCGACGCGAGCGGCTGCGCGACTGCCTGGTTCCCCCGCAGCGTCAAAGACTGTCCGAAGGACCGCGTGCGGACGATCATCAGCTGGTGTGTCTCGGCGCCGAGGTTGCGCACCACGATGCGCACCGCGCCGGCACGAAGCGAACCCTGCGACGGCACGATGCTCCATTCAGCGACGTCGGCGCGCAGTGTCGACGGCGACGGCGATGCCGTGACGCCGGTTGCAGTCGCGCCGGCTGCGATCAGCGCTGCTGCTGCAATCGACGCTGCTCTCCCCATGATCGGACACTGATGGATTGCAGCGGCCGAGGCGCTAGCCGTAAGCCGGGGCTATGCCCCACCTTCGGCCCACCCCAACGAGGCAATCGGAGGGTCGATCGAGACGGTGTCCTCCCGCTGAAACGGCGAGCGGAACGCGAAAACCAGCGGATCCTGGCTCGCCCCTATCGGTCAACTACATCTGGAGCGTCAGGTTCCCGCCCATTGCGAGAGCTGTCGGCGAGAGGAGCGGTCGCCCGCTCCCCTCGCTACTGCCATTGCTTGGTTGCGGGTGCTACTTGATCGTGAAGTTGGCGCTCGTGGGATCCAGGCTCTGCAACACGGTCTTCCACGAGGCGGTGGTGCTGTCGTAGGCCCAGTTGTTGGAGTAGTACAGGCTGCTGTCCTTGCTGGACAGAACGGTGAATCCGATTGTGTCGTTGGAGGTGCCGCCGTCATGTGCGTCCATGCGGAGCGTGACGCCACCGTCGATACTCACCGTGCCTGTCGACGTCACCTTGAGGATGCTTGCCTTCGTGTACGTCGTCACGTCGGTTCTCGTTGTGGCGTTCGCTGGTGCGAAGGCCACCGAGCTAATCGAGTTGGATTTAACGTAGTACGTGCCATCGGCCCGCGTCAGGATGAGCTGGATCTGCCCCTGCGCGTTCGTCCCCTTGCTTGTGTAGTTCATCCCCGCGCTGAACTGCGCGGTCAAGGCGTCACCGTACTTACCTGCCGCCGTCGTCAGCTTCGCGAGCGAGCCGCCCCCCTGGAGGGAGTTGACCGTCGGAGGAATACGCGCGAAGACCGTCGGATGCGCCGCGTTGTACGGGGCGCTTCCGGCGGTTGCCGTCCCGCAGGAGTCCTCGTCCACCGGCAACTGCTGGCAGTTCTTGTACGGGCTGCCACTGACAGTATCCAGCTTCACCTGTATGAGGTATGCCTGCTCGCCGTACTGGCCAGTGCTCAACGTCACCACAGTGTTCGCCGTACCAGTGGGAGATGTCGAACCGACGACGGGGCTGACCTTGACACCGCTGGCTAGCACCTTGTTCGACAGCAGATCCGTGAACGTCACCTTCGCATTCGCGATTGACCCGCCGTCCGCCATAACGCTTGCCGTCAGCGTCACCTGAGCACTCGTCGCGCTAGAGCCGGAGGTCACGAAGTCGGTCTGCCCGATATACGCCACCCGCCCCACGCCTACGGTGATCGTGATCGTGATCGACTTCGTCGCCAGGAGATAATCCGCATTGCCTGCCTGTGACGCCGTGATCGTGCAGCTGCCGACGTTCGTCAGCGAAACCGTGGCGGTACCGTCGTGCTTATCGGTGACCGTGCACTGGTTGCTCCCGGAGTACGTCACCGGCGTCTGGCCCTGGTTTGACGCAGCCGTGGCCACGAAGTCGGCAACTCCATACGGCATCGTGTTAGCGGTCGGCTGCGAGAACGCGAGCGCCTGAGCCGCCTTGTGCAGCGTGACCGTGAACTCGGCCGAGTCAGTCGCGTTGTAATCGTCGTCGCCGGCCTG
>JBJMKB010000109.1:0-7797 GCA_045806045.1 Gaiellaceae bacterium | reverse complement strand
GCGGCAACTCGAACTTCCACGACTCGAAGCGTCGTTACGACGAGGCGAAAGAGCATGGCGTCAGGTTCGTGGACGCGGGCGAGTCCGGCGGCGTCTGGGGCCTGGAGGTCGGCTATTGCCTGATGGTCGGCGGCGACGACGAGCCCGTGCAGCGTCTCGAGCCGGTCTTCAAAGATCTCGCGCCGGAGGACGGCTACGCGCACGTCGGCGCGAGCGGCGCCGGGCACTTCACGAAGATGGTCCACAACGGCATCGAGTACGGGCTCATGCAGGCCTATGCGGAGGGCTTCGAAGTGATGGAGAAGTCGGAGTTCGACCTCGACCTGCACCAGATCGCCGGGATCTGGCGCTACGGCTCGGTCGTCCGCTCGTGGCTGCTCGAGCTGCTGTACGCGGCGTTCGAGAAGGAGGGTGCCGACCTCGAGAAGATCCGCGGATACGTCGAGGACTCTGGCGAGGGCCGGTGGACGATCGCGGAGGCGATCGCCGAGGACGTCCCGGTGCCCGTGATCTCGGCCGCGCTGTTCGCCCGTTTCGCGTCGCGCCAGGACGACTCGTTCGCGGCCAAGGTGACCGCAGCGCTGCGCAACCAGTTCGGCGGGCACGCGGTCCAGGCGGTCGAGACGGCGAAGGCCCAGACCCAGGACCCTCGCGCCTAGTGTCGCTGTCGGCCACCGAAGAGCAGAACCCGCTCCTCGAAGGGCTGCAGCTCCGACGGCGGCCGGATCCGTGCATCCTCGTCATCTTCGGTGCGTCCGGCGACCTGACGACCAAGAAGCTGATGCCCGCGCTGTACGCGCTCGCGCTGCGACGGCTGCTGCCGGAGCACTTTGCGATCGTCGGCGCCGCGCGGAGCGAGGAGAGCGACGACGCCTTCCGCGAGCGGATGAAGGAGGCGGTGAAGAAGCACGCGCGCGATCCCTTCAAGGACGACGTGTGGAACGAGCTCGCGGCCGGGATGAAGTACGTCACGCTCGACTTCGCGGACGACCGGGGCGAGGACGAGCTCGCGAACGTGCTGGCGCAGCTCGACAAGGAGCGCGGCACGCAGGGCAACCGCGTCTACTACTTCGCGGTGCCGCCGAGCGCGATCGGAACGCTGATCGAGGAGATCGCCGAGCGCCGGAGCACCGAGGGCTGGGTGCGCCTCGTGATCGAGAAGCCCTTCGGGCACGACCTGGAATCGGCGCGCGAGCTGAACGCGCTGCTCCAGAAGAACTTCTCGGAGAACGAGGTCTTCCGCATCGACCACTACCTGGGCAAGGAGACGGTCCAGAACATGCTGGCGTTGCGGTTCGCGAACGGCATCTTCGAGCCGATCTGGAACCGCCAGTTCATCGACCACGTGCAGATCACCGTCGCCGAGTCGATCGGGATCGAAGGACGCGCCGGCTACTACGAGCAGGCGGGGGCGATCCGGGACATCTTCCAGAACCACCTGTTGCAGCTCGTCGCGATCACCGCGATGGAGCCGCCGATCGACTTCACCGCCGACTCGGTGCGCAACGAGAAGCTGAAGGTGTTGAAGGCGATGCACACGCCGGGACCGAAGCACGTCGTGCGCGGCCAGTATGGCCGTGGATTCGTCGAGGGCGTGGAGGTGCCCGGCTACCGCGAGGAGGACGGCGTCGCGCCGAGCTCGATGACGGAGACGTTCGTCGCCGCGAAGCTGTTCGTCGACAACTGGCGGTGGGCCGACACGCCGTTCTACGTGCGCATGGGCAAGCGTCTCGCGCGCAGGGAGACGACGATCGCGATCCAGTTCAAGCGCGCGCCGCATCCGCCGTTCGAGGACGCGGGCGAGGAAGGGCTGCGGCCGAACGTGCTGCTGATCCACGTGCAGCCGAACGAGGGCGTCTCGCTCGCGATCGGCGCCAAGGTACCGGGGCAGGGGATGCGCATCCGCACGGTGCACATGGACTTCCTCTACGGCGGTGCGTTCCGGGAAGGGCTGCCGGACGCCTACGAGCGGCTGATCCTCGATGCGATGCTCGGCGACCAGACGCTGTTCACGCGGTCGGACGAGATCGAGGAGCAGTGGGCGCTCGTCGACGCGATCATCGCGTTCTGGCGGCGCGACCATCCGCAGTTCCCGAACTACGCCGCCGGGACCTGGGGGCCGACCGGCTCCGACGAGCTCCTGCATCGCGACGGACGGTCATGGCGACGGCACTGACGCCGATCGAGGACAACTGGACCGGCGAGGGCGTTTCATCCGACGAGATCGAGCGCGAGCTGGCGCGGCTGAGGGACACCGTCTCGCAGCAGAGCTCGCAGCCGAATCTGCGCACGTCGGTGATGACGCACCTTGCGTGGGTGCCGCCGCAGTGGCAGGTTGCGGCGGAGGAGACGCTCGCGGGGATGGCCGAGCGGCATCCGTCGCGGACGCTGTTGATGGTGCCCCTGCCGGACGCACCGGAGAACCGCATCGACGCGCAGCTCTCGATCCGCTGCTTCCCGATCGGCGACCGCGCGGTGTGTGGCGAGGTGGTCGAGCTCGCATTGCGCGGGCCGCGTGCGAAAGCGCCTGCGTCGATCGCGCTCCCGCTGCTGATCTCCGACCTGCCGGTGTTCCTCCGCTGGCGGGGAGAGCCGCCGTTCGGCTCGCCGGAGCTCGACCAGATGGTGGCGATCACCGACCGCCTGATCGTCGACTCGGAGGAGTGGGCCGAGCTCCGCTACGTGGATCTTGCGACGTTGTTCGAGCGCACGGCGGTCTCCGACATCGCATGGCGGAGGACGGAAGCGTGGCGCGTCCAGCTCGCGAGCTACTGGCCGGGGATCGCCGAGCAGGAGATCCGGGTCAGAGGCCCCCGCGCGGAGGCGACGCTACTGAGCGCCTGGCTCGGCGCGCGTCTCGATCGCCCGATGCGCGCGATCGAGCCGGCCGACGAGCTCGGGGTGCGGCTCGGCAACGAAGAGCTCCCCGAGCCGCGCCGCGTGTACGAGACGCCGAGCGACCTCCTGAGCGCGGAGCTCGACCAGTTCGGGCGGAACCGCGTCTACGAGGAAGCCGTGCGCGCTGCCGCAGGGTAGAGCTACTTGACGATCGCGAAGCTGTCGCCGCTGATGCGAATCGGCGTCGGCTTCGACCACGTCATCTTGATCGCTGCGCCCGGAAGGTTCCCGTTGACGCCGCGGATGCGGTAGTACCACAGGCCAGTCTGCTGCTTCGTCAGCTTCAGCGTCACCGACGGTACGAGGGCGCTCTGTGCGATCACCGTCCGCCACGGGTAGACGCGGCGCGAGAGCTGGATCTCGTACGACTGCGCGCCGAGAACAGGCGTCCACGTGATCACGGGCAGTTGCACGAAGTCGGGTGTCTTCGAGGCAGATGCGACGATGCGGGAGCCGCGGAGGCCTGAGGCGAGCGGGAAGTCGTCCTTCGTCGTCACGGGCATGCTCTCCATCCCGAACGACCACACGTGCCCCGCCGCACACGCGTCCTGCGGCAGTTCGAGGTCGCGGTAGACGAGCGTGCTCGCGGTGAGCGCCCCCGGGGCGCTACTGGCGCTCGCCGCGGTCGCGTACACCGCAACGGGCACGACGGTCCACCAGTACCGGCCTGCCGGCCAGCCGTTGTCCGGAAGCGCGATGCTGCCCGGATCCGTGGTGAAGGACGGGTCGGTCGTGGTCGTGTCCGTCGAGCCGGACCCGCCGGTGCCGGCGGAGCCGTCCGCGAGCTTCACGGCTTCCTCGGCGGTCGCGATCTTCGTGTAGTCGGCCATCTCGGCATTCAGCTGCGGGCCGTAGGTCGCGGCCGACGTGCCGGCGGCGAACTTGTCGAGAGCGTCGACTGTCGTCGGCAGTGCGAGCGGAGGCGCGAACCGCGGCGCCCAGGCGGGGCCGCCGACGAGCGATCCGACGGTCACCGAGTTCAGGCACCCCTGGTCGCTGAAGACGTAGACCCGCCAGAGTGCGCTGCCGCTGCCCGAGGTCCCGGTCGTGCCGGACCACGCGAAGCCGGGCATCAGCGCGTTCGGCTGCTGCTTCGCCGGCGTCGAGTCGACGTCGGAGATCGCGTCCGTCCCGAGGAGCGGCGTCGCGCGGAGCGAGGTGTTGTTGGTCGACGTGAATTTCGGTGAGTACGGGCCGTACGTGATCACCTGGATCTTGTTCGGGAGCTTCGAATCCTTGACGTATCGAAGTGCGCGCACGCGCCACCGGACGGTCCTCGCGCCGGCCGGATGAAACGTCCAGTATTCGCGCTCGTCGGCGACGTTCGTCAGCGTGCGGAAGCGCAGCCCGATGTCGGTGAACCAGACCTCGTAGGCGGTCGCGCCTTCGACAGGCGTCCAGCGGATGAGGCCCGTCGGAGCCGCGAGCTGCGTGGGTAGGTCCTTCCACGACGTGTTGAAGCCGAACGACGTGCCCCATGGCGACACACGCGCGCCGGCGAGCGCGCGCACGCGCACCCACAGAGCGAACGGCCGCCCGGTCATCCACGGCACCTGCAGCTGAAGCGACGTCACCGGCGTCGCGACCGTGGAGTCGTCAGCCAGGATGGTGGACTCCGCGAACGTCACGCTCGTCGCGAGCTGGATCTCGTAGTGTGCAGCCCCGCGCACCGGCTCCCACGCGAACGCGGGCAGCTGTGTATACGACGGCGAGACCGGCGTTGGCTCGTTCGCCCGGTACACGAATCCGTGCAGGCCCGTCGGCGCGGTCAGCGGCTCGACTGAGGCGAGTCCGGATGCGGAGCCGGCGCACGCGAACGCGACGGCGCAAAGGCCCAGGAGGGCGAGCTTCATGCCCTTCTAGTCGGCAGAGGGCGCCCGCGGCTTGAGCGCCCGCTCGAGCGAGAGGCCGGCGGCCAGCACCAGGGCGTCGTCTCCCGCCCTTCCGGCCAGCTGAACCGGGCCGAGCGCCAGAGCGGGCCAGCCGAGAGCGTTGAACGGGAAGGTGTAGAGCGTCATCGCCGCCCGAACCTCGACCTCCACGACATCGGCGGCCGGAACAGGGCACGAAAGGGTCGGAGTGAGGAGGAGGTCGAACCCCTCGAGCGCCTCCGCGGCTCGTTCCCCGTGCTCGGCACGCGCGCGGATCGCCGCCTCGTACGCGGCGTCGTCCACCGCGATGCAGCGCTCGATCTTGCCCCGGATGTTCTCGCCGTAGAGGTCGGCGTTCTCCGGATAGAGCTCGCGGTGGACGTCGCCGACCTCGCGCATGAACGCAGGCCCGACGGCTTCCGCGGTCGGGAAGTCGATCGGCGCCGCCGCCACCGGCGGGTTGCACCACGCGCATGCGAGCGACAGGTCGCCGAATGCCACGTCCGGCACCTCGATCCCGAGCAGCTCGATGCACCCTGCGACATCCCGCGCCATCGGTCCCGCGTGGTCGAACGTCGGCGCGAGTGGGAAGACACCGTCGATCGGAACGCGCCCGTACGTCGGCTTGAAGCCGACGATCCCGCAGCACGCGGCGGGGATGCGGATCGAGCCGCCCGTGTCCGTTCCGAGCGCCGCATCGGCGAGCCCGAGCTCGAGCGCCGCCGCGGATCCGCCGCTCGAGCCGCCCGCGGTCAGCCCGGGATGGGCCGGGTTGGGCACCACGCCGTAGTGGAGGTTCTGGGACGTGACGCCGTAGGCGAACTCATGCAGGTTCGTCTTGCCGACGTTGACCCAGCCCGCGTCCTCGAGCTGCGCGACCCACGTCGCGGTCGTCGACGGGACGTGATCGCCGAAGACGGCGCTGCCGTACGTCGTCCGGATCCCGGCGGTGTCGTAGAGGTCCTTGACCGCGAGCCGCCGGCCGGGCGGGCCGGGGCCGAGCTCCGTGATCCAGACGCCGGGTGGCGCGAGCGGAGTCAGTCGAGCCAGAGGTAGACGAACGCGACGCCGACGGTGCCGGCGAAGAGCACGATGAAGAGCCCGAACAGCGCCCAGCCCCAGAGGATGTTCTTCCGGGCGAGCTCGGCGTCGGCGATGTCCGGCGGCTCTTCGAGCGTCTCGGGAATCGTCTCCGACATGTCTAGACCGCCACGTCCAGCGCCATCGCGACGAACAGCAGCGCGAGGTAGAGGAGCGAGTAGTGGAAGAGGCGCACCGCGGCCACGCGCTCCATCGAGCGGCGCAGCTCGACGGCGTACCAGGCGAAGATCGCACCGAGCACGAACGCGGCGACGCCGTAGAGGAGGCCGAACGTGCCGAGCGCGACGGGAGCCAGCGTGACCGCGACGAGCAGCACCGTATAGCGCACGATCTGGCGCGCCGTCTCCTCGTCGCCGCGCGCGACCGGAAGCATCGGCACGCCGGCCTTCGCGTAGTGCTCCTTGATCATGAGCGCGAGCGCCCAGAAGTGCGGCGGCGTCCAGACGAAGACGACGGCGAACATCACGAGCGCGGCCCAGCCGAGGTGACCGCTCGCGCCTGCGTAGCCGACGAGCGGCGGCACCGCACCGGCAGCGCCGCCGATGACGATGTTCTGAGGCGTCGACCGCTTCAACCAGCGCGTGTAGACGAGCACGTAGAAGAGGTTCCCGCCCAGAGCGAGCAGCGCCGTCGGAAGGTTCACCAGCGAGTCGAGCAGCACGAAGGAGAACGCCGAGAGTGCGAGCCCGAACTCGAGCGCGCGGTCGGCCGGTACGCGTCCCGACGCGACGGGACGCTGCGACGTCCGCGAGCCCATCAGCCGGTCGATGTCGCGGTCGAGGTAGTGGTTGAGCGCCGATGCGCCGCCACACGCGAGCGCGAGGCCCGCCATCGTCCACGCGAACGCGCCCGACGCCGGGACTCCGCGCGCGCCGACGAAGACGCCGGCGGCGCCGGTCAGCAGGAGGAGCGACATGATCCGAGGCTTCGTCAGCGTCACGTAATCGCGCCACGGGCCCTGGACGGCGTGACCGCGGAAGACCTGGACGCCAAGCGCCACCGTCGTCGCGAATGCGAGGGCTGCCACCGCGAGATGAACGCCGGGCGCCGTCAGGAGTGCGGCGAGGCCGAAGAGCGCGAGCGCGGCCAGCGCCGTCGGCAGCAGGCGGCGTGCGGAGACCCATGCCGTCGCGGCGAGCGCGGCAAGCGGCGGCAATGCGACCGCGGCGAGCACGCGGTGCGCCGTTCCCCACCCGGCGGCGCCCGAGACGACCGCCAGCGCGGTCCCGCCGACGGCGAGCAGCGCGGTGAGGCGGGCCCAGGCTCCCATCAGAAGCCGCGAGTCTCCGCGAGGCGGCGGCGCAGGTCACGGAGCGGCCGCGCCGACGTCACGTACGGCACCTTCTCGAAGTTCCACGGCGGCGGCGGCGACGTGGTGAACCACTCGAGCGTGTCGGCCTGCCAGGGGTCGTTGCCAGCGCGCGCGCCCGATCGTTGCGTCTTGATCACGTTGACGACGAACACGAGCATGCCGAGCGTCATCACGGCCGAGCCGATCGACGAGAGCATGTTGTAGACGAGCCACAACCCGTGCTCGTGGTAGGTGTAGACGCGACGCGGCATGCCGAGCATCCCGAGCATGTGCTGCGGGAAGAACGTCAGGTTGAAGCCGGCGAAGGTGAGCCAGAAGTGCCACTTGCCGAGCGTGTCGTCGAGCAGGCGTCCGAACATCTTCGGCCACCAGTAGTAGAGGCCGCCGAAGATCCCGAACATCGAGCCGCCGAACAGCACGTAGTGCAGGTGCGCGACGACGAAGTACGTGTCGTGGACGGCCCAGTCGATCGGGAACGCGGCGAGGAAGATGCCCGAGATGCCGCCGATCGTGAAGACGGCGATGAAGCCGAGCGCGAACAGCATCGGCGTCTCGAACGAGATGTTCCCGCGCCAGATCGTCGCGAGCCAGTTGAAGATCTTCACGCCCGTCGGG
>JBJMKB010000108.1:0-12084 GCA_045806045.1 Gaiellaceae bacterium | reverse complement strand
GCCTTCGCGGTCTCGAGCCAGACCGACTCGCGCGTGATCCTCGACCAGGCCGGCGCCGAGAGCCTGCTCGGCCAGGGCGACATGCTCTTCAAGCCGCTCGGGACGTCGCGCCTGCAGCGCGTCCAGGGCGCGTTCGTCACCGAGGAGGAGATCGCGCTGATCGTCGACCAGACGAAGGCTCAGCGCGAGCCCGAGATCGACGAGAGCTTCCTCGAGGCGCCGCAGGTCTTCGCGGACGACGGTGACAGCGAGGAAGGCGAGTTCGACCCCGACGAGGACCCGCTGCTCGACAAGGCGATCGAGGTCGTCGTGACGGCGCAGACGGCGTCGGTGTCGTTGCTCCAACGGCGGCTCCGCGTCGGGTATACACGCGCCGGCCGCCTCGTGGACATGCTCGAACGGCGGGGCATCATCTCCCCGTACGAGGGCTCGAAGCCGCGCCGCGTGCTCGTCTCCGAGCACGATCTGGAGCGGGCTAGCACCCCTCTGTAAGACCGTCTAGGGTTACGCGCGCAGGTTTCCCCCCGGTCAGACAACAGAGGAGGGTTCATCCAAGTGAGGAAGCGTTGGCTCACGCTCGCGGTCGTTGCGGTCGCGACGGTGCTGCTGGCGTCGATGTTCGCCGCACTCCGCGGCAGCTCGGCGTCTGCGGCGCACAAGGCTGCCTTCAGCGCGTGTCTCGTCACCGACATCGGCGGCCTGAACGACAAGTCGTTCAACCATCTCGCCTACGTCGGTCTCCAGGCCGCCGAGAAGAAGGGCGTCAAGGGTCGTGTCATCACCTCGAAGTCGGGTGCCGAATACATCCCGAACCTGTCGTCATGCGTCAGGTCGGGCGCCTCAGTGACGATTGGCGTCGGCTTCCTGATGCAGGACGCGATGGATACCGTTGCGACGTCGTTCCCGAGCAACAAGTTCGCGATCATCGACGTCGACGTGACGACGATGAAGCACAAGCCGAAGAACGTCGAGGGCCTGCTGTTCAAGGAGCAGGAGGCGGGATACCTCGTCGGCTATGCCGCAGGCCTCTGGGCGAAGTCGCACAACGGAGCCGCGGTCGGTTCCGTCGGCGGGCTCAAGCTCCCGCCGGTCGACCGGTACATCGCGGGCTACCAGTTCGGAGCGAAGAAGGCCGACCCGGGCCTGAAGACGCTGAACGACTACTCCCAGGACTTCGGGGTCCAGGCGAAGTGCAAGGAGAAGGCGCTCAACCAGATCGCGCAGGGCTCGGTGGTCGAGTTCCAGGTCGCCGGCCAGTGCGGCCTCGGCGTCCTCGACGCTGCCCACGCGAAGGGCATCTTCGGCATCGGCGTCGACGCGGACCAGGGCTACCTCGGTCCGTGGGTGATGACGAGCGCGCAGAAGAAGGTGGACGTCGCGGTGTACTCCGCGATCAGCGGGGCGAAGGCCGGCAAGCTGCAGGGCGGCAAGAACATCGTCTTCAGCGCGAAGGTGAACGGCGTCGGCGTCGGCAAGTGGAGCCCGCGGGTGCCCGCCAGCATCAGAACGGCGGTCGCGGCTCAGTTCACGCTGCTGAAGGCCGGCAAGATTCGCGGCATTCCGGCGACCGTCAAGTAGAGGTCGCGCAGCAGACGTGCGACGGGGCGGGCCTGTAGCGGCCCGCCCCGTCTACGTTGTGACGTCGATGTGGATGAGAGCGGCACTCATCGTCCTCGCGCTGGCGCTCACGGGCTGCGGGGCTCCGCGGCATGCGACGACGGTCCCGGTCTCCCCGAAGAAGGCCGCCGCATCCCCGCTCGGCCTGGTCGTCGGCGCCGTCGGGCCGCTCGAGGTGTCGAGCGTCCCGGGCGCGACGTTCGAGCATCGGCCGACGCTTGCGACGATGCCGGCATACCCGCTCGTGATCGTCCCTGCGTGGACGACCGCCCTCGCGACTGTGGTCGCCGCAGCCAAGCGTCACCCGGAGTCGCACTACGCCTACCTCGGCGGTACGACCGCCGGCGCGCACCGGCCGAACCTCGTCGGGCTGGTGCTGCGTGATGAGCAGGCGGCGAGGCTCGGCGGCTTCGTCGCGGGCCTCGTCGCGGGCGAGCAGGGAGGGAGCAGTCCTCGCGTCGCCTGGGTCGGTCCGGAGGAACGACGCCTCGCCGATGCGTTCGTCCGCGGGGTGCACGAGGCGGCTCCCGACGTGACGATCCTCCGCGCGTGGTCGAGGAGCACCCCGTCGTCGTGCAAGGAGGCGGCGCTCGCGGCGACGGGTCGCGGCGCGGTCGCGGTGATGGCACGCGACGGCCTCTGCGCCGAGGCCGCGGTCGACGGCGCCCACCAGCAGAACGTCGTCGGGCTCCGGATCTCCGACTTCGAGTTGCGGAGCGTCCCCGTCGGCGTCGTCGTGCGCGACGCGGTAAACGGGGCCTATCCCGGCGGCGAGGACCTCGTCTTCGGCGCGACGAGCGGGGCGATCGCCGTCCGGCGGCTCGACCGGAGGATCTCCGGCGAGGCGGCGATCCGTGCCCGAGCGGCAGCCCAGCAGCTGGCGAACGGGCTCCGCCTATCTGGATAGGCTTGCCCGCAGCGATGGCTGAGGCGCCTCTCCTCGAGCTGCGCGGGATCACGAAGCGGTTCCCGGGCGTGCTCGCCAACGACGACGTCCACTTCGACCTGCGCACCGGAGAGGTGCACGCGCTGCTCGGCGAGAACGGCGCCGGCAAGTCGACGCTCATGAATATCCTCTACGGTCTCTACACGCCCGACGACGGGCAGATCCTCCTGCGCGGCGAACCGATCGACCTCGGGTCGACGCGCGCGGCGATCGAGCAGGGGATCGGCATGGTCCACCAGCACTTCATGCTGATCCCGGTGATGACGGTCGCGGAGAACATCGTGCTCGCGACCGAGCCGCGCAGGGGCGGCGTGCTGCTCGACTACGACGCGGCCCGCAGGCGCGTCCGCGAGCTGTCGGAGCGCTACGGACTGCTGGTCGACCCCGATGCGCGCGTCGACGAGATCACCGTCGGCCAGCAGCAGCGCGTCGAGATTCTCAAGGCGCTCTACCGCGGCGCGGAGATCCTGATCCTCGACGAGCCGACCGCGGTCCTGACGCCGCAGGAGGCGAAGGAGCTGTTCGAGATCATCCGCGCGCTGAAGGACCAGGGTAAGTCGATCATCTTCATCTCGCACAAGCTGAACGAGGTGCTCGAGATCGCTGACCGCATCACGATCATGCGGCGCGGCAAGGTCGTTGACACGATCCCGGCCGCCGGCGCGACGGAGGAGAGCCTCGCGCGCATGATGGTCGGACGCGAGGTGCTGCTCCGGGTCGACAAGAAGCCGGCGCAGCCGGCGGGGCCGCTGCTCTCCGTCGAGGACTTGCACGTGTTTGACGACCGCGGCCTGGAGGCCGTGCGCGGACTGTCGCTCGAGGTGCGGGCAGGCGAGATCGTCGGTCTTGCGGGCGTCGACGCGAACGGCCAGAGCGAGCTGATCGACGCGATCGCCGGCCTGCGACCCGTCAAGGGCGGCCGCATCGTCGTCGACGGCCACGACGTGACGCACGCGCATGCGCGCCAGGCGCTCGACGCGGGCATCGGACACATCCCGGAGGACCGCCACCGGCGCGGTCTCGTGCTCCCGTTCTCGTTGACGGAGAACCTCGCGCTGCACTCGTACCGGAAGCCACCGAACTCGAGGCACGGCCTCCTCAACCTGCGCGCGATGGTCGAGCGCGCGCGGCGCCTGCTCCAGGTGTTCGACATTCGCGGCGGCACGCCGTTGACGCCGGCCGGGGCGCTGTCCGGCGGCAACCAGCAGAAGGTGGTGCTCGCGCGCGAGATCGACGGTGACCCGAAGGTGTTGATCGCGGCGCAGCCGACCCGCGGCCTCGACGTCGGCGCCATCGAGTTCGTGCACCGGCGCCTCGTCGAGCAGCGCGACGCCGGCCGCGCCGTCTTCCTCGTCTCGCTCGAGCTGGAGGAGATCCTCTCGCTCTCCGATCGGATCCTCGTCATCTACGAAGGGCGAATCGTCGGCGAGTTCCCGCCGACCACGACCGAGGAGGAGCTCGGCTTCGCGATGACGGGCGGTCGCAGGGGCGAGGTGGCTGCCTAGATGTCCGACGACGAGAGGCGCGCCTCCGACGAGGTGGAGCTGGCGGGGTCGCAGGACGAGGTCGCACAGGCGCCGCTCGAGCCAGGCGCGATCCCGCCGCCGTCGATGCACTTCGCGTCCCGCTTCGGCGGGCTCTCCGGCGTGATCGCACCGCTGATCACGACGATCCTCGCCTTCTTCATGGGCGGCCTCGTCGTCGCGCTCACGGGCAAGAACCCGTTCAAGGTCTACCACGCGATCTTCAACGGCACGGGCCTGAACTGGTTCTTCCACATCGGGAACCACTCGGCGCGCGTCCCGTTCTCAACGGTTCACATGTGGTTCCCGTGGGACACGGCGTCGGTCGCCGCGCAGAACCTGCAACAGACGCTGCTGCTCACGACGCCGATCATCCTCACCGGCCTCGCGGTCGCGTTCGCGTTCCGCTGCGGCATGTTCAACATCGGCGGGCAGGGCCAGTACTTCGCGGGGACGATCTTCGCGGTGTGGGTCGGGACGTCGTTCGGTTCGCTGAGCCCATGGCTGCACATTCCGCTCGTGCTGGTCGTCGGCGCCGTCGCAGGCGCCGTCTACGCGGGGATCGCCGGGATCCTCAAGGCGACCGTGGGGGCGCACGAGGTGATCTCGACGATCATGCTGAACTGGATCTCGATCTGGGTCGGCTCGTACCTGTTCGGCCAGGGCGGGCTTTTGCAGGGCTCGCAGCCGTCGATCCCGATCTCGAGCGACATCGCCGAAACCGCGAAGCTGCCGGTGTTCTGGGGGCTCAAGCTGCTCCAGGGTCTCTCGATCGGCATCTTCATCGCCGTGGCGATGCTCGTCGTCTACTGGATCGTCATCAACCGCACGACGCTCGGCTTCGAGGTGCGTGCAGTCGGCTTCAACCCGGAGTCCGCCCGCTACGGCGGCATCTCGGTCGCGCGCAACTACTTTCTCGCCATGGCGATCTCCGGATCGTTCGCGGGCCTGGCGGGCGCGCTCGATATCACGGGGTGGGAGTACCGCATCGGCGAGAATGACATCCACGCGAACCAGATCGGCTTCATCGGCCTCGCGGCAGCTCTGCTCGGCCGCAACACGGCGCTCGGCGTGGGGATGGCGTCACTGCTCTTCGGTGCGCTCATCAACGGCACGTCCGGGCGGCAGCTCGACCCGTCGATCTTCCGGCCGGACCTCGCGGGCAACCTGACGACCATCATCCAGGGGCTCGTGATCCTCTTCGTCGGCCTCAACCTGGGCGGCGTCGCGGTGTGGTTCAGGCGGCGGCGGAGGCGCGCATGACGGCGCTCGCCGGCCGCGTGGGGCGCATTCGCTGGACCGACGCGAAGACCATCGGCTTCGCCGGCATCTTCCTTGGAGCACTGGGCGTCTGGCTCGCGGTCCCTCCACTCGCGTCGCGCACCGCGGTGCTGCCGATTGCGTTCGGGATCCTCGGGATCGCCGCGGGCCTCTGGGCGTGGACCCGCGAGCAGCGGCGGGTCGGCGGCGGCGCGATCGCGGCCGGGCTGTTGGGGATCGCGCTGGGGCTCCTTGCGCAGAAGTCGTCGACGGCGCACCTCGACCAGGTCGTCGTCTGGAGCGCGCTCGGTGCTGCGACGCTCCGCTACGCGACGCCGCTCACGTTCGCGGCGATCGGCGGCCTCTTCTGCGAACGCAGCGGGGTGATCAACGTCGCGCTCGAGGGGATGCTGCTCACCGGCGCGTTCTTCGGCATCTGGGGCGCGATCTGGGCGCACCCATGGGCCGGCGGGTGGGCGTGGGTGGTGGGGCTCGTCACGGCAGCGCTCGCAGGCATGGCGCTTGCGGCGATCCACGCCGTATGGGCCATCCAGTTTAAGGTCGACCAGATCATCTCCGGGACAGCGATCAACTTTCTCGCGCTCGGGATCACGGGCTACCTGTTCATCGACAAGTACGGCGACAGCGGCACGCCGGGCAACGTCCCCGACTACGGCATCCCCGACATCCACATCCACTTCCTGGAGAACTGGTACTTCATCGGAGGGATCATCGGGCAGCTCAACCTGATGATCTGGTTGTCGTTCGCGCTCCTCGTCGCGACGTACGTCTTCGTGTTCCGGACGCCGTACGGCCTTCGCCTGAGGGCGGTCGGCGAGCATCCGCGGGCGGCGGACACGGTCGGGATCTCCGTCTACAAGGTGCGCTACATCGCCGTCATCTCCTCCGGCGCGATCGCCGCGATGGGCGGCGCTTACTACTCGATCGGGTTCGTCCATTCGTTCAACGAAGGCATGACGAACGGCATTGGCTTCATCGGACTCGCCGCGCTGGTCTTCGGCAAGTGGCGCCCGTTCCCGACGTGGGCCGCGACGCTCCTCTTCGGGTTCTCGAGCGCGCTCGCCGACCGCCTGCCCTCGGCGTACGGCAACCAGTGGGGGACGCTGTTCCAGGCGCTGCCGTACCTCCTGACCCTGATCGCCGTCGCAGGCGTGATCGGGCGCTCCATCGGGCCTGCGGCCGCCGGCCGCCCGTATGTCAAGCAGTAGCGGCGCGAAATTCTCCGGCGCGCTGGCCGTGCTGATCGTCCCGGCGGCGGTCGCGGCGTCCCGCTACGTGAGCGGCGTCTCGCTCCTCCAGAGCCTCTACGTGGCCGTTCCGGCCTCGTTCGTCCTGGCCCTGATTGCCCTGGCGGCCGCCCGCCGCGCCCGGTTCCGGCGCGCCCGGAGCGTCTTCGCCGCCGGGCGGAGCCGCTGGGACACGATCCTGGCCTGGGCGGGCCTGTACGTCGCGATCACGGGCGCGCTGGCCCTGGCCGTGTACGGCGCGTTGCGCGCGGCTCAGTAACGGGGCTACCCTAGGGCGAACTGTGTTCGAGATCGGCAACAGCCTCCGTGAGGCTCGTGTCCGTCGCGGGATCGACTTCGCGCAGGCAGAGCTCTCGACCAAGATCCGCGGGAAGTACCTGCGGGCGCTCGAAGAGGAGCAGTTCGACCTGCTCCCGGCTGAGACCTACGTCAAGGGCTTCCTGCGCACGTATGCCGAGTATCTCGGGCTCGACGGGCAGCTCTACGTCGACGAGTTCAACTCGCGCTTCGTCAGCGGCGAGGAGCACGAGCCGCGCGTTCGAAGATCGGCTGCGCGGACCCCGCAGCGCCGGCATCGCCGCATCGAGACGAACGTCGTGCTCGTCGCGCTCGCGGCGATCGCGATCCCGACGGTGATCGTCATCTCGGCGTGGAAGGCGAGTGGCGGGACCCCGCCGGTCTCGCATCCGGCGGCGCCGGTCGCGCACAAGACGACGTATGCGCCCCTGCTGCTCCTGACGGCCGTTCGCGGCTCGACGCACGTCGCTGCGCGCGTCGGCAGCGCGAGCGGGAACATCGCGTTCGACGGGACGATCGCGAAGGGCGACGAGCCGCGGTCGATCCGCGGCCGCCGGCTGTGGCTGCAGATCGACTCGCCCGAGAACCTGAGGATCGAGGTGCGCGGCAAGCTCGTTCACGTGCGCGGCCACAGGCCGGCGGTGATCATCGTCACGCCCACCGGTTGGCGTCCGGCGTCGACCTGATCCGGGCTGCCATCGTCGCGTCGGGGTCGGAGCTCGTCCGCGGCGACCGTCACGATCGCAACGGCCCCTTTCTCGCAGGCGTGCTGCTCCGGCTCGGCATCGATCCGGCGCGCATCACCGTGGTCGGCGACGATCCGGCGGACCTCGAGGCGGCGCTGCGCGAGGGGCTGGCCCACGACCTGCTGGCGGTCTCGGGCGGGCTCGGGCCGACGCACGACGACCGAACGATCGAGCTCCTGGCGCGCGCGGCCGGGATCGGCGTGCACGTCGACGAGAACCTTGTCGCGGAGATCGAGGCGATCTCGCGGCGCGTCGCGGACCGCTTGAACCGGCCGTACGCGGACTTCGAGGAAGGCGTGCGCAAGCAGGCGACGATCCCGGACGGCGCGATCGTCGTGGGTCTCGCCGGTACGGCGCCGGCGGTCGTGCTCGAGACCGCTTCGGCCGTCGCCGTCGCGCTTCCGGGGCCGCCGCGCGAGCTCCAGGCGCTCTGGCCGCGCGTGCTCGAGACGGAGCCGATCCGACGTCTCCTCGCGCGTTCGCATGCGCCGGAGCGGCGCGTGATGCGCTTCTACGGCGCCTCCGAGTCGGAGGTCGCGCGCGCGCTCGCCGATGCCGGCGGCGACGGCGACGGGGTCGACGTCACGATCTGTGCGCGCGACTTCGAGATCCACGTCGACCTCTTCGTGCAGCCGGGCGCGGAGGCGCGCGCGGCCGAGCTCGAGGCCGGGCTCCAGAGCCGCCACCTCTTCTCGCGCGACGAGACCGAGACCGCCGCCTTCGTCTTGTCGCTGCTGCGCGAACGGGATCTGACGCTCGCGACCGCCGAGTCGTGCACGGGCGGCCTGGTCGCGGCGCGACTCACGGACGTGCCCGGCTCGAGCGACGTCTTCCTCGGCGCGATCGTCGCCTACGCCGACGAGGTGAAGGCGAGGGATCTCGGTGTGCCGGCGAACGTGCTGCGCGAGCACGGCGCGGTCTCGGCCGAGACCGCAGCGGCGATGGCCCGAGGCGCGCGAGAGCGGCTCGGCGCCGACCTCGCGGTCTCCGTCACCGGCATTGCCGGGCCCGACGGCGGGACGGCCGAGAAGCCGGTCGGTCTGGTGTACCTGCACGCCGCCGGGCCAAAGGGGGAGAAGACGCGCCACTTCGACTTCCCCGGCGACCGCGAGACGGTCCGGGGCCGGGCAACCGTCGCAGCGTTGCACTTGATTCGCAGCCTCGTCACGGATGCGTGACACCGGACGGCGACCGCGCCGGTAGCGTCATGGCAGATGACCGGATCAGGCTCTTCTGCGCGCTCCAGCTGCCCGGCGACACGGTCGAATCCCTCGCCCGCTGGCAGGCGGAGCACCTGCCGGACGCCGGCCGGATCGTCCCCCCGGAGAACCTGCACGTCACGCTCGCCTTCCTCGGCCACCGCGCGAGCGGCGAGGTGCCGGCGATCGCCGACGAGCTGCGGGAGGCATCCGCCGGCGCGCACCGGATCGAGCTCCGGGCCACGCGGTATCGGGAGACTCGGAACGTCGGCATGGTCGTGCTCGAGGACGTCGGCGGCGCGGCGACCGCCCTCGCGGAGGACGTCCAGGAGCGGCTGGAGCGGCTCGGCGTCTACCGCCGCGAGACCCGTTCCTGGCTTCCGCATCTCACCGTCGTGCGCTTCAAGGAGCGGGCAGGACTCTCCCCGGAGTCACCGAACATGTGTTCGATTCATGTCGTCCGCTCCGCTCTCTACCGTTCCGTTCTCGGCCGCGGGCCAGGTGGAAACAGCGGGGCGCGGTACGACGTATTGGAAACGGCAGCCCTAGGAGGTCGGTAGAGGATGGATCGTGAGCAAGCACTCGACACGGTGCTCGGACAGATCGAGCGCCAGTTCGGCAAGGGCGCCGTGATGAAGATGAACGAGCAAGCGCAGACCGCGATCGCCGCCGTCTCGACGGGCTCGCTCTCGCTCGACGTGGCGCTCGGCGTGGGCGGTCTGCCACGAGGTCGCATCGTCGAGGTGTTCGGCCCGGAGTCGTCCGGCAAGACGACGCTCGTCTACCACGTGATCGCGGAGGCGCAGCGCCGCGGCGGCATCTGTGCCTTCATCGACGCCGAGCACGCGATGGACCCGGCGTACGCGAAGCGGATCGGCGTGAACATCGACGAGCTCCTCGTCTCGCAGCCCGACACGGGCGAGCAGGCGCTCGAGATCTGCGAGCTGCTCGTGCGCTCGGGCGCGCTCGCGGTGGTCGCGATCGACTCGGTCGCGGCGTTGACGCCGAAGGCGGAGATCGAGGGCGAGATGGGCGATTCGCACGTCGGCCTGCAGGCGCGGCTGATGAGCCAGGCGCTGCGCAAGCTCGCCGGGACGCTCAACCGCACCGACACGATCTGCCTCTTCACGAACCAGCTGCGCGAGAAGATCGGCGTCATGTTCGGCAGCCCGGAGACGACCTCCGGCGGCCGCGCGCTTCGCTTCTACGCGACGGTCCGCCTCGACATCAGGCGCATCGAGACGCTGAAGGAAGGCGTCGAGGCAATCGGCAACCGCGTGCGCGTGAAGGTCGTGAAGAACAAGGTTGCGCCGCCGTTCCGGCAAGCGGAGTTCGACATCATCTACGGCGACGGCATCTCGTGGGAGGGAACGGTCCTCGAGGTCGGGCTCGACAAAAAGGTCGTCCAGAAGTCGGGCTCGTACTTCTCCTTCGGCGACGAGCGCCTCGGCCAGGGTCGCCAGAACGCGACCGCGTTCCTCAAGGAGCACCCGGACGTCGTGCAGCAGATCCTCCAGGGCATCCAGGCGCAGGCGGACGGGAACCAGGTGATCTCGGCGCGGCTCCTGCCGCAGGCCGAGGTCCCGAACGAAGCGATCCCGGTGCTCGAGGAAGAGGAAGAGACGGTTGGAGCGAAGTGACCACGGCGTAGGCTCGACGGAGCCACTGAACGGCGTAGGCTCGACGGAGCCGCCGAACGGCGTAGGCGCCGGGTTTGCCGGCGCCGAAGCACAACCATCGCCGCTGGAGCTCGCGGCGCGTGCGCTGCGTCATCGCGACCGTTC
Organism: Gaiellaceae bacterium; assembly: GCA_045806045.1. Classification (GTDB taxonomy): domain Bacteria; phylum Actinomycetota; class Thermoleophilia; order Gaiellales; family Gaiellaceae; genus PALSA-600. Next base: position 1,444 of record JBJMKB010000108.1, on the reverse strand, counting down.
GCGCCACGAGCTGGAGGAGCGGCTCGCGCGGGCGGGGGTGGACGAGGACGCGCGCGCCGACGCGCTCGAGACGCTCGAGCGTGTCGGCTACGTCGACGACGCGCGGTTCGCGGAGGCCCGCGCGCGAGCCCTGGCGGACCGCGGCTACGGAGACAAGTGGATCCGGCACGAGCTTCGCCGGCACGGCGTTGCCGGCGAGACGGCCGAGGCCGCAATTGCCGCCTTGACGCCCGAAGGCGAGCGCGCGGCGGCGGTCGTCGCGCGGTTCGGTCCCGGGGCGAAGACGGCAGCGCGCCTGGCGCGGAAGGGCTTCGGCGAGGATGCCGTCGAGGCGGCCGTTGGCGCGGCGGGCGGCTGAGTTGTAGAGTTCTGGATACTCACATCCATTTTTGCCTGCACAACACACATTCCCCTGATCCTGAAACGTTTTCGTGAACTCGACCCTCGACCCTCGATCACCCAGGCAGCACCCTCCGGGCACGTCCAGACAGAGACGCTGACCTGAGATCGAACGGCGCGCCGAGCGCGCGCCACTGCAGCGCCGATCGGTGGATGCGCGGCGTGCGGGCGACCAGCCCGTAGGAGCGCCCATGCTCGTCGTCGTGGCAGTCGTGATCGCAGTCGCCGCCGGAATCGCCGGCACGCTCGTCACATTGCGCCTGCTCGCGGGATCGCGACTCGAGGCCGCGCGGCGGCAAAGGGCACTGCTCCTCGACGAGGCGCGGCGCGATGCAGAGGTGACACGGCGAGAGGCGGCGATCGAGTCGCGCGAGCAGGCAATCCGGCTCCGCGCCGAGGTCGAGGACGAGCTCAAGGAGCGGCGCCACGCGGTCGTGAAGATCGAAGAGCGGGTGATCGCGAAGGAAGACGACATCGACCGGAAGCTCACCGAGCTCGCGCGGCGCGAGCAGGGGGTTGCGGACCGCGAGGTGCACCTCCGCCAGCTCCAGGAGGAGATGAAGGAGCTGAAGGACGGGCAGAAGCGCGAGCTCGAGCGGATCGCGCGCATGACGAGCGGCGAGGCGCGCCAGCGGATCCTCGAGGAGTCGGAGGAGCAGGTGCGGCACGAGCTCGCCGGGCGCGTCCGCAAGCTCGAGGAGGAAGCTGCGACCGAGGCAAAGCGGCGCGCGCGGAACCTCGTGGCCGACGCGCTGCAGCGCGTCGCGGCGAGCGCCGCAGCCGAGACGACGGTGACGCTGGTCGAGCTGCCGTCCGACGACATGAAGGGGCGCATCATCGGCCGTGAGGGTCGCAACATCCGCTCGCTCGAGCACCTCACGGGTGTCGACTTCATCATCGACGACACGCCGAACGCGGTCGTGCTGTCCTCGTTCGACGGCATCCGCCGCGAGATCGCGCGCATGACGCTCCTCAAGCTGATCGAGGACGGGCGCATCCACCCGACGCGCATCGAGGAGATGTACTACCTCTCGAAGGCCGAGCT
>JBJMKB010000107.1:0-5843 GCA_045806045.1 Gaiellaceae bacterium | reverse complement strand
TCCATCGCAAGTGACACGCGGCAGGCGAGCATGATGTGGATGGCCGCTGGCCTGGCCGTGGCGGCGGGGGTCGTCGCCGGGCGGTGGTTGCTGCACCGATACGACGGCCTCGGGCGCCGTCGGCCGTTTCCGCACCTGGCCGTGGTCGTGCTGGCACTCCTGGCCGTCGTTGCCGCAATCCCGACCTACCTGCGGACGCGCGAGGAGGATCGGCTCTCCATGGTGGCTGCGCAGCTGGTTGGCAGTCACGTCAGAGTGCACTGCCAGACCGCGGGCCAGGAGTTCGTCGACGCAGGCGCCGAGCTCGGTTACGTCCGATGGGGCGCTGACGGTGCGCCGGAGCACCGAACGTTGATCAAGCGGGAGCCGTGTGCAGCACTGCGCGGCTATCTCCATTCCTCGAAGCACGCGCCCACCGACAGCCAGGTCGTTGCCGTGCACATCCTGACCCACGAGTCGATGCACATGCGCGGTGAGAAGGCCGAGGCCATCGCCGAGTGTGAGGCATTGCAGCGCGACGCACGGACAGCCTTGTTGCTCGGGGCCTCGCCGACGGACGCGCAGCGACTGGCCCGTCGCTACTGGGTCGCCCTGTATCCGCGCATGAGCGACGACTACCGGTCATCGGAGTGTCGCTCCGGCGGCGCGCTGGACGAGCACTTGCCCGACGCGCCCTGGGAGAACCCCTGATCCGATCGGGTTTCGTCGAGGGTCAGCTCGGATCGTCGCGCTTGCGTGCCTGGTCGGCGAGAAACCGTTCGAGCTCCGCCCCGAGCTCGTCCGCACTCGGCAGCGGCCCGGAGCCGCCGAGAGACTGCTGCGAGCCGCGGTTGGCGACGAACGCGTCGTAGGACTCCTCCAGCGTGCGCACCATCTCGGCCAGCTCGTCGGATTGCGTCACCAGTCCGGCGACCGTCTCCAACGCTTCCTGCGCGGACGTGTCCAGTGCTGCCATCGGCAGCCGCAGCTCCCCGACCTCGGCGACTGCACGCAACAACACCGCGGACGCCGGCGGGTACGCGGCCTGGGCGAGGTAGTGCGGCACGTGCGCGGCGAACCCGACCGCGTCGACGCCGTGGCCGCCAAGGCGATGCTCGATCAGGGCGCTGGCGCTGGCGGGGACCTGCACCGTGCCTACCCAGGACGGATGTCCCGCCACGAGCTCCTTACGCGACCCGTGCGCCGTCAACCCGGTCGGGCGGCTGTGCGGCACGGCCATGGGGATCGCGTTCGTTCCGATCGTCAGCCGAACACCAAGCTGGCCGACCAGCAGTCGCACCGCGGCGACGAACCGATTCCACATGACGTCGGGCTCCGCTCCCAGCAGCAGCAGAAACGGCGTACCGGACTCGTCATGCAGCACCCGCACCTCGAGCTGAGGATCGTCGTACGACGACCAGTGGTCCTCCACGAACAACATGGCCGGGCGCCGGGCGCGGTAGTCGTAGAGCAGGTCGACGTCGAAGGTGGCGACGACCACTGACGGAAGTGCAGCGAGCAGATGCTCGCGAGCGAGACGGCGGGCGGCGCCCGCGTCGACGAAACCGTCGAGCATCTCCACGAGCACCGGTCCGCGCCCGTGCGGCCCGCGCAGGTCCGGCACTTCGTCGGCGAGCGTGAACAGCTCTTCGGGTGGCAACGCCGCCACGGCACCTCCTGCTCTGTGCTTCTCAATCGTTAGCATCTATGAGTCCGAACGCGGTTCGGTCGCCGCCCTGCGAATCCGCAGTCGCGGCGCGGCCGCCCGAGCCGAGGTGAGGGCACGACGCTGGCGACTCCCGTGCACCCGAGAGCGACGGCGACGCAGTTGCGAGTCGCGCTGCTGTCCTATCGCAGCAAACCGCACTGCGGTGGTCAGGGCGTCTATGTCCGCCATCTCGCTCGTGAGCTCGCGGCGCTGGGGCATGTCGTCGACGTCTACTCGGGCCAGCCCTATCCGGAGCTCGACCAGCCGGACGCTCGCAGCGTCGATGGCGGACGGGTCGACCTGCACCCGCTGCCCAGTCTCGACCTCTACCGCGACGACGATCCGTTCCGCTTGCCGCATCTGCGCGAATGGCGCGACGTGATCGATGCGCTGGAGGTTGGCGGCATGTGCAGCGGCGGGTTTCCCGAGCCGCTGACCTTCTCCCTGCGGGCCGCCCGCGCGCTCGCCCGCCGACGGGGCGACTACGACGTCGTCCATGACAACCAGTCACTCGGCTACGGCCTGCTCGCGCTACGACGCCTCGGCATGCCGCTCGTCTCGACGGTGCACCACCCCGTGACCATCGACCGACGACTGGAGCTTGCTGCCGCCACGTCGCGCAGGCAGCGGCTGTCGCTGCGCCGGTGGTATTCGTTCACCCGCATGCAGACGCGAGTCGCCCGCGCCAGTGACGCGATCATCACCGTGTCGGAAAGCTCCGCACGTGACATCGGCACCGAGTTCGGCATACGTCGCGAGGCCGTGCGGGTTGTGCCGGTCGGAGTCGACGCGCGTACCTTCGTCCCACCGACCCTGCCGCGCGTCCGGGGGCGCATCGTCTCCGTCGCGAGCTCGGAGAGCAGGCTCAAAGGTACGACGGTCCTTTTGGAGGCCGTCGCGAAGCTCGCCACCGAACGCGACGTCGAGCTCGTCATCGTCGGAGCGCCGCGGCCGGACGGTCTGGTCGCGCATGCGGTCGCGGATCTCGGCATCGCGGAGCGGGTGCGGTTCGTCGCCGGCCTGACGACGAGCGCGGTTGCGCAACTGCTGGGTTCGGCGCAGGTAGCGGTCGTGCCGTCGCTGTACGAGGGTTTCTCCATTCCGGCGGTCGAGGCGATGGCCTGCGAGACACCGCTCGTCGCGACCCGCGCCGGCGCCCTGCCGGAGGTCGTCGGGGACTGCGCGGTTCTGGTCAACGCCGGAGATGCCGGGGAGCTCGCCGCGGCGGTGGCCGGGTTGCTCGACGATGCACCGCGCCGGTCGGCGCTGGGCGCAGCCGGACGTCGCCGCGTCGAGGACCGTTACAGCTGGCGGTCGGTCGCGGCGGCCACCGTGGAGGTCTACCGCGACGTCATCGAGACCGGCCGTGCTCACGGTTGACTTCGCCCGGCTCCCGATCGAGCCGGGGCAGCAGGTGCTGGACCTCGGGTGCGGGTTCGGTCGGCATGCTTTCGAGGCATACCGGCGGGGAGCTGACGTCGTGGCCGTCGATCGCAGCGCGGCCGAGCTGACGCAGGTCGAGTCGCTGTTCGCGGCCATGGCCGCTCAGGGCGAGGCGCCCAGCGGCTCGCTCGCCCGGACGGTGCGCGCCGACCTGCTCGCGTTGCCCTTCGCGGATGCCTCTTTTGACGTCGTGATCGCCGCCGAAGTGCTCGAGCACATCCCGGACGACCGGCGTGCCGTTGCGGAGATCGCTCGGGTTGTGCGCCCAGGGGGCCGGGTGGCGGTGACCGTGCCGCGGTGGTGGCCGGAGCGGGTGTGCTGGGCACTGTCCCGCAGCTACCACGAGGTCGACGGCGGACACGTCCGCATCTACCGGGGTGATGAGATCGACCGCCGTCTCGATGAGGCCGGACTCACGGTCGTCGCAACCCACCACGCGCATGCGCTGCATGCGCCGTACTGGTGGCTGAATGCCGCGTTCGGACGCGACAGCCTGCCCGCACGGCTCTATCACCGGCTGTTGGTCTGGGACATCGTGTCGCGCCCGGTGCTGACCCGCGCGGCGGAGCAGACGCTCAACCCGGTGCTCGGGAAGAGCCTCGTCGTCTACGCCGTGGCATGACCGCGCGCGCAGCAGCGTCCGCGCAGGAAACGGGCCGCACGTCCGTGCAAGAGACAGCAGAGCGACGCCGGCTCGCCGACGCCGACGCGGGCCGGGCGGACTGGCGGCAGTGGGGCCCCTACCTCGCCGAGCGAGCCTGGGGCACCGTGCGCGAGGACTACAGCGCCGACGGCGACGCCTGGGCGTACCTGCCGTTCGAGCACGCGCGTTCACGCGCGTTCCGGTGGAGCGAGGACGGGATGGCCGGGTTGTGCGACCGCGAGCAGCGTCTGTGCTTCGCGCTGGCGTTCTGGAACGGTCGCGACGACATCTTGAAGGAACGCGCTTTCGGCTTGGGCAACGCCGAGGGCAACCACGGCGAGGACGTGAAGGACTACTGGTGGTACGTCGACGCGACGCCCACCGCGTCGTGGCTGCGCTGGCGCTACCACTACCCGATGCAGGCGTTCCCGTACGACTCGTTGCGCACGGAGAACGCGGCACGCGGTCGCGACGCGCCGGAGTTCGAGCTGCTCGACACGGGCGTGTTCGACGCCGGCTACTGGGCGATCACCGTCGACTTCGCCAAGGCCGACGTCGATGACATCTGCATCCGCGCGACCATCGAAAACGCCAGCGATGCCGCGCAGACCCTGCACCTGTTGCCGACTCTGTGGTTTCGCAACACCTGGTCGTGGGCTCCCGGCACCGAGCAGCCGGTCGTCCGCACGGACAGCGCGCGCCTCGTCGCGGAACATGCGACGCTCGGCACCGTCGTGCTCGCCGGCGATGGCAGGCCCGATGCACTCGCGTGTGACAACGAGACGAACGCCCGCCTGCTGTTCGGCGGTCGCAACACGACGGCCTATCCCAAAGACGGCATCGGCGACCACGTCGTCAAAGGCCGCCCGACCGTCAATCCTGTCGGGGTGGGCACCAAAGGCGCGTTGCACTACGCCGTCACCGTGCCCGCGGGCGGCGCCGCGGTGGTGCGGCTGCGGCTGTCGGCCAAGAGCCTCACGCCGAGCCTGAAGGGAGACTGGACCCGAGCACTCGCCCAGCGGGAGCGCGACGCCGACGAGTTCTACGCTGCGCTGCTGCCCGCCGGAGCGACCGCAGACGTGGCGACCGTCGCTCGCCAGGCGTTCGCGGGGATGGTGTGGGGCAAGCAGTTCTTCCACTACGACGTCGACCGGTGGCTGTGCGGCGACCCGGGCCAGCCGACGCCGCCGCAACAGCGGGTGCAGGGCCGCAACCACACCTGGCGGCACCTCAACAACCACGACGTCATCTCGATGCCGGACAGCTGGGAGTACCCGTGGTACGCCGCGTGGGACCTCGCCTTCCACTGCGCGACGCTCGCGCACCTCGATCCCGAGTATGCGAAGTCGCAGCTGATCCTCATGTGCCGCGAGTGGTACATGCATCCGAGCGGGCAGCTACCGGCGTACGAGTGGGACTTCGGCGATGCCAACCCGCCGGTGCACGCATGGGCAGCCATGCGCGTGTTCGAGATCGACGGCAGTCGCGACTACGAGTTCCTCGAGCGGGTCTTCCACAAGCTGCTCATCAACTTCACCTGGTGGGTCAACCGCAAAGACGCTGAAGGCAACAACGTGTTCGAGGGGGGCTTCCTGGGGCTGGACAACATCGGTCCGTTCGACCGGTCGCAGCTACCCATCGCCGGCCGGCTCGAGCAGAGCGACGCGACGTCGTGGATGGCGCGTTACTGCCTCGACATGCTCGAGATGTCACTGACGTTGGCGATGCACGACGACACGTATGTCGACGTCGCCACGAAGTTCTTCGAGCACTTCGCCTACATCTCCCAAGCCATCGTCGACCAAGGGTTGTGGGACGAGGACGACGGGTTCTTCTACGACCTGCTGCATCTGCCCGACGGCTTGCGGGTGCCGCTGCCGGTTCGGTCGATGGTCGGCCTTCTGCCGGTGCTCCCCGCCGTCGTCGTGCCGCGTGTCGCGACCGAGCTCGGTGCCGCACTCGGCAAGCACTTCGCCCGGTTCCTCGCCTCGGCCGGCGTGACGTCGGAGGACCTCCGGCTGCGCGGGTCGCTGCGGGACGCCGAGGGCGGCAATGCCATCCTCATGAGCC
>JBJMKB010000106.1:0-5286 GCA_045806045.1 Gaiellaceae bacterium | reverse complement strand
CGCCACGCCTCCGAGAAGAGGAGCTTGAAGCGGCCGCCCACTACTCGTATCCCCCGCGCCGTTCGTCGCGCGAGAGGCGTCCCTCTTCGAGCGCGATCACGCGCTTCCGCATCTTGTCGACCATCTCGCGGTCGTGCGTGACCATCAGGATCGTGGTGCCGCTGCGGTTGATGCGGTACAGGAGCTGCATGATCCCGACGGACGTGTCGGGATCGAGGTTGCCCGTCGGCTCGTCGCAGACGAGGAGCGGCGGATGGTTGACGAACGCGCGCGCGATCGAGACGCGCTGCTGCTCGCCGCCGGAGAGCTCGTCGGGGGCGGAGCCCATCTTGTGCGAGAGGCCGACCATCGCGAGCACTTCGGGCACCTTCTTGCGGATCGCAGCGTTGCTCTCGCCCTGCACCTTCAGCGCGTAGGCGACGTTCTCGGCCGCCGTGCGGTTCGGGAGGAGCTTGAAGTCCTGGAACACACAGCCGATGTTCCGGCGCAGCATCGGGACCTTCGAGGTCTTGAGGCGCGACAGGTCGCGGCCGCCGATCACGATCTTGCCGGTCGTTGGGTCGAGTTCCTTGAGAAGGAGGCGGACGAGGGTCGACTTGCCCGACCCGGACGCGCCGACGATGAACACGAACTCGCCCTTATCGATGTGGAACGAGACGTCGCGGAGCGCGACCACGTCCGGCTCGTAGACCTTCGTCACCTGCTCGAAGACGATCATCGACGCCGCGCTCGGGCGCGGCACCTCGACCGGTGCGTCGACGAGGGCTGTCGCTTGCGTGGCTGTCAAATCGGGTTCCTGCACGGTGGTTCCGTGGGCGCCGCCTACCCGAGGCACCCTGGTGCGAAGAGTGCGGGCAGTGTACCCCACCCTCTAGACGACCTTGCCCGCAGCCCGCGCGAGCAGGTACTCGCGGATGAAGGGGTCGAGCTGGCCATCGAGGACTGCTTGCACATTTCCTGTTTCGTAACCGGTCCGAGAATCCTTTACGAGTTGGTAGGGCTGGAGGACGTACGAGCGGACGGACTCGCCGCCGAAGCCGGTGTCGGCGGAGCCTCCCCGCTCCTTCGCCAGCACCGCCTCCCGCTCCTCCTCGTTCTTCTCCACGATCCGGGCCTTGAGGACCCGCATCGCCGTCTGCTTGTTCGCCGACTGCGAGCGTTCGTTCTGGCACTGGACGACGATGCCGGTGGGAAGGTGGGTGATCCGGACGGCGCTGTCGGTCTTGTTCACGTGCTGGCCGCCGGCGCCCTGGGCGCGGTAGGTGTCGATCTTCAGGTCCCCCTCGTCGATCTCGACGGTCGCGTCGTCCGGGAGGAGCGGGGCGACGATCACGGTCGAGAAAGCGGTGTGGCGGCGGTGAGCCTGGTCGAAGGGGCTCAACCGGACGAGGCGATGCTTGCCTCGCTCCGCCTTCAAGATGCCGTACGCATTCTCCCCGCCGACGGTGAACGTGGCCGACTTGAGGCCCGCTTCCTCCCCGGGGCTCGCCTCCAGGAGCTCGACCCCGAAGCCGCGATCGGAGGCCCAGCGCTCGTACATGCGGAGCATCATCTCGGCCCAGTCCTGCGCGTCCGTGCCGCCCGTGCCCGACTGCAGCGTCACGACCGCATCGCCGGCGTCGTATTCCCCGTCGAAGAGCGCAGCCTCCTGCAGCCGGTCGAGCTCCTGCCGCAGCGGCGTCAGCGACGCCGCGATCTCACCCTCCATCTCACCGTCGCCCATCGCTGCGAGCTCGCGCGCGTCGTCGTAGTCGCGGATCAGCGAGCGGTAGCCCTCGAGCTTCCGCGAGGTGCGTGCATGGTCGGCCGAGACGCGCGCCGCGCGGTTCTGGTCGTCCCAGAACCCGGGAGCGTTCATCTGCTCTTCGAGGCCTACGAGCCGCTGTTCGAGGGTGACCGGGTCAAAGGTACTCACGGACCCAGTCGAGCTGGGCCCCGAGCTCTTCGAGCTGATCTGCGAGCGGTTTCTCTTCCTCGGTCACGGGCGGCAGGTTACCTCGCGCACCGCTCTTGCGGCGTCACGCCGGCAAGCGCTTGGAGGCCACGGTGCACGTCGACGCCGAAGCTCAACGCGATCAGGCCGGTGTGACGGACCTTCAGGCGGACCATGCCGTCCTTCGCCCGGGCGACGCAGCCGTTCGACGCCCGCCAGTACGGCGACCAGCGGACCTTCACGCGGTACGCGCCGGGCGCGTCGAACTGGGCGACGAGCCGCGAGGGCCAGAGCCAGACGACCGTCGCGGCGGCCGGCCCGACGATCAGCGGGCTGGCGCGGGGCAACTCGTACACGATCAGGTGGCGCGTGCGCCGGACGGGGACGAGGTCGGTTCGCCCGGAACGGATGAGCGCCGCTTCGCCACGCGAGCTGTAGTCCGGCGAAGCATCCGCGAGCACCACGTAACGGACGCCCATGCGGCGGAGCCACTGCTCGTAGGGCGCGGCGGCGAGCTTCGGGTCGTAGAGGAGCTCGTTCTGCGGGAAGTCGCTCTGCCGGTACCAGCCGCGCACGATCGGGATCCCGGCGTCGGGCAGATAGGCCGCCGACCAGTGCTCGGCCGTATCGACGACCTCGACGCGGAACGACGGGCTGAGGTGCGCGTGCAGGTAGTCGATCGCGGGCTGCCAGTAGGTGACCGAGCTCGCGGGGTCGTTGCTGGCCCGCGCGAAGCTCGCGACGATCGGCGTCGTGTTCCAGACGGCGGCGAGGACGAGCACCGGAACCGCGAGCCACAACGGCCGCCAGTGGCGGAGAGCGAGGGCGATCAGTGCGAGCGGGACGGCGATGTAACGGATGCGCTCGATGTTCGAGCCGATCGACGACGGCACGACGTACGTCGCGAGCAGAACGACGAGGTAGATGCCGAAGATGCCGCGCAGCGGCCGCGCCGCCGCCACGCCGCGCGTCACCCAGAGCCCGAGCAGCGAGAACGCGATGCCGGGCAAGAGCTGCAGCGTCTGGAACGGGAAGCGCCCGCCGTCGCCGAAGAGGCGATAGATCAGCAACTCGACGCCGCCGCACGCGAGGACCACCGCGACCGGAACACCAAGGTCACGGAGGCTCCGACGGGAGAGCGCAGCACCGGCGAGGGCGATCACGAGCAACAGGAACGCGAGTGGGCTCGTCGCGAGCGTCAGCACCGCACCGACCGCGAAGCGCCCTCGACGGCGCTGCTGGAGCGCCCAGATCGAGAGCAACGCGAACGAGACGGCGAGCGCGAACGGGAACGCGGCCGCGCCGATGATCCCGACCCAGAGGACCGCGAACGACCTGCTCGACATCTTCGACACCGGCCCCCACTGCCGGAACACGACGAGGTTGAACGCGAGCGCAGCGCTGGCGATCGACGCCAGCGCGAGCACCTTGATCCCCAGCAGCGCGGCGAGCGGGTAGTAGATGAGGCTGTAGGTGACGAACGAGTAACGCCCGGCGTACCAGAAGTTGTTCCAGATCTGAAAGCCGTGCTGGAGCAGGAACGTACGTTGGTACGCGTGGGCCGCCCAGTCGATGCCAGGCGGAGTCGCCCACAGGAGGAACGCGGCGAGCGATGCGGCGATCGCGGTCGAGAGCGTCGCCTCCCGGGCGAGCAGTCGGCGGTCGGCCGCGCTCACGCAGGAGAGACTACGAGATCAGTCCTGTCTGAGACGTGACCATACGCCCGTGTCGGCGCGCAGGCCGTCCTTGAGGTGCATGTGGCGGAGGACGCCGTCCAGGCGGTAGCCGCTTCGCTCGGCGACGCGGACGGAGCCGAGGTTGGCTGGGTCGATGCGAAGCTCGAGGCGCTCGAGGCCCAGCTCGTCGAAGCCCCAGCGCGTCAGGAGGGCGACCGCGCGCGTGGCGACGCCCCGGCCGCGCGCCTCGGGGGCGACCATGTATCCGATCTCGCCCTCGAGGGCGCCCAGGTCGAGCGTGACGATCGCGGCGAATCCGAGGAACGCCCCGCCGGCGGCGTCACGAATCGTCCACCCGAGGCGCCTGCCGTCCTCCCAGCCCTCCTCGTAGCGGCCGATCCAACCCGTCACGTACGCCTCGTCGGCGTCGGCGGGCACACGCGTGTAGCGCAGGACCTCGGGATCGCGCGCAAGCTCGATCATGTGCCCGCGGTGCGCCTGAGTCAGCGGCTCGAGGCGGATCCTGTCGTCGGCGAGTCGGGTGCGCGTCAGGCGCCGTGGCACTTCTTGTACTTCTTGCCCGAGCCGCACCAGCACGGGTCGTTGCGGCCGATGCTCTCCTGCTCGGAGTTCACCTTCGGCCTCTGCGCCATCGGCGTCGTGACGGAGCCTCCGCCCGCGAAGCCTGCGGCCGCAGCCGTCGACGTACCGCCCGCCGCGAGGATCGCCTCCGCACCGGCGAGCGACTGGTGCTCGTAGCTCACGGAGCCGTTGCCCCCGCCGTTCGGGCTCGGGCCCTGCTGCAGTTGCCCGGCGGTTCCGTCCTCGGGTGTGACCTCGGCGTGGTAGAGCAGCGTCACGACCTCCTCGTGGATCGCGCCGATCAGCTCCTCGAACATGATCGAGCCTTCGTTCCGGTACTCGACGAGCGGATCCTTCTGGGCCATGCCGCGCAGATGGATTCCCTCGCGCAGGTAGTCCATCGCCTCGAGGTGCTCGCGCCAGCGGATGTCCACCGTCTGGAGGACGATGAAGCGCTCGAGGTCGCGCATCAGCCCTTCCTGGATCGCATCCAGCTCTTTCTCGCGCTCCGCGTAGGCGTCGAGGGCGTCGTCGACGAACTCCTGCACGACCGCCTCGCGGTCGAGACCGCGCAGCTCCTCGGCGGTGACGCCGGTGCCGTACACGTTCTCCATCGCGGCGACGAGCGCGTTCAGGTCCCACTCCTCCGTCAGCGGGTCCTGCGTGTACTCGGCCACCACGTTCGAGAGCACCTCGGGAATCCAGCTTTCCTTCACGAGCTCCGAGAGGTCCTCCCCGTGCAGAACGCGGTTGCGCTGCTCGTAGATCTCGCGGCGTTGCACGTTCATCACGTCGTCGTACTTGAGGACGTTCTTGCGTGCGACGAAGTTCTGCTCCTCGACCTTCTTCTGCGCGTTCTCGATCTGGCGCGAGAGGATGCCCGCCTCCATCGGCTGGTCGTCGGGGAGCTTGAAGCGCTCCATGATCCCGTGGATGCGGTCGCCGGCGAACAGGCGCACGAGATCGTCGCGGCCGGACAGGTAGAAGCGCGTCTCGCCAGGGTCCCCCTGACGGCCGGAGCGGCCGCGGAGCTGGTTGTCGATGCGCCGCGCCTCGTGGCGCTCGGTGCCGAGCACGTACAGGCCGCCGGCCTCG
>JBJMKB010000105.1:0-24204 GCA_045806045.1 Gaiellaceae bacterium | reverse complement strand
TCGCCGTCGGCTGGCGGCACGCCGGCTACGTGATGATCCTCTACCTCGCCGGCCTGAAGGCGATCGACCCGTCGCTGCGCGAGGCGGCCGCGATCGACGGCGCGGGGGAGTGGCATGCGTTCCGCACCGTCGTGTTCCCCGCCCTCCGGCCGATCAACATCGTGATCGTCGTCGTCACGGTGATCGAGGCGCTGCGAGCCTTCGACATCGACTACATCGTCAACCGCGGGCGAAACGGCCTCGAGCTGCTGTCCGTGCTCGTGACGGACAACATCATCGGCGAGGCGAGCCGGATCGGCTACGGCTCGGCGATCGCCGTGATCCTGATCGTGATCTCGATCGTCCCGATCGTGGTGTTCGTCTGGAACTCGTTCCAGGAGCGCGAGGCATGACGGCGACCGCGGTGACGACGGCGCGCCGGGTGCGGACGCGGCGCGCGCGCCGGGGCGGCGGCCGCATCCTCCTGCACGGCTTCCTCGTCGCGACCGCGCTGGTCTGGCTCGCTCCCGTCGGCTGGGCGCTCTTCACCTCGTTCCGGCCGTACTCCGACACGGCCGAGCACGGCTACGTCTCGATCCCGCACACGCTGAGCCTCACGAACTACCGCAACGCGTGGTCGCAGGGGCAGATCCCGCTCCACCTTTGGAACTCGCTCCAGATCACGCTTCCGGCGATCGCGCTGATCCTGCTCTTCGCGGCGTCGGTCGCGTTCGTCGTCTCGCGCTTCTCCTTCTGGTTCAACGTGCCGCTGCTCATCTTCTTCATGGCGGCGAACCTGCTGCCGCAGCAGGTGATCATCACTCCGCTGTACGAGCTCTACCTGCGCGTCCACCTGCCGGGGTGGGCGAGCAACGGCAGCGGCCTCCTGTACGACTCCTTCCTCGGGCTGATCCTCGTCAACGTCGCCTTCCAGACGGGCTTCTGCACGTTCGTGCTCTCGAACTACATGAAGACGATTCCGACGTCGCTCAGCGAGGCCGCGCGCGTCGACGGGGCGAGCGTGACGAGGCAGTTCTTCGGGATCATCCTGCCGCTCTGCCGGCCGGCGCTCGCCGCGCTGGCGACGCTGGAGTTCACCTGGATCTACAACGACTTCCTCTGGGCCGTCGTCCTGATGAGCTCGGGCGACAAGCGGCCGATCACCTCGTCGCTGACGAACCTGCAAGGCGTCTACTTCACCGACAACAACTTGATCTCCGCCGCCGCGATCCTCGTTGCGCTCCCGACGATCCTCGTCTACGCGATGTTGCAGCGGCAGTTCATCAGCGGCCTGACGCTGGGGGCGAACAAGGGATGAGCGGACCGAAGATCGCGTTCATCGGCGCGGGCAGCGTCGTCTTCACGAAGAACCTGCTCGGCGACATCTTCGCCTTCCCCGAGCTGCGCGGCGCCGAGATCGCGCTGCACGACATCGACGCCGAGCGGCTCGAGACGGCCGCGGCGATGGCGCGCTACGTCGCAGGCGTCCGCGGGGCGTCGCCGGCGATCACGTCGCATGCCGAGCGGCGCTCCGCGCTCGACGGTGCCAATTACGTGATCAACATGGTGCAGATCGGCGGTCATCCGTCGACGCTCGTCGACTTCGAGCTGCCGACGCGGTTCGGCGTCCGCCAGACGATCGCCGACACGCTCGGCATCGGCGGCATCTTCCGCGTCCTCCGCACAGCCGACCACATGCTCGCGCTCGGCAACGAGATGGCCGAGCTCTGCCCGCGCGCGTGGCTGCTCAACTACACGAACCCGATGGCGGCGCTCTGCTGGCTCGTGTACGCGGGGACGCCGACCTCGAACGTCGTCGGCCTCTGCCACTCGGTGCAGTTCACGACCGAGGATCTCGCCGAGATCGTCGGCGTCCCGTACGACGAGGTGACGTACCTGTCCGCGGGCATCAACCATCAGGCCTTCATCCTTCGCCTCGAACGGGACGGCGAGGATCTGTACCCGCGGCTCGAGGAGCGTCTGGCGGCGGATCCCGAGCTCCAGCGGCGGGTGCGCTTCGCGGTCTACAAGCGGCTCGGCTACTTCCCGACCGAGTCGAGCGAGCACCTCGCCGAGTACGTCCCGTGGTTCATGCACCACGACGACCAGATCGAGCAGTTCCGGATCCCCGTCGACGAGTACATCAGGCGCAGCGAGGCGAACCTCGTCGAGTTCGACCGCGTCAGAGGCGCGCTCGCCGCCGGCGAGGCGCTGCCCGTCGAGCGTTCGAACGAGTACGCGTCGGAGATCATCCACTCCATGGAGACGGGGGCGCCGTCGGTGATCTACGGGAACGTTCGCAACACGGGCCTGATCCCGAACCTGCCGCAGGATGCCTGCGTCGAGGTCGCGTGCCTCGTCGATCGCACCGGCGTGCAGCCGACCGCGGTCCCGGACTACCCGCCGCAGCTCGCGGCGTTGAACCGCACGTTCTTGAATTCCGTCGAGCTGACGGTGCGCGCGGTGCTGGAGGAGCGACCGGACTTCGTCCGGCACGCCGCCATGCTCGACCCGAACACCGCGGCCACCCTGACGCTCGACGAGATCGACGCCCTGTGTGATGCCCTGACGCGTGCACACGGCGATCTCCTGCCAGAGAAGCTGCGCGCCATGGAGGAGCTCGTCCGATGAGCGGCATCCGGCTCGACGAGATCACGAAGATCTACCCGAACGGCGTCAAGGCGGTCGACGCGGTGAGTCTCGACATCCGCGAGGGCGAGTTCGTCGTGCTCGTCGGCCCGTCCGGCTGCGGCAAGTCGACACTGCTGCGCATGATCGCGGGTCTCGAGGACGTGACCGACGGCGACATCCTGATCGACGATCGCGACGTCACCGACAAGCCGCCGCAGCAGCGTGATATCGCCATGGTCTTCCAGAACTACGCGCTCTACCCGCACATGAGCGTGCGCGACAATCTCGGCTACGGCTTGAAGCTGCGCAAGATGCCGCGTGCGGAGTGGCGGCGGCGCGTCGACGAGACGGCGAAGACGCTGGGTCTGGACGAGCTGCTCGATCGCAAGCCGTCGGCGCTTTCGGGCGGCCAGCGGCAGCGCGTCGCGATGGGCCGCGCGATCGTTCGCGAGCCCAAGGCGTTCCTGATGGACGAACCGCTGTCGAACCTCGACGCGAAGCTGCGCGTGTCGATGCGCGCGGAGCTTGCGAAGCTGCACGAGCGTCTCGGCGTGACGACGGTCTACGTCACGCACGACCAGGTGGAGGCCATGACGCTGGGACAGCGCGTCGCGGTGCTTCGTGACGGCATCCTGCAGCAGGTCGACACGCCGCAGCAGCTCTTCCACCATCCCGCGAACCTCTTCGTCGCAGCCTTCATCGGCTCGCCGGCGATGAACCTCGTCGACGCGGAGCTCGGCGGCGGGCGCATCTCCTTCGCCGACATCTCGTTCGAGCTGCCGGAGTCTTCGCCCGCGAAGCGCTACGTCGGCAAGCTGATCGTCGGCATCCGGCCGACCGACTTCGAGCACGGAGCCGTCGCGGACGCGTCGCTGCCGCGCGTGCGCGTCAAGCCGGACGTGGTCGAGGACCTCGGTTCCGAGCACCACGTGATCTTCACGCTCGATGCGCCGCAGGTGACCGTCGAGGCCGTTCGCGCCGCGATGGACGAGGGCGACGACGAAGGGAAGCTGTTCGCCGACGACCGCGCGGTGTTCACGGCGTCGCTGGACGATCGCCACCGTGTCACGTCCTCCTCCGAGGTCGAGCTCGCGATCGACCACCGGCGACTGCACTTCTTCGACCCGGCGACCGGCCTGGCCCTGAACGGCGCACGGCAGAGCTGACTCCCATCCGGTTGAGGAGCCCCGGCGGGCTCGTCGCGACCGTGCTCCCGTTCGGCGCGATCCTGCACGAGCTCTGGACGCCCGACCGAAACGGCGACCTCGCGAACGTCGTGCTCGCGCTGCCGTCGCCCGACGACTACCTCGCGGGCAACGCGGGGTATCTCGGCGCGATCGTCGGGCGGTACGCGAACCGGATCGCGCGTGGCCGGTTCGCGCTCGGCGGACGCACGTACCATGTCCCCGTCAACGACCCGCCGAACGCGCTGCACGGCGGCGGGCGGGGCTTCGACCGGCGGATGTGGCGCGTCGAGCGCGCGACGCGTGAGGCCGTGACGCTCGGATATACGAGCGCCGACGGCGAGGAAGGATTTCCGGGTTCGCTCGCCGTCGAGGCGACCTACACGCTGAGCGACGAGGGCCTCCGCCTGGAGCTGCGCGCGACGACGGACGCGCCGACGGTGGTGAACCTCGCGAGCCACACCTACTGGAATCTCGGCGGCGGCGGCGCGATCGACGACCACGTGTTGCAGGTCGACGCGGCGCGCTACACGCCGGTCGACGAGACGGGCATCCCCACCGGTGAGCTCGCCCCCGTCGCGGCGACGCGGTTCGACCTCCGCGAGGCGCGCGCGATCGGGCGGCGCGCGTACGACCACAACTTCGTCCTCGACGGCGCCGCGCGCCTCCACGACCCGGTCAACGGGCGCACGCTGGTGATCGAGACGACCGAGCCGGGACTCCAGGTTTACACGGGGGAGAAGCTCGAGCGGCCGCGCGCCGCCATCGCGCTCGAGACGCAGCACTTCCCCGACTCGCCGAATCAACCGGGCTTCCCGAGCGTGGTGCTTCGGCCAGGTGAGGTGTTCGCGTCGGCAACCTCGTTCACGTTCTCCGCGAGCGCGTAGACGCGCCGGCCGGCGCAGCTGCCCTACGTTTCGGGGTCGAGCGGCGCGACCTTGCCGTTCTGGCCGGCTCGCTCGCGCAGCGTCTGCTCCAGACGAACCGCCTCGAGCGCCGTCGTGAGCAGCTCGATCAGCTTCTTCATGCGCGCCCGCGGCGAGGTGGAGGCGAGGAGCTCCTGCTTCGAGTCGACGGCGAAGTCCACGCGCGCCGCCAGCTCGAAGTCGAGCTGGGGCGAGCCCGCCTCGGGCACGTCGACGTCGCTCTCCGCCGCCTCCGCGAGCTCGCGAAAGACGGCAAGGGCGCGCTCGACGTCCTCCTCCGTCGCTGGCTCGTCGTCATCCACGACCGCCTCGACGAATCCGGTCGTGAACGACCTCCCCGACGTCAGCTCGAGGAGCCGGAAGCGCTCGCCGCCCTCGACGACGACGTTCATCCGGCCGTCGTCGAGCACCTCGAGCACCTGCTCGACGCTTGCGCGGGTCCCGATCTCGTGCACCGCGCCGTCTCCGGTCGCGAGCACGAGCCCGAAGTCCTCGCCGCGCTCGACGCACTCGTCGATCAGCTCGCGGTATCGCGGCTCGAAGACGTGCAGCGGGATCCGCTCGGTCGGCACGAGCACGATCGGAAGCGGGAAGAGTCCGAGCTCGGGCATGCTCGGAGCCTACGGGGTGCGTTGAGACGCCACCCGGAGTGTGCCGTCAGGCCGCAGGCGCGAGCACGCGGCGGAGCGCGTCCGCGGTCGCCGGCCAGCGGAGGAGTCCGGCTGCCTCCGCGGGGGCGCACCAGCGGTGGGCGTCGTGCTCCCAATCGAGCGCGGGCTCCCAGTCGTCCGGCGCCTCGGCGACGAAGCAATGGACGCGAACCTCGACAGCGCCCTCGGGGTAGAGCGCGCGGCGCTCCGCCGGCTCCTCGCTGAGCGGGTAGGCGTACTCGACCACGGTTGCCCCGCGGTGCAGAGGCACGTCCCGCAGGCCCGTCTCCTCGGCGAGCTCGCGCGTAGCCGCTTCGGGCGGCGTCTCGTCGTCTTCGATTCCACCGGCGATCGTGTGCCAGTACGATCCGACCGCCGGACTGCGGTGGGCGAGCAGCACCTCGCTGCGGCCGCGTCGGGTGACGAAGATCGCGACCTCCGCGTCGGTACGCACCGCGGGAGCGTACGTCTGTGGACGGATCGTTGCGAAGCCGGCACGTCTGTGACAGACACGTCACGGGTTGCGCAGTAGGCTCGCAGTGGGGAGGAGGCCGGGTTCACCGCGGCCCGCCGAAACAGGCACGGTCACCGCGGGCACGGCTCGACGGTAGGGTCAGTCTCCGTGAGCAGCGGGTTCGCCGACTTCGACGATGCGTTCTTCCGGCCGAGCGTCAACGCGCTGACGCCGTACCAGCCCGGGAAGCCGGTGGAGGACGTCCAGCGCGAGCTGGGGCTCGAGCGGGTGGTGAAGCTCGCCTCCAACGAGGGTCCGTTCGGGCCGTTCCACGCGGCTACCGAGGCGATCGAGCGTGTCACGGGCGAGTTGAATCGCTACCCGGACGGCGGCGCGTACCGCCTGCACGAGAAGCTCGCCGAATGGCACGGCGTCGATCTCGCCGACGTCGCGGTCGGCGCCGGCGCAGACGGCTGCATCGACATGCTGAGCCAGGCCATCCTCGACCCGGGAGACGAGATCGTCTGCGGTTGGCCGTCGTTTCCGAGCTACGTCATCTACGCGCGCAAGCAGGGCGCAGACGCGGCGCTCGTCCCGCTCACCGAGCATCGCTACGACCTCGACGCGCTGCTCGAGGCGGTCACCCCGCGCACGAAGATCGTCTACATCTGCCATCCGAACAACCCGACGGGGACGATGAACACGACTGGCGAGCTCGATGCGTACTTCGAGCGTGTCCCTGGCCACGTGCTCACGGTCGTCGACCAGGCGTACTTCGAGTACATCGACCGCCCCGACTATCCCGACGCGATCGAGCGCTATCTCAAAGCAGGGCGACGCACGATCGTCTTGCGCACCTTCTCGAAGATCTACGGGCTTGCAGGTCTCCGCGTCGGCTACGCCGTGGGGCCGGGGCGCTGCATCGCAGCGATGGCGAAGGTCCGGCGGCCGTTCGACCTGACGACTCCCGCACAGGTCGCCGCGGTCGCGAGCATCGGCGAGGAGACGGAGATCGCCCGCCGCCGCGCCGTCAACGCCGACGGCATCGCCCGGCTCGGATCGCTGCTCCGTGAGCACGGCTTCGAGCCGCTTCCGTCGGTCGGCAACTTCATTTACGTCGAGACGGGGAATGACGCAAACGAGCTCTTCGAGCGGCTCCTTCGCGAGGGAGTGATCGTGCGCCCGCTGAGCGGCTTCGGCTCCCCCGGCGCGATCAGGGTTTCCGTCGGGACGCCCGAGGAGCTGGACTTCTTCGCGGCCGCGCTCGACCGGGTCTTACAAAGGACGGCCTAGCCAATTACTCTGGGCGGCGCGTTGCCGTCGCCCCTTCGTCGTCAACTCGCGCTCTTGAGGCGCTCGGGAAGCTTTCGCCTGCTCTTCCTGGCGGGCCTCGGCTCCGGCCTGGGCACGTGGATGGCGACGATCGCGCTCACGGCGGACATCACCGCGCGCACCGAGTCGCCGTGGTGGGTGAGCCTCCTCTTCGTCGTCACGTTTCTGCCGTCGATCGTCGTCGGCCTCGCCGCCGGCCCGCTGATCGACCGTCTCTCGCGCAAGCGCTTGCTCGTCAACGCCGACGTGATCCGCTTCGGCGTCTTCGCAGTCCTTCCGTTCGTCGACAGCGCGACGGGGATCATCGTGCTCGCCGCGGTCGCCGGCTTCGCGAACTCGTTCTTCCGTCCCGCCGTGCTCGCAGGGGTCCCGAACCTCGTCGAGCAGAATGACCTCGCCCACGGGACGTCGCTCTTGCAGGCGACGGATTGGCTCGCCGCGGCGGTCGGGCCGGTGCTGGGCGGCGTGATCGTCAGCGCGTCCGGCGCGAACACCGTCTACTGGATCAACGCGGCGACGTTCCTCTTCTCCGCTGCACTGATCCTGCGCATTCCCGCCGCGCTGTTGCAGAGTGAGCAGGCGATCACCCGCGGCCACTGGCGCGACCTCGCCGACGGGCTCGTCGCGTTTCGCCGTTCGCGCGCGCTCCTCGCCGCGCTGATCGCGTTCGGCTTCGCGATGTTCGCAATCGGGCTGAACAACGTCGCCGAGATCTTCCTCGCCGAGCGCTCGCTGCATCGCGGGCCGTTCGGCTACGGACTGCTCTGGACCGCGACGGGGATCGGGCTCGTGATCGGCAGCCTCTTCGGCGGCTCGCTGCTCGAGCGGCGGGAGTTGCGCGCCGTCTATCCGCTCGCCTTCGTCCCGTGGGCGCTCGGTCTCTTCAGCGCCGGGATCGCGCCGAACATCTGGCTCGCCGCGGCGGCGATGGTGCTCGCCGGCTTCGGCAACGGACTGACGTTCCCGCTCACGATCCTGATCGTGCAGCGTTACACGTCCGATCAGCTGCGCGGGCGGGCATTCACCGTCATCATCAGCGCCCACAACGCGGTCCTCGGTGTCGCGATGGTCTCGGCCGGCGCCTTGACCGAGAGCGTCGGCCCTCGCTGGACGTACGTGCTCGGCTCGGCCTTCATCGCGGCGGGCGGAGTGACGGCGTTCGCGCTGCTGCGTGCACTCCGCGCGGAAGCGGCGGTTGCAGACGAGCGCGCTGCGTAGCATCCCCCCGTGGCCGGTAGGCGTGACTGGACGCGCGAGACGCTGGTGGACGCCGTGCGTGCAGGCGATCGCCGCGCACTCGCGCGGGC
The DNA here is from genome assembly GCA_045806045.1 of Gaiellaceae bacterium. Lineage (GTDB taxonomy): Bacteria > Actinomycetota > Thermoleophilia > Gaiellales > Gaiellaceae > PALSA-600. The sequence continues at coordinate 15,741 of JBJMKB010000105.1, read as the reverse complement.
GATCACGCTCGTCGAGAACGGCGACCCGCTCGCGTACGACGTCGTCCGCGACCTGTATCCGGAGACGGGCCATGCGTACGCCGTCGGGCTGACCGGCCCTCCCGGCGTCGGAAAGTCGACTCTCGTCTCGGCCCTCATCCGCCTTGCACGCGCAGAGGAGAAGACCGTCGGCGTGATCTCCGTCGATCCGTCGAGCCCGTTCACGCAGGGCGCGCTCCTCGGCGACCGGATCCGGCTCACTGACCACTTCCTCGACCCTGACGTGTTCATTCGCTCGATGGGGACGCGCGGCCATCTCGGAGGGCTGGCGGAGACGACGCTGCAGGCGCTGCTCGTCCTCGACGCCGCGCACAAGGATGTCGTGCTCCTCGAGACGGTCGGCACCGGTCAGAGCGAGGTGGGCGTGCTCTCGATCGCCGACACCGTCGTGCTCGCGCTGATGCCCGGCTCGGGCGATTCGATCCAGGCGCTGAAGGCGGGGATCATGGAGATCCCGGACGTGATCGCGATCAACAAGATGGACCATCCGATGGCGAAGACGATGTTGAACGAGGTGCGGCAGGTGCTCGCGCTCGGCCCGCGCGAGGGATGGAAGCCGCCGATCGTGCTCACCGAGGCGATGCGCGGCGAGGGGGTCGACGCGCTCTGGGAGAAGATCGCCGAGCACCGGGCGTGGCTCGAGTCGGCGGGCGAGCTCGAGGAGCGCCGCCGCCGCAATCTCTCGCGCGAGGTCTTCCAGGTTGCCTCCGCCCGCGCGCGCCGCCACATCGAAGAGGCCGTGCGGAGCGATCCCGAGCTGCGCCGGCTGCTCGACGAGGTCCAGGACCGGCGGCTCGATCCTCTCAGCGCCGTGCGTGCGATCCTTCGCGAGGTCTTCCACATTGGCGACGAGAACCACACCCACGATCGTTGACGTCGAGGCCGCCCGCGGGCGGATCCTCGGCCATGCGCGCGTCACGCCGGTCTACGGCTCGGAGACGCTGTCGCGGCTGTGCGGGCGCAAGGTCTGGCTGAAGGCGGAGAACCTGCAGCGCACGGGCTCGTTCAAGGTGCGCGGGGCGGTGAACAAGGTCGCGACGCTCGGCGAGGCGGAGCGCGCCGCGGGCGTGATCGCGGCGAGCGCGGGCAATCACGGTCAGGCGGTCGCGTACGCGGCGCGCGAGCTCGGTATCAGTGCGACGGTCTTCATGCCCCAGGACGCACCGATGACGAAGGTCGAGGCGACACGGAGCTACGGCGCCGACACGGTGCTCGCGGGCACGGGCTTCGACGAGGCGCTCGTCGAGGCGCTCGAGCGCGCCCGTCGGACCGGAGCGACGTTCGTGCACGCGTTCGAGGACGAGGCCGTGATCGCGGGGCAGGGGACGATCGGGCTCGAGCTGGCCGACGAGCTGCCCGAGGCGGAGACGTTCGTCCTCCCGGTCGGCGGTGGCGGTCTCGCGTCGGGGATCGCGATCGCTCTCCGTGCGCTGCGCCCGGGCGTACGGATCGTCGGCGTGCAGGCGGGCAAGACCGGGCGCGGCACGATTGCCGACGGCATCTCCGTCAAGCGCCCCGGCGAGCTGACGATGTCGATCCTCGACGACCTGCTCGACGACCTGGTGCACGTCGACGACGAGCGTATTGCCGAAGCGATCACGCTGCTGCTCGAGCGCTCGAAGCTCGTGGTCGAGGGCGCCGGAGCGGCAGCAACCGCGGCGCTCCTCAACGGCAGCGTCGGCGCCGACGGCAGCGAGACGTGCGTCCTCCTCTCCGGCGGCAACATCGACCCGACGATGCTCATCTCCGTCATGCGTCATGGCCTGACGATCGCCGGCCGCTACCTCGTCTTCCGGACGCGGATCGCAGACCGGCCCGGCGCGCTGGTCGAGCTCCTCGAGCTCATCGCGGCGGAACGCGGGAACGTCGTCGCGATCGAGCACCATCGCGAGGGCGTGGCGATCGACGTGATCGAGACCGAGGTCTCGTTGACGGTGATCACGCGCGACGAGCCGCACTGCGCTTCGCTCACCGTCGCGCTCGAGTCGCACGGCTACGTCGTCGACCGGCTGCGCTAGTCAGGCGCCGCAGCGCCGGAACGCGACGGTGTCGGCGAAGTCCGCGACGCCCCCGTCGGCGACTGCGCGCACGTCGAATCCCTCCCGTTGCAACAGCGACGCGGCGATCGCCGCGCGCGGACCGCTCTCGCACACCGTCACGACCGGCCGCGAACGGTCGAGTGCGCCGCAGCCGAGCTTGCGCAGCAGGCGGTACGGGACGCTCTGGGAGCCGGGGATGTAGCCGCTGTCGCGTTCGGTCGTCTCGCGCACGTCGACGAGCTGCAAGCCGGGGGAGGAGAGGAGCGCCTTCAGCTCGTCCACGTCGAGCGTCGCGAGCCTCTCGGTGGCATGCGGCGCGAGGACGAAGCCGGCGAGATCGAGGATGCCGACGGCCCAGAGCTTCCCGGCGGCCTCCAGCGCCTCCTCTCGTGTCCGCGCGTGCAGCACGACCCGCTCGCCCGGCACGAGCACGAAGCCCGACTTCGTCCCGAACGACGAGCCGTCGACCGGAACGCTGATCGCGCCCGGGACGTGCCCCGCGGTGTAGTCCGGGAACGGGCGCACGTCGAGGACGGTCGCCTCGCCGGCGTCGGCGAGCTCCTGCGGCTCGTCCGGCCGCGGGAGCCACGAGCCGAGGTTGAGCGCGACCACGCGCTCGGTCGTCGGCGGGCGCGGCGCGGACACCGATGCCGAGACGAGGACGAACTCCTGCATGTCGCGGAACTGCAGCGACTCGTTCGTAGCGCGCTCCTTCGCGATCGTCGACGACGTGTCGCTGCTCATGTTCCCGCCGCAGAGCGAGCCCGCGACGTGGCCGGGATAGACCTCGACGCCGTCCCCGAGCGCGGCCAGCCGCTCGAGCGAGCGGAAAAGGTCCTCGGCGCCCTCGCGCGCGGCGACTGCGAGGTCGGGCCGCGCGGCATCTCCGACGAAGAGCGAGTCGCCCGTCAGGACGAGCTGCCCGTCGACGAGGAACGAGCAGTGCTCGGGCCGATGGCCTGGCGTGTGGAGCACGCGGATCTCGACGGAGCCCACCTGCACCGTGGTGCCGTCGACCAGCGGCTCGAATGGATACTCGGGTTCGGCGAGCGCATGGATCGCGGTCGGCAGTCCGTGCTCGAGCGCGAAGCGCCCGTGACCCGAGACGTGGTCGGCGTGCGTGTGCGTCTCGAGAACACGCTCCAGCCGTAGGCCGTCTTCGAGGTACTGCTCGATCGCGAACGCCGGGTCGACGACCACCGCGACTCCTGCCTCCCGGTCGCCGACGAGATACGAGGCGCACCCGAGGTCGTCGTTGACGAACTGCCGAAACAGCAGCACTTCGTGTGAGGCTAACACCCTCGTTCTACGGAGGTGGGGGCCGCAGCCAGAGGTAGAGCCCGAGGAACAGGGCCGCGAGCGCGAGCGCGGCTCCGATGAGTGCGGCGATCAGGGCCGCCGTGCCGAGGGTGCGTGCGCCGGAATCCTGCGGGCCGTGCGCTACGACGGCGATCGGCGCGTCGTAGGTGATCGTCTTGCCGGTCCGGTCGCCGACGAGGACGCTGAAATGCACCGTCTGCGCTTTCGCGGGCGCGATTCCGCGGATCGAGAACGTCGCGTACTCGCCCTTCGGGATCCGGCCCCCCGACCAGGTGACGGCGTTCCCGCTGTCGGACTGCGTCCAGCCGGGCTTCGCCTCCGCGTCGTCGAGGTCGAAGTTCGCAGGGATGCCGAACGTCACGCGGTCGATGCCGGGCGCGTCGCCCTCGTTCGGGACCGAGAACGTGAGGTCCGCGAGCTCGCTCGTTTGCAGGCGGGCCGGGTTCACGGACAGGTGCGCCGACGCCGGAGTGGCGAAGAGCAGCGCGCTACAGGCCGAGATGGCGAGCAATGACCATGCGCTGAACCTCGTTGGTGCCTTCGCCGATCTCGAGGATCTTCTGGTCTCGGTAGAGCCGGGAGATCGCGTACTCATCCATGAAACCGTAGCCGCCGTGAATCTGGAGGCTCCAGTTCGCCGCGCGGTGCGACAGCTCTCCAGAGAAGAGCTTCGCCATCGCGGCCGTCTGCGCGAAGTCGCGCCCTTGATCCTTCTCCCACGCCGCTTTGTAGACGAGCGTGCGCGCCGCCTCGATCTCCGTGGCCATGTCGACGAGCTTCTGCTGGACCGCCTGGAAGCTCGCGATCGGCCGCCCGAACTGCTCGCGGTCCTGCGCGTAGCGGTACGCAAGGTCGTACGCGCCCTGCGCGAGGCCGACGCCCATCGCGGCGACCGAGATGCGACCGCCGTCGAGAATCTTCAGGAACTGGCGAAAGCCTTCGCCGCGCGGGCCGAGCAGATTTCCTTCCCGCACGCGCGCGCCCTGGAAGCTCAGCTCGCGCGTGTCCGACGCGCGCCAGCCGAGCTTCTCCATCGGCGCCGAGATCACATACCCGTCGGTGCCGTTCGGGACGACGATGTTGGAGATCTCGCCCTCGGCCGTGACCGCGGTGATCGTCACACACGCGGTGATGTCGGTGCCGGCGTTCGTGATGAAGATCTTCGCGCCGTCGATCACCCATTCGCCGTCCTCGAGGCGAGCGGTCGTGCGTGTCGCGCCGGCGTCGGAGCCGGCGTTCGGCTCGGTGAGCCCGAACGCCGCGAGCTTCCTCCCCGAGGCCAGATCGGGGAGCCAATCGCGCTTCTGCTCCTCGCTTCCGAAGGAGTAGATCGGCATCGTCCCGAGGGAGTGGTGCGCGGCGACGGTGATCGCCACGGATGAGTCGATGCGCGTGAGCTCCTCGATCGCAATCGCGTACGACAGGGTGTCGGTGCCGGCGCCGCCGTACTCCTCCGGGATGGTCATCCCCATCAGGCCGAGCTCGGCCAGCTCCGCGACGAGCTCGTAAGGGAAGCGCTTCTCGCGGTCGAGTTCCTCGGCGACCGGCGCGACCTTCTCGAGCGCGAACTGCCGGACGGTGTCGCGGATCAGCTCGTGCTCGGGCTCGAGGTCGAAGTTCATGCGACGGGCGGCGATGGTACCGACCGAGGAAGCGCGAGGGGCGCGTCGAACTCAAGTCGACCCGTCCACCTGCCGATTCAGGATGTGAGACATGGCTGTCCCCCGTGCCATCACCCACACCGTCGAGACCTTGGCGGCGGAGATCTCCGGCATCGTCGCGGAGCGTCAGGCGCTGCGCGCTGCCGGTGCGAGCTTCGAGACGCTGGAGGAGAACCGCCGCCGACTCGCCGCCGCGCAGCACGAGCTCTCGCAGCTGCTGATCGACCGCCACCTCCCTCGGTCCGCGTCCGCCTAGCCACAGCGGACCAGGCCCGGGCCGGCATGACCCGGGTCTGACCCCGGGGTTGTCGCCGCCGGCCGCGGCCGGAAGAGTCATCGTCCACGTCGCGGCCCTCTGGTCATGCGCGCCGGCGTCCTCTACGGACATGACCGCGCTCTGACCCCGGTCATGTCCCTGCGGTACGGTTGACTCCCGGTTCGAACCCGACCAAAGGAGTGGCACGCGGTGGCAGCCAAGGACTTCTTCGACACCCTCGAATCGCGGGCCGACGCGGCCAAGCTCGCGGGGATGAACAACTCGTATCTCTTCGACATCGAGGGCGAGGGCCAGTGGCTCGTCACCGTCGGCGAGGGCTCGATCAACGTCACGGAGGGCGGTGGCGACGCGGACGCGACGATCGAGACCGGCGCCGAGACGTTCGAGAAGATCGTCGCGGGCGAGCAGAACCCGACGACCGCGTACATGACGGGGAAGCTCAAGATCAAGGGCGACATGGGCGCGGCCATGAAGCTTCAGAAGCTCTTTTGAGGAACCATCGAAAGTCGTCGCGTGGCTGACGAGGTCTGCGCGCACGCGGAGCGAGATGCCTCCTCCGACGAGGACGGCTATGACGACGATCGCCCGGCGTGGTCGCTCGCTCGTGACCATGTCGAGGCGATCTCGCTCGACAATCCACTACCGGACCGCGTTGACCGCGCGTGGGCGCTCGACGGAGCGACGGGAAAGGGCGTGAAGGTCTGCGTCCTCGACAGCGGCGTCGAGTTCGGCCACCCGTCGGTCGGCGAGCTCGCAGGTGCCGTCGCGATCTCGCTCGACGAGGACGAGAACGCGATCGCGGACGAGGACACCGAAGGAGATCTCTGCGGCCACGGCACGGCGTGCGCAGGCGTGATCCGCTCGATCGCACCCGAGGCCGAGATCTATTCCGTCCGCGTGCTCGGAGCCGGATTCAAGGGTTCCGGCAAGGTGCTGCTCGCCGGTCTGCGCTGGGCGGTGGCGCAGGACTACGACGTGATCAACATGAGCCTCTCGACGACCAAGCGCGCGTTCAGCGAGCTGCTGCGCGACATCGCCGACGCCGCGTACTTCAAGCGAACGGTGCTGGTCGCGTCGGCGCACAACATGCCGGTCGAGTCCTATCCGTGGCGTTTCTCGTCCGTCATCTCGGTCGGGAGCCACGAGGAGGACGATCCGCTCCTCTTCTACGCGAACCCCGACCCGCCGGTCGAGTTCTTCGGGCGCGGCGTCAACGTGCCGGTCGCGTGGCTGGGCGGCTCGACGATCACCGCGACGGGAAACAGCTTCGCGACGCCCGCGATCTCAGCGATTGCGTCCCTCGTCCTGTCCAAGCATCCGCGGCTGACGCCGTTCCAGCTGAAGAGCGTTCTCTATCTGATCTCGTCCAACGTCGGAGGGAAGCAATGAGCGAGTTGAACTCCGCGGTCGCCGCGGGTGTCCTCCCGTCCGAGGAGCGCTTCGGAGAGCTGCTGCGCTCCATCGTGCAGGTCGCGCGGGCGATCTTCCACGCGCGCGGTTCGTCCATCTTCCTCTTCGACGAGGAGGCTGACGAGCTCGTGTTCGCGGCCGTCGCAAATCCGGACGAGCAGTCGCTGCTCGGGATGCGCCTGCCCTCGGCGACGGGGATCGCAGGCTGGGTCCTCTCCTCCCGGACGCCGCTCGTAATCGACGACCTCGCCAACGATCCCCGTTTCGCGCGCGACGTCGCCGAGCAGACGGGCTACGTCCCGCAGGGGCTGATGGCCGTCCCACTCCTTCACGACGAGCGGGCGCTCGGGGTGCTGCAGGTGCTCGACCGGCCGAGCAACTCACGCTTCTCGCTGCAGGAGATGGAGCTGCTCGGCCTCTTCGGGACGCAGGCGGCGGTCGCGCTCGACCTGCTCGCGTCCGCGCGGCATGCCCGTGCGGCGCTCGACGGGAGGGGCGACCTCGCTGCGGTCGCGCGTGTCGCGGCGGCGCTCGATCGGCTCGAGGAGGACAAGCGGGACGCGGGCCTCGCGCTCCTGCGCGAGCTCGAGCGCGTGTTGAAGGCCTGACCCGAAAAGCACGAGAGCCCGGAGATCCGGGCTCTCGGAACGTCAGCTGATCGCTCCGTCTAGCGGTGGTGATCCTTGACGTGAGCCTCGACGTCGTCCCCGCCATCCTCTTCGTTGGCGTGACGGTGGCCGTCCTTGACGTGCGCCTCGACGTCCTCGGCGGCGGTGTCGTCGTCGTTCTCGAACTTCTTCTGCCGATCCTGCTCCGACATCTTGGTGCCTCCTTGTGAATGGCCCGCGTCCCGCGGGAAGGTCGATCACATGACGAGCCTGGCCAGCGAAATCTTCCATCCCCTCTTGAAAAACACAAGCGACCTGTAAAGCTCCCCCGGTGCGGAGCCGTCTCGCCGACTCGTTCAATGCCCTGAGAGAGGTCTTCCGGAACCCCAACCTCAGGCGCTTGCAGCTCGCATTTGCGGGCTCTGTCGCAGGCCAGTACTCGCTTTCGATCGCAATCGCCGTCTATGCCTACCGGCACGGGGGAGCGGCCGCGGTCGGCGTGATGGCGCTCGTCCGCACGATCCCGTCCGCACTCCTCGCCCCGTTCGTCTCGGCCGCGGGCGACCGGTTCCGGCAGGAGCGCGTGATGCTGGCCGCCGACCTCCTCCGGGCGGTGATCGTCGGTGCGATCGCGCTGGTCGTCTTCGCCCACGGCCCGATCGCCCTCGTGTTCGTCCTCTGCGCGTTCGGGCCGATCTGCGCGACCGCATTCCACCCGGCCGAGGCGTCGCTGCTGCCGACGCTCGCGCGCACGCCCGAGGAGCTGACCGCGGCGAACGTCTCGACCGCCAGCATCGACTCGGTCGGCTCGTTCCTCGGTCCCGCCCTCGGCGGCCTGGTGCTCGCAGGCTGGGGCGTCGGCACTGCGTTGCTCTTCACGATCGGCACGTACCTGTGGTCGGCGCTGCTCGTCATGCGCGTGCATCCCGAGCGAGCGGCGGGCGTCGAGAAGCAACGCGCCCCGTCCTCCGCGGTCGGCGAGGCGCTCGCCGGCTTCCGCGCCGTGCTCGGCGACAGGCGGCTGCGGGTCATCGTCGGTCTGTTCGGTGCGCAGACGGTCGTGGCCGGCGCGATGGGCGTTCTCGTGGTCGTCTCGGCCCTGCGTCTCCTCGACCTCGGGACGGGCGGCGTCGGGTGGCTCTACTCGGCGACGGGAGTCGGCGGTCTCATCGGGACGGCCGTCGCCCTCGCGCTCGTCGGGCGGAAGAAGCTCGCCTCCGACTTCGGCCTCGGTCTGCTGCTCTGGGGCTTCCCGTTCCTGATCATGGGGATCTGGCCGAACGCGGTCGTCGCGCTCGCGATGCTCGGCGTGCTCGGCGTCGGGAACACGCTCGTCGACGTGGCCGGGTTCACCCTCCTGCAGCGCACCGCGCCCGAGGAGGTGCGCTCGCGCGTGTTCGGCGTGTTCGAGAGCATGGTCGCGGCCACGATCGGCCTGGGGGCGATCCTCGCGCCGCTCCTGATCGCCGTCGTCGGGATCCGCGCCGCGCTGATCGCGACCGGCATGTTCCTGCCGATCCTCGCCGGGCTGCTCTGGCGGAAGCTCACCGCCCTCGACAGCGGCGATCCGGTGCACCTCGAGCTACTGCGCGCGAACCCGATCTTCGCGCCGCTCCCGCCGCCCGCGCTCGAGCGTCTCGCGCGCGCCGTCGAGCCGGTTCGGCTCGAGGCGGGCGCCGTGCTCTTCCAGGCGGGCGACGCCGGCGACAAGTACTACGTGATCGAGACGGGTGAGCTCGAGGTCGACCTGGCCGAAGGCACGAAGCGGGAACGCGCGGGCTCCGGCGTGGGCGAGATCGCGCTGCTCCGCGACGTGCCGCGCACCGCGACCGTCCGCGCCGCGACCGACGCGACCCTCCTTGCGCTCGACCGGGACGAGTTCCTGATGGCCGTCACTGGGTACGCGCCGGCCGCCGAGGCTGCGAGCGACATCGTCGGCGAACGGCTCGCCCTCTCACCTGTCTAGTGCGCTGCAACCCGGCGCGCGCTACTCGTCCAGCTCGACCAGCGGTGCACCGCCCGCGACCCGGTCCCCTTCCTTGACATGGACGGTACGCACGGTCGCGTCGTAAGGCGCGCCCAGCGGCGTCTCCATCTTCATCGCCTCCAGCACGACGAGCGGCTCGCGCGCTCGCACCTTCGAGCCTTCTCGCACGTTGACCTTGATCACGGTGCCCGGCATCGGCGCGACGATCGAGCTCGACTCCGTTCCGGGGCGGGGTTCATGCGCTGCTGCGTCGACGTCCGGCTGCGGCTGCGGCGCCGGCGAGGGGAGGTTGAGCCGGAACGCGCCCCGCCAGACGGCAGGGGGGAGCGCGGCGGGCGGCGGCGAGAGCGGCGGATGCTCGACGAGGAACGCGGTCGTCGTGTCGCCGGCGCGCAGCGCCGGGTGCGCGACGAGCCAGCGCAGGAACGGCAGGTTCGTCGTCACGCCGCCGACCTCCGTCTCGGCGAGCGCGGCCCCGAGCCGGTCGAGTGCATCGTCGCGCGTTGCCCCGCTCGCGATGAGCTTGGCGATCATCGGGTCGTAGGCCGTGCCGACGTCGTCGCCCTCGGCGACGCCCGCATCGACGCGGACCGACGTCGGCAACCGCAGCGTCTCGACGCGTCCCGCTTGCGGCAGGAACGAGCGGGGGTCCTCGGCGTAGAGGCGCACCTCGACCGCGTGGCCGTGCAACGGTCCCTGCCGTGGGAGGTCGAGCGGCTCCCCGCGCGCGATTCGCAGCTGCCACTGCACGAGATCGATCCCCGTGACCGCCTCCGTGACGGCATGCTCGACCTGGATGCGGCCGTTGAGCTCGAGGAAGTAGAAGTCGCGGCCGTCGAGCACGAACTCGGCCGTGCCCGCGCCGACGTAGCCGATCGCCTCCGCGAAACGCACGGCGGCGTCGCTCATCCGCGCGCGCAGGTCGGCGTCGAGCGCGGGGGAGGGGGATTCCTCGAGCACCTTCTGATGACGGCGCTGCACCGAGCAGTCGCGCTCGCCGAGCGCGAGGACGCTGCCATGTGCATCGGCCAGCAGCTGGATCTCCACGTGCTTCGGACGCTCGACGTAGCGCTCGAGGTAGACGCGATCGTCGCCGAAGGCCGCCTTCGCCTCACGCTTCGCCGCCTCGACCGCCGCCTCGAGCTCGGCCGCGTCGCGGACGACGCGCATCCCTCGGCCGCCGCCACCCGCCGCGGCCTTGACGATCAGGGGCGGCGCGTCGACCTCGGGAATCGTCGGCACCCCCGCCTCCTGCGCGATCCGCTTCGCGGCCAGCTTGTCGCCGCCCAAGCGCAGGGCGGTGGGCGGAGGGCCGATCCACGTGAGACCGGCCGACTCGACCGCTGCCGCGAAGTCGCCGTTCTCGGCGAGGAACCCGTAGCCTGGATGGATCGCGTCGGCGTCGACCTGCTGGGCCGCTCGGATGTGCTCGTCGGAGCTCAGGTACGACTCGATCTCGACCGTCTCGTCGGCCGAGCGGGCGTGCAGCGACCCCGCGTCGTCGGGTGCGACTACGGCGACCGTCCCGAGCCCGAGCTCTCGCGCCGCCCGGAACACGCGCAGTGCGATCTCGCCGCGGTTCGCGACGAGGACCTTCCGCATCAACCGTCCACCAGCAGGCCGTTGATCGGCCCGAGGAACCGGCGGGTGCGCCGCGAGATGTTCGGCAGGAGCGCGAGCCGCTCTCCGGCCTCGGCCGCCGGCCGCCAGATCCGGTCGACCACCGTGTGCGGCTCCCCGTCCACGTCGTCCCGGCGCAGGTGCTCGCGCCAGAGCATGAGCCGTGCGTCCCGTGCGAGGTGCTCGTCGGTCGTGATCACGCACGCCTCGGTGTCGTTGAAGAGCGAGTGCTCGTTGAGGTTGGCCGAGCCGACGCACAGCCAGCGATCGTCGACGATGCCGATCTTCGCGTGCACGTAGACCTGGTCCGCGCGGCCCGGCTGATACAGCGTGCACGCGATCAGGCGCTGGTCGCGGTCGCAGTCGGCGAGGATGCCGAGCTGCCCGCGCGTGTCGTCCGCACCGTTGTTCGGCCGTGCCGGGAGCATCAGCACCACGCGGAACTCGGCGCTCGGCGGATCGGCGAGCTTCTCGCAGAGGATGCGCACGATCTCGGGAGACCAGAGGAACTGCGATTCGAGGTGGACCAGCCGCTCGGCCGAACGCAGCGCGCGGACGTACGCCTCGAGGATGCGATAGTCCCCGCGCGGGATGGCGTCGTAGATGCTGTTCGGGACGGTGCGGACAAACTGCGCCCGCACGTCCCCGCGCGGCGAGTCGTCGCACGCGAGGTCGAGCCGCTCGCCGGTCACCTCCCGCCAGCGCAGCGTGATGTGTCTCGCGACGTCTCCGACGAGCGGGCCTTCGGCACGCGAGGTCGCATCGTGCCAGCCGATCGAACTGCGGACGGCGTGGTCGCTCGTGTCGAGCCGGTTGCCCGCGAGCGAGGTGAGGTCGATGCCGCCGACGTAGGCGATCCGGCCGTCGATCACGGCGAGCTTCTCGTGATGGCAGTGCATCGGCCGCTCCCTCGAGTCGAGCGCGAACTCGATCTTCGTCCCGCGCGTCATCCCGTCACGGACGCTCCGGACATCTGCGCGGGAAGGGGTGAAGAGCGGAAGCGGCGCGCCCGCCCACGCGATCACGCGCACGTCGGCGTGCTCGGCCGTCTCGGCGAGCAGCTCGCGCAGCGTCGGCCCGCTGCGGGAGAGGCGGAACGACGGCTCGAAGTGCCAGCCGGCGAGGAGCACCGACTCGCGCGCGCCCGCGAGCTCGTCCTGCAGGCGGCCGAGGGCCTTCTCGCCGTCGACGATCAGCTCGACGCGGTTGCCGTCGCGCGGCGGCGGGTCGCCGGCGCACCACAGCCCGTCCGCGGGAGGGTCGTACGCGTGCCGCCAGCCGCGCCGCCTCAGGCGGCGACGATGGTGGTTGACGACGAGCCGTTCGACGCCTGCCCCGACGGCGTCGTCCAAGCGGTCGATGTGCGCGATCGCCATCAGGCGCTACTCTGCCGAACCGGATGAGGATCGGGGTGGCAGCGCTGCTCGCCGCCCTCGCGTTCCCGGCGGCAGCGAACGCGGGGACAGTGTTCCTCCTCGACGGCCGCGGCTGGGGGCACGGGGTCGGCATGAGCCAGTGGGGCGCAGAGGGATACGCGCGTCACGGTTACGGATACCGGCAGATCCTCGCGCACTACTACCCGCACACGCACATCGGCATCGCCGGGGGGCGTCAGGTTCGCGTGCTGCTGCTGGAGAAGCAGGATCGCGTCCGCGTCGGCTCGACGGCGCCGTTCGTCGTGCTCGACGCGCGTGGGCGCAAGCTGCACTTCCCGGCCCGGTCGGTCGTCGTCGACCGCCGGTTCGTCCTGCGGCACAAGCACTGGCAGCCGCCGCTTCGCTTCCAGCCCGGCGCGCAGCCGCTGCAGGTCGAGGGCGCCGGGTATCGCGGCGACGTCGTCGTGAAAGCGGCCCCGGGCGGGCTGATGGCCGTGAACGTGCTGCCGCTCGACCGCTACCTGCGCGGCGTGGTCCCGTGGGAGGTGCCGAAGGGCTGGCACGGGGCGACGTACCAGGCTCAGGCGGTTGCGGCGCGTTCGTACACGCTGGCGACGCTGCACCCAGCGAAGGACTTCGACCTGTATCCCGACCAGCGCTCGCAGATGTACGGCGGGATCGCGGCGGAGCGCGACGAGACGAACCTCGCCGTCGGCGCGACCGCCGGCCAGGTGCTGGTGTGGCACGACACGATCGTTCCCGCGTACTACTTCTCGACCTCGGGAGGCAGGACATCCTCGGTGCACGACGCGTGGCCGCGCGCGAAGCAGGTGCCGTACCTCGTGTCGGTGAGCGATCCGTACGACTACCTGTCGCCGCATCATGTCTGGCCGACGGTCACGCTGCCCGCAGGCCGCGTCGCCGGCGTGCTGCACCTGCGCGCCGTCACCGACATGAGGGTCGTCGAGAACTCGTCGGGCCGCGCCCGTGCCGTGCGCATCCGGACCGCGCGCGGGTGGAGGACGTTCGCCGGCCAGGTGATCCGCACGAAGTTCAAGCTCGGTTCGACCGACTTCGTGGTGCAGGCGCTCACGCTCGACTCGCCGTCGCGCGCGCTCTACGGCTCGCGCGTTCGGATCTCCGGCTGGCTGCGCGGGCTCGGTCGCGCACGGCTCCAGCAGCTGGCCGGGGCGGGCTGGAAGACGGTGCGTCACGTCCACCCGGGCCGGAGCGGCGAGTTTGCCGTCTGGGTGCCCGCGCGGCGCTCGACCTCGCTCCGGCTCGCGTTCAACGGCAGTCCGGGGGACACGGTGCCGCTTCGCGTTGCGCCGCGCGTCTCGCTGCGAACGGACGGCACGGAGCTGCACGTGCGGGTCGCGCCGCGGCTGCCGTTGCAGGTGCAGCGGCTCTCACGGCGGAAGTGGCGGCCCGTTGCGCGCGCGACGGGCGAGTTCGATCGCTCGCTGCGGCCGGGCAGCTACCGCGTCGCGGTTCTGGGCGGCCCCGGGTATGTCTCGTCGGTGACGCGGCCGGTCGCCTTGCACACGGTCTAGTAGGACTACGAGCGCCAGTTCGGGTCGCGCGTGTCCAGGAACGCGCGCAAGCCCTCCTGGCCCTCCGTGCTCGTCCGGTGCGCCGCGATGCGCTTCGCCGTCTCCTCGGCCGAGAGCGGGGCGCGTGCCAGTTCCTTCGCGCCGCGGGCCGCCTCGGGCCCGGCCGACATGAGCTCCGCGACGATTGCATCGACCGCGGCATCCAGATCCTCCGCGATCTCGTGGACGAGGCCGATGCGGAGTGCCACATCTGCGCCGAAGCGCTCGCCGGTGACGAAGTACCGCCGCGCCGCGCTCGAGCCGATCTTCGCGAGTACGAACGGCGAGATCACGGCCGGCACGATCCCGAGCTTCACCTCGCTGAACGCGAACTGCACGTCCGGTTGGACGACGACGACGTCGCAGCACGCGATCAGGCCGCAGCCGCCGCCCAACGCGTGCCCGTGCACCCGCGCGACAACGGGGGCGGCACAGCCGTCGATCGCCGAGAGCATCGCGCGCAGGCGCAGTGCGTCAGCCGTGTTCTCCTCGTAGGAAAGGTCCACCGACGAGCGCATCCACTCGACGTCCGCGCCGGCGGAGAACGACGGTCCGTCGCCGGAGAGCACGACTGCGCGGGCGTCGCCGACGTCGGCGAACGCGGTGGCCAGCTCGTCGATCAGTGCCGGGTCGAACGCGTTCCGCCGTTCCGGCCGCGCCATCGCGATCCGGAGCAGCGTGCCTTCCCGTGCGATCCGAAGCGAGCTCATCGCAAGCGACCGTTCACATGCGGAAGATGCCGAAGGTGCTCTCGGGGATCGGCGCGTTCAGCGCAGCCGAGATGCCGAGCGCGAGCACGTGGCGAGTGTCGTGCGGATCGACGATCCCGTCGTCCCAGAGGCGAGCCGTCGAGTAGTACGGATTGCCTTCTGCCTCGTACTTCGCACGGATCTCGTCCACGTCGGTCTGGCCGACCATCGACAGCACGGTCGCCGCCTGCTCGCCACCCATGACGGAGATGCGCGCGTTCGGCCACATCCACAGCTGGCGCGGCGAGAACGCGCGGCCGCACATGCCGTAGTTGCCGGCGCCGAACGAGCCTCCCGTGACGACGGTGAACTTCGGCACGTCTGCGCACGCGACTGCCATCACGAGCTTCGCGCCGTCGCGTGCGATGCCGCCGGCCTCGTACTCCTTGCCGACCATGAAGCCGGTGATGTTCTGGAGGAAGACGAGCGGCACGCGGCGCTTGCAGGCGAGCTCGACGAAATGGGCGCCCTTTTGCGAGCTCTCGGCGAACAGGACGCCGTTGTTCGCGAGGATCCCGACGGGATAGCCCTCGATGTGACCCCAGCCGCAGACGAGCGTCTCGCCGTACAGCGCCTTGAACTCGTCGAAACGCGACCCGTCGACGATGCGCGCGACGATCTCGCGCGCATCCATCTGCGTGCGGTGGTCGTCGGGAATCAGTCCGTAGAGGTCCGATGGGTCGACGGCAGGCGGCTCCGGCGTCGCACGCGACCACGGGAGCCGCGGCTTGCGGGTGTGCGCGTTCGCGACGATCCGGCGCGCGATCGCAAGCGCATGCTCGTCGCTCGTGGCGTAGTGGTCGGCGACTCCCGACTGGCGCGCGTGCACGTCGGCCCCGCCGAGCTCCTCCGCCGTCACGTCCTGGCCGGTCGCGGCCTTCACGAGCGGCGGCCCACCGATGAAGATCGTCCCGGTGCCGCGCACGATCACCGTCTCGTCGCTCATCGCCGGGACGTATGCGCCTCCTGCGGTGCAAGAGCCCATCACGACCGCGATCTGCGGAATGCCCTTGGCGGACATTCGCGCCTGGTTGTAGAAGATGCGCCCGAAGTGCTCGCGGTC
>JBJMKB010000104.1:0-19507 GCA_045806045.1 Gaiellaceae bacterium | reverse complement strand
GTTCTTGATCTCCACGTAGGTGCCCGCCTTCGAGGACTCACCGAGGACCGTTCCAGGGCGAAGGTAACAGAAGGGGCCGATCGTCGCGTGCGCGCCGATGTGGGCGTCGATCGCGACCGTGTTCGCGCCGACCTCGGCGCCGCTCGCAACCCGGGTTGCGCCGCGCAGCAGCGTAAAGGGCTGAATCGTCGCATCGGGCTCGATCTCCACCGTCGGCTCGATCCACGTCGTCCTGGGATCGACGATCGTGACCCCCGCGAGCATGTGCGTCTCGTTGATCCGGTCGCGGAGCACGGCTGCTGCCTGTGCGAGCTCGGCGCGCGTGTTGACGCCGTCCGTGTCACGCCAGTTGGCCGCGACGTGAGCGGCGACCTTGCCTCCGGCAGCGACGACGATCCCGATCGCGTCGGTGAGGTACAGCTCGCCTTGCACGTTCTTCGGCTCGAGCCTGTCGAGCGCGGGCCAGAGCGCCGTGCCCTTGAAGATGTAGATCGACGAGTTGATCTCGCGGATCTTCTGCTCGTCCTCTTTCGCATCCGTCCCCTCGATAACCTCGAGCACCGACCCGTCGGGCGCACGGACGACGCGGCCGTAGAGGCGCGGGTCCGGCGGCTCTGCGCTGAGGATCGTCGCGTCGGCGTTCTCGCGATGGTGCGTCTCGATCAGCTCGTGCAACAGCTGTGACGTCAGGAGCGGCGTATCGCCCGAGAGCACGAGCACATCGCCCGCGTGCGACTCGAGCGCCGAGCGCGCGGCGCGCACAGCGTCGCCGGTGCCGAGCGGTGTCTCCTGCACGGCGACGGTGACGCCGCTGCCGGCGAACTCGTCCTGCGTTGTCGGCGAGGCGACGACGACGATCGGGTCGGCCCCGGTCTCGCGACCGGTCTCGATGATCCAGTCGACCATGCGGCGGCCGAGGAGCTCGTGGAAGTGCTTCGGCACGGCGGAGCGCATCCGCGTCCCGAGCCCTCCCGCCATCACGACGGCTGCGAGCGGCGTATCGGCCACGGCGAGAGACTAGAGAAGAGGCTGGGGCGCCAGGATTCGAACCTGGGATCGCGGGACCAAAACCCGCTGCCTTACCACTTGGCTACGCCCCATCGGTTGTCCGGATTCTAGGAGCGCTCGCGGAAGAGCAGGAACAACCCGATGATCGCGAAGATGGCGATGACGCCGATTGCGATCACTTTCACGAACCAGAACGCGATCGGGACGCACAGCACGAGCAGCTGCGACGCGGCGAAGATCCAACTCGCCTGGCGGACCGAGTACGACCGGCTCGTTCGCCCCGCGTACCACCAGAAGCCGACGCCGATGAGCGCCAGGGCCACGACGATCCACCAGTTGAGCGCGTGCACGAGGTAGAGCAGGCCCTCGACCACCGCCACCCACAGCGTGATCCGCAGACGATGCTCCCGCAGCCAGCGACCGCTGCGGCTCGTGCCGTGTTCGATCGCGTGCGTGCCCATTCCGATCAACCGTACCACGCTGGAATCGTGACCCAATACCGCCCCCGGCGGCGCAACGCACGTCCTGCGCGTCGTGCGTCGGCGACGCGACCGAAGAGACCGTAGACGGCCGGGCCGGCGCCGCTCACGTCCGCGCGGAACGCGCCGTGCGCGCGCAGCTCGTCGGCGAGCGGTGAGGTTGCGAGGTCGTTCGGCGGCAGCGCGGCAAGGTCGCGGGGGCGGCGGACGTTCGCGAGCGTCGCGCGCAGGGTGGAGATCCGATTCGCGTAGCCCTCCTCTCCCCCGCGCGCGTCGAAGTCGTCGTACACGTGCGCGGTCGACCGCTTGTGCACGTCGTTCGGAAGGAGGAGGAGCACGACGAAGTCCTGCGGCAGATCGAGAGGCTCCAGCATCGTCCCGTCGCCCGTTCCGAGCTGCGGCCCGTCGTGCAGGAAGAATGGCACGTCGGCGCCCACGCGCGCCGCGATCTCGCGCAGGGGCCGCGGCTCGTCGAGTTGCTCGTTCGCGAGCCGCAGCGCGGTCGCCGCGTCGGAGCTGCCGCCGCCGAGGCCCGCCGCGACGGGCACGTGCTTCTCGATCCGCACGCGCCAGCCGTGCGGCGCGGCGAGCTCCTCGAGCGCGGAGCGGACGATGGTGTCCTCGCGGAAGCCCTCAACGGTCGTGGCGTCGGCGGGCACGACGGTGATCCGGTCCCCGAGGTCGATCCGCTGGTACACCGTCGCGAGCTCGTGCTTTCCGTCCTCGCGTCGCGGGCCGACGACGAGCGCGAGGTTGATCTTCGCAGGCGCGGGGCCCGTCATTCGAGCGCGCCCGCGAGCGCAACGAACTCCTGCGGTGCAAGCGCCTCGGCACGGATGTTCGCCTCGCGGCCGATCGACGCGAGCGCTGCGACGGCCTGCTCACGCGACGCGACGCCCGCAAGGGCCACGGCGTTCGCGAGCGTCTTCCGCCGATGACCGAACGCGGCCTCGACGACGCGCTTCACGCGGGGTGGCGCACCCGGCGCGATCCGGCGGAAAGCGACGAGCGCCGACTCGACGTTCGGTCGCGGCCTGAAGACGTCGCGCGACACCGGATGGAAGCCGGTCCGTTCGGTCGCGAGCTGTACGAGCACCGAAACGGACCCGTAGGCCTTCGTCGAGGGCTGTGCGAAGAACCGGTCGGCCACCTCGCGCTGCACCATGACTGTCCAGTGCGCGAGCTGGTCGAGGTTCAGGCTCTCGGCGACGATCGGCGTCGCGATGTTGTACGGCAGGTTGGCGACGAGCTTCGTCGGCGGCGGGTCGAGCGAGGCGATGTCGAGCCGCAATGCGTCGCCCCAGTGGACGTTCGTGCGCTCGATTCCCGCCAGGTGCGCTTCGAGCCGGCGGTCGACCTCCGCGGCATGCACGAACTTCACGCGCTCGGCGAGGAACCGCGTGAGGATGCCCAGCCCCGGCCCGATCTCGAGCACGACGTCGTCGTCTTCGAGGTTCGCCAGCCGCTCGATCACGCGCAGGATGTTGTCGTCGACGAGGAAGTGCTGGCCGAGCGCCTTCCGCGGCGAAACGCTCACAGCCCGAACACCGCCTCCGCATTCGCGACAATCTGCTGTCTGATCTCCTCGCCGTGCAGCTCCGCGAGCACGTCATAGGTGTGCACCACATACGCCGGCTCGTTGCGCTTGCCGCGCACGGGCTGCGGAGCGAGGTAGGGGCTGTCCGTCTCCGCGAGGAGCTTGTCGTGGGGCACGCGGCGAGCGGCGGCGCGGAGGTCGTACGCGTTCTTGTACGTGACGTTGCCCGCGAGCGAGACGAACCAGCCGCGCTCGAGCGCCGCGTCGAGCAGCGGCGGCGACGAGAAGCAGTGCAGCACGACGGGGCCGTCGTGGGCGAGAAGCCGTGCGCGCGTGTCGTCGTCGGCGGCGCGTGTGTGGATCACGACGGGCTTCCCGAGCTCGAGAGCGAGCGCGAGCTGGCGTTCGAACAACGTCTCCTGCGCCGCGCGCGGCGCGTAGTCGCGGAAGTAGTCGAGCCCCGTCTCGCCGACCGCGACCGCGGGGGGATGCGCGAGCAGCTCGCGGAGCTCGTCGAGGTCGCCCGCGTCGCCGGCTTCGTGCGGGTGCACGCCGAGGCATGCATAGACGCCTTCGAGCTCCTCGGCACGCGCAACGGTCGTGCGCGCGCCGGCGACTGTGGTTGCAACGTCGATCACGCGGGTCACACCGGCGGCCCGCGCGCGCTCGAGCACCTCGGGCGCGTCGTCGCCGAGGTGCGCGTGCGTGTCGATCACCGATCGTCGGCCATGCGGCGGAGCTCCTCCTCGACGACGGTGTCGTCGAGCTTCTTGAAGAGCGGCCGCGGTTCCTGAAGGCGCTGCCCCGGTTGCAGCTCGCTCGGCGTCCAGCTGCCGACCCACGACGCATAGTCGCCCGTGAGGATCTCGTGCTTGCGTCCGTCCTCGTCGACCTCGCGGAACTCGAGCGGACCGGCGATGTAGCCGTCGTGGCCGAGCAGCTCGTGCACGAGCTGCGAGGTGTGCGGGAGGAACGGCGTGAAGAGCGTCTTCAGGCTGTCGACGGCGCACAGTGAGACGTACAGCACCGTCGCCGCTCGCTCGCGATCGGTCTTCACGAGCGCCCACGGCGCCTGGTCGCTGATGTACTGGTTGACGGTTGAGGCGAGGCGCATCGTCTCAGCGAGCGCCGCGCGGAACCGGCCGCGCTCGATGTGCGAGGCGACCGCGTCGAACCCGCGCGCGACACCGTCGAGCACGGCGGCATCCTCCGGCGTCAGCTCGCCGGGCTCGGGCACAGCGCCGAAGGTGCGATGGGCGTTCGTGAGAGTGCGATTGACGAGGTTGCCCCAGTTCGCAAGCAGCTCGTCGTTGTTGCGGCGCACGAACTCGGCCCACGTGAAGTCGGTGTCCTGCGTCTCGGGCCCTGCGGCGATCAGGTAATAGCGCAGCGGGTCCGGGTCGTAACGGTCGAGGAAGTCGTGCACGTAGACGGCGTACTGGCGGCTGGTCGAGAACTGCTTGCCTTCCATGCCGAGGTACTCCGTGGCGAAGACGTCGTCCGGCAGCTGCAGCGGCGCTTTCCCGGCGCCGTACTCGCCGCCCTTCTCGTACCCGAGCAGCATCGCCGGCCAGATCACCGTGTGGAAGACGACGTTGTCCTTCCCCTGGAAATACGCATGCACGGAGTCCTCGTTCTGCCACCAGTCACGCCAGGCGTCGCTGTCGCCGTTGACGACGGCCGCCCACTCGATGCTCGCCGAGAGGTAGCCAATGACCGCGTCGAACCAGACGTAGATGCGCTTGTTCTCGTCCTCTGCGTAGCCGGGGACCGGGATGCGGACGCCCCAGTCGAGGTCGCGCGTGATCGGACGCGGGCGGATCTCGTCGAGCAGTCGCAGCGAGAAGTTGCGGACGTTCGGGCGCCAGTCGTCGTGCCGCTGGATGTAGTGGCGCAGCGCGTCGGCGAACTTCGGCAGGTCGAGGAACAGGTGCTTCGTCTCGCGGAACTCCGGCGTCGTACCGTCGATCTTCGAGCGCGGGTCGATCAGGTCGGTCGGGTCGAGCTGGTTGCCGCAGTTGTCGCACTGGTCGCCTCGCGCCTCGGTGTATCCGCAAATCGGACACGTCCCTTCGACGTAGCGATCCGGCAGGGTGTGGCCGGTGGTCGCCGAGAACGAGACCATCTGCGACCGCTCGACGATCGCGCCGTGCTCGTACAGCGTCTTGAACATGTCCTGCGTGACGAGCTCGTGGTTGCGCGTGGTGGTGCGCGAGAAGCAGTCGTAGGAGAGCCCGAGCCGGCGGAAGTCCTCGCGGAAGGCGGCGTTGTAGTAGTCGGCGACCTCAGCGTAGGACTTCCCTTCCCGGTCGGCGACCACCATCACCGGCGTACCGTGCTCGTCCGTCCCACTCACCATGAGCACGTCGTTGCCCCGCAGCCGGTGGTAGCGCGCGAACGCGTCGGACGGGACGCCGAAGCCCGCGATGTGCCCCAGGTGCCGGTGGCCCGCCGCGTACGGCCAGGCCGGCGCGACGAGGATCCGCTTCTTGTCCGAGGCTCGCTCCGCCATCGCGAACCATCATACGAACGGCCCCGAGCAGGCCCCCGAGCAGCGCAAGCGCGAGCAGTGCCGCGGTCGCCGTCGTCAACGACGTGGCGCGCTCGACCACGGATGCGCCACCACGGTGCGCGCGGACGACGTGCTCGGGTCGTCTCGGGCGCGGGGCCGCAGCGCGCGGACGGCTGAGCAACGGCGTGTCGGCGACGCGGACGTCTGCGGCGCCCGCCGCGAACCGCGTCTCGCGCTCGGCGCGATCCGGTCCGGGGCGCGCCGTGACGGACGCCGCCGCTCCGGAGCGCGTGCGAGGCGTCTGGGCGCCGGAGGACGAGCGTTCGTGAACGAGTGCGTCGCTGTCGCCGCGCGCAGCCTCTGCCGGTGTGGCAGCCAATCGCTCTCCGGCTGAAACGCGGATCCCCCGATTAGGCTCGCGCGCAGCCCGGGCAGCGCCCGCGACCACTGCGACTCCGGCGTCGCCCGGAGCGTCTTTCGAGTCGACACCGACCGGCTTCGGCGCCCGCTTCGGCACCGGCTTCGGCACCGCGGCACCGGGTGTAACCTCCGTCGCCGACGTCTCCGGGTGAGCAGGCGCCGCGGGCGCAGGCTCCGGCACCACGGCCGGCCCCGGTACGGCGGACGGCACGACACCAGGGGCAGCGACCGCGGGATCGGGCTGAGGCTGGGCGACGGGCCGAGCCGCCGGCGCAGGGTCGACCGGCGCCGAAGCCACGCTCGCGGTCGGCGTCGCGGTGCGGGCCGGGAGGAAGCTCAGCGGATCGAGGTAGCCCTGCGGGTTGGCAGCGACCCGTATGCCGAGGTGCACGTACGGCTGCGCGATCTCGGCATCGCCGGCCGCGGCGACCGTGCCGATCGCGGCGCCTTCGGCGACGGTCTCGTCCTTCGCGACGGAGATCGAGCCGAGATGCGTAAGCGTGACCGAGAGCCCGTCGCCTGTCGCGATCGTGACGCTCTTGCCCGACGACGGCACGGTGCCGGCGAACGTGACGGTGCCGGGCGCCGGCGCGAGCACCGGTGAACCGGGTTCGCCCCCGATCGCGACGCCGCGATGCTGTCCGGCGTCGTACGGATGGGCCGGGTCGAAGAGAAACGCTTGCAGGACCTCACCGTTCGCGGGCCAGGTCCAGGCCTCCGCAGCGGGCACGAGGAGGAGCGCGGCGAAGACCGCGACGAGCAGAGCACGACGTATTGAGACCACGTCCGCAGACCGCCTTCCCACCCTCGCTGATGATCGTTGGTTCGAGTGATCGATTGCTTCGAGCTGCGCCCGGAGCTGCGTGGCGCGACCATGGAAACCGACCGCTGGAGACCGAACGCTGTAGATCGAACCGAACGCTGTAGATCGAACCGAACGCTGTAGATCGAACGCTGTTGTCTGACAAGTGAACGCTCGATCCACAATAGGGACGGACGCGCGTGTTGTCAAATGAGATTACAAAGTTGTCACAGAGTGTCCCGGTAGAGCGCGTTTCGGGACGTGTCCGTGAGCTGCGCGACGACGTCGGCCGCGACCCGGCGAGGCGCGCCCGCGGCGACGAGCGCTGCCACCGCAGCACGCGCCTCGTCCGGATCGGACGAGGCGGTGCCGGCCGCGACGACGACCGTGATCTCGCCCTTCGGGGGCGAGGCAAACCGCTCCGCCAGCTCGGTCGCCGACCCGCGCGCGACCTCTTCGAAGCGCTTCGTCAGCTCGCGGCACACGGCAACCTCCCGCCCCGGGTCGAAGGCGCTGAGCGACGCGAGCGAGGACGGCAGCCGTTGCGGCGACTCGAACGCCACCACCGGCACCTCCCACCGCGCCGTCTCCCGCCACAGCGCCTCGAGCTCACCGGCCTTTCGCGACAGAAAGCCGACGAATGCGTAACGGCCGCCGCCGAGGCCGCTCGCGACGAGCGCCGTCTCGACCGCTGTCGGCCCCGGCAGCACGGTCACCTCCACGCCGGCGTCGAGTGCTGCGCGGACGAGCCGCGCGCCCGGGTCCGAAACCGCGGGCATCCCCGCATCGCTGACGAGCGCGATCCGCTCGCCCGCCTCGAGCCGCGGGATCACCTCGGCGACGCGCGCCGCCTCGTTGTGCTCGTGGTAGGAAAGAAGGCGCGCGCGAATGTCGTGCCGGTCGAGCAGGCCGCGCGTGTGCCGCGTGTCCTCGGCGAGCACCACGTCCGCCGCGCGCAACTCGGCCAGCACGCGCAATGTCACGTCCTCGAGGTTCCCGATCGGTGTCGCACAGACCGCTAGGGGCAACTACTCCACCGCCTCGAGCGCGATCAGCCCGGCGCCGATCACTCCCGCCTCTTGGAGCGCCGCGCGTTCGATCTCGAGCTCCTGCCCGGCCGGCGACAGCGCTTCCTGCAGCACGCCGCCGCGCGCGGCGGGAACGAGGAGGTCGAACGCGGCGCTGCCGAAGCCGCCCCCGATCACGACCCGCGTCGCGCCGAAGATGTTCACGAGCGAGCCGATCGCGCAGCCGAGGTAGTGCCCGACCTCGGAGAGCACCGGATGCTTCATCGCGACGAGGTCGTGGGCGGTCGCCTCGAGCCCGAACAGCTCTCGCGCGCGCCTGTCGAGGGCCTGACCCGAGCAGTACGCCTCGAGATGGCCGCGGCCGGAGCACGCACCGAAGCATGGCTCGCCGTCGACGACGATCACCATGTGCCCGAGCTCCGTCCACGCTCGTAAGAGCCGTCCGCCGGTGACGACCCCTCCGCCGACGCCGGTCCCGAGCGTGAGGATCACGAAATCGCGCGTGCCGCGTCCCGCGCCGTACGTGAACTCGGCGAGCGCGGCGCAGCTCGCGTCGTTCTCGACCTCGACCGGCAGGCCGAGCCGCCGGTGCATCTCGTCGCGAAACCGAACGTCGCGAACCGGGATGTTCACCGCGGTCCCGACGGCGACGCCGCGCGCAGCGTCCACGCGCGTCGGGATCCCGAATCCCACGGCCCGCACTCCCTCCTGCGGCAGCTCCCGCACGACTTCCGCGAGCTGATCCAGCAGCGCCGTCTGAGAGGTCGTGACCGTCGCGCGCTCGACGACCGCGTGCACCACGCCTTCGGGGTCCACGACGCCCGCCCGGATCTTCGTTCCCCCGAGGTCGACACCGATGACGCGGTCGTTGGTCACGTTGCGTGGGTACCCTAGTCCGCCGGATGGCGCGCGAAGACAAGCCTTATCGCGTGTACCGGGGCGGCCGTGCCAAGGGAAAGGTTCCTTCCGCGACACCGCGCCCCGCGCGCAGGGGACGCGACGCGTCTCGCAGCGACCGCAAGGGTGACGGCCGGGTCGACTACCACGGGCCGGGCGCGCGCCCGAAGCAGGTGCGCTGGGGCCGCAGGATCGGGATCGGCGCGCTCGTCCTCCTGCTGCTGGTCGTCGTCTGGGCGATCGCGAGCTGGTTCGCGTTCTCCGGCGGCGTGTCGGATGCGAACAAGCGACTCGATCCGAACGCGAAGAGCGCGCTCGCTGGGCAGAGCGGCCTCATGCTCTCGCACCCGACGACGATCCTCATCCTCGGCACAGACACGGCGCAGGTCGGCGGCCGCCAAGGCGACAGGCACTCCGACTCGATCCTCCTCCTGCGGACCGATCCGTCGCACCATCGTCTGTATTACCTGTCGATCCCGCGCGACATCCAGGTGCCGATCCCCGGCTACGGCACGCAGAAGATCAACGCGGCGTACCAGAACGGCGGGCCGGCGCTCGCGATCAAGACGGTCAGGCAGTTCACCGGGCTCGAGGTCAACCACGTGATCGTGGTCGACTTCGCGGACTTCAAGGATCTGATCAATGCGCTCGGTGGTATCGAGGTCAACGTCCCGAAGCCCATCAGGTCGAACCGGTTCGACTGTCCGTTCGCGACACAGGCCCAGTGCGCGAAGTGGCAGGGTTGGCGGTTCCGCAAGGGCATGCAGCACATGAACGGCCAGCGCGCGCTGATCTATTCGCGCATCCGCGAAAACCTGCTCGATCCGTCGGAGACCGACGTGACGCGCGGCGCGCGGCAGCAGGCGGTGCTGGATGCGGTCGGCTCGAAGTTCACCTCACCCGGCACGCTGATCTCGCTGCCGTTCGACGGCGGCTCGCTCGCGAAGCCGCTCACAACCGATCTCTCCGCCGGCCAGCTCGTGCAGCTCGGCTGGCTCAAGTTCCGGTCGTCGTCGGGAAGCTCGGTTCACTGCCGCCTCGGCGGCGACCTCGGAGGCGGCGGGACCGGCGGTCCGAGCGAGGACAATCCGGCGACGCTCGCGATGTTCCTCGGCAAGTCCGCGCCTCAGCCGCCGACAGGCCAGTTCAACCCGGGCTGCGTCACCGGCCACACGCTCCAGTAGGGTCGCGACGTGGGAATCCTCTCGTGGCTCGTCTTCGGACTGCTCGCGGGCCTGGTCGCGCGCGCGCTGACCCCCGGACGGCAGGCGATCGGCTGCCTGCCGACGCTCGCCGTCGGTCTCGTCGGAGCGCTGCTCGGCGGCGTGATCGGCCAGGTCGTGCTCGGTCACAAGGTGCACTTCGGCTGGGACCTCGGGCCGTTCGTGCTCGCCGTCGTCGGCGCGGTCGTGCTGCTCCTCGCACTCGAGGCGCTCTCCGGCCGCCGGCGCGGCCGCCTCTTCTAAGCCTCCGCGGCCTTCTTGGTCTCCCCGCCGCCCGAGCTCTCGGACGGCTTGGAGGGAGTGTCTGAGGACGGCGAGTCGGAGCCCGAGCCGTCCTTCCCAGCCGTCTTCGACTTCCGGCCGTAGTCGGTGCTGTAGAAGCCCGAGCCCTTGTAATGGACCGCGACCGGATGCAGGACGCGCTGCAGGGGGGCAGCGCCGCAGATCTCGCACGCCTCGGGGCCGGGCTCCGTCATCCCGTGGATGACCTCGAACAGATGCCCGTTCGGGCATTTGTACTCGTAGAGCGGCATGGAAGCGGCAAGGCTAGCACCGGGCTTCCGCCGGTAGCCTCGCCGGTGGTGAAGCGCGCGATCCTCGTCTGCGCCGTCGCCGCGCTCCTCGCCCCCGCCGGCGCAGCCGCACACGCGACGCTCCTTCGCACCATTCCCGCGAACGGCGCGGTGCTCGCGCGCGCGCCGAATCTCGTCCGCGTCGAGTTCGACGACACGATCCGCGTCGCGCCCGGTAGCGCCGCCGTCGCGAACGCGTCCGGGGCGTCGGTGCTTGCCGGAAAGCCCCAGGCAGCTGGGCACGTGCTCACGCTGCACCTCCGCGGCCTGCGCGGCGGGGCGTACAGCGTGCGCTGGAGCATCGTCTCCGACGACGGTCACCGCGAGCAGGGCGTGCTCGCGTTCGCGGTCGGCGCAGGCGCTGCAGCGCCGCGGTCGGTGCTGGGCGCCTCGGCGCGCCTGACCTGGAGCGACGTCCTGCTGCGCACGCTCTATTACCTCGGCCTCCTCGCGGCGGCGGGTGCCACCGTGTTCGGCCTGCTCACGCGCCGACTGCTGGTCGAGCGGATGCGACGACCTCTCGCGCACGTCCTCTTCTTCGCACTGCTCGCCGTGTTCCTCGGCGGCAGCGCCATCCTGCACGCCGCACCGCCCGGCACGCGCTTCGGCCTCGTCCTGAAGGTCGCGCTGACGGTTGCGCTCGCCGGCGGGGCCGCTGCCGCGCTTGCGCCCACGATCCCGAAGCTGCTGCCGCTCGCGGGGGCGTGCTCGCTCGCGCTGCTCGCGGCGCCCACGCTGTCCGGCCACTCGCTCGACCGCGACCAACCGCGCTGGCTCTCGATCCCCGCGGATCTCGCGCACCTCGCCTCCGGCGCGGTCTGGATCGGCGGTCTCGTCGCGCTCGTCTACGTGGTGCCGCGCGCGACGAGCGACGACGCGACGCGCCTCGCCGTCGTGCGACGGTTCTCGACGACCGCACTCGTTGCCGTCGTCGTGCTCGCGCTCACGGGGCTCGCCCGTGCGCTCACCGAGCTCTCGCACGTCAGCCAGGTGTGGTCGACGTCGTACGGTCGCGCACTGATCGTGAAGACGCTGCTCTTCGCGCCGCTCCTCGGTCTCGGCTGGCTGAACCGCACGTTGCTGCTCGGAGTCTTCGCGCGACTTCGCCGTTCGGCACTCCTCGAGCTCGTGCTGCTCGGCGGGATCGTGGTGGCGGTCGCGATCCTGACGGAGCTGCGCCCGGGGCGCGAGCCCGCGCGCGCCAGCGCGGCGGTCGCCGGCCTCGCGAGCCCGCCGGTGCTGCCGCCGCGGGATGCGGTCGTGGATGCACGGGAGCTGGGCTCGCTCGCAGTCGCGGTGGCGCGCATGCCGGGTCGGGCGATCGTGACGCTGGTCGGCCCGGACGGCACCGGTGTCGACGGTCGCCGCGTCCTCGTCGACGGGCGCCCGACGAGCCCTTGTGGCTCGGGCTGCTACCGCGCGAGTGCCGCGACAGGACCCGTCCGCGTGACGGTCGACGGCCGCTCGCTCGCGTTCGCGCTCCCGGCGCGAGCCCCGGACGCGACGGGGTTGCTGAATGCGGTCACGCGCGCGTACCGCGACTCGCGCACGATCGTCTTCGACGAGCGACTCGCGTCGTCGCCGACGAACGCGCAGACGACCCGCTTCGAGGTCGTCGCGCCGCACAGCCTCGCGTACGCGACGCGCGGCGGGCCATCGGCGATCGTGATCGGCGCGCGTCGTTGGGACCGCGAGCGTCCCGGCGCGCCGCTCCTACAGTCTGCACAGACGCCTCTCGACGTGACTCAGCCGTACTGGCAGGCGCCGACGAACGCGCGCGAGCTGTCACCCGGCGTGATCACGTTCCTCGACCGGCGGATCCCCGGGTGGTTCCGCATCACCCTGCGCGGCGCGCGTCCGTCGCGCATGCAGATGACGGCTCCCGCGCACTTCATGGTCGAACGCTACGTCGCGTTCGACGGCCCGGTCACGATCTCGCCGCCGCCGCCCTCGCGATAGCGCTGCGCCTCTTCGCCAACCAGCTCGAGGAAGCAAGGCGCATCCTCGAACGCCGCGAGACCGCCGGGCGAGTCGCGCGGACGCCGCGAGCGGCGCGACGCGCGACGCGCGGTGGCGATCGCACCCGCAGCGCCAACGACGCTGCCGATCGCGAACGAGCGCAACCTGCCGCGGCCCGCACCTTCCATGCGACGATCCTACTCGTGCGCATCACGACGCTCGGCGATCTCCTCCTCGACGTGATCGTGCGGCTCGACGAGCCCCTCGTCCCCGGTGACGACCGGATGGCGACGACGCGGACTGGGCCGGGCGGCCAGGCGGCGAACGTCGCAGCCTGGGCGGCTTCAATGGGTGCGGAGGCGCGGTTCGTGGGCCGGCGCGGCGGCGACGCCGCAGGCGAAATCGTCACACGCGCGCTCGTCGAGCTCGGAGTCGAGGTCGTCGGGCCTATCGGGGGGCGGAACGGCGTCGTGGTCTCCCTCGCGTCGAGCGGCGACCGCTCGATGGCGTCCGACCGCGGTGTGGCTCCGGAGCTGTCGGCGCAGGACCTCGAGGCGGCGTGGTTCGATTGCGACGTGCTGCATCTCTCCGGTTACTCCCTGCTCATTGAGCCGATCGCGTCCGCGTCGGAGGCTGCCGTCGGTTTCGCGCGCGCACACGGTGCGCAGGTGGCGGTCGACTTGTCCACATGGACGCTCGTCGACGACGCCTTCCGTGCGCGGGTGCGCGCGATGGCGCCTGACGTCGTCTTCGCGACGGAGCGCGAGCGCGAGGCTCTCGGCGAGCTCGACACGCGCTGGGTGGTGAAGCGTGGCGCGCACGGTCTCGACGTCGACGGTCGCTCGTATCCGTCCGTGGCGACCCAGATTGTCGACACGACGGGCGCGGGCGACGCGCTCGCCGCAGGCTTCCACGTCGGCGGTGCAGAGGTCGGCCTCGCCGCGGCGGCACGTTGCTGCGCGCGCCTCGGAGCGATGCCGTGATCCGCATCGCCGACGAGGTGCGCGAGGCCGAGAACGTGGTCGCGCTCGAGACGACGCTCGTCGCGCACGGGTTCCCGCCGGGCGAGGGGGTCGAGGTCGGCCTGTCCTCCGAGCAGGCCGTGCGCGAAGGCGGCGGCGTGCCGGCGACGATCGGGGTGCTCGACGGCGAGATCGTCGTCGGGCTGACGCGCGACGAGCTCGAGCGATTCGACGCCTCGGCTCGCAAGCTCGGCCCGCGCGATCTCGCGGCGGCCGTCGCCCAGCGCGCGGCCGGCGCGACGACGGTCGGGGGCACGCTCGCGGTGTGCCGCGCGACCGGCATCGGCGTCATGGCGACCGGCGGTCTCGGCGGCGTGCACCGCGGCTGGCCGTCGCCGCCGGACGTGTCCGCGGATCTCGGGGTGCTCGCGCAGACGCCGGCGCTGGTCGTGTCCTCGGGCGTGAAGTCGCTGCTCGACGTGCCCGCGACGGCGGAGCTGCTCGAAACGCTCGGCGTGCCGGTGCTCGGCTTTCGCACCGACGAGCTGCCGCTCTTCTACGCGGCGCGCGGAGGCCCGCCCGTGTCCGCGCGCGTCGAGTCCGCGGCGGAAGCGGCGCGGATCGCCGCGGCGCACTGGGCGCTCGACGGCGGCGGCCTCTTGCTCGGCCGCCCGCCGGACGAAAGCCTCGACGACGTCGAGCCCCTCATCGAGCAGGCGCTCGCCGCGGCCGAGGCGGAGGGAGTGCACGGCCAGGCGGTGACGCCGTTCGTGCTCTCCTACCTGCACCGGGAGAGCGGCGGCCGCACGCTGGCCGCGAACCGCGACCTGATCGTCGGCAACGCACGGCTCGCCGGAGAGGTTGCGGCGGCGCTTGGTTCGGTTGGTTGAACCTGATTCGCTGGTTGAACCTGGTTCGCTGTCTGAACCAGGTTCTCGAGTTTGCATCCGGAGGGACGAAACTCAGGAACCTGGTTCGGCTGACACCGAATCAGGTTCCGCCGAGTCCTCGCGTTTCCAGCGAGACGCGTGAAACTCAGGAACCTGGCTCGGCTGACACCGAATCAGGTTCCGCCCTCAGGGTCCTACTGGTAGCCAGGCGCCGTCCTTCTGGACGAGGTTGCCGTCCGCGTAGAGCTCGCCGCCGGTTCGCAGGTCCTTGACCATGTCCCAGTGGATCGAGCTCGTGTTCTTGCCGCCGGTGAAGGTGTAAGAGTTGCCGACGGCGAGGTGCACCGTGCCGTCCATCTTCTCGTCGAACGCGACGTTCTTCATGAAGCGCCGGATCCCCGGATTGCAGCCGATGCCGAGCTCGCCGAGCCGCCGCGCGCCTTCGTCGGTGTCGAGCGTCTTGATCAGGAAGTCCTCGCCCGATCGTGCGTCCGCGTCGACGATCCGGCCCCCGTCGAAGACAAACCGTGCGCCGTCCACCTCGTGGCCGAAGTACACCGCCGGGAACTCGCGGAACTCGATCACGCCTTGCGCCGAATCCTCGATGGGCGAATAGAAGACCTCGCCGCCCGGCATGTTCACATGACCGTCGTCGACCGCGCCTTCGCGCCCCGCGACCGACAGCGTCAGGTCGGTCCCCGGCCCGACGATGCGCACCTCCTCGGCCGCGTCGAACACGTCGGCGATCTTCCGCATGCGCTCGCCCTCGGCGTTCCAGTCGAGGAGCACCGAGGCGAAGATGAACTCCTCGTACTCCGTCAGCGTCATGCCTGCGTCCTGCGCTCCGGACAGCACGGGATACTCGGCGATCACCCACGGCGCCGACATCGCCATCGTCCGCTCGCGCATCGGGGTCGCGGACTCCTGCAGCGCCGCCTTCCGTTCCTCTGACAGGTCCGAGCCCTCACGGGAGTTCTCGGGGGCCCAGATCGCGATGAAGGCGTCGGCTTCCTCCCAGATGCGCTTCTGCAGTGGCGCCGGCACGCGCAGCAGCTCGAGCGGCGCCTCCCGCGCGAACGGCCCGCCGATCGTCTCGAACGTCATCTGCAGCAAGGGGTAGGCGCCGCGGCGCGCGATCTCCTCGAGCACCGCCTCGACGAGCGGGCGCGCGAGCGGCGTCGCGCGCACCTGAACCTGCCAGCCGGGCTGCACGCCCACCGACCGCTCGACGAGCAAGCGGGCGTACTCGTCGATCCGAGGGTCGCGCACGAAGGCCAGTTCTATCTTGTGGAACGCGTCGGCACAACTGGCCGTTTCGGACTATTCGAGGGTCCGCAGGAACTCTTCGATCTCGAGCGCCGGCAGCGTCTCGATCTTCGTCGAGCCGCGCGCGCCGAGGGCGACCGAGACCTTCGCGACCGTGGCGATGTCCGGCGCCTCGACGACGTTCACGAAATCGAACCCGCCGAGCGTCGCCCACTGGTGCAGCACACGGCAGCCGAGCTCCTCGACGTCCTGGTTCACCTGCCGGAGCCGCTCAGGGTTCGACTTGAGCGTCGTGATGCCCTGCTGGGTCAGCGTCGAGAGGAGGATGAACAGCGGCACGTCGGCCGGAGCCTACTACTCGCGCCGCCTGGTCGACGTAGAGCAGAGCGCCGCCGACATAGAGCAGCGGGCTCATCACGAGGTCGGCCAGAGCGTGCGCCACGCGCTGGCCGTTGTTGCCCTGGGAGCGAAGGAGCGAGATCAGCGTCAGCTCCGATAGCACGACGACGATGACGAGCGCCGCGAGGGAGCCGACCGAGTGCACGAAGTCGGCGAGCGCGAGCTGGCGGCCGCGCTCGAGCGCCCGGCGGAAGCCGAGGCGCTCCACCATCGCGGCCGGCACGGACAGCCCGAAGAGCGCAAGCCACGCCACGCCCGGAAGCACGAAGAACCGGATCAGGAACGGCACCGGAGCGAAGACGAGGACGGCGCACGCGAACGCGGTGGCAGTCGGCCGGACGCCGTGCACGAGCGAGCAGGCACGCAGGAAGGCCGCGGCGACGAGCGGCGTGAAGGCAAACAGGATCAGCGTCTGTGCGCCGGGCCCTCGGCCGAGCGAGAGCTGGCTCGCGGCTGCGAGCGGCAGGCCGAGCAGCAGCGCCTGCCAGAACCGCTGGCCGTAGGCGCGGATCGTCTCGCCGATCAGCTGGCCGACCGTCCGCTGCTCGGGCGGCAGCGGCGGCGGCAGCTCACGCGTCCGCATGCTCGACCTCCGCACGTTCGATTTCGGTGACGAGCGCAGGCAGTGCGGCTGAAAGCGCGCGCCTCGCGTCGTCGAAGCGCCACCTCGCGCGGTCCGGCTCGCCGATCGCGTTCGCGACCGCCCGCACCTCGACAGCCGGAACGCCGGCGAGCGTCGCGGCGCGCAGGACCGCATAGCCCTCCATCGCCTCGATGTCGCACCCGCTCGTGCCGCCGACGCGCGCGCTCGTCCCGATCGGCTCCACGCGAGCACCCGGCAGGGCACGTCGCGCTGCGGCGACGAGCGCCGCCGCCGCCGGCACGCGCAGCTCGATCCACTTCGCGTCGTCGGCGTCGCAGTAGACCGCTTCGCTGCCGACGACGAGCTCCGGCGCGCCGAACGTGCGCGCGCCCGCGATCCCGACGTGCAATACGGCCCCCGGCCGGCTGGTCGCGAGGGCGGATGCGGTGCGTGCCGCCGCCTCCACGGGCCCGACACCGCAGACGAGGGTCGGGACGCCGTCGGCGCCGCGGAGCTCCGCGGGGGTCGCAGCGACGACGAGAATCACCACGCCACCGTATCCAGCCCGGGGTGCCGCCCGTTCATGGGCTGGGGACTCGAATGGCATCTCAAGGCATCTCCGTCAGCGTGGAGCAGGACCGGGCGATCGTCCGGCTCGACGGCGAGCACGAGGCCTACACCGCCGACAAGCTCGCGAAGAGCCTCTCCGCGCTCCTCGCCGAGGCCGCGCCCGTGACCGTCGACCTGCGCCACGCCGCCTTCATCGACTCGACCGTGCTCGGCGTCCTGCTCGGGGCGCGCGGCCGCGCCGCGGAAGCGGGCCTGGACTTCGTACTGCTCCTCGGCGACGAGACGGGCTGGCCGGTGCGCCGGATCCTCGACGTGACGGGCTTGCGCTCGCAGTTCGACGTCGTCGGCTAGCCCTAGGCCGCGACCGGCTCGCGCGACTCGAGGCGGGTGAAGACCAGCTCGCCGTTCTGTGCGTCGACGCGGATCGTGTCGCCGGGGCCGAAGTCGCCCTCCAGCAACCGGAGCGCGAGCGGGTTCTCGACCATGCGCTGGATCGCGCGCTTCAGCGGGCGCGCGCCGTAGACGGGGTCCCACCCCGCGTCCGTCAGGACCTCCTTCGCCGCGTCCGTCAGCTCGAGCATCAGGCTGCGTTCCGCGAGCCGGCCGCGCAGCCGGCGCAGCTGCAGCTCGACGATCCCGTTCAGCTGCTCGCGGGTCAGCGGCTTGAACTCGACGATCTCGTCGATGCGGTTCAGGAACTCCGGCCGGAAGTGCTCGGCCATCGCGTCCGCAGTCCGGATGTTCGACGTCATGATCAGCACGGCGTTGCGGAAGTCCACGGTGCGTCCCTGCCCGTCGGTGAGCCGGCCGTCGTCCAGCACCTGCAACAGCACGTCGAAGACCTCCGGGTGCGCCTTCTCGATCTCGTCGAGCAGGATCACCGTGTACGGGCGCCGGCGAACCGCCTCGGTCAGCTGCCCACCCTCGTCGTACCCGACATAGCCGGGAGGCGCGCCGATCAGGCGCGACACGGTGTGCCGCTCCTGGTACTCGCTCATGTCGATGCGCACCATCGCGCGGTCGTCGTCGAACATGAACTCCGCGAGGGCGCGGGCGAGCTCCGTCTTGCCCACGCCGGTCGGCCCGAGGAAGACGAACGAGCCGATCGGGCGGTCGGGATCCTGGAGGCCGGTGCGCGCGCGGCGGAGCGCGTTCGCGACGGCGCTCACCGCTTCGTGCTGTCCGATGACGCGCTCGTGCAGCCGCTCCTCGAGGTGGATGAGCTTCTCCGTCTCGCTCTCGAGCAGCCGGTCGACCGGGATGCCGGTCCAGCGTCCGACGACGGCGGCGATGTCGTCCTCGTCGACCTCTTCCTTCACCATCGGATTCTCGACCTTCTCGCGTTCCTCGAGCTCGCGCTCGAGTGCCGGGATCTCGCCGTAGCGAATCTCGGCGACACGCTGGAGGTTCCCCTCGCGCTCGGCGCGCTCTGCCTCCATGCGCAGCTCGTCGATCCGGCGCGTGATCTCGCGGATGCGCTCGAGCACCTCCTTCTCCTTCGACCAGCGCGCGGCGAGCGCGTCACGCTCCTCGCGCGCCTCGGCGAGCGCCCGTTCGATCGGCTCGCGGATCTCCGGCGGCTCGTTCGCCATCGCGGCCAGCTCGATCTCGAGCAGCATCACGCGGCGGTTCGCCTCGTCCAGCTCGTGCGGGCTCGAGTCGATCTCGATCCGCAGGCGCGCCGCGGCCTCGTCGACGAGGTCGATCGCCTTGTCGGGGAGGAAGCGGTCGGCGACGTAGCGGTCGCTCAGCACGGCGGCCGAGACGAGCGCCGAGTCGCGGATCCGGACTCCGTGATGCGCTTCGTAGCGCTCCTTCAGTCCCCGCAGGATCGCGATCGTGTCGGCGACCGTCGGCTGGTCGACGTAGACGGGCGCGAACCGCCGCTCGAGCGCGGCGTCCTTCTCGATGTGCTTGCGGTACTCGTCGAGCGTCGTCGCGCCGACGCACCGCAACTCGCCGCGCGCGAGCATCGGCTTCAGCAGGTTCGCCGCGTCGACGGCTCCCTCCGCGGCACCGGCGCCGACGATCGTGTGCAGCTCGTCGATGAAGGTGATGACCTGGCCGGCGGAGTCGGTGATCTCGCCGAGGACGGCCTTGAGGCGCTCCTCGAACTCGCCGCGGTATTTGGCGCCCGCCACCATCGAGCCGAGGTCGAGCGCCACGACGCGCTTGTCGCGCAGGGAGTCGGGGATGTCGCCGTCGACGATGCTTCTTATAAGTTAAAGATGGATATCGACTAGATGCCCGTCGAGATCGACGCCCTCTTGCGAAGGCTGACGCAGCTCACGATCGATGAAGAGGCGCTGAAAAAAGAGCGCGACCCCGCGTCGAAGGTGCGCGTCGAGGAGCTGAGGCGCGAGGTCGCCGAGCTTTCCGAGCAGCGCGACGGCATGCGCG
>JBJMKB010000103.1:0-3863 GCA_045806045.1 Gaiellaceae bacterium | reverse complement strand
CACCGGCGCCGGCAACGTCTGCAGCCACGCGACCGTCCCCTCAACACCCGGCGGCACCCGCAGCGACCACACCTCACCGCTCGCCGCATCAATCACACCCGCGACCACCGAGCGAGCATGCACATCAAGTCCGACCCAGCTACCTTCGCCCATAACCGGCGCCTCCCGTAATAGCGGCTCTACCGCCGGGCCACTCCCGACGGCAACCCGCGACAACTTACGAGCGAGGCGCCGGGTCAGTCCATACGGTCTCGCGCAGGCGAGAACCTCGATTCTCGACCCGCTATTCGCGGTGCGCGGCGGAAGACCGGCGCACGAAGCTGCGTGACGGTAGCGCCCTCATAGCGCATCGGTAGTGGTGCCCCCGACACTTCGTCGGTACCTACCAGAGGGAGGCACGATGAAGAAGACATTTTGGTCGCTCCTCGCGGTGTCGGTGGTCGCATTCGCCGTCACGGCCGCGGCAGTGGCCGGCGGGATCGGCCACGACCACTTCACGAGCGATCCGTATCCGGATAGTTGGTGCGGCCTGACCGGGACATCGGTTGATCAGGTCGTCGCGAATTACACGACGGCCAACGACTCGCGCGCCAGCATCAATGTTCTGACGACGTTCACGGTAACTGCGACAGGGAAGTCGCTGGAGATCCGGTCGACAGGCGTGCGTAAGGTGGGCACGCCGATCGACAACGGCGACGGCACGTTCTCTCTGATCTTCACCAGTGCCGGTGCGTCACCGATGTTCAAGCTCGCCAACGGCCCGGTCATTGGTGTCGACGTCGGTCTGATCATGTTCGACGTCACGTTTGACCAGGCGACCGGTGATTTCGTCTCGTTCAACGTCGTACGGGTCGCAGGGCAGCGGCCTGCGCTCGACAGCCAAATCTGCGCTGCGCTTGCGTAGCCCCGCAGGCTTGCGGCCCCGGGACGCTCGTGGGTGCGGAGTCCCGCAGAGGCGGGATTCCGCACCCACGGAGAGGGAGGGCATCGAACCGCCATTACCGTTCGGCCGCTCTGGCGTCACTTCCGGAACTCAATGTCATTCTCGATAAGCGACAGCGTCCGGTTGCTGGCGCAGACTCGATCGGCGGCGGCTGACGCGATTTCGAATGTCGTCCCGTAGTTGGTCTGACTTTCCAGTGTTGTGTCGCCGCCGCCGAGCGAGACCGTCGAACGTAAGCTGATAGGAGCCTGGCGCCGAGTGGCGCCGACAGCGGAAATCACGTTTCGGCAGACGCGGCGACGTCACGGCCGGCGACTGATCAAACGGGCACCGCTCGACCTCGCGTCAGGCGCGTCGTGATTGCCCAACCTGCCGAGGCGAGCCCTGCCATGACCACGGCGAGCACGGCATGGAAGATCGCGTCTTCATGATTCACGATCTCGTCGCCGACGAGCATCGCGATGCCGGCGACGAACCAGGTAAGCGCCGCCCAACGCAGCGCGATCCCGCGCGTGGCCGCAAGAGCGCCCGTCGCTAGCGGGCCGGCGAGCGCCAGCGGGATGAAGATCGGGTCGATCCAGCCGAGTTGCGCCACCGCAATGCCGGCGATGACCGAAAGAGCAAGGTTCCTGGACATCCGTCCTCCCTCTGGGTAGTTGGCAAGAGGCAGCTTGCCGCCCGCGGCAGTCGCTGTCATCGGCCGCGCGGCCGAATCCACTCGTCCGCCCGGCCGATGACGCTGGCCCATCTGCGTTCTAGGCTCGTGTCTCGTGCGTATCTCCCCAGTAGACGCAGTGATCGCCGTTGGCCTTGCGCTGGCCGGACAAGTCGAGATCTGGGCGCCGAAGCTCATGGTCGGGACGGCCGAGGTCGAGGGGTCGCGCCCCGTCCTGGCAGTCAGCGCGCTCCTCATGACCGGAGCGCTCGCGTTCCGCCGCCCGCTTCCCGCGGCGACGGCTGCGGTCGTTGCCGCGGCCGTGTTCGCGCAGGGAATCGCGACGACGCCGACGAATGGGCTGACCGGGCTGATCGTCCTCGCGCTCGCGGCCAGCTCGGCGGCGGCACTCGCATCGCCGCCAGGGGCGGCGGCCGCACTCCTCCTTCTGTTGGTCGCGCTCATCCCGTCGACGTCGGATGTCGGCGACTGGACGTTCGCGGCGCTGATCGTCGGAGGTTCGTGGTCGGCCGGCTACGCACTTCGCCGTCGCGCTGCGGCAGTTCGCTTGGCGGAGACCGAGCGTGATGCAGCCGCTGCTACCGAGCGTTCACGGATCGCGCACGAACTGCACGACATCGTCTCCCATCGCGTGACGACGATGGTCGTGCAGGCGCAGGCCGCCCATACTCGTACCGAAGATAGCGACCTGCGGGACGTGCTCGAGCGCATCGACGAGTCCGGTCGGCAGGCGCTCGCCGAGTTGCGCGACCTGCTCGGCGTCCTGCACGGCGATCCGTCGGTCGGCGACCGGCGTCCGCAGCCCGGGCTCGACCAGATCCCGACGTTGATCGACGAGGCGCGCAGCGCTGGTGTCGACGTCCGCCTTGAGGTTGACGGCAGGTCGCTCGAGGTTGAAGCGGGTCTCGGCCTGACCGCGTATCGGATCGTGCAGGAAGCGCTGACGAACGTGGTGAAGCACGCCGGCGCCGCGCCGGCGCGTGTCGTCCTGCGATACCGCCCCAGCGAGATAGAGATCGTCGTCACCGACTGCGGTGAGCGCACCGGTGCCAGCCGACGACCGGGCCACGGCCTCGTAGGCATGCGCGAGCGCGTCGCGGTCTACGGCGGCTCGCTCGAAGCCGGCGCGACCGCAGGAGGGGGATTCTCGATCCGCGCCCGGTTGCCAGTGAGGACGACGTGATTCGCGTCGTCCTCGCGGACGACCAGACGCTCGTCCTTGAGGGCTTCGCGGCGATCCTCGGCGCCGAAGACGACATCGTCGTCGTGGCGCTGGCGTCGAACGGCATCGAAGCGATCGAAGCTGTACGCACGCAGAAGCCAGACGTAGCCGTCCTTGACGTACGCATGCCGGAACTCGACGGGATCGAAGCCACCCGGCGGATCACCACCGAACCCGGCGCACCCCGCGTCATCATCCTCACCACCTTCGACCTCGACAGTCACGTCTACGACGCGATCCACGCTGGCGCGAGCGGGTTCCTCCTCAAGGACGCCCCGCGAGGCCGTCTCGCACAAGCCGTCCGCGATGCCGCGGCGGGAGAGACGCTCATCGACCCGGTGGTGACACGGCGCCTCGTGGAGCGGTTCGCGCGGCGTCCGCCACCTGGCCCAGAGATCCCGGTCGCGTTGAAGGAACTGAGCGAGCGCGAAGTCGGCGTCCTACGCGAGATCGCCGCTGGACTCTCGAACGAGGAGATCGCGAAGCGCCTCTACCTGAGCCCCGCGACAGTGAAGACTCACGTGGCGAGCATCCTGCGCAAGCTCGGCGCGCGCGACCGCGTACAGCTCGTCGTGCGCGCATACGAGACCGGCCTCGTGGAGCCGGGCGGCTCCTGATCGGCCCGCAAGAATCCTTCTCCTACGCATCGGTAAGCCAAAGTCGCGCCAACCGGAGCGTCTATCTCGGTTCAGGATTCGTCCGCGGCGACTCAGCCGGCAAAGCGAGCCTCGCCGGCGTGTGGGCCGTCGGCAACGCGCTCTCGGGGGCGTTCACGAACACTCATATGGAGTGCGTGCTGTCAACCGCGCAGGGGTTAGTGGGCCCGCGGTCTGCGGGTGAGTTCGGCGGGGAGAGCGCATCGGCTGTCGTCGACGTCTGTGTCGCGACTCATATGCGCGGGTTGGTGCCGCATGACCGGATGTGCGAAATGAGGAGCGGTGCCGTTCTCTCGCGTCGAGCGTGGCCTCTGAGGGCCGCTCCGAGTGTTCTCTCGGGTCGCTCCTCGCGTCGTGGCGCCGGTG
>JBJMKB010000102.1:0-46104 GCA_045806045.1 Gaiellaceae bacterium | reverse complement strand
TCGGACCAAGGTCGGGCTCACCGACCGGGCCCGCCCCGAGCGGCGGGTCGTTCGCGAAGGCCGAGGTCCGGAGCGCGTCTGGGCCCGCGTCCATCGCCACAGTCTTACAAGCAGCTCGGCGCGCCGAGGGCAGATCCGAGCCGCGACCAATCCCACAGTTCGCGCTGTTTGCGGAGAACCGGCCGGTGACTCTGACCTTCGACGGCGCTGGGTGGGGAATCCGCAGTCAGACCTACACCGCGAAGGGCGCGGTCGTCAGTGGCGCCACAACGACCGCGAGCTGCGGGAAATCCCAGCAGCTCGCAGTCGGCCGTCAGTTGGATCGCGCAAGCCGCAGCAAGCGCGATCACTCCAATTGTGGCATTTCAGAGAACGGAGAGGTAGCGCTCCAGCTCCCAGTCGGTGAGCTGGACGCGGTACTCGTCCCACTCCTTCCGCTTCAGCTCGACGTAGCGGTCGAAGATGTGCGGCCCGAGCGCCTTCCGCGCGAGCTCCGAGCCGGCGAGCTCGTCGATCGCCTCGCCCAGGGTCTCGGGCAGCGAGACGATCCCGCGCTCGCGCCGCTGCTCGGGCGTCAGGTGGTACAGGTTCGTCTCCATCGGCTCGGGTAG
Source organism: Gaiellaceae bacterium (assembly GCA_045806045.1). Taxonomy (GTDB): domain Bacteria; phylum Actinomycetota; class Thermoleophilia; order Gaiellales; family Gaiellaceae; genus PALSA-600. The sequence continues at coordinate 45,493 of JBJMKB010000102.1, read as the reverse complement.
CTCGTAGCCGCGCTCGATCCCCTCGAGGCCCGCGTGCAGCAGCGCCGCGAAGGTCAGGTACGGGTTGCAGGCCGGGTCGGGGCAGCGGATCTCGGCGCGGGTCGCCTGCTCCGAGCCGGGCTTGTAGAGCGGGATCCGGATCAGCGCCGAGCGGTTCCGCTGCGACCAGGCGACGTAGACCGGCGCCTCGTACCCCGGCACGAGCCGCTTGTACGAGTTCACCCACTGCGCGAACACCGCCGACAGCTCGCGCGCGTGGCGCAGCAGGCCGGCGATGAACGCCTTCCCCGTCGGCGAGAGGTTGTACTGGTCGCTCCCTTCGAAGAACCGGTTGCGGCCGTCGGTGAAGAGCGACATGTGCGTGTGCATGCCCGAGCCGTTCTCGCCGAACAGCGGCTTCGGCATGAAGGTCGCGTAGACGCCGTTCTTCGCGGCGACCTCCTTCACGACGAGGCGGTACGTGACCGTCTGGTCCGCCATGTCGAGTGCCGACGCGTAGCGCATGTCGATCTCGTGCTGCGACGGTGCCACCTCGTGGTGGTGGTACTCGATCGCGATCCCCATCGCCTCGAGCGCGCGGATCGTCTCGTTCCGCAGCTCCGTCGCCGCGTCGAGCGCCGTCATGGCGAAGTAGCCGCCCTCGTCGAGGGTGACCGTCGACTCGTTGTCCTTGAAGAGGAAGTACTCGAGCTCGGGGCCGACGTTGAACGTGTCGAAGCCGAGCGACTGCATCCGCTCGAGCGCCCGGCGCAGGACGTAGCGCGGGTCGCCCTCGTACGGCTGACCGTCCGGCCTCACGACGTCGCAGATCAGCCGGCCGACCTTCGCCTCGCCCTGACGCGTCGGCATCAGGCGCCAGGTGTCCGGATCCGGGATGGCGACCATGTCGGACTCCTCGATCGCGTTGAAGCCGGTGATCGAGGAGCCGTCGAAGCCCATGCCGTCGTCGAGCGCGCCCTCGATCTCCGACGGCGTGATCGCGAAGCTCTTCAGGTGGCCTTCGATGTCGGTGAACCAGAAGAGGACGTACTCCACTCCTTCCTTCTCCACCGCCTCGAGCACCTTCTTGCGGGCCTTGGGATCGGAGGTCGCCCGATCCTTGCTCTCGATCATCGCCATCTGCGTGTCGCTCCTCTCCGGAAAAAGAAGCTCATCGTCTCAAACCACTGCTCACGGCGTCGGCAGAGCCTCCAACTCGGTCTCGCGTCCGTGGTGAGCGACGGCGCGCGCGTAGAGCGCGATCGCGGGCGAGAGGACGAGCCCGCCTGCGACGAGCGCCGCACGGATCCCGAACGCGTTGCCGATTCCACCCAGGACCGGACCGCCCGCAGCCTCACCGACGGCATCCGACTGGCCGACGATCGAGATCACGGTCGCGCGCACGCTCGAGTCGGTGATCTGCCGGTTGAGCCAGGTCATCGTGATCGGCGAGAGCAGGCTGCGCATCGCCTGCGCTACGAGCAGCGCACACAGAGCGACCGCGAGGCTACGTGCGAGGCCGAAGGCGACAGACGCCGCGCTCAGCACCGCTGTCATCCAGAGAAGCGCGCGCGCGAGCACGGGGCTCGTCGCATGCTCGTAGCGCTTGATCAGCATGGTCGAGGCGACGAGCCCGATCAGCGACGTCAGGACGCCGAGGATGCCGAACCAGATGATCGGATCGAACGAACCGATCCTCGGCAAGCCGACATCGCGGATGAAGTGCGCCTCCCAGAGCCGGTCGAACGCCTCACTCGACGCCCCGGCGAACAACGTCGCACCCATCAGCAAGAGAACGAGCGGCTGCGCACGCACGAAGCGCGCGCCGAGACCGGCCGTCAGCGCGAGCTCCCGCGCGGGCGATGCGCGCTCCTCGACCGGCTTCCTCGCCCATCCCGTCTCGGGCATCACGAGGACGCACGCCAGACCGGCGAGGATGGTGACCGCGCCGCCGAACACCACGGCGGCACGAAGGCTCCATGTCGCGATCCCGACTCCGACGAGCAGACCGACGATCCCGGAGGCGTAGCCGAGGCGCGCCGCGCGCATCAACACCCCGCCGAGCCGTTCGACGCCGATCTCGTCGGCGAGCCACGCCTGCCACGCCCCGCTCTGGAAGGTGTATCCGAAGCCCCACAACGCCCATGCCGCCGCGATCACCCAGAAGTTCGGCACCAGACCGACGATCACGAGCGCCGTCCCCTGGACGAGACACGCGACGATGAGGGAAAGCCGGCGGCCGTACGTGTCGGCGAGCGCGCCGGTCGGCACCTCGAAGACGAAGATCGCAGCTTCCATGACCGTGCCCGTGAGCACGAGCTGGAGCGGCGTCATGTGCACGACGCGCACGAAGTAGACGGCGAGGACGACGAATGGAGAAAACGAGAACGCGACGACGAGCGCGTAGTTCGCGGTCGTCGCCGGCAGGCGCTTCACGGCAGCGGCAGGCCCGCGTACGCGTCCTGCGCCTCCGGTTCAGCGGGCCTGATCACCCCGACCGCTTCAGCTTTCCCGTCTTCTTCGCATACCGCTCGCCCGCGCGGAAGACGACGAGCCCGACCGGGATCGAGCACGCGCCGATCACGAGCAGCGGCCACACGTCGGCCCACGCGAGCCCCGCGCCATTCAGGATCTGGTTGCGGTTCCCGCGCAGCGCGTACGTCGCCGGCGAGATCTTCGCGATCCACTGCATCCACGACGGCAGGACGCTGACCGGGTAGTAGACGCCGGACACGACGAGCATCAGCCCCTGCGCGACGAAGCCGAGCTGCGTTCCCTTCTCGGGCGAGATGAGCGGCAGGACGGCCGTCATCATCCCGACGCCGATGAACGAGATCGACGCGATCGCGAGCAGCGCGACCGCCGCCGGGTAGTTCGCGTGCGGGAGGTGGATGCCGATGAACGCGACGACGGCGACGAAGATCGCCGCCGCGCGCACGAGGCCGTAGAGCACCGCGTAGATGCCCATGCCGATCAGGTGCACCGGCCGGGAGACCGGTGCCATGAACGTGTACTCGATCGTCCCCTCCCAGCGCTCCCACGCAACCGTCTCGGTGACGATCTCGAAGATGATCCCGAGGAACGCCCAGATCACGCCGCCGACGAGCAGCTTCGTCGCGAGCTCGTTCCGCGCCGCGGGCGCCAGGTCGACGCCGCGCGAGATGAAGACGATCGTCAGCGTGTTCGCGATCGTCCAGAGCAGGAACGCGAGATCCCAGAGGAAGTAGCGCCTCGTCAGATAGAGGTTGCGCTCCACGACGCCGTACAGCCCGATCAGCTCATCGCGCAGGATCTTGCGCCGCGTGAACGTGACGTCAACAGAAGCCATTACGCGAACACCTCTCTCTCCTCGTCGTCTTCGGTCTTCTCGTCCTCGAACGTGCGGCCGGTCGCCGCGAAGAACGCCGCCTCGAGCGTCTCCACGCCGTAGCGCTCCTTTACGTCCTCAACCGGCTCGAGGAAGAGCAGCTCGCCCTTGTCGAGCAACCCGATCCGGTCGGCCAGCTCCTCGGCCTCGTTCATGTCGTGCGTGCAGAGCAGGATCGTCGAGTCGTGGCGCTCGCGGATCTCGCGGATGAACTTCTGCACCTCCTGCTTGGAGCGCGGATCGAGCCCCGTCGTCGGCTCGTCGAGCAGCAAGAGCACCGGCGAGGTGAGCAGCGCGCGGGCGAGCGCGACCTTCTGCTGCATGCCGCGCGACAGGTTCTCCATCGACTCGCCGCGTCGCGACGACGGAAAGCCGACGCGCTCGAGGATCACGGGAATCTTCGCGTGCGTCTGGCGCGGCCCCATGCCGTAGAACCGCGCGGCGTAAGCCAGGTTCTCGGCAGCGCTCATCTTCTTGAAGAAGCTCGCCTCGACCGACACGCGGTTGACGAGCCGCTGCACCTTCCGCTCCTCGCGGAACACGTCGTGCCCGAAGATGTGGGCCGTACCGCCGTCCGGAATGAGCAGGGTCGAGAGCAGGCGGACGAGCGTGGACTTGCCCGAGCCGTTCTGACCGAGGATCGCGACGCACTCGCCGCGTTCCATCTCGAAGCTGACGCGCTTCAGCGCAGCGCGGCGCCGCCGGTGGACAAGCCCTTTCCGGCGAGAGAAGACCTTTTCCAGGTCACGTACGACAACCGCTTGAGAAGACACACCATGCTCCTTGGGATCGAGAAACGAGAACCGAACGAAGACGCACTGCCGCCGCTAGAAGCGGCGACTGCTGACGTCTGCGTTGGCGATCCCGGTCATGGCCCGAGGAAGACTAGGCGAAGCCGCGCGCGTCCGCAAACTTTTCGTCAGCCCGCGGCGGCGCGGCGGCGGCAGGCGGCGACGATCTCGTCCGCCTCGGAGCGATTGCCGAAGCCGCGCGTCTCGGTCGTCTTGCCCTCGAGATCCTTGTACACCTGGAAGAAGTGCTCGATCTCGTTCCGGAGCTGCGCCGGGACGTCGTGCACGTCCGAGATCCCGCTCCACGACGGGTCGTTGAGGGGGACGCAGAGGATCTTCTCGTCGGGGCCCTTCTCGTCGGCCATGTGGAAGACGCCGACGGGGCGTACGCGGATGCGGCAGCCGGGGAATGTCGGCTCGCCGACCAGCACGAGCGCGTCGAGCGGGTCGCCGTCCTCGGCCAGCGTCCCCTCGACGAAGCCGTAGTCGGCCGGATAGCTCATCGACGTGAACAGGCGCCGGTCGAGCGTGATCCCGCCCAGCTCTTCGTCCCACTCGTACTTGTTCCGCGATCCCGCCGGAATTTCGACGAACACCACGTCGGCATGCATGTCGTAACACTACGGGGATGGCCCACGACCACCACGGCCACGACCACGGCGTCGGCGCGGAGACGCAGGTGCGGCCACTGACCGTCGCGCTGGCGCTGATTCTCGTGTTCATGGCGGCGGAGGTCGCCATCGCCGTCGTCGCTCACTCGCTCGCGCTCCTCTCCGACGCGGCGCACATGCTGGTCGACGCGGCCGCGCTCGGGTTGAGCGTGTGGGCGGCGCGGCTCGCGCTCCGGCCGGCCGGCGGGCGGATGACGTTCGGCCTCCGGCGGGCCGAGATCCTGGCGGCGCAGGCAAACGGCCTCACCCTGCTCGTCCTCGGCCTCGCGATCGTCGTCGAGGCGATCCGCCGGCTCGACTCACCGCCCCACGTCCGCGGCGGCCTCGTCGTGGCCACGGCCCTGGCCGGCGCGGCCGTCAACGTCGTCGCGCTCCTTCAGGTGGGGCGCGCGAACCGACGGAGCCTCAACGTGGAGGGCAGCTACCGGCACCTGCTGACCGACCTGTACGCGTTCGCGGGCACCGCGGTCGCCGGCCTCGTCGTCTGGACGACCGGCTTCCAGCGGGCTGATCCGATCGCATCCCTCCTCGTCGCCGGCTCGATGCTGGCGGCGGCATGGCCGCTTCTGCGCGCGAGCGGCCGGATCCTGCTCGAGAGCGCGCCCGAGGGGATCGCCCCGGAGGAGGTCGACGCGGCCATGCGCGGCCATGCAGGGGTGACGAACGTCCACGACCTCCACATCTGGGAGATCAGCTCCGGGTTTCCCGCGCTCGCCGCCCACGTCCTCGTCGGCCGGGGCGAGGACTGCCACCGCATCCGCCAGGGGCTCGAGGGCCTCCTCCACGAGCGCTTCCACATCGACCACACGACCCTCCAGGTCGAGCACACCGCCGACCGGTTGCTCGACATCGTCCGTCGGGACCGCTAATTTGCGCAAACGTGCCGGGCCGAAGAAGGCCCGCACGGAAGCAATGGCGCTTCACGACTCAGGCAGTCGTGGGCGCTTTTTTTGTGGTCCGAAGCGGGAGGAACCCCAATGAAGGTCAAGCTCGAATACATCTGGCTCGACGGCTACGAGCCGGTGCCGAACCTGCGGAGCAAGACGAAGATCGTGGAGCTCGACGGCTCCCCGACCCTCGAGGAGCTCCCGATCTGGAACTTCGACGGCAGCTCGACACGCCAGGCCGAGGGCAGCAACTCCGACTGCCTGCTGCAGCCGGTCGCGCTCTTCCCCGATCCGGCCAGGAAGAACGGGATGCTCGTGATGTGCGAGGTGCTCCTGCCCGACGGCTCGCCGCATCCCTCGAACAGCCGGGCCACGATCCCCGACGACCCGGACACCTGGTTCGGCTTCGAGCAGGAGTACTTCCTCTATCGCGACGGCGTGCCGCTCGGCTTCCCGCGCGAGGGATTCCCGGCGCCGCAGGGCGAGTACTACACCGGCGTCGGCTTCAAGAACGTCGGCGACGTCGCCCGCGAGATCGTCGACGCGCACATCGACCTCTGCCTGGAGGCCGGCATCAACCTCGAGGGGATCAACGCCGAGGTGGCCAAGGGCCAGTGGGAGTTCCAGATCTTCGGCGAGGGCTCGAAGCGGGCCGCCGACGAGCTGTGGATCGCGCGCTACCTGCTCCTGCGCCTCTGCGAGACCTACCGCGTCGACGTGAACTTCCATCCGAAGCCGCTCGGGATCGAGCACGACTGGAACGGCTCGGGCATGCACACCAACTTCTCGACGAAGCACATGCGCGAGGCCGGCGGCGAGGAGTACTTCGAGGCCCTGATGGCGGCGTTCGACGAGGCGAAGGACGAGCACATCGCCGTGTACGGGCCCGACAACCACATGCGGCTCACGGGCCTGCACGAGACGGCGGCGATCGACGAGTTCACCTACGGGCTCGCGAACCGCGGCGCCTCGATCCGCATCCCGCACAGCTTCGTGAACAACGGCTACCGCGGGTACCTGGAGGACCGGCGGCCGAACTCGCTCGGCGACCCCTACCGGATCGCCGGCCGGATCCTGCAGACGATCGTGACCGTGCCGGCAGCGGTGCCCGAAGCAGTGGCGGCCTGACGATGCAGAAGGTGGAGGCAGTCGTCATCAGGGAGCGCGTGGAGACGGTGATCGACGCCGTCGAGGACGCGACCGGCCATGTCGGAGTCACCGTGATCGAGGCGATCGGTCACGGCCGCGAGCGTGGCGTCACGCACGAGTACCGGGGCCGCGTGTTCGAGTCGCGGTTCCTGCCGAAGGCCCTGCTCGTGTTCGTCGTCGCCGACGACATCGTCGACGGCGTGATCGGCGCGATCGTCGACGCCGCACGCAGCGGCAACGAGTCCGGCGACGGCCTGTGCTGGTCGACGCCGGTGTCCAACGTCATGCACAACCGCACGGGCACCAGCCTGGAGGGGGTCGCGACTCATGTCTAACGTCTCGAACCACGACCTGCTCGTCGCCGCGTCGACGATCTGGGTCGTGATCACGGCTGTGCTCGTGATGTTCATGCAGGCGGGCTTCGCCTTTCTGGAGGCAGGCCTGACGCGGATGAAGAACGCCGGCCACATCGCCGGAAAGAACGTGCTCATCTTCGCGCTTGCGTCGCTCGTCTACTGGGCGGTCGGGTTCGGGATCGCCTTCGGCGACGGCAACGCCCTGTTCGGCACGGCGGGCTTCTTCCCGTCGGTGACCGAGTTGACCGCCGTCGGCAAGGCGCCGTTCGACTGGTTCGCCGAGATCCCAGGTGGGGCCGGCTACCTGTTCGAGGTCGTGTTCGCCGGCGTGTCGCTTGCGATCGTCTGGGGCGCGATGGCCGAGCGCGCGAAGCTGTGGGTCTACTTCGCGTTCGGCATCTGGTTCACCCTGACCTACTCGGTGGTCTCGCACTGGATCTGGTCGCCGCACGGCTGGCTGTTCAAGCACGGCATGCAGGACTTCGCCGGTTCGACGGTCGTGCACTACCAGGGGGCGCTCGCCGCGCTGGCCGGCGCGCTGATCCTCGGCCCGCGCATCGGCAAGTTCGGCACCGACGGGCGCGCGAACCCGATCCCGGGCCACAACATCCCCTACGCGGTGCTGGGGACGCTGATCCTCTGGTTCGGCTGGTTCGGCTTCAACCCCGGCTCGACGCTCTCGGTCGACTTCGGCGGCTTCGGCTTCTTCGCCTACGTCGCGACGACGACCAACATCGCAGCGGCCGCGGGAGCCGTCACCGGCATCTGCGTCGCCTGGGTGAAGATGGGCAAGCCCGACATCTCGATGATGCTGAACGGCGCGCTGGGCGCGCTCGTCGCGATCACCGCCGCCTCGGGGTTCGTCGCCCCGTGGGCCGCAATCGTGATCGGGATCGGTTCCGGCCTGATCGCGGTGTTCGGCGTGATCTGGGTCGAGTCGATCGGGATCGACGATCCGATCGGCGCGGTCGCGGTGCACGGCATGTCCGGCGTCTGGGGCACGCTCGCGACCGGCATCTTCGCGGTGCCGCTGCTCGCGAAGAACCTCGCCACCGGCACCGGAGGGCTCGTGTACACGGGGTCCTTCCACCAGCTCGGCATCCAGGCCCTCGGGATCGTCGCCGTCGGCGCGTTCACGTTCACCACGTCGTTCGGCGCGCTCTTCGCGATGCACAAGCTGTGGGGCATCCGCGTCGAGGATCACGTCGAAACGGCGGGCCTCGACGTCTCCGAGCACGGGATGTGGGGCTATCCCGAGTTCTACATCCCGGTGCCGGGCGGCTACGGGACGGAGACGCACGGCCACATGGGCGTGCGGCACGGGCAGCATCCCGCTCACATGCCCTCGCCCGCAACGCAAACCGCAGCAGGATCCGTGTGACGAAGACGCCCGACGACGAACGGTGGTGCAGCTGCGAGAAGCCGCTGCCCGTCCACATCGCCGAGCGGAAGGGGGCCGCTCGCAGCGTTTGCGCCCGCTGCGAGCGGCCCCTGCGGCTGGACTTCAGGCGGTAGAGGCTCAGCGGATGCGGAACGTGACGGTCACGTCGGCCGTCACGTCCTGCGTCCCCGGCTCCACCGGGGTCGAGGCGTCCTTCACGGCGGCCTGGAACATCGGCGGAGGCACGTCGGTCGATCCTTCCGTCACGGCCGACACCTGGCCGACGCCGAAGCCGCCCGCCTTCGCGAGCGCCTCGGCCTTCGCGCGTGCGTCCTCGACCGCCTTCCCGAGCGCGTCGCGGTAGCGCGCGTCGCGGCCCGAGACGTCGAGCATCGGGCCGTTCACGGTGTTCGCGCCGGCGGCGACCGCGGCGTCGATCAACGCACCTGCGCCGGCGACCTTCGTCTTCGACGAGACGGTGTTGTCGGCTGCGAAGGCGCGGACGCGTCCCTGCTCGTCGGTCTGCGGCGAGAGCGAGACCTGCTGCGTCTGCAGGCTCGTCGCGCCGGCGGCCTTCAGGGCGGCGATGACGGCGTTCATCAGCTTCGCGTTCTGTGCGAGCGCGTCGGAGGCGGACGCGGCCTGGGTGTGCACGCCGGCCGTGATCGACGCTTGGTCGGGAACGGCGACCACGACGCCGTGCCCGGTCGTCGTGACGGTGTCGGGAGCGGCGGCGTCGCCGCGCGCGGCCTCCGGCCGGCCGACTCCGGCGAGGGCCGAGGCGGCGAGCACGACGGCCGCGGCGATGGCAAGGGCGAGTAGGCGTCTCATGCCGTGCCTACGCCGCAGCCGTCCGTTTCGTCACAAGCGAGACGCTTGAAAGAGACTTGCAAGCGAATGCCGTAGAGTTGCGGCGTGGCGCGCAATCTTGCAGACGTGGCGAAGCAGGCCGGCGTGAGCGAGGCGACCGTCAGCCGGGTGCTCAACGGCAAGCCCGGCATCTCCGATGCGACCCGCGCCGCGGTCCTGACGGCGCTCGACGTGATCGGCTACGAACGCCCCACGCACCTCCGCGTGCGGCGCGCGCGCATGGTGGGGCTGATCGTCCCGGAGCTGCAGAACCCGATCTTCCCCGCGCTCGCAGAGGTCGTCGGCGGGGCGCTCGCCCAGCGCGGCTTCAACGCCGTCCTCTGCACGCGAACCGGGTCGATGTCGGAGGCCGAGTACGTCGAGATGCTCCTCGAGCGGCAGGTGTCCGGCATGGTCTTCGCCGGTGGGCAGTACGCGGAGGCCGACGCCCCGCACGAGCACTACGCGCGCCTGCTCAAGCTCCGCCTGCCGGTCGTGCTGGTCAACGCGGCCGCCGAGCACCTCGACTTTCCACGCGTTTCGACCGACGACGCCGTTGCCACGGAGCAGGCCTACGGGCACCTCGCTTCGCTTGGACACGAGCGAATCGGCCTGATTCTCGGGCCTCCCGACCACGTCCCGTCGCTGCGCAAGCTCGCCGCCTTCGAAGCCGCGACCGTGCGTGCGACCGGCAACCCGCCGCCGGCCGCGCTGGTCGAGCGGACGATGTTCTCGCTCGAGGGCGGGCACGCCGCCGCGTCGCGCCTGATCCGCGAGGGCGTGACGGGGATCGTCTGCGCAAGCGACCCGCTCGCGCTGGGCGCGATCCGCGCCGCGCGCCGAGCCGGACTCTCGGTCCCCGCTGAGCTCTCGGTCGTCGGTTACGACGACTCGGCGTTCATGAGCTTCACCGACCCGCCGCTGACCACGGTCCGGCAGCCGATCGAGGCGATCGGCCGCGCCGCGGTGGCGATGCTGACCGGCCAGATCGAAGGCTCGGCGGTCTCCGCCGAGGAGCTCTTCTTCGAGCCGGAGATCGTCGCCCGCGGCTCGACGGCGGCTCCGCCGGTCGCCGTGTTGGCACAGGCGGGTCACCTGTAAGTCAGAAAAATGCAAGAGATCGTCGATCTCTTGCATTGCGTTGTCGAATGTGCGATGGTCTCGTCCGTGGCGCGCGCCGACACGACGGTCGACGAAGCGGCCGCTACGGACGGCCCGGCGGCGGATGCCCGCTGGTGGCGCGAGGCGGTCGTCTTCCAGGTCTACGTCCGCAGCTTCGCCGACGCGAACGGCGACGGGACGGGCGATCTGGCGGGCGTGCTCGACCGGCTGCCGTACCTGCACGACCTCGGGGTCGACGCGCTCTGGTTCAACCCGTGGTACCCCTCGCCGCTCGCGGACGCCGGCTACGACATCTCCGACTACCGCTCGATCGACCCGGCCTTCGGCACGCTGGAGGAAGCGGAGAACCTGATCGCCCAGGCCCGCCTGCTCGGCATCCGCTCGATCGTCGACATCGTTCCGAACCACGTCTCCGACCAGCACCCCTGGTTCCAGGCCGCGCTGGGCTCGCCCCCGGGCTCGCCCGAGCGGGAGCGCTTCTGGTTCCGCCCCGGCACCGGCCCCGGCGGCGACCTGCCGCCGAACGGCTGGCGGTCGATCTTCGGCGGTCCCGCCTGGACGCGGATCGAAGGCGAGGCGGACGCGCCCGGCGAGTGGTACCTCCATCTTTTCGCACCCGAGCAGCCCGACCTGAACTGGACGCACCCGGACGTCTGGGCCGAGCACGAGGACGTGCTCCGCTTCTGGTTCGACCGCGGCGTCGCCGGCGTGCGCATCGACTCCGCCGCGCTGCTCGTCAAGGACCCGGCCCTTGGCGAGGCGCCGGCGGAGGGCACTCCCGGCCGGCACCCGTTCATGGACCGCGACGAGCTGCACGAGATCTACCGCCGCTGGCGCGCGGTCGCCGACAGCTACCCGGAGCCGCGCGTCCTGGTCGGAGAGGTCTGGCTCCCGGAGCCCGAGCGGCTCGCGCGCTACCTGCGGCCGGACGAGCTCCACACCGCGTTCAACTTCGACTTTCTCGCGTGTCCGTGGGAGCCCGCGCCGATGCGCGCCTCGATCGAGGCGACGCTCACCTCGCACGCCCCGGTCGACGCTCCCGCGACCTGGGTGCTCTCGAACCACGACGTGACGCGGCCGGTGACGCGCTACGGCCGGGACGACAGCTCGTTCTCCTTCGAGGCGAAGCGCGCAGGCACTCCCACCGACCTCGAGCGGGGCACGCGACGCGCCCGCGCCGCCGCGCTGCTCGCAATGGCGCTGCCGGGGTCGATGTACGTCTACCAGGGCGAGGAGCTCGGCCTGCCCGAGGTCGAGGACATCCCGCCCGAGCGCAAGCAGGATCCGATGTGGCAGCGCTCGGGCGGAGTCGATCCCGGCCGCGACGGCTGCCGCATCCCGATTCCGTGGTTCGGGGCGCGGCCGCCGTACGGGTTCAGCAAGGACGGCGCCGACCGGCCCTGGCTCGACCAGCCGGGCGACTGGGCGCACCTCACGGTCGCAGCCCAGACGGAGGACCCCGATTCGATGCTCTCGCTGTACCGCGCCGGCCTGCGCCTGCGGCGGACCGCCCCGTGGGGCAGTGGCGCCGGGACGCTGTCCTGGCTGCCCGACCGCGACGGCGTCGTCGCCTTCGCGCGCGGCGCGAGCTTCGCCTGCTTCGTCAACTTCGGCCCGGACCCGGTCGCGCTGCCGGACGGCGCCGAGCTTCTGATCGCCAGCGACCCGCTCAGAGGAGGTGCGCTCCCTCAGGACACGACCGCCTGGCTGCGCCTGGCTCGCGACTGAGCCACGGCCCCGGGCCGCACAGCAGTTCGAATCGAGCACTATGGACCCGCACCGCAGAGCGGTGCAAGGAAAGGGAGGGACGATGAAGTCCACTCGCATGGCTATGACAGCCGCCGTTGCCCTCGTGAGCCTGCTCGCTGTGTGCGCCGCGTCGATCTCCAGCGCCGCAACCGCGAAGGTGGTCACGATCAGCGTCGCGTCACTGATCCCCGGCAGCACGCCGGCCGCGATCCAGCAGTTCAACAACCAGGTCGCCGAGTTCCAGAAGGCGAACCCGTCGATCAAGATCAAGCCGGTCGAGTACCAGTGGACGGGCCCGACGTTCGCGGCCAAGCTCGCCGCCGGCACGCTGCCGACGGTGTTCGAAGTGCCGTTCACCGATGCACGCACGCTCGGGGACAACGGACAGCTCGCCGACCTGACAGCCGAGGTCAAGCGGCTCCCGTACTTCGCGAAGTACAACCCGGCCGTCCTCGCGGAAGGCACGACGGCGAAGGGCAAGATCGTCGCGCTGCCGAAGGGCGCGTACGCGCAGGCGCTCCACTACAACCGCAAGCTGTTCGCAGCTGCGGGCCTCGACCCGAACAAGCCGCCGAGGACGTGGGCTCAGCTTGCAGCGGATGCGAAGCAGATCGCTCAGAAGACGGGTAAGGCCGGCTACGCCGAGATGGGCAAGGACGACAACACGGCCGGCTGGATCTTCACGACCGTCGTCTACTCGCTCGGCGGGCGGATGGAGACCGGCCGCGGCACCAGCGCCAAGGCAACGCTCAACAACCGCCAAGCCGTCACGGCGCTGAACATGCTGAAGAAGATGCGCTGGACGGACAACTCGATGGGCTCCAACTTCGACTACAGCTGGGGTGACATCAACCAGTCGTTCGCCGCCGGCAACATCGGCATGTACATCAGCGGCTCGGACGTCTACACGAACCTCGTCTCCGCGAGCAACATCGACTCGAGCATCTACGGCCTCGCGACGATCCCGCTCGCGAAGAACAAGACGGCGGGCGTGCTCGGCGGCGGCACCGAAGTCGGTGTCCGGCCGGACGCGAACGCAGCCGCACGGGCGGCAGCGGTGAAATGGATCGACTTCTTCTACGAGCGGCCGCTCGTCGACAAGAAGCAGGCGATCCGCAACGCCCAGACGCTGGTTGCAAGCAAGCAGCCGGTGGGCGTTCCCGCCCTGCCGATCTTCAACAAGAAGCAGTACGACCTCGCCAACACGTGGATCAAGCCGTACATCAACGTCCCGTTGGCGCAGATGAAGCCGTTCAACACGGGCATCTTCAACCAGACGCTCGTTCCCGAGCCGGCCGCGTCGACGCAGAGCGTCTACCACACGCTCGACGCACCGGTCGAGGCGGTCTTCACCGACAGGAACGCCAACGTCCAGCAGTTGCTCGACGCGGCGAACAGCACCGCACAGTCCCTGATCAGCCAGGGCAAGTAGTTCGCTTCACCACGGGCGGCCGGGGACACACCCCGGCCGCCCGCCTGATGGCATGTCGACACTGGATCCCATTGACGCCAGCTGGCCGGACCGCGAGCCTGCAGCCGTGAGCACGAAGGCCTACCGGCGCGCGCGTCGCACTCCGATCACCTGGGTGCGCGGCGGCGGGCTGACGACACTGCTCTTCCTGCTGCCGATGGTGCTCGTCTTCGGGGCGTTCTCGTGGTATCCGATCGTGCGCACGGTGATCATGTCGCTGCAGCACACGAATCTCGTGTCGCCGGCGACGTGGGTGGGCCTCGACAACTTCCGGTCGGTGCTCAACGATCCGCTGCTCCCGAAGGCGGTCGAGAACACCGCCGAGTTCGCGGGGCTGGCGCTGATCTTCGGCTATCCGATCCCGCTCGTCGCGGCCGTCCTGATGAGCGAGGTGCGCCGCTTCCGCGGCCTGTACAGCGCGCTCGCCTATCTGCCGGTGGTGATCCCGCCGGTCGTCGCGGTCCTCCTCTGGAAGACGTTCTACGACGCAGGACCGACCGGGGTCTTCAACACGATCCTCGGCTGGGTGAACCTCGGGCCGTATCCATGGCTGCAGTCGCAGCGGACGGCGATGCCGTCGCTCGTCCTCGAGTCCACGTGGGCGAACGCCGGCGGCACGGTGATCATCTACCTCGCCGCGCTGACCGGCGTGGACCGCGAGCTCTACGAAGCCGCATCCGTCGACGGCGCGACGCTCTGGCGGAAGATCTGGCACATCACGCTGCCGCAGCTCCGCGGCGTGCTGCTGCTGACGATGATCCTGCAGATCATCGGGACGGCCCAGGTCTTCCTGGAGCCGTACCTGTTCACCTCGGGCGGTCCCGCCAACGCGACGCTGACCGTTCTCCTCCTGATCTTCGACTACGCGTTCGGCAACTCGCTGGGTGGCGACTACGGGAGTGCGACCGCGCTGAGCCTCATGCTCGCCGCGTTCCTCGCGGTGTTCTCACTCGTCTACCTGCGCGCGACGCGCTCCTGGAGCACCCGGTGATCGCCCTTCCGGCACGCCGCCGCGCGCGCGCGAACGCCGACGCGGGTCACGCGCTGATCTCGCCGTCCGACTGGCGCCGCGCGCGCATCCGCTGGGGCGTCGGCTCGGCACAGGGGCTGCTGCTGATCGGCCTGATCGTGATCGGGCTCGGCCCGCTGATCTGGCTTGCGAAGTCCGCGATCACGCCGACGAACGACACGATCACCTTTCCGATGGCGCTCTTCCCGCACGGCAGCGCGTGGAGCAACCTGCACGAAGCGTGGTCGACCGTTCACGTCGGCCGGTATTTCTGGAACACCGTCGTGCTCGCACTGGGCTCGTGGTTCGTGCAGGTCCTGGTCGCGACCACGGGCGGCTTCGCGCTCTCGGTGCTCCGGCCGAAGTACGCACCGCTGATCACCGGCCTCCTGCTCACGACGCTGTTCGTCCCCGCGGTCGTCCTGCTCGTCCCGCTGTACGTGGAGATCGTGCACCCGCCGCTCATCCACCACTCGTTCATCGACAGCTACTGGGCAATCTGGCTGCCTGCGGGCGCGAGCGCGTTCAACGTCGTGCTCGTCAAGCGCTTCTTCGACAACCTGCCGCGCGAGATCTTCGAGGCCGCGCGGATCGACGGCGCGGGCCCGCTCAAGCTGTTTCTCTGGGTCGTGCTTCCGCTGTCACGTCCGATCCTCGGCGTGGTCTCGGTCTTCGCGGTGCTCGCCTCGTGGAAGGACTTCCTGTGGCCGCTGCTCGTCCTGACGAACCCCGACCAGCAGCCGCTCTCCGTCCGGCTGCCGAACATCCAGGCTCAGACCGAGCTCGGCGTCTTCCTGGCCGCGATGTTGATCGCCTGCCTCGTCCCGATCGCCGGCTTCCTGATCTTCCAGCGCACGTTCCTTCGCGGCTCCGGTCTCGGCGGCGCGATCAAGGGCTGAAAGGAGCATCGCATGGCACCAATCGAGTTCCAGGGGGTGACGAAGGTCTTCGCGGACGGAACGCGCGCGGTCGATTCGCTCGACCTCGCGATCGACGAAGGCGAGTTCATGGTCTTCGTCGGGCCGTCGGGCTGCGGCAAGACGACCGCGCTGCGCATGCTCGCCGGGCTGGAGGAGATCAGCGACGGCGCGATCCTGATCGGCGGCGACGTCGTGAACGACGTGCAGTCGAAGGACCGGGACGTCGCGATGGTGTTCCAGAACTACGCTCTCTACCCGCACATGTCGGTCGCCGACAACCTCGCGTTCGGGCTCAAGCTGCGCCGCGTCAACAAGTCCGACGCACGGCAACGGGTCGCGAAGGTCGCGGCCACGCTCGGGCTCGAGGACTACCTCGAGCGCAAGCCGCGCGCGCTCTCCGGCGGGCAGCGGCAACGTGTCGCCATGGGGCGCGCCATCGTTCGCGAACCGCGCGCCTACCTGATGGACGAGCCGCTCTCGAACCTCGACGCGAAGCTGCGCGTCCAGATGCGTGCGGAGATCCAGAAGCTTCAGCGCACGCTCGGCGTCACGACCATCTACGTCACCCACGACCAGACCGAGGCGATGACGATGGGAGATCGCATCGCCGTGATGCGCGGTGGGAAGCTGCAGCAGGTGGACACGCCGGAGCGCGTATACCGATGGCCGGCGAATCTGTTCGTCGCCGGCTTCATCGGCTCGCCCGCGATGAACATCGTCACCAGTCGATTGACGCGCGACGACGGCAACCTCGTCGTCTCGTTCGGCGAGAACAGCCTGGCGATCGACGGTGACCGCCCGGAGCTGCTCGACTACGACGGCAAGGAGGTCGTGCTCGGCATCCGGCCCGAGGACTTCGACACCGCCGAAAACGCTCCGGACACTCCCGTGGGCCGCACGATCAACACGGTCTGCAGCCTCCGCGAAGCTCTCGGATCGGAGGTGCTCGTGCATTTCCCCGCCACGCACGCGTCCGACAACGAGGGCGAGCTCGTCGGCGGAACGCTCGGCGATGCCAGCTCGATGTTCGTGGCGCGGCTCGGGCCGCAGACCGCGGCGCGCGAAGGCGACCGGCTGCAGCTGGTCGTCGACACCCGGCGGCTGCACTTCTTCGACCCGCAGAGCGGGCTCGCGATCGCCTGAGGCGTTCATTGGTTGGGCCGCGCCGTCGCCGGCGCGGCCCAACCGTCAGCCGCCTACCAGGGGGAGGGCGGCGGCGGCGCGACGACGGGAGGACGGTCGTCGCACGTGATCGTGTTTGGCAGCTCCCACGACGCGAGCCACGGGCCTGTGGTCCCACCGCCGTCGTTCCCGCCCAGGTCGAGCAGCGAGAACTCCGACCCCGGTGCCGTGAAGTGGAACGAGCCGCAGTTGTTCACGCCGACCGCACCGACGTTTCGCGCGTCGACGTTCTCGAAGCTGGCTGACCCGGCGACACGAGCGCTCACGACCGACGTCCCGGTCCCGTCGACGTGGATGTCCTTGAAGTGCACGTTCGAGATCGAATAGAGATCCTTCACGGGAAAGTCGGAGACGAGCATGATCGCGTTGTAGGTGCTCTGGAGGAAGTTGTCCCCGGTCACCTCGACGTCGGCGGTCAGTGAGCCCTCGAGCGCGAAGAGCCAGATCGCGCCGAGGCCGATGTTCCAGTTCAGCTCGAAGCTGCCGGCCCGCACCGTCGTGTTGTCGGTGAACCGCAGATAGCCGGCGAACGGCGTCGCGGCGAAGCGCTGTCCGGCATGCAGCCCGCTGCCTTCGCGGATCGGGTCGGCAACGACGTTGCTCGACACGGTGTTGTCGCGACCGCCGTAGATCGCGATCCCGTTCGCAAGCGTCGGCGTCTGCACCGTGTTGTGGTCGAAGACGTCGTTCGCGTTCTCGTGCGGCGACGACCACATCGCCATCCCGTCGTCGGCGGTGTTGCGGAAGAACGAGTTCACGACCCGCGAGTCTGTGACGCCGTCGTGGAAGTTGACGCCGTCGGCGATCACGTCGGCGACGATCGTGTTCGAGACGGTGACGTCGTGCATCGGCCCGTCGAACCACAGGCCGACCTTCGTGTGGTGGATGTAGAGGCCGTCGATCGTCGAGTCGCTCAACGCACCGCCGACCCCGTTCACCTGATCGGTGTCGACGCGGTCGCGGACGTCGCCCTCGATCGCGAAGTTCGACAGGTGCACGTTCGAGCTGCCGCCATCCTGCGCGTACTTGCCGTAGAAGCCCACGCCCGTGTGGACGGAGCCGTCCGGCGCCGGCGACGAGAGCTCGACCTGCCTGCCGCGGACGATCGTCCACCAGTTGCCCGCTCCCTGGATCGTCACGTCGTCGACGACGATGTGGCGGTTCACCTGGTACGTGCCGGCCGGGATGAATACCGACTTGCCGGACGCCTTCGCGGCCGCGATCGCGGCGTCGAACGCGTTCGAGGCGTCGACGTGTCCCCTCGGATCGGCGTGGAAGTCGAGCACCGAGACAGAGTTGGGCACCGATTGGACGGGCGATGCAACCTGCTCGAAGTCCGCCAGGTCGATCACTGTCCAATCGGCATTCGTGCCAGCGGGGACGGTGAAGCGGATCGTGTCGCCGGCCTGGTAGAGGCGCTCGAGCGGGATGCGCTGCTCGTCGTAGAAGTGCATCGGCCGAAACGGCGTGACGAACGCCGGCGTCGGAGTCGTCGTGGCGGGCACGCACCCACACTCCGTCACCCACCAATCGGAATGCAGGAGGCCCGCGTTCGGGTCGTTCGAGAACGGGTACTGGTTGTAGAGCCACGAGTACTTGGACGTCAACGTCAGCCTGGTCGGGCGCTTGCCGTTGACCGTCATCCACAGCGGCGCGTCGATTCCGCCGCCGTTCGCAGCATCGGGGATGCTGTAGCGAAGGGTGAGCGCGTTGGCCGGCTGCGTGAGCGTGAACTCGACGTACTGGCCGGGCGACGTCAGCTGGACCGCACTGCGCCCGGAGGCCTCGGCGGCCAGCGTGTAGGCGGTCGTGTCGAACCCCAGCACGGAGCCGTTGGTGACGGCGTTCTCGGCCTCCTGCTCGACGAACGCGACGGGCGCGCCGCGGCCGGCGGTCAGCGCAGGGTCGAGTGCCGCAACCGTTCCGTGCGGAACCGCCTTCGTCGCGGCGCCGCCGGCGCTCGCCCCGATCGCCGCGGTGGCCGCCGCTGCGACCGCCACGATCGCGCAGGTGCGAAAGACGCTAACCATCCCGTGCCTCCCTTGTCGATGGCGCGAGGCTAAACCGTTGCTCGCAAAAACACAAGCAAGTTTTGCAAGAACATGATCCTGGATTGGATATTCATGCGTGTGGTTTCCTGTGGCGCATGCGCTACCGGTTCGTCGATTGCCGCTGGTCGCTCGAGGATCCCGCGCTCGGGCGAGCGGCGTACCTCGCCGGCCACATACCGGGGGCGGCCTTCCTGGACGTCGAGCGCGACCTCGCAGGCCCGCCCGGGCCTGCCGGGCGGCACCCGCTGCCGGACGCGGACATGTTCGCCGCCGCCGCGTCGCGCGCGGGCATCGACGGCGGCACGTTCGTCGTCGCCTACGGCTCGCTGGGTGGGGCCGAACGGCTCTGGTGGCTGCTACGCCACTTCGGCCACGACGACTGCGCCGTCACCGACCTCGCCGCCTGGCGGGGGCCGCTCAGCGCGGGCGAGGAGGAGGTCGAGCCCGCCGAGTTCGAGCCGCGCGAGCGTGCGGGCGACACCGCCGCCCTCGCCGAGCTCGTCGACCGCGGCAATGAGCTCGTGGTCGTCGACGCGCGCCTGCCCGCGCGCTGGCGCGGCGAGCCGAACCCGATCGACCGTGACGCCGGCCGTATCCCTGGGGCGCTCAACGCGCCCTGGAACGAGGAGCTCCCCCAACTGCCCGACGGCGACGTCGTCGCATACTGCGGCTCGGGTGTCACGGCATGCGTCGTGCTGCACCGCCTCCACCTCGCAGGGCGAGAGGGCCGGCTCTACCCCGGCTCCTGGTCGGAGTGGGAGCAGCATCCCGAGCTGCCCCGCGAGCGGGGATGATTATGCGGCGGTCGCCGTCGCGTACGGCCCGAGGTACTGCTCCCAGCGCTGGGGGATCTTCGGCGTCGCGAGACGGATGAAGAGGACCGGCGCCGGCGGGCGCGGCCGGGCGGGCAGCTCCATCTGGACCTCGTGCGGCATCCGGTTTCCCTTGCGGAGGTTGCAGGGCGCGCAGGAGGTGACGACGTTCTCCCAGGTCGAGTCGCCGCCCTTGGAGCGCGGGATCACGTGGTCGAGCGTCAGGCGGCCGTTCGTGGTGCCGCAGTAGACGCAGCGCCACCCGTCACGGGCGAAGAGGGCGCGGCGGGAGATCTTCCGCTGCACCATGCGGGGCACGCGGACGTAGTGGACGAGCCGGATGACGTGTGGCCACTGATACGTGTCGGTGGCCGAGCGAAGTGGTCGATCCAGCTCCTCGACCACCTCGGCCTTGCCCTTGAAGACGAGCACGTGGGCGCGGCGCAGCGAGCACACGTTGAGCGGCTCGTAGCTCGCATTGAGAACGAGAACCTGCTGCACCGAACGGCAATGTACCCCACTTGCCGGAGGTGGGGCCGCCCGCGAACGGAACCTGTTTCCCGCACTTGGGCGACCTGCGGCGGGCGAAAACTCGCGAACCTGGTTCGGCTGACACCGAATCAGGTTCGTGGGCGCGTTGCGCCTACCGCCCCATGGCGCGCTCGACGGCCTCCTGCTCCTCGGGCGAGAGGGCCACCGCCGCGTGGCCGCGCTCGAGCTCCTTCATGTAGATGCGCGCGTAGTCGCGGCCCTGGATCGCGGTCACCACCACGCCGGTGCGCGCCGAGTCGAGCAGGGCAAACGACGCGGACTGATGGCCGCCCGTGTTCTCGTAGGCGTCGTAGCGCACGATCGACGTGTTGCCGACCGTACGGTCGACGCGACGGTCGACGCGGGCCAGGCCGGCGGCCACCTCGTCGACCGCGCTGTGCAGATCGTCGACGCGGCCCTGCAGCGAGACGGCGAAGTCGACGAGATCCTTCCGGCCCCCGCCGAGCAGCAGCCGCTGCGCGTCGCGCACGCGCCTCACCTTGACCCATGCCCACCACGCAAGGCCGAGGCCGACCCCGCCGAACGCCACGCCAAGGATCGCGACCGCGAGGGCCGCTGTCGCCGTCGGATGCATCGCGCGACGTTAGCTCAGGCGACCGAGAAGAGAACCGGGTAGGTCGCCTTGTTGTTCGTGGCGTCCTTCTCCCCCACCACCGGCGCGACGTTGACCCTCAGCTCCGCCTTCTCCGCGAAGAGGCCGGTGACGTCGATATTCCGGAACGTGACGTCCTTGTCCTGGCCAGGGTCGATCACGTCGAGCGTCTTCGTCTTCGTGATCGGAGTGCCGCCGCCGCTCGCCTTCTGGAGCGTGAGGGTCACCTGGATGCCGACCTGCTGCGAGTCGCCCCCGTCGTGAACGGTGACGACGAACGCGAGACCCTGCGTGGCGACGATCGTGTTCGGCTGGTCGCGCAGGAGCGTCTGACCGGAAGGCAGCACCTTGGTGGCGACGATGTTCGTGCCGTGCACGCCGGTCGGGGTGCCGCCGGGGGTGACACTGCGCAGCCGCTGGAGCACAGCCGCCATCGAACGCTGGGTGACGAGCTCCGGGTTCGCGACCGAACGGGACGGCGGCGCGGCCACGCCCGTAACGCCCTCGTTCTGCATCACGATCGTCGCGGGCTCCTTGAAGAGGTCGTCCCAGTCCACGTCGCTCGCGAGGAGCCGCTGCGCCCAGGTGGCGAGGAGCGTCGCGTCCGAGCCCGTATTCTTCGATCCCGCCGTCGCGCCGAAGGCCCGTGCGAGCCCCTGGATGCCGTTGACGCGCAGCTGGAGCGCCTCGATCAGGTTCTCGTGCTGGTCGCGGAGCGGGCCGGGCGGATCGAGGTGCTG
The DNA here is from genome assembly GCA_045806045.1 of Gaiellaceae bacterium. Lineage (GTDB taxonomy): Bacteria > Actinomycetota > Thermoleophilia > Gaiellales > Gaiellaceae > PALSA-600. The sequence continues at coordinate 23,863 of JBJMKB010000102.1, read as the reverse complement.
CGCGGCGGTGACGCTGGTGCGCTCGGCCTCGGCGATTCGCGCGAGCTTCGTCTCGAGATCCGCGACCTTGGCGCCCGGCGTGATCATCGCGTTCGCGACGTCGGAGCCATCCTTCGCCGAGGCCTGCGCGATCAGCGCGACCTTCGCCATGTAGCTCTTGTACGCGTCCTTCTTGCTCGTCGAGGCGCACGACTGGATCAGCAGCCCGAAGAACACGAGCACCGCGACGAGGATCGCGATCAGCGCCAGCAGGCGCAGGATCGGCGTCAGACCGCGAGGCGGCCCGGCCGGGCCGCGCATCCCCGTGCCCCGGCCTCCGCGGCGCGGCAGGCGGCCGCGCGGGGCCTGGGATTCGGTCGTGGCCGGCTCGTCCTCGAAGAAGTCGAACTGGATGTCGTCGTCGCGTGGGTCCATGAGCAGGACGAATGTACCGTGTTCGTTCGATTTGAAGAGGAAATGTCCTGGCTGCGGAGTACCTCCCCAGAGTGTCCTCGGCGGCGGCCTCGCACGACCTCTTCCTCGATCGCTACCGGCCGCTACGGCCTCTCGGCTCGGGCGGGATGGGTCACGTGTGGCTTGCCCGCGACGAGCGGAGCGGCCTCGACGTCGCGCTGAAGATCGTCGCGCGTGAAGGGAAGACCGGCCACCGCGCCGAGCGCGAGGCGCGCGCGGCGGCGTCGCTGCGGCATCCGCGCTGCCAGCGGATCATCTCGCTGGCGCGCGACCCGTCGCACGTCTACATCGCGTACGAGTACATCCCGGGCCGCACGCTCCGCGAGGCGATGCGAGCGGGCGAGCTGGACGATCGCTCGGCGCTCGAGGTGGCCGCCCAGATCTCCGAGGCGCTCGCCCACGCCCACAACCGCGGCATCGTGCACCGGGACGTCAAGCCCTCGAACGTTCTCCTCGCCGAGGCAGGGGGAATCGACGTCCGCCTGCTCGACTTCGGGCTCGCGCAGATGGCCGAGTTCGACACGCTGACGGCCCTGGGCGACATCCCGGGGACGCTCGCCTACATCTCGCCGGAGCGACTTCACGGGAGCACGGCGACGAGCGCCGCCGACGTGTGGGCCGTCGGCGTGCTGCTCTGGGAAGCCCTCGCCGGCGAGCATCCGTTCTGGGGCGGCGACCTCGTCGAGACCTCGAAGCGGATCCAGCACGGCGCTCCGAGGCTCGAGACGCTGCGGCCCGACCTGCCGGAGCAGGTCCTGCAGACGGTCGCGAGCGCGCTGCTCGTCAACCCGCAGCGCCGGCCGACGGCGGAGAGGCTCGCACGCGAGCTCAGGGAGCTCCCGAAGCGGCGGCGGAAGAGGGGCGGCTCCAGGCCGGCGGCGCCTGCACGCTCGGGCACCGCGATCGCCGTGGAGCGCCTCCTGCCCGGGGCGCTCGCCGGCGTCGCCTCCGGGTGGGTGGCGGCACGGCTGCCGTTCTATCCCGCCGGCGCGCCGATCGCGATCGCAGGCGCCGGGGCCGCGCTCGGATTCACGGCACCTCGCCTCGGGCTCATGTTCGTGCTCGCGATCGCGTTCTTCCCGCTCGCGAACATCTCCCTGGGCCTCGCGCTCGTCTACGCGGTGCTCTGCGGCGGCTGGATCGCGCTGACGTGGAGGGACGCGCGCGCAGGGCTCCTCCTCGCCGCCGGGCCGCTGCTCGTGCCGGTCGCGGCGCTCGCGTTCGTGCCGGTCGCGGCGCAGGTCGCCCGCGGGCGCGCGCGGCGCGCGGCCCAGGCGTTCGCGGCGGTGCTGCTCGCCGCGCTGGTCGCCGGCCTGCGAAAGGTCCCGCTCCCGTTCGACGGCTCGGCGCCGCCGCTCGGTCTCGGCCTCGCCGGCTCGACCCGGCCCACTGCGGTCGCACAGGCGTTCTGGCACCAGCTCACGCTCCATCCGGTGCTCGCCGCGGAGGCGGTCGTGCTCGCCGCCGCCGCAGCCCTCCTTCCCTACGCCCGCGGACGTGGGCCGTGGCCCGCCGCGGCATTCGGCGCCGCGCTACTCGGGGCGACGGCCTTGACCGCGCCCGCTGCAGCGATCGTGCCGCTGATCGCGGCGGCGTGGCTGACCGCGGGCACACTGGCGCTCGAAGCCAAGACTTAGACTTCCGTTTCCCGGGGAAGACCCCGGCCGCCTCATGTCCATGCTTCGCAGCATCGAATCCAAGCTCGAGTCGCTCTTCGAGGGCGTCTTCGGCCGCGCGTTCCGCACGAACGTGCAGCCCGTCGAGCTCGCACGGAAGCTGATCAAGGAGATGGACGACCACCGGAACGTCTCCGTCTCGCGCGTCTACGTGCCGAACGAGTACACGATCTATCTCGCGCCGGCCGACCATGAGCAGTTCGCGAGCTACGAGGACCAGCTCGAGGACGAGCTGGCCGACTACCTGGCCGAGCACGCACGCCGGGAGAACTACGTGCTGCTCTCGCCGCCGAACGTGCAGCTCGAGAGCGACGACGACCTCGACGTCGGGGTCTTCGGGATCGCGACGCGCATGGTTCAGACCGGGCGGAAGGCGGCCGGCGAGCCCGAGGGCGACGCCGAGCCGAACGCAACGATGGTCTACAAGCCGTCCGCCGCAGCGCCCCAGGCAACCGAGGCCGCGTCGCCCGTCGACCTCGGGATCCAGAGGGAGATCGCCGTGCTGACGTGGGACGGCAGGCGACACGAGATCGGGAAGCGGCGGGCCGTCCTCGGCCGCTCGAAGGACGCCGACCTGCAGGTCGCCGACCCGAACGTCTCGCGCCGGCACGCCGAGCTGCGCCAGGAGGGCGCGACCTACTGGCTGATCGACCTCGACTCGACGAACGGCGTCGAGGTCCGGGGCAAGCGCGTGAAGCGCCTGAAGCTCGAGGACGGAACGCGGTTCACGCTGGGCTCGACCGAGATTGCGTTCTCACGGGAGCTCCAATAGTGCTGAGGACAGTTGGCTCGGCCCAGGTCGAGACGACGCTGCTCGCCCTGAAGCTCGCATTCCTCGTCCTCCTCTACCTCTTCATCTGGCGCATCGTCCGTTCCGCGGCGCGCGACCTGCGCCTGCCGCAGGAGTCGATGATCCTCGCCCCGCAGCAGGCAGCCGCGGCCGGCCTGATCGCCCAGCCCTCGGCGCGCCCGCTTGGACGGCTCGTCGTGATCGAGAGCCCGGCGCTGGAGGAAGGGAACGTCTTCACCCTCGACTCGCATCCGCTGACCGTCGGACGCGGGAACAACAACGACGTGCCGCTACCCGACGACGAGTACGCCTCAGGTCGCCACGCACGCTTCGAACCGCGCCGCGACGGCGTCTGGATCGAGGACATCGGCTCGACGAACGGCACGTTCGTGAACGGGATCCGCCTGACGCGCGAGCGGAAGCTGACACCCGGCGACATGGTGCGGATCGGGGAGACCGACCTGAGGTTCGAGCCGTGAAGATCGCCGCGTCGTACGCGGGCACCGACCCCGGCAGGAAGCGCCGCCGCAACGAGGACGCCTACGTGATCGCGCCGCCGCTGTTCGCCGTCGCGGACGGGATGGGCGGCGCGCAGGCGGGCGAGGTCGCGTCGGGGCTCGCCGCGGGCGCCCTCGAGGAGAGCGGCGCGAACGGCGGCGGGGAGCGGCGCGTCGTCGAGCTGATCCAGGAGGCCAACCGGCGCGTGCACGATCGGGCCACGACGGACGCCGCGACGGCCGGGATGGGGACGACGATCACCGCCGCCCTCGTCGAGCCGGACGGCCGCGTCGTCTTCGGGCACGTCGGCGACTCCCGCGCCTACCTGCTGCGCGAGGACCGTCTCGAGCAGCTGACCGACGACCACACGCTCGTCGCCGAGCTCGTTCGCCGCGGCGAGCTCTCGCCGGGCGAAGCCGAGGTGCATCCGCAGCGCTCAGTGATCACCCGCGCACTCGGCACGGACCCGGACGTCGACGTCGACGCGTTCTCCGTCGACGCACAGGCCGGCGACGTGTTCCTGATCTGCAGCGACGGCCTCTCGTCGATGGTGGATGCCGGCGACATCGAGGAGATCCTCCGCCGCCACCGGGGCGATCTGCCCGCGGCGTCGAGGGCGCTCATCCAGGCGGCGAACCGCGGCGGAGGCGAGGACAACATCACGGCCGTGCTGTTCAGCGTCGAAGAGGGAGCCTCGACGGCCGAGCCGGACGAGCGTACGCGCGAGCTCGCACTGCCGTCGGAGGACGAAGAGGACACGCTCCACCCCGAGGATGGCGTCGCACCGCCTCCGCCGGCAGGCCCGGCGCCGACGGCGGTCGACACGATGGTCGTGCCCGCCGCCGAGATCGACGCGGCGATCGCGGCGCACGAGGAGCAGCAGGCACCGCGGGCAGGCCTCGGGAGAAGGCTGCTCGCGTTGCTCGTCATCCTGGCGCTCGTCGCCATCATCGTCGTCCTCGTCTGGTGGGGGCTCGCCCGCTGAGCAACCGCACCCGTGAGCTGATGTACCTCGGCGTCGTCGGCGTTCTGACGGGGCTCGGCTTCGCGTCCGTCTACATCGCGCGGTCGTCGCAGGTCAACTGGGGCTCGCTCTCCTACGCGCTCTTCTTCTTCGCGCTGTACCTGGCGGCGCATGTCGTCACGCGCATGACGGTGCCGAACGCCGACCCGTACCTCCTACCGATGGCGGGCCTGCTCACAGCGGTCGGCGTGACCGAGATCTACCGGCTCGGCACGACGGACGCGTTCAAGCAAGGGCTGTGGATCGTGATCGGGGTTGCGCTCTTCGCCGTCACGCTACTCGGCCTGCGCCGCGACTACCGGGTGCTCGAGCATTACAAGTACCTGTTCGGCATCGGCGCGATCGCGCTGCTCTTCCTCCCCCGCCTGCCGCATTTCGGGCAGGCGGTGAACGGTGCCCGCCTCTGGGTGCACGTCGGCTCGTTCCGCTTCCAGCCGGGCGAGTTCGCGAAGATCTTCCTGATCGTCTTCCTCGCCGCCTACCTGCGCGAGAAGCGCGAGCTGCTGGCGCAGGCCCGGCTGAAGGACGTCGGCCCGCTGCTCGTCATCTTCGGCGGCTGCATGCTCGTGCTGGTCTCCTCGAACGACCTCGGCTCCGGACTTCTCTACTTCGGGATCTTCCTCGCCATGCTGTACGCCGCGACGGCGCGCCTCTCGTTCGTGCTCGTCGGGGTGGCCCTCTTCATCGCCGGCGGGATCGTCGTGTACGACAAGATCCCGCACGTCCACGAGCGGGTCACGATCTGGCTCCATCCGTGGACGACGCACAAGGTGCCCTGCCCGACCACCGGCACGCTCGCCCTCAGGCAGGATTGCCAGAGCTACCAGCTCGTGAAGTCGCTCTACTCCATCGCAAACGGTGGCTTCGGCGGCGCGGGCCTCGGCAAGGGCACCTTTACGACGACAGATGGGCGCCCCTTGATCCCCTATGTGAACAGCGACTTCATCTATTCGGCCCTGGCGCAGGAGCTGGGCCTCGTCGGCGCCGCCGCGCTCCTGCTCGTGTTCATGCTGTTCGTCGCCCGCGGGATGAAGATCGCGCTGCAGGCCGACGACGGGTTCTCGAAGCTGCTCGCGGCCGGTCTCACGTTCGGCTTCGCACTGCAGACGTTCATCATCGTCGGCGGGGTCCTCCGGTTGATCCCACTCACGGGGATCACGCTGCCGTTCATCTCGTACGGCGGCTCGTCGGTCGTCGCGAACTTCGTGCTGCTCGCGGGCCTGCTCCTCGTCTCGAACCGAGCCAACAGCACATGAACAGGCAGATCTCCCGCGTCGCGATCACGGCGCTCGTCATGCTCGCCGCACTGATCGTCGCGACGACCTACTGGCAGGCATGGGAGGCTCCCAGCCTCGCGGCGAAGCAGGACAACGCGATCCAGCGGGTCGCGCAGTTCCGGATCAAGCGCGGCCTCATCTACGCCTCGGACGGCAAGACGGCGCTCGCGGCGAACACCCCGAAGAAGGTCGGCGGCCAGACGCTGTACTACCGCCGCTACCCAACGCACGGGCTCGCGTCGCAGACCGTCGGCTACTCGACCGTCGGGCGCTTCCGCGCCGGGATCGAGCGCGACGAGAACACCTACCTCACGGCGTCGAACGCGAACCTCGGCACGATCTTCGACAAGCTCACGACCACGCTGAAGGGCGCGACGGTGACCGGAAACAACCTCGTCCTCAACATCCGCGTCAACGCCCAGAAGATCGCCGAGACGGCGTTGCGCGGAAAGTGCGGCGCCGCGGTCGTCGTCAATCCGAAGACGGGCCAGGTGTACGTGATGGCATCGTCGCCCGGATACGACCCGAACAAGATCGAGTCGCCGAACGGCTACGCGAGCATCATCCATTCGCCGAACGCGTGCCCCGGCTCCTCGTCGGCGCTCTACAACCGCGCGACGCAGGGTCTCTACGCACCGGGCTCGACCTTCAAGGCGGTGACGGCGGCGACGGCGCTCGACTCCGGGATCTACACCCCCGATTCGTCGTTCTACGACCCTGGCTACTGCACCGAGTACGGCCGGCCGATCCACAACGCCCTCGACCAGAACGGGCCGGAGCAGTTCGGCAGGGTGAACCTCGTCCAGGCGTTCATCCACTCGATCAACGCGGTCTTCTGCGAGCTCGGGATCAAGCTCGGCGCGAAGCGGATGCTCGACGAGGCGAAGCAGTTCGGGTTCTACTCCAGGCCGCCGATCGAGCTGCCGTCGAGCGAGGTCGCGGCGAGCGGCCTCTACAACTTCAAGACGAAGCGGCACACGCTCTACGACGACCCGAAGCTCGTCGACCCGGGCCGGCTCGCGTTCGGCCAGTTCGACATGCTCGTGACGCCGCTCCAGATGGCGCTCGTGGCGGCGGCGATCGCGAACCACGGCGACATCATGGCCCCGCACCTGGTCAAGAAGGTGATGAGCCCCAGCGGCGGCACCGTGGTCAAGATCAAGCCGCAGCTCTGGAAGCACGCGACGAAGCCTGCGACGGCGGCCGCGATCAACGTCATGATGCAGGGCGTCGTCGCATCGGGCACCGGCACCGCCGCCCAGATCCCCGGAATCAAGGTCGCCGGCAAGACCGGCACCGCCGAGACGTCGGTGCCGAGGGTCTACACGGCGTGGTTCATCTTCTTCGCGCCCGCCGACAACCCGCAGGTGGCCGGTGCGATCGCCGTCGAGCACCAGCTGAACGGGTTCGGCGGCAAGATCTCGGCGCCCATCGCAAAGCAACTGATGGAGGCAATCCTCCCCGGCGCGCGAACACAGTAAGTCGGACCCGTATGACCACGACTGACACCCTGATCGACCGCACGTTCGATCGCCGCTACGTGATCAAGCGCAAGCTCGGTTCCGGCGGGATGGCCGACGTCTACCTGGCGGAGGACCAGGAGCTCGGCCGGCGCGTCGCGCTCAAGCTGCTGAACGACCGGCACGCGGCGGACGAGCAATTCGTCGAGCGCTTCCGCCGCGAGGCGCAGAGCGCCGCGGGCCTGAACCACCCGAACATCGTCTCGATCTTCGACCGCGGTCGCGCGGAAGGCACGTACTACATCGCGATGGAGTTCCTGGACGGGCGCACGCTCAAGGAGCTGCTCGTCCGCAACGGACCGACGCCGATCCCGATTGCGATCGACTACGCGCGTCAGATCCTCGGCGCGCTCTCGTTCGCCCATCGAAACGGCATCGTGCATCGCGACATCAAGCCGCACAACATCGTCGTCGGCGGCGACGGCAGGCTGAAGGTGACGGACTTCGGGATCGCCCGCTCCGGCGCGTCGCAGATGACGGAGGCCGGATCGATCGTCGGAACGGCGCAATACCTCTCGCCCGAGCAGGCGCGTGGCGCGCCGGTCGACCCGCGCTCCGACCTCTACTCGCTCGGAATCGTCCTCTACGAGATGCTGACGGGGAAGGTGCCGTTCACCGGCGACACGCCGGTCGAGATCGCGATGAAGCACCTGTCGCAGGTTCCCGAGCCGCCGTCGGAGCTGCGCCCCGAGCTACCGCACGACCTCGACGCCGTGGTGATGCGCGCGCTCGCGAAGGAACCGGATCTCCGCTACGGCTCGGCGGAGGAGATGGACGCCGACCTCGCGCGCGTCGCGCGCGGCGTAGCCGTGTCGCGCGAGACGGACGACGCCATGACGCAGGTGCTCGCGGGTGCCGGCGTCGGCACCGCTGCGACGATGGTCACCCGCCCGCTCGCCGTTGCGCCGCCGCCAGCGCCGCCCGCCTACCGGACGCCGACGCCGTACTACGACTACGAGGAGCCGCCGCGCGGCCGGTCGCTCTGGCCGTGGCTGCTCGCCCTGGGACTGATCATCGCCGGCGGCATCGGCGGCTGGTTCCTGTACACGAAGGTGCAGGAGCAGCTCGACAACAGCCGCCCCGTCGCGGTGCCGGACGTGACGCTGTTGCGCCAGGACCTCGCGAAGCTGAAGCTCCAGCAGGCCGGGCTGACGCCGAAGATCGTCAAGGCGACGAGCGAGACCGTTGCGCCGGGGCAGGTGATCGACGAGAACCCCGGCGGCGGCGCCAAGATCAGCAAGGGTTCGACCGTGACGCTGCGCGTGTCGACGGGCAAGCCGCAGGTCCTCGTCCCGGACGTTCGCAACCGCGGCGTCACCGACGCGGTGGCCGCGCTCGCGCAGATCGGGCTGAACCCGAAGATCTTCCGCGTCTTCTCGCCCGCGCAGCCGGACACGGTTACCGGCGAGTTCCCGCCGCCGGGGAGCAAGGTCGACAAGGGAACGAACGTCCGGATCAACGTCTCGCGCGGCGCGAAGCCGATCCCGGTTCCCGCCGTCGTCGGGGAGCCGTACCTGAACGCCAAGTCCGCGCTCGAAGGACGTGGGTTCGTCGTGAAGCGAACCGACGTCGCGTCGGACCAGTATCCGCAGGGCGTCGTAGCCTCGTCCGACCCGCCTGCGGGGACGCCGAGCCAGAAGGGCGCGACGATCACGCTCTCGGTGTCGAAGGGGCCGACGACGACCCAAGTCCCGAACGTCATGAACCAGACCCAGGCGAACGCCGAGTCGCTCCTCGCCGGCGCGGGCCTGACGCCGGCCGTCACGTACGTCCCGGTCACCGATCCGAGCCAGGACGGCATCGTGCAGTCGCAGAACCCGGCCCCGAACGCCGACGCGAAGTCCGGCGACGTCGTGATCATCACCGTCGGCCAGCTGCAGAACGGGACCCCCGGCGGCGACGGCACGACGACGACCACCGCCTCGCCACCCCCGTGACACGAGTGGTCGTTTGACGCGGCGCATCGCCGTGATCCTCGGCGGCCGCTCGAGCGAGAACGCGATCTCGCACGCGTCCGCGGCCAGCGTGATCGACGCGCTCGAGTCGAGCGGCAACGACGTGGTCACCGTCCAGATCGATCGCGGCGGGAAGTGGCAGCTCGGGTCGGGACGTCTCGCTCTCGAACCTGGGTCGAGGAGCGAACCAGGTTCCGCCATTTCCGAGCGGCTGCCCGGCAAGGAGATCGCCCGCGCGCTCACCGACGTCGACGTCGTCTTCCCGGTGCTGCACGGCCCATTCGGCGAGGACGGCACCGTGCAGGGCCTCCTCGAGCTCGCGAACGTCCCGTACGTCGGCGCCGGCGTGCTCGCCTCCGCGCTCTGCATGGACAAGGACGTCTTCAAGTCCGTGATGCGCGACAACGACATACCGGTGACCGAGAACATCACGCTGCGGCTCGGAGACGAGCCGCGCAACCCGTACGGCTACCCCGTCTTCATCAAGCCCGCGCGCCTCGGGTCGAGCGTCGGGATCACGAAGGCGCACGACGAGGCGGAGTTGCGCGCCGGTGTCGCGCTTGCGTTCCAGCACGACGAGAAGGTGCTGGTCGAGCGCTGCGTGCAAGGCCTCGAGGTCGAGGTCGGGGTGCTCGGCAACCTGCGACCGATCGCGTCGCTCCCGGGCGAGATCGTCGTCACGCACAACGAGTGGTACGACTACGAGGCGAAGTACGACGAGGGCGAGATGGACCTCGTCGTCCCGGCGCGTCTCGCGGAGGCGCAGATCGAGCGGGCGCAGGAGCTAGCGGTGCGCGCGTTCGTCGCCACCGACTGCGAGGGGATGGCGCGCGCCGATCTCTTCGTGCGCGAAGACGGCGAGGTGCTGGTGAACGAGCTGAACACGATCCCCGGGTTCACCGCGACCAGCGTCTACGCACGGTTGTTCGAAGCCTCCGGTGTGCCCTACGACGCGCTGCTGCAGAAGCTCGCCGACCTGGCGGTGGAGCGCTTCGACCGGCGCCGCCAGCTGCGCTTTTGAAGGCTGGCGCCGTGCGTCACGTCACCTTGACGTCGTTGATCCTCGCAGTCGCGTAATCGCGCCCGAGTCGCGTGATCCAGATCACGTAGTACTCGTGCGGCTTCGACGAATGGATCGTGTACTGCGCATGCCCGCTCGCGTCGACCGTCTGCGGTCCGGCGACCACGTCGGGGAAGGGGCCGTCCTTCGAATCTCCCGCGCGGATCAGCGCGACGACGCCGGGTGTCGACGAGACGATGCCGAGCTGGTGCAGCTCCGTCGGAGCGCCCGCATCGAGCACCAGGCCGACACCCGGCTTGCCGAGGCTCGGCGGGTCTTGGTAGTGCTCGGTCTCCCACGCGGTGTCCGTGCTGCCGTCGGTGGCGAGGTACGCCTTCGCGTCGTGCTCGCCGCCGGTGCCGTACGGGTCCCACGCCGTGACGGCGGTGACGTGGGGCGAGCCTCCCGCCGGGCCGCCGGAACCCGCCGTCGATCCGCCGTCGTGCCGACGCACGAGCAGGTAGGCGACGACGCCGCCGATGGCGATCAGAACCGCAAGCGCGATCACGAACGGCCAGGGGTCGACCCCGCGTCGCCGGCCCTGCGGGCGTCGGGACGCCCGGTAGCTCGGAACCGCCGTGGTCACGCCGCTCTGCACCTCCGCGAGGCACGCCTCGAGCTCGTGGCAGAACGCCGCCATCGTCGGGAACCGATCCTCGGGGTCCTTGGCCATCGCACGCTGGACGGCCGCCTCGACGCGCGGCGGGACGTCGGGGCGCTTGTCGCGGATGGGCGGCGGCGGCTCGTTGATGTGGCGCATCGCGACCGCCACGAAGTTCTCGCCGGGGAACGGCACCTCGTTGGTGAGCAGCTCGTAGAGGACGACGCCGAGCGAGTAGACGTCGGTGTGCTCGTCGACGCGCTGGCCCTGCGCCTGCTCCGGCGCGATGTAGTCGGAGGTGCCGAGCACTGTCCCCGTCTGCGTCATCCCGTGCTGCACGTCGAGCGAGCGGGCGATCCCGAAGTCGGTCACCTTCGCCTGACCGTCGCCGTTCAGGAGGACGTTCTGCGGCTTCACGTCGCGGTGGACGAGACCCTGCTGGTGCGCGAACGACAGCCCGCGAGAAATCTGCATTCCGAGTTCGAGCGCCGTGGACACCGGGGACGGCCCGCGCCGCTCGATCAGCCGCTTCAGGTTCTCGCCGTCCACGTACTCGAACACGATGAACTGCCGTCCGTCGTGCTCGCCGCGATCGATCACCGTGACGATGTTCGGGTGCGAGAGCGTCGCGACCGAGCGCGCCTCGCGCCGAAAGCGCTCGACGTAGTCGGCGTCCTGGGTGTACTGCTCGTGGAGCACCTTCAGCGCGACCTTGCGGTCCAGCAGCCGGTCGTGCGCTCGGAAGACGCTGGACATGCCGCCGGTGCCGACGAGCTCCTCGAGCTCGTACCGGTCCGAGAGGACTTCCCCGACCATCGCGTGGGAGGGTACCCCGCCGCCGGAGGTGCTAAAGCGCCGCTTCGAGCGAGGCTTCCCAGACGTCAAGAGCCTCGTCCAGCTCGGCGTCCGAGATCACGAGCGGGACGAGCACGCGGATGCAGTTGCCGAGCACACCGGCCTTCAGGAGCAGAAGCCCGCGCGAGAGCGCTTCGACGATCACGCGCGAGGCGAGCTCCGCCGCCGGCACGTCGTTCTCGCCGACGAGCTCGATTGCGAGCATCGCTCCGACGCCGCGGACATCTCTGACCTGGGGCCACCGTGCCTGCCAGGACTCCATCCGTGCCCGCATCGTCTCGCCGAGCACGGCCGCGCGCTCGACGAGCCCCTCGTCCTCGATGACGTCGAGGACGGCGAGCGCGGCGGCCTGCGCCACGGGGTTGCCGACGTAGGTGCCGCCGACGCCGCCGTCGGCCGGCGCGTCCATGATCTCGGCCTTGCCGAGGACGCCGGAGAGCGGCAGGCCCATCGCGATCGATTTCGCGACGGTGATCAGGTCCGGCTCGATCTCGAGGTGCTCGACCGCGAAGAACTTCCCCGTACGTGCGAAGCCCGACTGCACCTCGTCGCAGATGAGAACGATGCCGTGCTCGTCGCAGATGTCACGGAGGCCGCGCGCGAACTCGCGCGTCGCCGGGATGAAGCCGCCTTCGCCCTGCACCGGCTCGAAGACGATCGCCGCCACGTCTTCCGCGGCGACGAGCGTGCGGAACGCACTCCGGAGCGCGTCCAGGTCGTTGAACGGAACGCGGTAGATCTCCGGCGCGTACGGTCCGAGCCCGGCCTTGTAGGGGTGTGTCTTCGACGTGAGCGCGAGCGACAGATAGGTGCGGCCGTGGAACGCGCCCTCGAACGCGATCACGGCCGGGCGGCCGGTATACGCGCGCGCGAACTTGACCGCGTTCTCGACCGCCTCGGTGCCGGCGTTGAAGAACGCCGCCTTGGCGGGGCCGGTGAAGGGCGCGACCGCGAGCAGCCGCTCCGACAGCGTCGCGTAGACCTCGTACGGGACGACCGTGTAGTCGGTGTGCGAGAACTTCTCGAGCTGCTCCTGCGCCGCGTGCACGACGTGTGGATGCGAGTGGCCGACGTTCAGGCAGCCCACGCCGCCCGCGAAGTCGATGAACGTGTTGCCGTCGACGTCGGTGATCGTCGCGCCCCGCGCCTCTGCGGCCACCACGGGGAAGGTGAGCGCGAGCGGCGACGCGACGCTCCGCGCGAGGCGCTCGACGACCTTCCGCGAGCGGGGCCCCGGCACCTCGGTCTTGAGCTCGATCGTCCGCGTCGTCGCCATGGTTCCGAGCCTAGCGAAGGAAGCGGCCGCACTGCATGGATGAATGGCCGGGATGCAATCGCGACAGAGGCTCCAGCCGGTTCGGTAGCTTGCGCGCGTTCGCGCAAGCCGAGCCCGGATGACCTCGCCCAACACGACATACGACGCCACCACCTGGTGGGAGCGCGTCCGCGCGGACGCGGGCGACGAGCTCCTCGTCGCGTACTTCAGCATGGAGTTCGCCGTCGACGCGCGCCTGCCGATCTACTCCGGCGGACTCGGGGTGCTCGCCGGCGACCACCTGAAGGCGGCGGCCGACCTCGGGCTGCCGCTCGTCGGCGTCGGCCTCTTCTACCGTGGCGGCTACTTCACGCAGGGGCTGACCGCGGAAGGACGGCAGACCGAGAAGTACCGGCCGGTCGATCCCGAGGAGGTCGGGCTCGTTCGGGAGCCGGTCTCGGTCGAGGTCGAGCTCGCCGGCGAGACCGTCACGGCCGCCGTGTGGCGCTACGACGTCGGCACCGCGCCGCATCACGTGCCGCTCTACCTGCTCGACGTCGACATGCTCACCGACGCGCTCTACAGCGGCGACCGCGAGCACAGGATCCGGCAGGAGCTTCTGCTGGGCGTGGGGGGCGTGCGCGCGCTCGCCGCGCTCGGGATCGAGCCGACGGTCTTCCACGTCAACGAGGGCCACTCCGCGTTCCTCGCGATCGAGCGCACGCGCGAGCTCGTCGAGGCGGGGACGGAGCCCGAGCGCGCACTCGAGCACGTGCGGCGCTCGACGGTCTTCACGACGCACACGCCGGTCCCGGCCGGGAACGAGATCTTCGGTGACGAGCTCGTCATCCGGTACGTCGGGGATCTCGCGGAGCGCGCCGGCCTCGGGGGCGACGACCTGCTCGCACTCGGACGCTCCGACGGGACGGCCGGGTTCGGGCTGACGCCGCTCGCGCTGCGGCTGTCGGAGCACGCCAACGGCGTCTCGGAGCTCCACGGCGAGGTGGCGCGCGAGATGTGGGGCGCGCTCGGCACGCACATCGACCACGTGACGAACGGCGTCCACCTCGGGACGTGGCTCGCTCCCGAGCTCGTTCAGCTGCTCCGCCGGGTGGGGATCCGGCCGGAAGCGCCGCCGGACGAGGGCGGCTGGGAGGCCGCGCGCGATCTCGATCCCGACGAGCTCTGGCAGACGCACACGCTGCTCAAGCGCCGCGTGGCGAAGCTCGCCCGACTGGACAGCGATCGGCTGACGATCGGCTTCGCGCGCCGGTTCGCGACGTACAAGCGCGCCGGCCTCGTCTTCTCCGACCTCGAGCGCCTGCTTGCGCTCCCCGTGCAGATCGTCGTCGCGGGCAAGGCGCACCCGCAGGACGTCGCGGGCAAGGACGTGATGCAGCGCATCGTCGAGCTCTCGCGCGATCCGGCGGTCGCCGGCCGCGTCGTCTTCCTCGAGGACTACGACATCGACCTCGCGCGCGCGTTCATTCCCGGCTGCGACATCTGGCTGAACACGCCGCGGCGCCCCCACGAGGCGTCGGGCACGAGCGGGATGAAGGCGGCCGTGAACGGCGTGCTCAACCTCTCGGTGCTCGACGGCTGGTGGGCCGAAGCGTATGACCCGAGCGTCGGCTGGGCGCTCGACGGCGTCTCCGACGAAGCCGACGCGGAGCAGCTGTACCGCGTGCTCGAGGAGCAGGTCGTCCCGCGCTTCGCAGCACGGGACGCATGGGTCGAGATGATGAAGAGCTCGATCGCGCAGCTCGCCCCCCGCTTCTCGATGCAGCGCGCGGTGATCGAGTACGCGGAGCGCTACTACCTGCCCTCGGCAGCGGCCGTCCGCGCTTAGCCCCCGAGATAACTGCCAGCCGTACCCGGCGCGCTCGCGGACGTGCTGATGGAAGAATCAGCCCCGTGGTTCTGAGCGATCGCACCATCGAGCGTCTCATCGGCGACGGCCGTATCGGGATCGACCCGTATGACGACTCGCTGCTCCAGCCGTCGAGCGTCGACGTGCGCGTCGACCGCTACTTCCGCGTCTTCCACAACGCGCGCTATCCCTACATCGACGTCAAGCAGCCGCAGGAGGAGCTGACGGAACAGGTCGAGATCTCCGACGATCGCGCGTTCATCCTCCATCCCGGGGAGTTCGTGCTCGGCTCGACGCTCGAGCGCGTGACACTGCCCGACGATCTCGTCGCCCGCCTGGACGGGAAGTCCTCGCTCGGGCGCCTCGGGCTCCTGATCCACTCGACGGCAGGCTTCATCGATCCCGGCTGGGACGGGCACGTGACGCTCGAGCTCTCGAACGTCGCCAACCTCCCGATCACGATCTACCACGGGATGAAGATCGGGCAGATCTCCTTCATGCAGATGACCGAGCCCGCGTCGACGCCGTACGGCAGCGCGACGCTTGGATCGAAGTACCAGGGCCAGCGCGGCCCGACGCCGTCCCGCTACTGGCAGAACTTCACCGCCAGATGAGAATCCTCGTCACCGGCGGGACCGGGTTCGTCGGGCCGAAGATCGTGCACGCGCTGCGCGCACAGGGACGTGAGGTGCGCGCCCTCGTCCGCCGGCCGGAGCGGGCGACGCAGCTCGCGGGGTGGGGCGCAGAGCTCGTGACCGGCGACGTGACCGATCCGGCCAGCGTGCGGGCTGCAGCGGACGGCTGTACGCACGTGGTTCACCTGGTGGCGATCATCAAGGGGAAGCCGCAGGACTTCCATCACGTGATGACGCAGGGCACGAAGGACGTCGTCGCTGCGTCGAAGGCGGCGGGAATCGAGCGTTTCGTCCTGATGAGCGCGCTCGGGACGAGCGAGACGACGAAGGACGTCGTGCCGTACTTCACGGCCAAGTGGGCGATGGAGCATGAGGTCAAGGAGTCGGGGCTCGAGTACACGATCTTCCGGCCGAGCTTCGTCTTCGGCCGCGATGGAGGCGTGCTTCCGACCTTCATCAAGCAGGTGCGCTACTCCCCCGTCGTGACGGTGATCGGCTCGGGCCTCCAGAAGCTGCAGCCGATCTGGGTCGAGGACGTGGCCGAGCACTTCGCGCGCGGCGTCGACGACCCGCGGGCGGCGAACCGCACATTCGAGGTCGGCGGTCCCGACGTCGTGACGTGGAACGAGCTGTATCTGAGGATTGCGAAGGTGCTCGGCAAGCGCCGGCGGCTCGTGCACATCCCGAGCTCGCTCGCCCGAAGCGGCGCGCAGCTCGCGCAATTCGTGCCCGGGGCCCCCGTCACGCCCGATCAGATCGCGATGATCGAGGCTGGCGACAACGTCGTCACGACCACCGATGCCGTCGACACCTTCCAGCTCCCGCTCGTCACGCTCGAAGAGCAGATCCGCCGCGCCGCCTGAGCGCAGGCTGTCGCTGCTGCTCTTGCTCGTCGCGGCGCATCAGCGCATGGCACAGCTCGTCGACATAGAGCTCGCGGCCGACGGCGTCGAGTCGAACGGCTACGCGATGCTGAGCCTGATCGGCGTCCGTGGCCCCGTCCGGCTGACCGAGGTTGCGGCCGAGCTCGGCATGCCGCTGACGACCGCGTCAGACATCGTGCGGCGGCTCGAGACGCGTGGGCACGTGCGCCGCACGCCGAATCCGGAGGACGGACGCTCATTCCTGTTCGAGCTGACGGCCAAGGGGGACCGCGAGTGGCGGCGTGGCTGGGGCGCGCTCCAGCGGATCAACACGGCGCTCGTCAAGGAGATCGACGAGCCGGCGACCCGCGACGTTCTCCAGGAGTTGAACCGCGCCTTCGCCTACGCGTTAACCGACGATTAATACGGGGTCGGAGCATTTGCTTCGATTCCGGATTATCTTCGGCACATGCGCATCCTCGTCGCCCTTGTCGCGGCGGCAGCCGCAGCCACGCCCGTCGTCGTCGCGAAGATCCCGGTCGCCCAGTACGCCGCGCCCTGCGCCGCCGCGGCGGGCGGCAGATACGTGTGGGTCAGCGAGTACGGTGCGCCGTACCTCCTGAAGATCGACCCCAGGAGGAACAAGGTCGTCGCGAAAACCCGGATCGGCTCCGGCTCGTGCGGCCTCGGCTACGGCGCAGGCTCACTGTGGATCGAGGACACCAACTCGTCCGCCGTCAGCCGTGTCTCCGCCTCGACCGGGAAGCGGATCAGGGCGATCCGCGTCGGGATCAGCCCGTACGACACGACGTTCGCGTACGGCGCCGCCTGGGCGACTGCCTACGGAACCGGCGACCTGGAGCGCATCGACCCCGCACGGAACGCCGTCGTCAAGCGCTGGGCATTGGCGCAGGCGACGGGCGTCGTCGGAGCGTTCGGCTCCGTCTGGGCCGCGGGGACGGATGGCGTCCTCCGCGTCGACCCCGCGACGAACACGGTGCTCGCGAGGATCGCGGTCGACGGCGGCGCGGGATGGACGGCCGCGTCTGCCGACGCCGTGTGGGTGACGACGCCGAAGGGAGTCGCACGGATCGACCCGCAGACGAACGCGGTGATCGCCACGGTCGTGCTCGCAGGCGCGCCGTTTCTCGGCGATCCCGACGTGCTCGGCGGAATGCTCTGGGTGCCGCAGATCCGCAAGAACACGATCGCGGTCATCGATCCGGCGTCGAACACGGTCGTGCAAACGGTGAAGGCCGGCACCGGGCCGTTCGTCGTGACTCAGATCGGCGGCGAGGCCTGGATCCCGAGCTGGAAGGGCCACGACATCTGGCGGCTCAGGCCGTAGGGGTTCTCACGCAAGCGCGACGAACTGCGCGGCAACCGCCTCGTCGATCCAGGCGGGAACCGGAACGACGCACGACTCGGCCCCCACCTCGTGCCGCGCGACGGCCTCGAGGCATCGCACCTGCAGCGCGAAGCCGAGATCCATCGACTCGATCGAGTTGCCGAGCGGATGCGGCCCCGCGAGGTTGACCATGTGGCCGCCCCCGAGCACCGTTACGCGTCCCGACTCGATCCCTTGTATCTCCCGGGGAAAGTGGCCGGCGTTCGCCAGGATCGCGCCGTCCTTCAGCAACAGCTCGTCGGCCGCGGTGACGACGCCCTCCGCGCCGGTGACGGTGATCACCACGTCCGCCGTCCGCAGCGCCTCCTCCCGATCGGGCACGAGGTAGCCGTCGAGCATCGCTTCGAGGCGCGCGACGGGATCGCGCTCGACGACCGAGACGATCGCGTACGCGTTGCGGAAGTTCGCCGCCACGCCCTTCCCGCACGGTCCGTAGCCGAACACCGTCACTCGCTTCCCGTTCGTCGACTTGTTCGTGAGGCGCAGGAACGACTCGAGCACGCTCTGCCCGACGGCGTGCTCGTTCTCCGCGAACTGCTTGATCGGACTGTCGTTGATCACGAGCACGGGCAGCCCGATCCGGTCCCGCAACGGCTCGAGCCTCGCGCGACCCGACGTCGTCTCCTCCGTTCCGCCGAGCAGCCCCTCGTATTGCTCCTCGAGGAAGCGGACGAAGAGGTCGCCGCCGTTGTCGAGCAGCAGGTCGGGGCGAGAGCGAACGACCTCCCACAGAAACGCGTCATGCTCGCCCGGGTCGCTGGTCGGGCCGCCGATCACGCGCACCCCGCGCTCGACGAGGTAGTCGACCGCCTCCTGCTGGGTCGTGTTCAGGTTTCCGGTCGCCACGACCTCGGCGCCGCCGTGCTGCAGCGTCAGCAGGAGCGCGACCGTCTTCGGCTCGAGGTGGATGCCCGTCCCGATCCGTAGTCCCGCGAACGTTTGCGTCCCGCCGAGCTCCTCGCGGATCGCAGCCAGCAACCGGCAGTTCGCGATCGCCCACCCGATCCGCTCGATGCCCCGATTCGACATGCCCCCATTCAAGACGAAGGGCCCCATGCGGGGCCCTCCAGTCCGGTTACCAGCTTGGATTTGTAGAGGCGCTTCCGGCCGGCCGGTTTCTTACCCGGCAAGCGGCGCGTTACGCGAGTCCCCCACGCTGGCTAGGCGATTCCCCGTCAGGTCCCGGGGACGCACCTCTACGAGCTGGTACCTCCACTGCCCGTACTTGAAGTCTCCAACGCCGGACCACCTCCTTTCCGCGGTTGCCGTCAATCTAGCGCATCGGTCAGGACGGACGTCAGCTCCAACCCTCCGTCGAGCGGAACGGTGACCGAGATGCAGGTCGGGTCGGCCTGCCGGGCAGCGGCGTACTCCGCGGGAGCGCCGCCGGCCACGACCAGCGCGCCCGGCTCCAGCTTGCGACGGGCGGCGGCGAAGAGGGCTTCGTGGTCGGAGTCGAGGTAGACGACGTCGAAGACGTCCGCGATCTCCGCCGGGTCGCCCTCCGCCCGGGCCACGAACTCGCCGAGGCCGATATCGGGGACGTCGGCGTAGGTGAGGACGCGGCCTCCGAGAATGCGGACGGCGGCGGCAAGCCACAAGGCGGCGTCCTTGGTCGTGCTCAGGTCGAGCACCTCGCAATCGGTTGCGTGCGCGCAGAGGGAGTAGAGGAACCGGCCGGTGGTCTCGGGCAGGTCGCCGCTCAGCACCTCGCGGATCCGGGCTTCGAGCACCGTCCGAGTCTAGGCTAGGCGCCCGCGGCGGTTCGCTCGGCCTCGACCACGTCCCGCACCCAGCAGCCGGCGAGGTGGTCGTTGACGACCCCGCACGCCTGCATCGCGGCATACACCGTCGTGGGGCCGACGAACGCGAATCCCGCCTTCTTCAGCGTCTTCGAGAGCGACGTCGACTCGGGCGTCGACGACCGCCAATCGCCCGGCTCCTGCGGGACCTCGTGCCGCTCGGGCGCGAACGACCAGAAGAGCTCGTGCAGGGGCGTGGCGTCCCGCAACGCGACTGTTGCGCGGGCGTTGGAGATCGCCGCCTCGATCTTGCCGCGGTGCCGGACGATCGAGGCGTCGCCGAGGAGCCGCTCGACGTCTCGCTCGCGGAAGCGCGCGACCACGTCCGGGTCGAAGCGCTCGAACGCCGCTCGGAAGCCCTCGCGCTTGCGCAGGATCGTCAGCCACGAGAGGCCGGACTGGAAGCCCTCGAGGCAGAGCCGCTCGTAGAGACCGCGCTCGTCTCGCACGGGACGTCCCCACTCCTCGTCGTGGTAGGCGAGGTAGCGCTCGTCGCCGGTGTCCCAGCAGCGCTTCACGCGTCGGGGGCTGCGTGCACCTTGACGACCCCGTCCTCGACGACGACGCGGTACGTCGGCACCGGCTCGTAGGCCGGCAGCGAGAGCGGCGTACCGGTCTCGAGGTCGAACGCAGATCCGTGGCGTGGGCAGATGACGCGGCACATGTCGGGATCCCACTCACCCTCGCAGAGCGGTCCGTCGTCGTGCGAGCACCGGTCTTCGATCGCGTAGAGCTTGCCGCCGCAGTTGTAGACGCCGATCGACGTCCAGCCGAGCGTGACGATCTTCACCGAACCTGGCGGGAAGTCCGCGAGCGGTGCGACCTCGATCTCGGCCATCAGCGGCCGGTCACTCGATGGTCAAGTCGTCGCCGACGCCCCGCCATTCCTCCGGCAGGGGCGTGCCCTTCGACTTGTGCAGCGCGACCTTCAACACGCCGAGGCCGAGGATCGCGCACTTGAGGCGGATCGGCGTCAGCGGAATCCCGATCTCATCGAGCAGCTCGTCCTTCGGAAGCGCTGCAACCTCGCTCGCCTTCCGGCCCTTCACGAGCTCGGTCAGCATCGACGTGGCCGCCTGCGAGATCGCGCAGCCGCGCCCCTCGAACCCGACGTCCTCGATCGTCTCTCCGTCCGCGCCGAACTTGACGGTGATCGCGATCTCGTCGCCGCAGAGCGGGTTCTTACCCTCGGCGTGCGCATCGGCGTCCTCGAGCAGCCCGTGCCCGCGCGGCGTCTTGTAGTGATCGAGGATCACTTCCCTGTACATCTGTTCGAGTTCGCTCATGCGAGATCTCCAACACATTTTCTCGCACGAGCGAACTCGATACACCTGTCGGCTCCGTCGAGCCTACGCCGAGCTTCGCTCATGCGAAAGTCTCCCGCACCTTGTGGATCCCCGCGACCAGGCGCTCGACCTCTTCGGGGATCGAATAGAGATAGAAGCTCGCGCGCGTCGTCGCCGCGACGCCGAGGCGCGTCATCAGCGGCTGCGTGCAGTGGTGGCCGGCGCGCACCGCGATGCCCTCCCAGTTCAGGATCTGCGCGACGTCGTGCGGGTGCACGTTCTCGAGCTCGAAGCTGACGATGCCGGTGCGCCGCTCTGCAGGCGGGCCGAAGATCCGGATGCCGGGGATCTCGGAGAGCGCGTCCATCGCCTGGACGACGAGCTCGTGCTCGTGCTGCTCGATCGCATCCAGCCCGACGGCCGAGACGTAGGCGATCGCGACGCCGAACCCATATGCCTCGGCGATCGCGGGCGTGCCCGCCTCGAACTTGTACGGCAGCTCGTTCCAGCTCGTGCGCTCGAGCGCGACAGAGCGAATCATCTCTCCGCCGAGGTTGAACGGCTGCATCTCCTCGAGCAGCTCACGCCGTCCCCACAGCGCGCCGACGCCACTCGGCCCGCAGAGCTTGTGCGACGAGAAGGCGAGGAAGTCGCAGCCGAGTGCCTGCACGTCGATGTGACGATGCGGCGCGGCCTGTGCGGCGTCGACGACCATGATCGCGCCCTGCTCGTGCGCCCACGCGGCGAGCTTCTCGACGGGATTGATCGTCCCGAGGGTGTTCGAGACAAGGTTGTTGGCGACGACCTTGATGTTTCCCCGCGACGCGATCTCGTCGAGCGCGTCGAGTTGCAGCTCGCCCATGTCGTCGATCGGGATGTGCGCGAACTGCGCACCCGTCTTCTTCGCGATGAACTGCCAGGGCACGAAGTTGGCGTGGTGCTCCAGCTCGGTGATCACCACCACGTCGCCCGGCCCGAGGTTCTCGAGTCCCCACGAATACGCGATCAGGTTGATCGCCTCGGTGGCGTTGCGCGTGAAGATCACCTCGCGGTTCGACGGTGCGTTGATGTACGCGCGCACCTTCTCGCGCGCGCCCTCGTAGCCGGCGGTCGCTCGCTCGGCGAGCGTGTAGACGCCGCGATGCACGTTCGCGTAGGAGTGCTCGTAGAACTCCCGCATCGCATCGAGGACCTGGCGCGGCTTCTGCGTTGAGGAGGCGGAGTCGAGGTAGGCCACGGGCCGGCCGTTGACCAGCTCGTCGAAGACGGCGAAGTCCGCGCGCAGCTTCTGCGCATCCAGCGTTTGGGCGGGCGTGACTGCCACGCTCCTAGGGTATCTACGGCACGTTGAACGAGGCCCTCGGGTACCCGGAAGTCCGACGACGACGTGGGTGGCGCTCGAACGACCGGCCCGGCCGATGCCCATCTCAGGTCAGCGGTGGACGATCTCGCAGCCGGTGAGCTTGTCGGTGCGATCGGCCCAGACCGTGTCGCGGCCGGGGCCGCAGTCCACCCTGTCCCTGTGACCGTCGTTCGCGTGAACGCGGTCGTTCCCGGCGCCGGCGAGGATCACATCGCCCTCGCGCGGCGAGCCTTCGATCACATCCGCCTTGGGCGTGCCGAGCACCGAGCAGGTGCCGGTCACGCCGACGTCGTCGTCGAGCTGCGGCCCGCGGCGCAGGTGCAAGCCCATGTGCGCGGGGCAGCTCGCATGCGGCCCCGCAAACGCGAAGACCGTGTCGCGCGAGCTGTTCGGCGGTGCGAATGCGATCCCGAGGCCGACACCCGAGAACCAGAGGCCCGATTCGTGGGGAGCTGTGAGCACGTCGACCTCGCCGCCGTGGGTGTAGAAGAGGTAGCCGTTGTCGGGATCGAACGTCGGCGAGGCGATGTCGGCGTAGCGGGGCGTCACCGCGACAGGGCGCGGCGGCACGATCCCCTGGGCGGAGACCTTCCAGATCCGCCCGCCCGCAGGATAAAAGACATCGGCGCCGTGCCAGACCGGCGGACCTGGGTTGTCCACCGACGCGAGCTTCCGTTCCGAGCCCGCTGCGTCCAGCACGTAGACGCCGGTGTCGCGCTGAACGGCGAGCAACGTGCCGGTGTCGTTCCAGGCCGGCCGGCCGACGACGTCTCGCGCCCACCTCGTCCCGTCGACCCAGAGGTCGGTGTTCCGTGCACCGCGCGAAGTCAGGTACGCGATCTGGGTGGTATCCGGCCGGTAGGCGGGCGCATACGCCGGGGACTGGAACGGGAGGGCGTGCTTCCCGTGTCCCGTCCCATCGACCGTATAGATGCGTCCGCCGGCGGCATAGGCGAGCGAGAGACCGTCGGACGACCAGCTCGGTGCGAGCTGCCCGCCGCTCCGCGCGACCTCGACGACCGTCGACTGCTTGCCGAGCGTCAGGATCTCGAGCGCCATCGAGTTTGGCTCGATGCGCGTGAACGCGATGCGTCCCTGGCCGGGCGACCAGACCGGCCACGCGTCCTGCGACGGGAAGATGCGAACGGTCGTCGCGGACGCCGGCAGTGCCGTCACGAGGAACGCGAGCACGACGAGGCGCTTCATCGGGAGCAGCGTACGGGGCAACGGTCAGCGATCCATGAGCGGCCTGTTTGCAGCCGGCGAGAGCGCCGACGCTATCGTGGGCGGCCGGATGAGCAGTGAATACATCTTCACCATGTACCGGGTCGACAAGTTCTACGGCCCGGAACGCCAGGTCCTGTCGAACATCTCGCTCTCGTTCCTGCCGGGGGCGAAGATCGGCGTGCTCGGCCCGAACGGCGCCGGCAAGTCGACCGTGCTGCGGATCATGGCGGGCAAGGAGGAGCCCTCCTCCGGCCAGGCCGACCTCGCGCCGGGCGCGACCGTCGGCCTGCTCGAGCAGGAGCCGGAGCTCGATGCGACGAAGACCGTGCGCGAGAACGTGGAGGACGGTGTCCGCGAGCTACGCGACCTGCTCGACCGCTTCAACGAGATCTCGGCGGCCTTCGCCGAGCCGGACGCCGATTTCGACACGCTTCTCTCCGAGCAG
>JBJMKB010000101.1:0-28184 GCA_045806045.1 Gaiellaceae bacterium | reverse complement strand
TTTTCTGCGCTATGGACTACGCAATCATCCGTCTCGGTGGCAAGCAGTACCGCGTCCGCGAGGGCGAGTACCTCGTCGTGGACCGCGTCAAGACGGACGAGGGCAAGACCTTCAACCCGGACGTCCTCCTCGGCGACAGCGGCGTCACCGTCACGGCGAAGGTGCTCGCGCACGAGCGCGGCCCCAAGATCCGGATCGGCAAGTACCGCAAGCGGACCGGCTACAAGCGCCACAACGGCTTCCGCGCTGCGACGTCGCGGATCGAGATCTCGCTCGGAGCGGCGAAGAAGAGCACGGCAGCCGCGCCGAAGAAGGCTGCGGAGCCGAAGCCGGCGGAGACCAAAGCCGAAGCGCCGAAGGTCGAAGCACCGAAGGTCGAAGCGCCGGCGCCGGCGGAGGATCACGTCAAGGGAATGCCGACCGGCTACGAGCAGATGACTGTCGCGCAGGTCTCCGAGGGCACGAAGACATGGAACCGCCCGATGGTCGAGGCGGCTCTCGAATACGAGCAGGCTCACGCGGCGCGCAAGGGCGCGATCGCCGTGCTCGAGTCTGCGCTGAAGGCGAAGGACTGACGCATGGCACACAAGAAAGGCCTCGGCTCCTCAAAGAACGGTCGCGACTCGAACCCCAAGTACCTCGGGGTGAAGATGTTCGACGGCCAGCCGGTGCAGCCCGGCAACATCATCGTCCGGCAGCGGGGCACGAAGTTCCGCCCAGGCCCCGGCACCGAGATCGGCCGTGACGACACGATCTTCGCGATCCGCACCGGCACGGTCTCGTTCCGCACGAGCGGCGAACGCCGCTTCGTGTCGGTCGTGGAACCGCAGGCGTAAGCGGTTCCCACCGCGAGAGCGGGGTACCGTCCAACCGTGTTCAGCGATCGCGCGACCATCCATGTCCAGGCCGGCAAGGGCGGCGACGGCGCGCTCAGCTTTCGGCGCGAGAAGTACGTGCCGAAGGGCGGCCCCGACGGCGGCGACGGCGGCCGCGGCGGCGACGTAGCGTTCGTCGCCGATCCGTCGCTGCGCGATCTCTTGTCGCTGCAGCGGCGCAGGTGGATCAAGGCGACGCGGGGCGAGAACGGCCGTGGCGCGCGCAAGCACGGCGCCGACGGCGGCGACGTCGAGGTCCACGTGCCCGTCGGGACGCAGGTGTTCAACGACGAGGGCGACCTGATCGCCGACCTTGCGCATCCTGGTGCGCGCGTCGTCCTCGCACGCGGTGGCCACGGCGGGCGCGGCAACACGCGCTTCGTCTCGTCGACGCGGCAGGTCCCGCGCTTCGCGGAGGTTGGCCCGCCGGGGGAGGAGCGCGACGTGGAGCTCCACCTGAAGCTGCTTGCGGACGCGGCGCTCGTCGGCCTGCCGAACGTGGGCAAGTCGTCGCTCCTCTCGCGCATCTCCAACGCGAGGCCGAAGGTCGCGAACTATCCCTTCACCACGCTGCAGCCCGTGCTCGGAACGGTCGAGTCGCCGGACGGCCGGCAGATGGTCGTCGCCGACGTCCCGGGCCTGATCGAAGGAGCGAGCGAAGGCGTGGGTCTCGGCCATGAATTCCTCGCCCACCTCGAGCGTGCGCGAACGCTCGTGCACATGATCGATGCCTCGCAGCCGATCCCTGAGCAATGGCACACGATCGACGCGGAGCTGGCCGCCTATGGCGCGGGCCTCGACGAGCGGCCGCAGATCGTCGTGCTGAACAAGGTCGACATCGCACCCGATCCCGCGTTCGAGATCGACGACCCCCGCGTGATCGGGGTGTTTCCGCTCTCGGCGGTCACGGGCGAAGGGTTGGAGGAGTTTCGGCGCCGCCTTTTCGCGCTCGTACCCGAGCCGGAGGTCGAGGAGCGCGGCGCGGACGAGCTCGCAGACTTTCTCGTCTACCGCCCGGAGCCGAAGGCCCGTCCCTGGCGACTGCTCCGTACCGACTCGGGCTTTCGCGTGATCGGGACGCCGCCTTCCGATGACGAGCTCGAACGCGCCCTGCGCGCCGCCGGTGCGAAGCAGGGCGTCACCGTCGAGATCGGCGACGAGGAGTTCGAGCTCGCTTGAGCGTGAACGTCGGCCTCTACGGCGGCGCGTTCGACCCGCCTCATCGAGGTCACGTCGAGCTCGCGCGTCGCGCGAAGGAGGAGCTCGGGCTCGGGAAGCTGGTCGTGCTCGTCGCGGCCGACCCCCGGCACAAGCATGTCGCCACGCCGGCCGACGCGCGGCTGCGCATGGCCCGTGCCGCGTTCCCGGACGACGAGGTGATCCTCGACGAGCACGCACGAACGGTCGACACGCTCCGCGCGCATCCCGAATGGAGCGACTCCACCTTCCTGATCGGCGCCGACCAGTTCTGCGACTTCCTCTCGTGGAAGGAGCCCGACGAGGTGCTGCGCCGAACGCGCCTGGCGGTCGCGACGCGACCCGGCTTCCCCCGCGACAAGCTCGAGTCCGTGCTGCAGCGGCTGGAGGATCCCGACCGGGTGCTCTTCTTCGAGATCGAGCCGACGCCGGTGGCCTCGCGCGAGCTTCGCGAACGGCTGGGAAACGGGGAGGACGCGGGGGAGGACCTGCCGGACGGGGTCGCGGAGGTGATCCGGGCCGATGGGCTCTACCTGGTCTAGAGACGGCTACAATTCAAGCGCTTGAGCCCACTCGAACAGGCACGCCGGATCGCGGCACTCGTCCAGGACAAGCTCGGCCGCGACGTCGTCATTCTCGACATGCAGCCCGTCTGCGCCTATACCGACTACTTCGTCGTGGCGACAGGCGGCAACCCGCGCCAGACCAAGGGCATCTGGGACGAGGTGCACGGCCGCATGAAGCAGGAGCACGCGCTGCTGCCGCGGTCGGTCGAGGGCGAGACCGAGGCGACGTGGATCATCGGCGACTACGTCGACGTGGTGCTGCACGTCTTCACGCCCGAGGCACGTCAGTACTACCGCCTCGAGGACCTCTGGGACGACGTCCCGCACGAGACGGTCGAAGCAGCCACGGCCTAAACGGCGTGGGTCGAGGGGGTCTGTCGTAATGGCCTCCTCGGGTGCTAGCGCACGATCGAGATCTGCGCGACGGTAAGCGCCTCGAGGCGAGGGTCGCCCGGAGGTCCAGGTGCTCGAGGCGGCGCCGGCGCTGCCGGGGGCCCATTGCGGCGGGCCCCGGCATCGCCCGGCCGCCGCCGGTCGCCCACGTTGCGCGCTCGCATCGACGGCGCGTCGCGGACCCACGCTCGACCCGCCGAATTCAAGGTCCGAAAGGAGGCATCGAAATGCCTCCCGAGGGCCGTAGAACGGTTGTTGCTCCCTCGCCAACCTGCTTTCAAACAGGGGCAACGTCACGAGGTGGGGGGTGGAGGTGCAGGTTCGGACGATTCGTTCAGTGCTGTTCGGCCGCGCCACGGGGATAGCGGCTATCGCGGTCGCTGTGTTCGGCGCCGCAGGCTGTGGCAGCACGACGCGGTCTGTCAGTTCGTACTGCCACACATACGCCGCGCAGAAGAGCGCGTACCTCGACAAGTACAACGCTCAGGCGAAGGCGGTACAGGGTTCGAGCGATCCGCTCGCCGGCGCCCTCGGTGCCGCGGCGATGAGCGTCGAAGCGATGGGCGACGTCAGAGCGATGTTCGACAGGCTCGACCGCGTTGCGCCGGAGAGCATCGAGCCGGACGTGGCCGCGGTGCGGGATTCGTTCTCGCAGCAGCTGGATGCGATGAAAGGCGTTGCAACCAACCCTCTCGGCGCGTTGATGGGCGGCCTCATCTCGGGGATCGCGAGCAGCGGCTCATTCCAGCGCGTCGACGGGTGGACGAAGCAGAACTGCGGCTCGACGTAGCCGTCACACGAACGGAGGGAGAGGGAGGTCATGGACATCATCTTCGAGCTTGGTGAGGCGCTATATGAGGCGCTCGGGCGCAAAGCGATCGCGATCTTCGCGGCAGTGGGCGGCGCGATCGCGCTCTGCGGGTTCTTGATCCGCGGTCATTACAGCCATCAGGTGGCTCTTTGCAACACGGGAGCCGGTCACCTCGCACAGTTCTTCAGCGGCGGTGCGCGCGTCAACTGCGGGTTCGCAGGCTTCATGAGCAAGGTCGGGCTCGGAGTTGGAATCGTCGGCCTCCTCGTCGCGGCCGCTATGGGCGTGTGGTTCGTCC
This sequence comes from Gaiellaceae bacterium, assembly GCA_045806045.1. Taxonomy (GTDB): domain Bacteria; phylum Actinomycetota; class Thermoleophilia; order Gaiellales; family Gaiellaceae; genus PALSA-600. The sequence continues at coordinate 24,044 of JBJMKB010000101.1, read as the reverse complement.
GGACGGCCGATCGCCCAGCGGTGGAGGTCCCGACGGAGCCGGCGCAGCCGCAATGACGGGCCGTGGACGCGCCTCCCGGGACGCGGGGTTCGCCGAGCAGCGATGACGCGGCCGAGAATCACCACCAGGCATCGGCTTCGCTACGCCTTCGATCGCATGATGTCGCGAGGCAGCATCGCGATGATCGGCGGGCTCGGAGCGATCAGCCTCCTGCTGGTCGGATCGCTGAGCGCCATCGTCGCGCTCGACCATCTTGCCCCCGTCGGGGACGGCGGGCGGCCGGGGATGCTTCGCGACTTCTTCATCACGTTCCTGCACACGATCGACCCGGGTGCGATCGCGCACGAGGCGATCGGCGAAGGTGTCACGAGCTGGCCGTTCCTGCTCGCCATGCTCGGCGTGACGATCGGCGGCATCCTGCTCGTGAGCACGTTGATCGGCGTGATCGCGGCTGGGCTCGACCAGCGGATGCAGGACCTGCGCAAGGGCCGGTCGTTCGTGGTGGAGGACGGGCACATCCTGATCCTCGGCTGGTCCCCGACGATCTTCACGGTCGTCTCTGAGCTCGTGATCGCGAACGCGAGCGAGCGGCGTTCCTCGATCGTCGTGCTGGCCCGCCGCGACAAGGTCGAGATGGAAGATGCGCTGGCCGCGAAGGTGCGGGACTTCGGAAAGACCCGCATCGTCGTTCGCTCCGGGAATCCGGCCGACCCGGACGACCTCGCGCTGGTGAACCCGCACGGCACGCGCTCGATCATCGTGCTCGCCGAAGACCGGCCCGATCCCGACGGCCAGGTCCTGAAGACGGTGCTTGCGATCACACTGGACGTCAACCGGCGGGAGGAGCCGTACCACATCGTGGCGGTGATCAGCGACTCCTCGAACCTCGAGGCGGCGGCTCTGGTCGGCCGGTCGGAAGCAATCTTCATCGATTGCAGGGACACCGTTGCGCGGCTCGTCGTGCAGGCCGCACGCCAACCCGGGGCGTCTCTTGTTTATCGAGAGCTGCTGCAGTACGAGGGCGACGAGATCTACTTTCGTGAGGACGAGACGTTCGTCGGTCGCGACTACGCCGCAACGCTCTTCGCCTATGAGAACGCGTCGACGATCGGCCTCGAACGAGGGGGTGCGATCTCTCTCAACCCTCCGCCCGAAACGGTCGTCGGCGCGGGTGACCGCGTCATCGCGATCGCCGAGGACGACTCGACGCTCACCGTCGCGCCGCGTTTCGTCGGCACGGTCGAGACGGAGGCGATTGCGCTTGTCGAGGAGGTCGTCGAGCCGGCACGGCGGATTCTGATGCTCGGGTGGAACGACCGCGCGCCCACGATGGTCTCCGAGATCGACCAGTACTCCGCGTCCGGGACGGAGCTGACGATCGCGTCCGAGTTCGGGACTCCGCAGAAGGACATGTACGACAGATGTCCGGAGCTCGCGAACCTGGTCGTCTCCTTCGAAGAGGGGAGCACGTCGCAGCGCCGGCGCCTGGAGGAGCTGCATCCCGAGTCATACGACCAGATCATCGTCCTGTGCTACGGCGACCACCTGCACTACGACGAGGCCGACGGCAAGACGCTCATCACGCTGCTCCACCTGCGAGAGCTGAGTCAGAGGTGCGAGGTCGACCTGCGGATCGCCACGGAGATGCTCGACGACAGGAATCGCAAGCTCGCGGAGGTCACGAACGTCGACGACATCATCGTCAGCGATGAGTTCGTCAGTCTGCTGCTGAGCCAGATCTCCGAGTCGGGGAGCCTGCACCTCCTGTTCGACGAGCTGCTGGCCGTCGACGGGGCGCAGATCCATCTGCGACGGGCTTCGAACTACGTCGACTGTGATCGACCGCTTACGTTCGGAACGCTGATCGAGGCGGCAACACGCCGGAACGAGACGGCCTTCGGCTATCGCGTCGCTGCCGACGCCCGGAACCCGGAGCGTTCGTACGGGATTCACGTCAACCCACCCAAGTCTGCGCTGCTGAACCTAGCGCCCGGCGACTGCGTCGTCGTGCTCGCGACCGAGCAGCTTCCCGGCTCCGTTAGCCGGGACCCGGCGGCGATCGCGACGACAGCCTTTCCGCATGACTGAGACGGGACTGAAGCTGCGCGCGGGAGTCGGTCAGCTGCGCTGGCAGCTTGGAGCCGCAGCTGCCGCCGTCGTCGCGGGCTACGCATATGACGGTGCTCGCGGCGCATCGGCCGTGGCGGTGCTCAGCCTCTTCGAGACGTCGCTCTCGTTCGACAACGCGATCGTCAACGCTCAGGTGATGGCGCGCATGAGCGCCTTCTGGAAGCGCATCTTCCTCGTCCTCGGCGTGCCCATCGCCACCGTCGGGATGCGGTTCGCGTTTCCGATTTTGATCGTGGCGCTGACGAGCCACCTCGGAGCGGTCACGGTCTTGAGGCTCGCGCTCAAGGACCCGACGGCGTACCAGCACCATCTTCACGAGGCGAGCGTCGCGATCAACACGCTCGGCGGGACGTTCTTGTTGCTCGTCTTTCTCGACTTCTTCCTGCGGCCGGACGAAGGGCGCCGCCCGTGGGTCGGCCCGATCGAACGGGCACTTGCACGGTTCGGCCGAATCGAGGCGTTCGCAGTCGCAATTGCGTTGGTCGTGGTCTACGCCGATGCGCAGGCAGTCGCTCCCCGATCACGGGAGGTGATGCTCGTGAGCGGGCTGATCGCAGTCGTCGTCCACGTCGTCGCCAACGGCACCGCCACGGCGCTGAGCGCGGTGGGGAAGACGGTGCGCCATGCCGGCCTCGCGACGTTCCTGTATCTCGAGATCCTCGACGCCTCGTTCTCGTTCGACGGCGTCATCGGCGCGTTCGCCATCTCCGACCAGGTCGTGATCATTTGCCTCGGTCTCGGAGTCGGAGCGCTCTTCGTGCGGACGCTGACGTGCTATTTCGACCGCACCGGGACGCTCGTCCGTTACGTGTATCTGGGCAACGGCGCCCACTGGGCGGTCGGAACGCTCGCCGCGATCCTCTTCGTACGGAACAGCTTCGATGTTCCCGAGCCGCTCACGGCGTCGATCGGCCTCGCCATCATCGTCGCCGCATTCTTGAGCTCGATTCGCGCGCGCGACGGCTCGGCCGCGTCGGATTCGCTGAACGTCACCACCACCCCCATCGCCCCCTGATCCGAGAGGAGACACACGCTTGGAACTGACCGACCACCTTCGTCACCATCGCCGTCACGCGGAGGCTCACGGCGCGTTCGGGCCGGGAAACTTCGGCGCGTTCGCCGAACGTGCGGCACGATTCTTCGGAACCCCCGGTTACATCATCGGGCAGACGTGCCTCGTGATCGTCTGGGTCACGATCAACACGGGCGCGCTTCTTGGGTGGGTGCACTTCGATCGCTATCCGTACATCCTTCTGAACCTCGCGTTCTCCACGCAGGCGGCATACGCCGCACCGCTCATCCTGCTCGCGCAGACGCGGCAGGCAGAGCGCGACAAGCAGTCGGAGGACGCGGACGCGTTGCACCGGGAGGAGATCGCGAACCGGCAGGCAGAGCTGCTCGCGCAGAACGTCGCCCTGACTCAGGAGGTGGCCGGGTTGACGCGCGAGGTGCACCGGCTCGTCTGCGTCCCCACGGAGAAGGCGCTGTGACCGCGGTTCAGCAGTACCTCCAATCCGTCCCGGGCTTCGCAAGGATCCCGGTCGACGAGCGGCGGCCCGGGGGGTTCGAGCCACTCGACGTGGCGTGGGAGGAGCGCCTCTTCCTTACTGGCGGCAGCGAGAGCGTCCTGGCCCGGTACTTCTGCATTTCGATGAAGGCGTGGTTGGCGAAGGGCGAGGACGGGGAGTCCGTAGAGCTCCGCCAGGTCTTCGGCGGCGCGGGCATGGTGGCACTGACACCGACCCGCGTCGTCGGGATGCTGTCCCTGGGCGTGTGGGCCGAGGGTCCGTTGGGCCAGGACGATGCTGTCGTCTTCTCCTTCCCCCTGATCGAGGTCGCTCAGCTTCGCCTTCAGCGTGCGCGGAAGCTCATGGGTCTGAAAGAAGTCGGCGTGGCGGTTATCGCCCCGGCCGGTGCTCTGGTACTCGATCTGGACCGACAGGTGTCGGAGGATCGTGTGGCTCGACGTCTCCGCCGTTCGGACGTGATGCGAATGGTTCTCGGGCAAACGGTGGATCGGCTCGCGGATGCCGGGCGCGCACCGAGGAACGAGCTCGAAGATGCCGCTCGTGAGCCTTGGACGGACAACGGAGAGGACCTCGTCGTCACGTTCCCGCATGACCCAGGTCCGGTCTCGAGGGCCTTCGTGGAGGAGGACTGAGTCCGGGACCGTCAATGAGCTGGTGCCGCGGAGGAGCGGCGATCGCGATGGTCCTGCTCCTGCCGGGCTGCGGAGCGACCGGCAACCCACATGTGCTCCGGTCGATCGAGAACCGCCGGCTCGGCGTTGTCGTCTCCGCGGTGCGGCTCCCTCCGCGGGTGGCGGTCTCAACGGTCCGACCCGCTCCGCCGCCTCTCCGCCGCCTGAAGCGTGCTTCGAGGACCTTCCGCGTGGGCCCGAGCGGACCGCTTGCGTATCCGACGATCATTCGCATCCCGCTGTTGCAGCGTGCGCCGCGCGGGAGCACGATCGTCGTCGCCACCTCGGAGCAGATCGGGGCTCCGACGTCGTTCCTGCGAGCACGGCTCGTGTCGCGAAATGCGGTGGTTGTGCATGTGCACCATCTCTCGCTGTTCACGGCGTTCTGGGTCAATGCCCGATCCCTTCTTGCGTCGTTGCGAACGGAGATCCTCGACGGGCTCGCGAGCAACGTCGTCGCCGAGGCGCGGCCACCCACGTGTCTCGACGAGCGTGCCGCGCGAGACGACGGGTACACGATCGAGTCGTCGAACAAGACGACCGTGTACTGGTGCTTCGGTATCGAGAACGGCCGGCGTGTGCTCCGCGTCGTCAACAACCGGAGGTATCCGCTCGCTGTGCGTCATCCGGGCGTGGCCGTCGTCGACAGCGGGCCGAGGAGCGTGGCGCTCGAGCAGCTGTCGCGAGCCAGTTCGGGTCGGGACACCATCATCTTCCCGCGCAACAGCGCCGTATTCGGCGTCGATCTGCCGCCGGATACGCATACATACATCCGCACGGAGCTCGACGGCGTCGGCGTGAGCCTCTACCAGCTCCAGGAAGGCATCTCCGCCGCGGCCACGGTCCTCTCCCGTGCCGGCCTCCTGGCACGCGGGGCAGGCCTGACGCTGAAGACGGCGCTCGAGTCGCAGGAGTGCGCCACGGCGATCGGCGAGACCGGAGGCGACGTCCTGAAGAAGTGCATTCCACCCCTGCTTCAAAGCGCCTATGGGCCGCGAGCCGTGCTCGCCGAAGCCGTCCTCTCCGTCGGCTCGCTCGCGGCGTTCTTGCGCAGCGAGTGGAACGCGGCCTTCGATCAGATCAACGGACGGGATTCCTACGTGATCGGCATCGGCCGTGCAGCGACGACCACCGGAGAGGCGAGCGCACCGCCCGTCACGACGCCGGCGCCGTCTGCCGTCACGACCGCGCCGGCGACCGCCGCGACGGTGCAGCCGAGCGAAAGCGCCGCGATCGGGCAGCGGTTCAGCGACGACTGCCAAGTTGCCTGGCCCACCGCGCCGACGCGGACGTCGCAGTACATCGAGATGACGATGCAGTGCGTGCACCTTCCGAAGCCGTATCTCCTGGCGGCTGTGATCTACGGCGATCCGAATCTCGCGGTCACACCTTCGACGGGCAGGGTGCACGTGGAGGGCACGGTCGTCGACGTTGCGACCTCTGGACTCGGCTTCCGCGAGCTCGTCGTTCGGGCCGACCGCATCGACTTGCCTTGACACCCGAAGAACTTCAAGCCGGGTGCTCCAAGGAAGTGTCTGTGACGTACGCGCACACGCCGTAGACACGGCCAAAATGGACCTGTCGCCTATGTGGACAACATCCGACCGTGCTCGTATCCTGAATGCACCTCAATGCTCGCGAAAGGAGCGCGTCACGTAGCACCGGCCCCGACGTGTGCAACCCGTGGAAGACCGCGCCGACACTGACGTCCGGCTGCACGTAGCCGCCTCCGAAAGACACCCCCTTAAGAGGGCACTAAGAGCATCGGAAGGCCGTGCCGGACGGCCCAGCAGAAGGGGCCTTTCGTAGGTCGCGGGCGCCCGCGCACCGCGCCTACTCTCGGCCAACGGATGCGGCCCGAGCAGGTCCAAGCAGGCGGGGGCGAGGACGATGCGGTTGCGGCCACGCGGCCGATCCGGGTGCTCGTCGTCGACGTCGCCTGGTGGTGGCGCGAGGCGCTCGTGCGGGTGCTCGAGCGGACGGAGGCGTTCGTCCCGATCGCCGCAAGCGATCGAAAGACGGCGGTTCGCCTTCTTCGCGACGCACACCCCGATGTGGTCGTCGTCGACCTCGATGACGACGAGGGCCTCTCGATCCTCGCCGCAGCGCGCGAGCGCGACCTTCCCGCGATCGCTTTGAGCAGCAAGGCCTCGCACGAGCAGGTGAGCGAGGCGCTGGGCTTCGGCGCGAGCTACGTCGTCAAGTCCGAGCTCGACCCGGAACGTTTCCGTCATCTGGTGACGATGGCGGCGAACGGAGATGCGCTCCTCGTCCGGGCGAGCAGTCGCTTCCTGCGCAACCTCGCCGGCGGTCGGCCGTCCGACCGGTACCACCTCACGCGGCGGGAGTCCGAGGTGCTCAACCATCTCGCGCTGGGACACACGAACGCCGAGATCGCAGCGTCGCTCCATCTCGCGCCCAGTTCGGTGAAGAAGCTCGTCTCGCGCGTGCTTGCGCGGCTCGGAGTGCGAAACCGCGTCGAAGCAGCGCTCGTCGCGCGGCAGGAGGGCCTCGTCACCCGCGCAGACGACGACGTGCGCGAAGTGGGCAGACGCTCTGGCTGACCTCCCTGCGGACCCTTGAAAATGGTCCTTTGGTGGGTAGTCGATCGCGACTCGATCGGCAAGGGTGCGGCCGAGGGCGAACCACCACGAACCACTCGGGAACCGACCGGACTAGGGGGAGAATGTGACGAGATCCAGCCGCGGACGCCGCCTGCGTACCGTCCTGCTCTTTGCGTTGCTGGCCACCGTCGCCTCGTGCTGGCCCGTCGGTGGAGGTCAGGCAGCGGAAGACGCGATGCTCCCGGCCGCTCCTGCGCCCATCTGATGACGAGCATCATGCAGCCATGTCATCGCCGGACATGTCGTCTGAGTGGGCAACGATCCGTCCGGCCCGTCGCATACGCTGTTGTCCGTGTTGACGACCGATCAAAAGGGCGCCTTGGCCGAGCAGGGGATTGCGTTCGAGGCGATGAGGTGCGGCGTCGGCGTCTTCCGGCCGCTCGGTGACGAACGCTACGACCTGATCTTCGATCTTCGGCCGAAGCTGCTGCGGGTGCAGTGCAAGTGGGCGGTGGTCCGAGGTGACGTCGTCGTGATCACGTGCCGCACGCATCGGCGCGGTCCCGAGGGCTACATTCGGCGCGTCTACCAAGACGGCGAGATCGATGCCATCGCGGCCTACTGTGAGGCGGTCGGGACGTGCTATCTCCTCCCGGTCGAGCTCTCCGTCCGGCGCACAGCTGTCCAGCTTCGCATCGCGCCCACGCGGAACAACCAGCGACAGCGTGTGAACTGGGCGCAAGATTTCGAGCTCGGGGCTACACTGCAACGGCTCCAGGGGCCCATAGCTCAGTTGGGAGAGCGACGCGCTGGCAGCGCGTAGGTCGCCGGTTCGAGCCCGGCTGGGTCCACTCGAGAGATCCGCCTCGCAGCCCGCGGAAGCGGGCTTCGCTCGTTCTCGACCTCAGATCAAGCGCAAACTTCGCGGTACGGGCGTCGTTTCAGCAGAGACATCGCTCGAGACGCGCGCGGGATCGGCGCTTCGTCCGGGCGTCGGGAGCAAGGACAAGGGGCGGGGTGCCGCGCCGCAGTGGCGCCCCGCATTGCTCCCCCGCTCCTAGTCCGCCGGAGGCCGCACGACCGCGGCGCCGTTCGCGCGCTGTACGACGAGCGGCAGCATGCGATCGGCGAGATAGGCCTCGATCGCGTGGACCGCGCCAGCGATCAGCCGTTCGCGCTCGTCGTCGGCGAAGGCGATGCGAAGCTCACAGGTGTCTTCGCCGTCGAGAATCTCCGCGCGCAAGCCGTGCTGCGCGAGCGCTTCGGTGAGGTCGCTTCCGATGCCGCGGCGCGGGACCTCGATGCTGATCGTCTCTGTCATCGCGGCTCGCGTACCCGTGTTAAGCGGGAGTTACGCATGGAAGCGGTCACAGCCGCGGAGCGTCTTGTGACGTCACACACGTTTAATGGCAGCGGAATGGTGGGCGGGCATCGAGCTTCGGCACCTCCTCGCACTCGACGCGGTCGCGCGCGAAGGCTCGTTTCGCCGTGCTGCCACCCGTCTCGGTTACGTGCAGTCGGCGATCAGCCATCAGATCGCAGGGCTCGAGAGCCTGACGGGCAAGCGTCTGATCGAGCGGTCGCGTGGCACGCGGCCACTCGCGCTCACGGACGCCGGCGAGATCCTGCTCAGCCACGCAGACGCGGTGATCGCGCGGGTGCGCGCGGCGCAAGCCGATCTCGCGGCGCTCGACGGGCACAGCGCTGCAGCGCTTCGCGTCGGAGCGACGCCGGATGTGCTCGCACGCCTGGTGCCGTCGTTCCTCCGGGTCTACGGAGCGCCCGTTTCCCTGCGCGAGGCCACGAGCACCCGGACGCTGCTCGCCTCGCTCGTGCGGGGTGAGCTCGACCTCGCTCTTTCGGAGACGCCGCTGCCGAACGTTCCGCTCGATGCAGCGCCGCTCTGCAGCGATCCGTTCGTGGTTCTCCTGCACGCGCGTGTCGCGCGCGCGCGCCTGAGCGAGCCGCTTCGGCGCGACGAGATCGCTCGCCTCCGGCTGATCGCACACGGCCCGTCGCGCGAGCATGTCAGCGAGCAGTTGCGTGCGCACGGCATCGAGGCGCGATTCGTGCTGCAGGCGGAAACCGGCTCCGGCGTTCAGGCGCTCGTCGCCGCCGGCCACGGTGCGGCGATCGTTCCGCGTGTCGCGGCGGAGGAGCACCGCGCCGACACGGAGGTCGTGGCGCTGGCCGACGGCGTGATCGCGCCGCGCAGCATCGCTGCGGTCTGGAGCCGTGCCCGGCCGTTGACGCCGGAGGCGGCGGCGTTCGTCGACGCGGCGCGGGCGGCGTGTGCGGGCGAGCGGGTGCACGAGCCTTCGGCCGCGTGAGGCCCATGCGCTCGTGCGGCAATCGTGCGAAGGTTGCCGCCTACTGTGAGCGCCGCACGGCATAAGTCCACGTTCTCGATCGTCGCCGCCGACCTGGACGCCGGCGAGGTCGGATGTGCAGTCCAGTCGAAGTACTTCTCGGTCGGCTCGGTCGTGCCCTGGGCGCGCGCAGGCGTCGGCGCGGCGGCAACGCAGGCCGCCGGAGTCGCGATCTACGGCGCGCGGGCGCTCGACGAGCTCGATCGAGGCGCGACGCCCGAGGACGCACTCGACTCGGTGCTCGCCGGCGATCCCGGCCGCGAAACGCGGCAGCTCGGGCTCGTGACCGCCGACGGCCGCGCGGCCGCGTTCACCGGCGCCGACTGTCTCGACTGGGCCGGCCACCGCGTCGGCGCGGGATTCGCCGTGCAGGGCAATATCCTCGCCGGCGAAGCCGTCATCGCCGAGATGGCACGCGCCTTCGAGGAAACGCTCGGCTCCCTCGCCCACCGCCTCGTCGCCGCGCTCGAGGCCGGCCAGGCCGCCGGTGGGGACAGGCGCGGGCAGCAGTCGGCTGCGCTCGTCGTCGAGCGCGTCGGTGCCCACGCCGAGTCGCGCGAAGGCATCGACCGCGTCTGCGACCTGCGCGTCGAAGATCATGCGAAGCCGATTGCCGAGCTGCGCCGCCTCACGGGCATCTGGGCCGCGTGGGAGGCCGCGCGCCGCGCGAACCGCTTCTACGAATCCGGTGCGTACGACGCGGCTGCAGACACCATCGTCGCCGCGCTCGGCGACGGCGATGAGCCCATGTTGCTCTACAACCTGGCCTGCTACGAGTCGCTGGCGGGACGTCGGGACGATGCCGTCGTGCATCTGAGGCGCTCCGTCGACCTCGATCCCTCGTATCGCGCGCTCGCGCAGCAGGATCCGGACTTCGAGCCGATCCGTGCCGAGGTGTCAGAGCTCTAGTTCGAGGAAATGCGTGCCGGCGACCGGGTTGGCCGTGTGCTGCGGGATGTCGCGAAAGCCGAGGGACGCGTACAGCGTGTCCATCTCGGCACCTGCGCGGGGCGTCCACAAACGTCACGCTATCGCGACGAAGTGCGTGCAGACATGTGTGCATTCATCCTCTACCGTTGTCGTCAAAGGCAACGAAGGGAGGGCACGTGCGCAAGGCACTTTTCATCATCGGCTTGCTCGCAGCGCTCGTCGTGCCGGCCGGCGCGGTTGCAGGGAAGGCGCCGACGCCGCGCGTCTTGTGCGGCGGGACATGCGGCGAACCCGGCGGCGGCTGGACTGGCTGTACGCAGTTGACGGCGGAACACTCGGACGGCATCCCGTTCGTCTCGCATGTCAGGCATTACCTCGTGGTGAACTACTGCAAGCGCTACGGCATCATCACGAGCATCTCGATCGCCGCGCACGGATGTGACGCGGGAGGCCTCGCGTCATGCAGCGCGGGACCCGCGTGGATGACGAGCGGGGGTGCCGGCTCCGGGTCGGCGTCGTTCGAAGCGCACGCCGCGTGGATGGTGACCGTGCTTCCGGTCTACAACAACTACGACGTCCTCACGCTCACGGTGCCGTACGGGTAAATGCCGAGATGGCTTGTGATCACGATCGCGGTCTGGCTCGCAGTGAGCGTGTTCCTCAACGTCTATCTGTCGCTGGGATTGCGGTGACGTATGGTCGCGGTCGTGGAGCTTCGCCCCACGACCGACGACGACCTGCCGGCAATGTATTCCGTCTTCCTCGAGGCGATCGGCGAGCTCTGGCGCCGGCATCGGTTCGAGCCGCCCTCACCGTCGCTGGAAGTCTTCGCGAACCAGCAGCGGCACATCAGCCGAACCGGGGCGTCCGTCGTCGCCGAGCGGGACGGCACGATGGTCGGCTTCGGCGCCTCGTTCACCCGCGGCGACGACTGGTTCCTCTCGTCCCTCTTCGTCGCGCCGCGCACGCAGGCCGGCGGTCTCGGCTCCGAGCTCCTCGAAGCGGTGTGGGGCGATGCCTCGAGGCGGAGGACGATCACCGACGCGATCCAGCCGGTCTCGAACGCCCTCTATGCACGGCGCGGGCTCGTGCCGGCGACGCCCATCCTCACGTTCAGCGGGCGCCCGGCCGTCGACGAGCCGGCCGTGCCCGCAGACGCCGACGTGCGCGCGGTCGACGCGCGCGCGTACGGCTTCGACCGCTCGGTCGACCACCGGTACTGGGAGCGCCTCGCGCTGCGCACGACGTGGGGCGATGCCTACTCATATGTCTTTCCCGGCGGGGACATCGGCCCGGTGGCCGGCCTCGAGCCCGCCGCAGCAGCGCGTGCGCTCGCGGCGGAGCTCACGCGCGCCGGCGGGGACGTCCGCGTGCGCATCCCGGGCTCCTCGCGCGCCCTGGTCGAGGTGGCCCTGCGGGCCGGGCTCCGGCTCGCGCCGGTGCCCGGCCTTCTGCTTCTCTCGGCCGGCGTCGTGCCGCCGGCCGCGCTCGCGCCTTCGGGCTACGTCCTGTTCTAGCTCTACCCCGGAGTCGTCGCGGGCTGCGCGTCGCTGCCGCTGCCGTTGCCCGCGAACAGGAGCCGTGCCACCGGGCGCGGGAACCACCAGTTCCAGTCGCCCAGCAGCTGCATCAGCGACGGGACGAGCAGTGCGCGGATCACCGTCGCGTCGAAGAGGACGCCTGCGGACAGTCCGATCCCGAACTGCTTGATGTCCGTGCCCGGGCTCGTCGAGAGCACGAAGAACGCGAGGCAGAGGACGAGCGCCGCGCTCGTGACGAGCTTGCCCGTACGCGCCAGGCCGAGCGTGATCGACGCCGTGGTGTCGTGCGTCTCGTCGTATGCCTCGCGCATGCGCGTGAGCATGAAGACCTCGTAGTCCATCGAGAGGCCGTACAGGAACGCGAAGATCATCAACGGGATCCACGGGATGATCGAGTTCGTCGCCGGCACGTTCCAGATCGCCTGTGCCCCGTGACCCCACTGGAAGATGAACACGATGATCCCGTAGGCGGCGCCGAGCGACACCAGGTTCAGGATCACGGCCTTCAGCGGCAGGATGAGCGACCGGAACGCGCGCGCGAGCAGCACGTAGGTCAGCAGCACGACGAAGAGCAGGACGTATGGGAAGTTGCCGTACACCGCGCGCACGAAGTCGCGGTCCTCGGCTGCGACGCCGCCGAGCGTCACGCGCGCGCCGGTCCGCGTCGACAGCTCCGGCAGCACGTTCTGCTGCAGGTTCGAGATCGTCTGCTTCGTCGCCGTCGCGGCTCCGTCGGCGGCCGGGATCGCCTCGACGACCGCAGCCCCATTCCTATGCCAGTCCGTCGGCGCGACAGCGCCGGCGACGCCCTGAGTGGAGCCCACGCGGTTCGCGATCAGCTGCAGGTTCTGCGGCGACGGATTCCCCTCGACGAGCACCTCGAACGGCTTGAAGGCACCTGGCGAGATGCCGGCGGCCGTCAGGACGTCTCGGCCGACGATCGCATCGCCGCCGCCCGGCTTGTCCTTCACCTGCGCCTCGCTCGGATTCAGCTGAACGCCAGGAATGAGCAGCGCGGCCACGATCGCGATGCCGATCGCCGCCGTCAGCGGCGCCCGCCGTGTGACGAGCCTCGACCACCAGGCCCAGAAGCCGCTCGCCTGGTCGCTCCCTTCGACGAGCCGGCGCGGCATCACGCGCCCGCTGTTGATGCGCGGGCCGAGCATCGCGAGCATCGCCGGGAGCAGCGTGATCGACGTGAGCACGGAGACAGCGGGAATGAGCATCCCGCCGAGCCCGATCGAGCGGATGAACGGAAGCGGCAGGATCACCATGCTGAGCAGTCCGACGGCGACCGTCGAGCCGGACACGATCACCGAGCGTCCCGCATGGCGCATCGTCGTCTCGATCGCCTGCTCGACCGGCTGCCCGTGCCGCAGCTCCTCTCGGAACCGGAAGATGATCAGCAGCGCGTAGTCGATCGACACCCCCAGGCCGACGAGCGCGATCAGGAACTGCACGATGATCGAGACGTTGGTGAACTGCGTCAGTACCCACACGAGCGTGAAGGTGTTGAGGATCGACGCGATCGCCGTCAGGAGCGGCATCGCAACCGCCGGGAGGGTGCCGAAGACGAAGAGGAGGATGATCAGCGCGCCGACCCCGCCGAGAAGCGTCTCGCCGAGGATCGACGGGCCGCTGTTCGCATTCTTCGACGCCGCGGCGTCGAGCGGATCGCGCCCCGTCAGGTGCGCGGTTACGCCCGGCGGCGTTGCCTTGACGAGCGCGGCGCGTGTCGGCTTCTCGGCCGTGGACGACCCGAAGCCCGGCGTGCCTGTCGGGAAGATCTCCGCGAACATCGTGTGACGGTCCTTCGAGACGTACGCGTTGCTGTGCGTCGAGAACCACGAGCTCGACCGTGCGTGTGGGTTCGCCGCGACAGCGGCCTGGATCGCCCGCTGGGCTCCCGGCGCCTTCGTAATGTCACCCTTTGCGGTCAGAACCGCGATCAGCGGGGCGTTCTCGCCGCTGCCGAAGTCCTTGAGCGTCCGCTGGTTCGCCTCGTAGGCCGAGTAGCCCGGGATCGAGAACGACTCGAACCACTTCACCTGGCCCGCCGAGAAGGCGCCGAAGATCGTCAGTACGAGCCATGCCGCGACCACGAGGCGGCGGTGGCGCAGGATGAGGCGGGCAAGTCCGGTCATGGTGTTCCTTTCGCGACGGGTTCGCAGGTAAAGACGGCCCGACCGCGCGGGACTCATCGGTGACCTCCTCGACTGTAGCTGCCGATCTCTTACAATTCCCTGATGTCGCGTGCGGCGTGGGAGCTCGTCTTCATGATGCTGATCCTGAAGATCCCGATCGTGTACCTCGGGCTCGTCGTCTGGTACGCGATTCGCGCCGAGCCGGAGCCGGGCATCGACCCGACCGAGCATTCGGTGTGGCGTCCGTGGGCGCGTCCCAAAGGCCCGCGCCCGCGGCGCGGCGGGCCGCACGGCACACGCGACTCGATCCGCGTTTCGCGCGTGCGTCGAGATAGAGTCGCGCCGTGACGTCGACCGCGCGCGAACGAATCTCGCCGTCCGAGGCCGTCGCGGGCCTCTGTGCCACGCTCGCGATCTTCCTCGGCGGGCTCGAGCTGCTCTACCGCCCGTTCCGGCTCGCGCCCGTCGCGGTCGTGCTCGCGATCCTCGCCACGGCGATGAGCCGCGAGCAGCCACGCCTCGTGCCGCTTGCGTGGGCTGCCATCGGCATCGGCTTCGTCGGCGGCGTGACGCTCCAGCTCCTCACGCACCATCCGCTCTATTAAGAGGACAACCTCAGTTCCCCTGGTACAACACCAGTGTGAGCGAGCACGACGTCGACGGCCTGAACGCCGGCTACGCGCGCGCCCTGCTCGACGAGTACCTCGAGAACCCGGAGGCGGTGCCGTCGGAGTGGCGCGCGCTGTTCGAGAGCGGCGACTCCGCCCTCGTCGCGTCGCACCCCGGAATCGCACGGCTCCTCGAGCAACTGCCGCAGGCGGAGGAGAACGGCGGCAACGGGCGCGTCGAGGCGCCGGCTGCGCCTCCGGCTCCAGCCCCCGAACGGCCGGAAGGCCCCGACCCGCAGCTTCTCGGCGGGGTCGCCGCCGCGATGGCGCTCGTCAAGGCGCACCGCACGCACGGGCACCTCGCCGCCCGCCTCGACCCGCTCGGCTCCGAGCCGGTCGGCGACCCCTCGCTCGAGCCGCTGCGGCTCGAGCCGAAGCTGACGCCCGACCTGCAGGCGCGAATCCCGTCGTCGTACCTGCGCGTTCACGTTCCCGGGCAGACGCTCGCCGACGTGCTGCCGCAGCTCGGGGCGATCTATTCCGGGACGATCGCCTACGAGCTCGAGCATCTCTCCGATCACCAGCAGCGCGTCTGGCTTCGGCAGGCGATCGAGTCCGGGCGGTACCGGCAGCCGCTGACCGACGAGGAGAAGAAGGCGCTCTTCCGGCGCCTCTGCGAGGTCGAGGGCATGGAGCGGTTCCTGCGCAAGCGGTTCCTCGGCCAGAAGCAGTTCTCGCTCGAAGGGCTGGACGTGATGATCCCGATGCTCGACGAGACGATCGAGCTCGCATCGGAGGCCGGCGCACACGAGGTCGTGCTGGGCATGGCGCACCGCGGCCGCCTGAACGTCCTCGCGCACACGATCGGGATGCCGTACGAGTACATCCTCCGCGAGTTCGAAGGCGAGCGCACGATCGAGGCCGTCGCCGCCGATCCGGAAGGCGGCACCGGCGACGTCAAGTACCACCTGGCGGCGCACGGCACGCGCACCACGTCCAACGGCAAGGTCGGCGTGCGCCTCGTTGCGAATCCGAGCCACCTGGAAGCGGTCGATCCGGTCGTCGAAGGGCGGACGCGCGCCGAGCAGACCGACCGCTCGACGCGGAACGGCGCGCACGATCCGTCGGTTGCGCTGCCCGTCCTGCTGCACGGCGACGCCGCGTTTGCCGGGCAGGGCGTCGTCGCCGAGACCTTCAACCTGCACGGCCTCGAGGGCTACTCCACGGGCGGCACGCTGCACCTGATCACGAACAACCAGATCGGGTTCACGACCGACCCCAACGAAGGCCGCTCGACGCGCTACTCGTCCGATCTCGCGAAGGGCTTCGACGTGCCGATCGTGCACGTCAACGCGGACGATGCCGAGGCGTCGATCGCCGCGGTGCGCCTCTCGATGGCGTATCGCCGGCGCTTCGGCCAGGACGTCGTGATCGACCTCGTCGGCTACCGCCGCTTTGGTCACAACGAGCAGGACGAGGCGGCGTACACCCAGCCGTTGATGGTCGAGCAGATCAACGCTCACCCGAGCGTCCGCGAGCTGTACGAGGAGCAGCTGATCGCCGAGGGCGTGCTCACACGCGAAGAGGCCGAGGGATACGTGAGCGAGGTCGAGTCGATGCTGCGGGCCGCGCACGACCGCCTGCGTGCGTCGTTCGGCGGGAAGGTCGAGCACGACGGCGCGATCCCGCGCGCGACGACCGCCGAGCCGACGACCGCCGTGGCGGCCGGCAAGCTGGCCGAGCTGAACGACGAGCTGCTGCGCCGGCCCGACGAGTTCACGCCGCATCCGAAGCTCGCCAAGCAGCTCGAACGCCGCCGGACGGCGGTCGAGGAAGGCGGGATCGACTGGGGACAGGCCGAGTCGCTCGCCTTCGCCTCACTGCTCGTCGACGGCATCCCGATCCGTCTCACCGGTCAGGATTCGCAGCGCGGCACGTTCTCGCAGCGCCACCTCGTGCTTCACGACGTGCACACGGGGGAGACGTTCACGCCGATGCAGCATCTCCGCGAGCAGTCGGCGTCGTTCGAGGCCTACAACTCGCCGCTGTCGGAGTACGCGTGCCTGGGCTTCGAGTACGGCTACTCGGCTGCTGCGCCGGAGGCGCTCGTGCTGTGGGAGGCGCAGTACGGGGACTTCGCAAACGGCGCGCAGATCGTGATCGACCAGTTCATCTCCTCCGCGTTGTCGAAGTGGCGCGAGACGTCGCGGCTCACCCTTCTCTTGCCGCACGGCTACGAGGGCAACGGCCCCGAGCACTCGAGTGCGCGGCTCGAGCGATTCCTGCAGCTCGCTGCGCAGGAGAACATCCGCATCGTCAACTGCACCACCGCGGCGCAGTACTTCCATCTGCTGCGCCGCCAGGCGCTGGACGCCACCGGTCGTCCGCTCGTCGTCGTGACGCCGAAGGGCCTCCTGCGCCTCAAGGACGCGACATCGACGCTGGCCGAGCTGGCCGAAGGGTCGTTCCAGCCGGTGCTCGACGATGCGCGTGCCGACAAGGAGAACGTGCGCCGGCTCGTCCTCTGCGCGGGGAAGGTCTATTACGACCTCGTCGGCCACGAGGCGAGGGCGCAGGCCGACCGCGTCGCCGTCGCGCGTGTTGAACAGCTCTATCCCTTCCCGAGCGACCACGTACGTGCGCTCGTCGCGTCCTATCCCGCGCTCGACGAGGTCGTGTGGGCGCAGGAGGAGCCGCAGAACATGGGCCCCTGGCGGTCGATTCGCCACCGGCTCGAGGAGGCCGCGGGTGGCGTGCCGCTGCGCTTCGTGGGCCGCCCGTGGCGCGCGAGCCCGTCCGAGGGCTATCCGACCGCGCACCTGATCGAGCAGGACCGCATCGCGCGCGATGCGCTGACTGTCTGAGCTGACGGTTGTGATCGGCTAGCGACGGCGCGCGCGGCGGGTCTTCTGCGCGTTCAACGCCTGCTTCGCGACGCTCGGCCCGTGCTTGCGCACCTGCTGGGCGACCCACTTGCGCTGCTTCGGCGGCAGGCGGCGCCAGATGTCCCAGAGCGTGAGCGCCGTTCCGATCGGGCCGAGTCGGCGGGTCAGGAGGCGCGGCATGCGCCCATCATGCCCGTTTCTCAGCGGTTGTCGTTGCCCTTGTCGTTTCCGTGGTCGGCGTCTTGGCCGTGTCCCGACCCGTGGTCGTCCGGCTTGCCGTGCTCGTCCGAGTTGCCGTGATCGCCGTCGTTGCCCTGCTCGCCGGCGGTGCCGTGCCCCTGGTCGTCGCCCTGGTCGCCGTCTTCGTCCTCGGCCCCGTCGTCGCGCGCGGCGACCGGTTGCAGCACGTCGGCGAACGCCGGCACGGGCGTCTCCGCGGCGACCGGCGTCGGCGCCGGCGCGGGAGCGACGGGCGGGATGGCGGCGGGCGTCGCTCCGGGCGCTCCCGCCGGCGGGGCGGGTGTCGGTGCGGGCGTCGGCACCGGAACGGGCGTGGGGGCGGGGGAAGGCGTCGGAGCGGGCGTGGGAGTCGCGACAGGCGGCGTCGCCGCTAGCGGCGGCGCGACGTGCGCGATCGCCGCGCGGGGCCGTGCCGCAGCCGGCTGCAGGCGCACATGCGCGGTGCTCGGCGGGGAGAAGTTCACGAACGTCTGCCGGGCGTGCGGGCGGACCGGCCGCGAAGCGGGACGCGCCGCTCGCCCGCGTGTTACGAGCGGTGGGGCCGCCTGGACGCGCGACCTCGAATCGGTCTTCGGCAGCGCGACGCCCACCGGCGCCGTGTGGTCGGGTCCGAGCACTCGGCCCGGCAACACGACCATGCCGCTGAGAACCGTCACGAACAGTGCCCCCGCCGCCGCCTGCGCCCAAGAAAGCCTCATGGATTCCCCCCATCTGACCGACAACGACTTCTAGGCCTATCGGCAGACGTCGCCGAGGGCTTTAGCCGCATGGGGAGCTTCAAGCTCAAGCTCGTTGCCTGGTTCGCGCTTCTGGCGCTGCTGCCGCTTGCCGTGGCGTTCTACGGCTACGACACCCTGGCCCGGCGCAGCGAGACGCGCCGCGTCGACGCCGGGCTGCAGGCCGGACTTCGCGCCGCGGCCGCGGGTTACGGCGCCCGGATCGACGAGGCCGCGCGCGCCGCGCAGCGGCTCGCGGCCGATCCGGCGCTGCAGCGCGCGCTGCGCGGTCACGACCACGCAACCGTGCGGCAGATCCTCGCCCGCGTCCCCGGCGCCCACCTCGGTGGCGGGCCGTCCAGCGTCTCGGTCCTCGACGGCGGCACGCTTCTCGGACGCGTGGCCGTCTCGGTTCCCGTGAACGACCGGATTCTGCGGCCGCTCGCGGGCGGCCTCGAGCACGGCGACCGGCTCGTCGCGGTGAAGACCGGTGTCATCGTCGCCGGTGGGAGCGGCCCGCTCGTGCTCGGCCCCGGCCGCTCCGCGCGGGTGCGCGTCGGCGGCGTCGACTACCGAGGCGTGCAGACCGCCGACTTGCACAACCCGCCGGGGCTCGCGCTCGTGGCGCTCGCGCCGCAGCGTGGGATCGACGACGCCGCGATGGCGTCGGAGCAGAGCATCCTCGTCGCGCTCTTCGGGTCGCTGCTGCTGTTCGGCGTCGTCACGTACCTTCTGGGACGCTCGATCGTGCAGACGCTGCGGCGGTTCGCCGACGCAGCCAACGCGATCGCGTTCGGCCGGCTCGGGGAGCGGGTCGAGGTACGTGGAAGCGATGAGTTCGCCGAGCTCGGGAACGCGTTCAACCGCATGGCGGGGCAGCTCGAACAGCGCCTTGCCGAGCTCGAGACCGAGCGCTCGCGGGTGCGCGACGCCACCGCACGCTTCGGCGAGGCGATGGTCGCGACCCACGACCCCGCACAGCTCGTCCGCGTCGTGGTCGAGTCCGCCGTCCAGGCGACGGGCGCCGCCGGCGGCGTCGTGCTCTCAGCGGACGGGGAGCTCGCCCGCGCGGGCGATCCCGACGGAGCCGGCGAGCGCATTGCGTTCCCCCTTCGGGCCGGGACGTCGGATTTCGGGTCGCTCGTGCTGGCATCGGATTCGTTCGACGCCGAGCAGGTCGAGGCCGCGGCGTCGCTCGCGGCTCAGGTCGTGGTGGCGCTCGAGAACGCACGCCTGCACAGGATCGTCGAGCGGCAGGCACTCGTCGACAGCCTCACAGGCCTCGCGAACCGTCGCAGCTTCGAGGAGAAGCTCCGAGTCGAGCTGGCGCGCGCGGCACGCTTCCACGACTCGGTCTGCGTCGTCTTCGCAGACCTCGACGACTTCAAGCAGGTGAACGACCGGTACGGGCACGCGGCGGGTGACGAGGTCCTGAAGGCATTCGCGGCAGCGCTGCGCGCCACCGTGCGCGAGACCGACGTTGCGGGGCGGTGGGGTGGGGAAGAGTTCGCGCTTGTGCTTCCCGGCACGGACGCCGACGGCGGCGCCCGCCTGGCCGAGCGTGCACGCGGCGCGATCGAGCAAGGCGACGTGCAGATGCCGAACGGCGATGTCCTCTCGGTCACCGCAAGCTTCGGCGTCGCCGCCTATCCCGAGAGCCATGAGCTCGGCGAGCTCCTGGCTGCGGCGGATTCCGCGCTTTACGCCGCGAAGCGCGAGGGTAAGAACCGCGTGGTCATCTCGGCCGAGTCGATCGCGAGGTAGATCGACTAGACTCCGCGGCCGGGAGAATGGCGTCGGAGCAGGAGGATTTTATGGCGGTCGACACTCCGTCGATGTTCGCGCAAGTCATCCAGGACCACCTGGAGCTGAAGCGTCGCAACTCTGCACTCGAGCACGAGATGCCGCTCGAGAAGTACATGAACGACGATCCGTTCGAGAACCACCCGCTCTTCAAGACCGAGGAGCAGGCGCGGATCGAGGACACGATGGACGGCGTCCAGGGCATCGAGGCCGAGGAGACCTCGCTCGACTGGCCCACGACGGAGGACACGTTCATCGACCCGCCGACCATGCCGCCGGTCCCGGAGGCGACGGAGGAGGCCGCGGCGCCCGATCCCGACCAGTCCTCCGACGAGAACCTCTGGTCGCGCTCGCGCGACTTCGACTGGGGGGACTAAGGCCCAACCCGATTCGGCGCAGCCGAACCAGATTGGGGAGTCTCGAATCGTCGAGGGGCCGCCTAGCGAAGATCCGCGACGGCGGCCTTCGCGCGGCGAAGAACGTCGTCGTTGCCGCCGTCGTAGGTGACGGCGACGTTGCCCGTGATCGTCTCGAGCCGCTCGTGCGTGATGCCCCAGCCGAGCTTCGTCCGTGGGCCGAACACGCTGACGTTCACGTGCGACGTGTCGGACTCGATCGCGGGGACGGCGGAGAGATTCCTGACCCAGGCGCCGCGGTCGCCCGGCAGCAGCCGGCTGTAGCGCAGGTCGATGCCGTGGGCGGCGAACGCCTCGCGCACCTCCCGCACCGTGTAGCGCGCGCGCGTCGACATGTCGTAGTTTCGCACCGTCACCTCGGGGCGGTACTGCGGTCGCGCGAACACGAACACGGCCGCGGCAATCGCCAGGGCGGCGGCGACGATCAGGACCGAGACGGGGTGGCGCGCGACGAGCACGCCTTCCCTATCGACAGCCGCTAGGGCTGGCTCAAGCGCAACCAGAGGTTGTCGAGCATCCGCTTGACGGGCCAGAAGGTCGCGGAGCCGCCGAAGTCGAGCGCGCCGGCGGCAAAGACCTTCGCGCCGGCCGGCGTCTCGTAATAGGTCATCTGGGCCGAGATCCCCGCACCGAACAGGTCGGGGATCTGCGCGAGCACGATCGTTCCCGGCGGCGATGCCGGAGTGGTCGAGTCGATCTCGATCCCGTAGCCGCCGACGAACTGCCCGAACTGCGACCCCTCGGCGAGCCCGGTCGCATCCCAGAGCCACGGAGCAAGAGTTGTGTTCTGCGCCGAGAACAATCCTTGCCGTTGTCCGTCGTCGTTCGCGCGGTACTGCACGCCGATCAACGCCGCCTCGGGCCGCCCGACGTCGCGCCACTTGCCGATCTTTCGCAGCACCTGGCCCTGCTTGTCCACCTTCCAGAAGAAGTTGTTCGCGGACAGGAACATCAAGTTGCCGCCGAGATCCCGGTAGCGCTGCACGACGTCGTACTCGCGCTGCGTGACGTACTCCTCGTGCCCCTCGACGACGATGAGGTCGTAGGCGTGCGCGAGCTCGTCGCCGCTGATCGTGTCGAACTCCGAGTCCGAGATGAACTCCGCGTGCTTTCCGGACCAGTAGAGCCAGTGCAGGAACGGGAGGTCGTACCGGTAGAACCGCGGCGGGACCCCGCGGGCGATGTAGCCGCGCGAGAGCGCGACGGCACGGTTGGGCGGCCCCGCGTACCACGTGTCCCCGTAGCCGTCGCCGTTCACGTCCTGGAAGTTGTAGGCCTGCCACGTGTTCGTCGGCAGCACGACGAGCACACGGCTCGTCAGTCCCAGGGTGGTCGGACGCACCACGAACGGCGCGTAGCCGACCCGGCCGTCGGGCCCGGTGAACTGCACGTAATAGAAGCCGCTCGGCACGTTCGGCACGTGGAAGGCGATGACGTGCGGGCGGCTGGTCCATGGCGCCCAGTCGACCGACGTGGGTTCCGCGTCCACCGCGACCCCGGCGAACTGGTTGTCCGCGTACGTGACGACCTGCTCGGGCCCCGACTGGAGCATGCGCATCGAGAGCGAGGACGCGTCCGTCGCGATCCTGATCTGCGCGAGGTCTCCGGGGAAGTAGCTCGGTCTCGTGAACGCGGCGTCGATTCCTTGCAACCGAACGACGACCCCGCGCGCGTGCCGGCCGACGAACGCGTTCGGAGCGCCGTACGACCCCACGTTGCCGGCGCCGTCCGTGGCGGTGAACCGGATCAGATACGTGCGCGGGTTGACGTTCGACGACGGCGACCACGTCATCGTGTGCGTTCCTCGCCCCAAGCGCTCGGTCACGGTGTAGACCACCTTCGGAACCTTCACCGTCCGCGCCACGTCCATCGTCACCGTTGCGGGCTCGTGCAACGTGAACGTGACGTTGGCGCGGTCGCGAAAGTCGTCGCCGTTCGGGCTGATCGTCGTGAGCAGCGGACCGTCGCCGGCGAATCGCGTGGAGCCGTTGTCCGCGTGAAGGTGCAGCAGCTGCGGCGCGTGCGTGTCGATGCGGAGTGGCGCCGTCGCCAGGATCGCCGAGCCGAAGACGAGTCGCGCGACGTAGTTGCCGTCCGGCACGAGCTTGCCGCCGATCCGTCCGTCCCAGCCGATCGAGAGCGTCTGGCGCCGCGAGGGCGGGACGATCCAGCCGAGCGAATGACCCCCTAGCGTGACGAGGCCGACGCCGACCTGGCGCTTCAGCGTCAGCTGCGCGGAAACGTTCAACGTCGCCCGGTGGGGCGAGAAGGAGCGCGGCGAGAGCCTCAGCGTCGCTGCTTCCGCCTGGGCGGTGACGGTGAGTGCCGCGACGACGACGACGAGGCCGAGCCGGCGCACCGCGGCAGGGTAGCCGGGCCGCCTGACAGCTACGCCGCCCGCTGCTCCAGTTCGTTTGCCTTGTGCGTCAACGCGGCGAAACCCGCCTGCATCCAGTCGTTGACTCCGGCTGCGGCGAGCGTCCAGGTCAGGATCCGCCCGAACCTCGGCGCGAGGATCTGCGTCGTTCCGAGCCCGGCGGCGACCCACGTCCCGATGCAGCGCGAGCACGTGACGAGCTCGCCGATCGCCTGGCGCATGTCGCCGGTGCCGACGGGGTCCTCGCCCCCTTCGTGTGCCTCGCCTTCGACGAACGGCTCCCGAATGAAGCTCGTCACCTCGTCGCGGCTGATCGTGCGCGCGGCCTTGAAGGTGGCGAGGCCGAGGACCGTCAGATCGAGCGCGTTGTGGTCGCGCGCGTCGCGGTCGAGCAGGTGCGCGAGCACCCCAGCGACTGCGAGGCCGCCCACGAAGGCGCCCATGATCCCCGCGTACGCGTTGTAGGGCGGGCGGGTCGTCTGGAGAGCCATGCGGGATACCCTGTCCCTGCGATGCCGCCGCTCAAAACATCCTCCGCGTATGTTCCGACCGGAGATCAGCCGAGTGCGATCGCCGCCCTCTCGGACGGGCTCCGCGCGGGCGAGCGGTACCAGACGCTGCTCGGCGCGACGGGCACGGGCAAGACGGCGACGATGGCGTGGATGATCGAGCAGGTGCAGAGGCCCGCGCTCGTGATCGCGCACAACAAGACGCTGGCAGCGCAGCTCTGCAACGAGTTCCGCGAGTTCTTCCCCGACAACGCCGTCGAGTACTTCGTCTCCTACTACGACTACTACCAGCCCGAGGCCTATGTTCCGCAGGCGGACCTCTATATCGAGAAGGACTCGTCGCGCAACGACGACATCGACCGGTTGCGGCATGCCGCGACGTCGAGCCTGCTTTCGCGTCGCGACACGATCGTCGTCGCGTCGGTCTCCTGCATCTACGGCCTCGGTTCGCCCGAGGAGTACGAGTCGCGGCTCGTGTTCCTGACCGTCGGCGAGGAAACGGACCGTGATCTCGTTCTGCGCAAGCTGATCGACATTCAGTACTCGCGCAACGACACGCTCCTCGGTCGCGGGCCAGATCGAGATGTTGTCGAGCTTCGCGTAGACCTCGCC
>JBJMKB010000100.1:0-4848 GCA_045806045.1 Gaiellaceae bacterium | reverse complement strand
CTCTTCCGCGAACGCGGCGTGCACCTCGACAAGACGATGCAGCTGAACGTCGGCGGCAACTCGGACTTCCTCAACATGCTCGAGCGCGAGCGTCTCGAGTCGAAGAAGATCTCGAAGACGAACGCCGTCACGTCGATGCTCGACTACGACCTCGGCGACAAGAACGTTCACGTCGGCCCGTCCGACTACGTGCCGTGGCTCACCGACCGGAAGTGGGCGTACATCCGCCTCGAAGGGTCGAGCTTCGGCGACGTGCCGCTGAACGTCGAGCTGAAGCTGGAGGTCTGGGACTCGCCGAACTCGGCCGGCATCGTGATCGATGCGGTGCGCCTGTCGAAGCTCGCGCTGAACAAGGGCATCGCCGGCTCGCTCGAAGGCCCGAGCTCGTATCTGATGAAGTCGCCCCCGCGGCAGATCCAGGACGACGAGGCGCACGAGCTCGTCGAGGAGTTCATCGAACGCAACCGCCGGAACGTCAGCGCCCCGGCGCCCGCCCAGATCTAGCCGTCCTCGTTGCCGAGCCTGGTTCGCCGCTCTTCCAGCGGCGCGCCAGGTTCGTGACGGCGAAGAGCGCCGATTGCGCCCCGGCTACGCTTCGGCTCGATGCGGATCTGCCTGGTGACACCGTTTGCGTGGTCGCAGCCGCACGACGTGAACGACCATGTGGCGGGCGTCGCAGGCGCTCTTCGTGCGCTCGGGCACGAGGTGACCGTCGTCGCGCCCTCGACCCGTGCGGCCGACCTCCTCGCCGGGCGCCGCGCGCTGCTCCGCGGTGAGCGCGCCGACGTGATCGCCGTCGGCCCTGCGATCCCGATATCGACGCGGTCGCAGCTCGGCGTCCCGGTCGGGGTCCAGGCGAACCTTCGACAGGCGCTCGCCCAGGGCGCGTTCGACGTCGTCCACGGCTTCGAACCGGGTCTCCCCTCGCTCTCCTATCTCGCGCTTCGCGACGCCGACGCACTCGCCGTCGCCACGTTCGTCTCGCCGAACCGTCTCGGCTACCCGCCGGCACGCTCGCAGCGCGAGAAGCTCCTTGCGCGCCTCGACGCGCTGATCGCGCTCTCGGAGCCGATGAGGGACGCGGCCGAGGAGCGGTTCCCCGGCGACTACCGCATCCTTTCGCCAGGCGTCGATACGCAGCTGTTCGCGCCCGGCGAGAAGCGGCAGACGATCGTGGTCGAATTGCGTCCGAACGAGCGGGAGGTCGCGCGCGGCGTCCTGCACGCGATCCGCGAGCTGCCCGGCTGGGAGATCGTCCTGCTGCGGACGCGGCCGCTGATCGGCCGGCCCGCGATCCCGCGCGATCTCGCGTCGCGCGTGCACCTGCGCACCGCGCGCGCGGCGGACTCGCGGGCCGCGCTGCTGAACGAAGCGGCGATCTTCGTTCCCGGCGTCGACGGTCTCCGCCGCGTGACGCTCGAGGCCGCCGCTGCCGGCTGCGCGATCGCGCGCCCGCGCGGAGTCGAGACGCAGCCCGAGCTCGCCGCGGCAGCGGCCGCCAGGCTCGCCGAGGATGACGAGCTCCGCGCAGCTGAAGGGGCCGCCGCGCGTGCCGAGTCGGAACGTCAGGACTTCGCATCAGTCGCACGCGAGCTCGAAGGGATCTATACAGCCGTCGGTTCGCGCCGCCAACGCCGCCACCTAGTGGATCCGCTGGCCGACCGCCCCTGGATCCTGGCCGACCTGCACATGCACACGGCGTGGTCGCACGACTGCTCCGTCGACCCGGCGGAGCTCGTCGACCACGCCGAGTCCGAGGGGCTCGGGGCGATCGCCGTCACCGACCACAACGTCCTCGGAGGGGCGCTCGAGACGGTCGACGAGGCGCGCGGCCGGGAGCTCGTCGTCATCCCCGCCGAAGAGGTGAAGACCGACGGCCAGGGCGAGGTGATCGGCCTCTTCCTCGAGCGCGAGATCCCGAGAGGCATGAGCTTCGAAGAGACGATCGCGGCGATCCGCGAGCAGGGCGGTCTCGTCTACGTCCCTCACCCGTTCGACCGGCTGCACGCGATTCCCGATCCACAGACGCTGCACCGCCACCTCGCCGACATCGACGTCCTCGAGGTCTACAACGCCCGGCTGCTCTTCGAGGCCTACAACGACGAGGCGCTCCGCTTCGCGCGGAAGTACAACCTGACGATGGGCGCCGGATCGGACGCGCACGTGCTCCAGGGCGTCGGAACCGGAGCGCTCCGGATGCGCGCCTTCAGGGATCCGGAGGAGTTCCTGATCTCGCTGCGGACGGCCGAAATCCTCCGTCGGCCGAAATCGCTCGCGTATCTGCAGTCGCTGAAGTGGGTAGCCCAGGTGCGCGAGCGGGTCCGCTAGGAGAAGGTCCCCGCAGGCCGAAAGGTCCCCTGCCGCGTGGGCTCCACCGTGACCACAGACGAGATCTACGAGCGCTACCTCCGGAAGGCGATCACCGAGATCAATCGCCTCTCCCACGAGATCGCGCAGGCCGCGGACGGGGCTCCGACCGCGCTGCCGACCGGGCACCCGCTCGCGAACATCTTTCTGCTCAAGTACGGGCCGCAGGCGCAGGAGCTCCAGGAGGGCGTCGCGTTCCACGGCCGCGCCGGGAACGCGCTGATCAAGTCGCTGCAGCGCCTGCACGTCGACCCGATGGAGGTCTACGGGACGAACGCGGTCAAGTTCGCGGGCGCCGACCTCCGCGTGTCGGCGGAGTGGCTGCGGCGCGAACTGAGGATCGTCGAGCCGAAGCTCGTCGTCGTGATGGGCGAGGACGCGCTCGAGTTCCTGAACGGCATCGGCTTCCAGCTGGCGCAGCCGCTGGAGAGTAAGGTGGCCGAGCTGCAGCGCTTCACGCCGACGATCGAGGCGCTCGCCGTCCCCGACATCGACTCTTCCCTCGACGAAGCGCCCGCCAAGACAGCGTTTTGGAACGCCTTCAAAGCCGTGGGCCCCTGGTGGGCCGCCTTGCCGCCCTACTAGGGCTTGCTTGATGGGTAGAGCGGGCGCCGCGCGTAGTGGTTTCGACGAGTAAGCACGATCCGGGCGAGACGCGCCGTGTCTCGGGCACCAGCCGCGGGCGCGCGTCGCGCCTCGTTGGGGGCCTCATGCTCGCCGCGGTTCTCGTCGTCTACGACGAGGTTGCGCCCCACCTGTGGCACGCGAGCGTGTGGTGGGACGTCGCGTGGATCGACCTCGTCCTGATCCCGGCCGTGTTCGCCCTCGTCCTGATCGCGCTGCCCTGGCGCAACGAGCGTTGGGTGCTCCCGGCCGGTGTCGCGTGCGTCGTGCTCGCGGCGGTGCTGACGCTCGCGAGCGCCGACGTGTTCGCCGACTTCGCGCGTCTCGCAGCGTGCACGTTGCTCGGCTGGTGGTTCCTCAGCTACTTCGAGTCGGTCGCGTGGGTCGTCCTGGTCGCGGCGATCATTCCGTGGGTGGACGCGTACTCGGTGTGGCGCGGCCCGACGAAGCAGATCGTGACGCACCACGAGCAGGTCTTCTCGGTGCTCTCGTTCGCGTTCCCGGTCCCGGGCCGGCACGCCGCCGCGAACCTCGGCGTGCCGGATCTCCTCTTCTTTGCCCTCTTCCTGGCAGCCGCCGCACGGTTCGGCCTGCGCGTCTACTGGACGTGGATCGCGCTCGTCGCGGCGCTCGGCCTGACGATCGCCTCGACGGTGTGGTTCGACCTGAACGGCCTCCCCGCGCTTCCGGGGATCGCGATCGGCTTCCTCCTTCCGAACGCCGACCTCCTCTGGAGGCGCTGGAGGCGTCCCGAAGAGTCACCCCCGGGGTCAGACCCCGGTCGTGTCCGCGCCGGCCAGTCGCCCGAGCGCTGACGCGCGGTTGCCGGGCGGCAGGTCGGAACCGGCCGTGGCTCGGCGCGACACGAGCGGGGTCAGACCCCGGTCGTGTCCTCCTCGGACGTGTCCCGTTCGAGCAGCGCGACGCACTCCACGTGCGGCGTGTGCGGGAACATGTCGACCGGACGCGCCCGCACGAGGCGATAGCCGTAGTCGTCGCCGAGCCGCTTCACGTCGCCGGCGAGCGTCGTCGGGTTGCACGAGACGTAGACGATGCGCGGCGCCCCGATCTCGCCGAGACGCTTCAGCGCCTTTCCCGCGAGCCCGGCTCGTGGCGGGTCGACCACCACCACGTCGGGATCGCCCGCCCGCTCGCGCAGCTCCACGAGCACCTCGCCGACGTTGCCGGCGAAGAAGGCCGCGTTCCCGATTCCGTTCAGCTCCTGGTTCTCGATCGCGCACATGACCGATTCCTCGCTGATCTCGATTCCCCACACCGTGAGCGCGTCGTGCGCCATCGAGAGGCCGATCGTGCCGATGCCGCAGTAGAGGTCGTAGACGGTCTCGCCGCCGGTGAGCTGCGCGAACTCGCGCGCGATCTCGTACAGCTTCGCCGCCATCTCCGTGTTCGTCTGCAGGAACGCGTTCGGGCGGACACGGAACCGCAGACCGCCGATCTCCTCCTCGATCGCGTCTTCGCCCCACAGAACCTCGGTCGGCAGGTTCGTCATCTCCGACACGCCGCTGTTCACCGACCAGTGGATCGACCGCACCTCCGGAAACTCGGTGAGCACCTCGATCAGCCGCTCGCGGTCGAAGCGCTCGCCGCGGTTCGTCACGAGCTGGACGAGCACCTGCCCCGTGTTGCGACCTTCGCGCAGCATCAGGTGCCGGAGGTAGCCCTCGTGCGTCTCCTGGTCGTACGCAATCAGCTTCTCCTCGCGCGCCCAGTCGCGCATCCGGTTGCGGATCGCGTTGCCGACGTCGGTGGTCAGCCAGCATTTGTCGATCCCACGATCGACTTGCCGATGCCGAGCGAGAGGAAGCGCGCGTTCATCTGGCCGTCGGCCGCGACCGG
>JBJMKB010000099.1:0-23591 GCA_045806045.1 Gaiellaceae bacterium | reverse complement strand
GAGGACTGCGCCGAGATCGTGCGCATGTGCCTGCGGCTGTCGCCGCGCGCGCGGGTCCCGCAGGTCGTGATCGAGCGCGTCGGCGCGGTCGGCGGCGTGGGTTAAAGGCCGCCGGGCGTGCGGATGATGCGCCAGAGCATGAAGAGCCCGAGCACGACGGCGCCGAGGAAGAACACGACTGAGAACGTGTGATTGACGCGCGCCATCAGCGCGGCTGAGATCAGGAGCGCGGAGATGATCATGGCCGCGCCGATGCGATTCGCCGTCGACCGCAGCAACCGCTCGAGACCCTCCAGCTCCGTGGGCGCCACTCCCACCTTCAGCGACCCCGTCTCGACCTTCTGCACGAGCTGCGCGACGCGGCGCGGCATGCGCAACAGCGGCTGCAGCTGCGTGAAGCTGAACGCGAGCAGCTGGTTCGGCTCGAGCCGCTTCTCGGCCTCGCTCGCCATCACGTTCCAGCCCTCGTTGCGCAGCATCTCCACCGGGTCCATCGACGGGTCGAGCGTGCGCGCGATGCTCTCCGCCTGCGAAAGCGTCTTGCCCACGAGCGCGAACGACGTCGGCAGCGCGATCCCATGCTGCAGGCAGAGACGCTGAAGATCGGCGAGGCCCTCGCCCGTCCTGATCCCCGAGAGGGGGCGCCAGTGGTACCGCGGCAGCTTGCGGCGCAGGTCGTGCACGAACCCCGCCTCGTCGGACTGGACGCTCGTGAGCGAGAGCGACAGGATGAGATCCGCGACGTCGTCCGCCCGGTTCTGGGCGATCGCGAGGAGGAGCAGCGCGAGCGAGGTCCTCGTGTCGTCGTCGAGCCGGCCGAGCAGACCGAAGTCGAGCAGCGCCAGCCTCCCCTCGGACGTGAGGAGCACGTTGCCGCGGTGCGGGTCCGCGTGATAGAGACCCGCGACCGTCACCTGCCGGACGTACGCGCGGAAGAAGGTGCGTGCAAGCTCCGCGGCGCGCTCGGGTGCGAGACCGTGGTCGGCGTCCACCTTCTTGCCGTGCACGAGGTCCATCACGAGCACTGACTCGGTGACGTACGGATGGATCATCTGCGGCACGAAGAGGTCGCGCGTGTAGTCCACGAGGATGCCGGCGATCAGCTCCGCATTGTGCGCCTCCTCCACGAAGTCGAGCTCACCGTGCAGATGCTGCTCCAGCTCGTCGGCGAGTGCGTTCAGCTGCAGAAGGCGCGCCGTGTTCGAATGCTTCTCGGCGAGTCCCGCCGTCTTGCGCAGCAGCTCGAGGTCGAGCTGCACCTGCTCGACGACTCCCGGGCGCCGAAGTTTGATCGCGACCTCGCGGCCGCTCTTCAAGAGGCCTCGGTGGATCTGCGCGATCGACGCGCTCGCAAGGGGCGTCTCGTCGATCGACGCGAAGTGCTCGAGTCCGATCTCGTGGTCGATCTCCTCGCGGAGCGGCTCGAAGGGGAGCGGCGGGACGTCGTCGACGAGCTTCTCGAGTTCGTCGATGTACACGTCGGGGAGCAGATCGGGCCGCGACGACAGCAGCTGGCCGAGCTTGACGAACGTCGTGCCGAGCTCCTCCAGCGCCTCGCGGAAGCGGATCGCACCGTCGCGTGTCGGGGGGCGCTCGCCGACGACCCCGACCTCGCGCAATACGCGTAGCAGGTGCGTTCGGCGCGCGACGAGCGTCAGCTCGAGCGCACGGCGCGCTTTGCCCTTGTCGGCCATCGCGCGCTTCTGCCCGCGTAGCCTGGGCTGGAAACGGATCGGCTCGGCGTCAGTTGCGAACGGGCTTGACGCGCTGCCGCGCGACGAAGCTCGCAAGTGCGCTTCCGTCGACGCGCAACACACGACCGATACGCACGGCCTCGAGGCGCCCGTCGTGGATCAGGCGACGGATGGTCTCGGGATGGACGCCGAGCGTGTCCGCCACCTGGCGCACGCTGTAGAGGTTCTCGCTCACACCATCACCGTGGCACAGCCGGTGCGGCGCTTCATGGGCCGGACGGCCCATTCGCTCGACTACCGTTCCTACCGTGCGTCGCGCGTTTCTCTGCCTTGCACTCGCGGTGCTCGCGACCGGCTGCGGCAGCTCCGCGGCGAGGCTCGCGACGCCGCCGGCCACGACGACGACGGGTGGGCTCTCCGGTGGCGTCCTCTCCCCGCCGCGACGCGCGCAGCCGATCGCGCTCCACGATGCGTCGGGCCGCCGCTACACCCTCGCCGGTCAGCGAGGTCGCTGGACGCTCGTCACGTTCCTCTACACCCACTGCCCCGACGTCTGCCCGCTGATCGCGTCGAACCTCAATTCGGCTCTGCGTGTGCTCGGACCGAAGGCAAACGTGAGCGTGCTCGGCGTCAGCGTGGACCCCAAGGGCGACACGCCCGCTGCCGTGCGGGCGTACGCACATCGCATGCATCTCGAGCCGAGCTTCCACTATCTCGTCGGAACGCCCACAGAGTTGCGCCGTGTGTGGGCGGCGTGGCACGTGCTCGCCGTGCGGCGCAAGCCCGAGCTCGTCGACCACGTCGCCTACACGGCGCTCGTCGACCCGGTAGGCATGCAACGCGTTCTCTACGGCTCCGGGGTCCACGCCGAGCAGGTCGTGCACGATCTACGACTGCTGAAGCGCCGCGCGGCCTGATCCCGCTCGCTGATCCCGCTCCCCCCGCGCGGGCCCGCCCGACCATCGAAGCGCGCTGCCGGCTCCCCTAGTAGCGAGAGCGCGCGAGATCGGAGCGGGCCATGGTCATTAGATCGGCCCGTCCCACATACCGAAACCGCCGTGCCCGAGCCCGAGCCCGGGGAAACCGGCCTTGCCCGCGATGATCGACAGCGCGACCAGTGCAAGAAGCACAAGCGTGCGCCGCCGGAGGATCGTTTTTGCCACAGAGAACACCTCCTTCCTTGAACCTAGAACCGGACGTCCTGAAGCGTCTCGGCCGCGCGGCGGTAGAGCACCGCTGCTCGGCGTTCGTCGCCCTTCTTGGTTGCCAAGTCGCCCTGCGCAATCCACGCCGCGGCGCGGTGCGAGGCCGACGACAGCTTGGCGAACGCATCTTCTGCTTGCGTGAACGCGCCTTCGGCCTCGTCCAGCCGCCCCTGCTCGAGAAGCGCGCGGCCCAGCACGATGCGCGCGTTCCCGATCTCGTCGAGCATGTCGTCGCGCTCGCCGATGATCTCGAGCGCGTGCAGCGCCTGCTCCTCGGCCCGCTGAACGTCGCCGATGCGGAGGTGAACCTGCGCAAGCGATGAGACTGCGGTGGCGACCTCCTCGTCGCGGCCGGCTTCGAGCGCGACGGCGACGGAGTGCTTGAGGTTCTCGATCGCCTGCTCGGGCTTGCCGAGCAGGAACTCGAGGCCGCCAAGGTTGTTCAGGAGCCGCGCGACGTTCGCGCGGTCGGCGAGCTCCTCGTACTGCGACTTTGCCTTCTCGGCATAGGTGCGGGCGAGCACCCAGTGCCCGTCGCGCTCGGCGAGCAGCGAAGCCTGGAAGTAGGCGGCACCGAGCGCACGCTGGTCGTGCGCGGCCTCAGCGAGCTCGAGCGCGCGCTCGACGTCCTCGCGCGCGGCCTCGTAGTCGCGCTGGCGGCGGTAGCACCGCGAGCGCCACGCGAACACGTTCATCCGGAGCTCGTCGGCGGGGAAGCCGGAGCGCTCGGCCAGCGTGAGCGACTCGTTGAACAGACCGACCGCGGTCGAGATGCTCGAAAGCATGTACCGGCAGACCCCCAAGCGGTACAGCACCTCGGCACGGTCGATGTCGGAGAATTCTCCGCGCTCGACGAGCGTGCGGGACTCGTTGAGCATCACTAGAGCGCCCTTGACGTCGCCGCTCAACGTGCGCGCCATCCCTTCGCCGTTCAGCACGCGGACGTGGAGCTCGACCGCGCCTGTCGCGAGGACCGCGGGCAGCGCGTGCCCGTACTCCTCGATCGCCTCGGTGAACTGGTGCTCCTCGGCGAGCGCCTCGGCGCGAGCGAGGATCGCCTCGGCCTTTGCGCGCTCGTCGGCGGAGACACCGCTCTGGAGGAAGCCAGCGTCGACGCCGAGGCGAAGCGCGAGCCATTCGATCGTGTCCGTCGTCGGCCGCGTCTTGCCGCGCTCGATCTGGGAGATGTACTCCTTCGAGAACCGGTCGCCCGCGAGGTCGGTCTGGGTGAGACCCGCGGCCACCCGAAGCTGGCGCAGGCGCTCGCCGAGGCGGGGTGCCTTGACGGTCTGGACGGCGTGGGTGGGGATCCCGCGTGCGGCGCGAGCAGTCATCAGTCGACGCAGCATGCCCGACACTTCACCCGGACGCAATCCCCCCAAAAGGACAGTCCCCCAAAAGGGGCATGTCTATGCGCTTTTTCGAGTCAACAAGCCGAACGTGAAATCACTTGACCGAGCTACTTGACAGCCGGGGAGAACGCTCCTAAAGTGAGGCCACCTTGCACCACGGCCGGACGCCAGGTCGAGTGCAGGGGGAGCGCCAGAGGTGACTCGCGAAAGTTCGGCTGGGCCGCAGAGCCGACTGTCTTTCGCAGACGCCCAACCGGCGCTCCGCCTGACCAGGGAGAGCCCCGGGTGCCGCAGCCGGGGCTTTCTCGTTTCCGGGGCCAGGTCGGCCTGAGCACCGCCCCGAACGCGCTCGACGCGGCGCATCGCTTGGTCGATGACGCCCCTGCCGGCACTCATTCCGGCCCGACCCCTCCGACTTTTAAGAAGCAACACCTCTTTTAGATGTGAGAGCGAAAGAACTCTTTAGACGGGAATACCCACGCGATGCGAGCGATCTACGTCGAGATCCTGATCCGCGTCCCGCTCGAGCGCGTGTGGGAGGCGACACAGGACCCGGCGCTCCACGAGCGGTGGGACCTCCGCTTCACCCGCATCGAGTACCTGCCCCACGAGGAGGGCGAGCCGCAGCGGTTTCTCTACGCGACCCGGATCGGCGGCGGCTTCGAGATCCGCGGCACGGGCTCGAGCGTCGGCGAGAAGACGGCCGCCGACGGTTCGCGCACCTCCGCGCTCACCTTCGGCTCTTCGGATCGCAGGTCGCTGATCCGCGCGGGAAGCGGGTACTGGCGCTACGTGCCCGTCGCGGAAGGGACGCGCTTCATCACGCGCTACGACTACGAGACGCGCTTCGGCCCGCTCGGCCGCGCGCTCGACGCGCTCTTCCGGCCGCTCCTCGGCTGGGCGACGGCCTGGAGCTTCGACCGGCTGAGGCTCTGGCTCGAAGACGGCTTTACGCCGGAAGAGGCGTGCCGCCGCTTGCTGCCGCGCGCGGGCCGCTGCCGCAGGAGCGCGCCTTGAGCTCGATCTACCGGCGCGCGCTCGGTGACGAGTTCGAGCGCCTGCACCCGCGCATGCGGGAGCGCTTCGGGATCTCGAGCGGCGACGGCACGGCTCAGATCGGACGGGGCGTGATGGAGGAGGTCTGGCACGGGGCGACGTACACGCTGCCCTTCCTCGTCGCCGGCGCGTGGCGACGGATCATGTTTCCGTCGCGCGGTACGAACGTCTCCTTCACGATCGAGAACTACGCCTATGTCGACTCCGTGGGTCGCGAGACGGTGACGTGGATCCGGACCTTCGAGTTTCCGCGGCGCAGCCGCCGCTTCGACGCGTACATGGTGTGGAGCGAGGAGCGCGGCTGCATCGTCGACTACCTCGGCACGCACCAGCACCTTGCCGTCGACATCGTGCTCTCGGTGGACCCCGTGACGCGCGGTGTGAGGTTGCGCTCCGAAGGCCAGCGGTTCTACGAACGCCGGCTCGGATTCTCGTTCCCGATGTGGCTGTCGGGCTACGCCGACGTGCACGAGTGGTACGACGACGAGGAAGAGCGCTTTCGCATCTCCGTCGACGTGCGTAACCCTCGCTGGGGAAAGCTCTTCGGCTACCGCGGCTCGTTCACGGTGGAGCGGTTCCCGATCAGCGAGGCGCCGGCGTCGGTCAAGCCGCGACGCGTCGAGCGGCGCGACTAGACGTCGCCGCGCATCCAGCGGCGGCGCTCGGCGCTCACGCGCTCGAGGTCGTCCCCGAGCAGGCCGCCCAGGCGGCTGTCCATCGTCGCGAGCAGGCCGCTCCCCACGAAGATCCACGCTTCCGCGACCGGGTCGCGATCGGCGTGGACCGTTCCCCGCTCCTGCGCGGCGCGGATCAGGTCCGCGAAGAAGTCGTGCACCTCGCGCACCTGCTTGCGCAGCGCGGCGGCGATCACCTTGTCCTCCGAGGCCTCCGTCAGCGCCTGGATCCACAGGTCGACCACGCGCAGCCGCTTGCCCTTCGCCATGTAGCGGTTCGCGATCACGCCGAGGCACCCGACCGGGTCGGCGTCGATCGCGGCCTCCGCCTCGGCGCGGAACTCCTCCCACGCGTGCTCCAGGCACGCGAGGTAGAGATCGCGCTTGGAGCCGAAGTGGCGATAGAGGATCGGCTCCGAGATGCCTGCCTCACGCGCGATCTCCGCCGTCGTCGCACCGCGGTAGCTCGAGCGCGAGAAGACGCGGCAGGCGGTCTCGAGGACCGCCTGCCGGCGAGCATCGGCGGTCAGCCGCTGCTTCGTCTGGGTCACGCGGCCTCCGCGATCGTCGTCGTCCTGGTCGCGGATTCGGCGGGCTCGACCTTGCGGATCGCGAGCACGGCCACGACCGCGCCGGCGAGGCAGAGACCGGAGCCGACGCGCAACGCGTCGTGGAAGCCGGTCAGGTAGTCGGAGCTCCCGGCGACGATCGCGCCCATGACGGCGATCCCGAGCGAGCCGCCGACCTGGCGCGCCGAGTTCAGCACCGCGGACCCGACACCGGCCTTGTCGACAGAAACGGCGCTCATCGCGGCCGCCGTGACGGGCGTCATGGTCATCCCCATGCCGAACCCGCCGAGGAGCAAGCCGGGAAGGATCTTCCAGAAGCTCTCGTGCGCGCCGAGCTGCGTGTAGTAGAAGAGCATGACCGCGAGCAGCGTCATTCCGCCGCCGACGAGCCAGCGGGAGCCGACACGGTCGGTGAGCGCACCTGCGCGCGGTGCGATCAGGATGACGAGGACCGTCATCGGCAGGAAGCTCGCGCCCGCTTCGACCGGCGAGTACTTCAGGACGTTCTGCATGTACAGCGACACGTAGAAGAACGTGCCGAACATGGCGAGGCCCACGAAGAGCATCGCTGCGTTTGCGCCGCCGAACGTTCGGTTGCGGAACAGCGAGAGATCGAGCATCGGCGCGCGCTGGTGCCGCTCGAGCAGCACGAACGCGACGAGCGAGACGGCCGCGAGCGCGAACGCGCCGATGATCCACGCCGACGACCAGCCCTTGCTGTTCCCCTCGATGAACGCATATGTCAACGAGAAGAGCCCGAGGCCGGAGGTTGCGAGACCCGGCACGTCCAGGCGCTGGTCGGCGGTCGTGTCGCGCGACTCCTCGATGAACGACGTCGCCGTGAGCAGGCCGAGCAGTCCGACAGGCACGTTGATGAAGAAGATCCAATTCCAGTTGACGTGCTCCGTCAGCAGGCCGCCGACGAGCGGCCCGATCGCGAGCGCCAGCGCCGAGACGCCGGCCCAGATGCCGATCGCGCGCCCTCGCTCGCGCGGTGCGAACGTCGCGCTGATGATCGAGAGCGTCGCCGGATTCATCAGCGCGCCGCCGAGGCCCTGCACGATGCGCGCGCCCACGAGGAACCCGCCGTTCGGAGCGAGGCCGCACGCGAGGCTCGCGCCGGTGAACACCGCGAGCCCGACCATGAAGACGAGCCTCCGGCCGAGGAAGTCGGCGAGCTTGCCGCCGACGAGCATGAACGCCGCGAAGGTCAGGGCGTAACCGGCGACGACCCACTCGAGCCCCTCGAGCGACATCCCGAGCGAGTTCCGGATCGACGGCAGCGCGACGTTCACCACCGTGTTGTCGAGCATGATCATGAACAGCCCGACCGAGACGGCCGCGAGCGTCCACCACTTCTTGTTCTCCTGCGTCACGAAACGCTGCATGCAAAGATCTCCCTGTCGAAGTTAGCGCGCACTAAGTTAGCAGACGCTAACCCTGTGCCGGTGAGTAGGGTTCCGCGCGTGAGCGACGTGGTCTGGATGCCCGACGACGCGACGATCGAACACGCGAACGCGACGCGGCTCGTCCGGCGAGCCGGGGTCTCGGACTATGCGGAGCTCGTCCGCCGCTCGCAGGATGACCCCGCCTGGTTCTGGCCGCTCTGCATCGAGGACATGGGGCTCGAGTTCTCGCGCCCGTGGGAGCAGGTCTACGACAACTCGCGCGGGCCTGAGTGGACGACGTGGTTCGTGGGCGGCAAGGTGAACATCGCGCGCAACTGCGTGCACCGGTGGGCGAAGCGACGGCCCGATGCCGTTGCGGCGATCGGCCTCGGCGAGGACGGCTCGCGGACGACGCTCACCTTCGCAGAGCTCTCGCGCGACGTGACGCGGCTCGCGGAGCAGCTCGTTTCGCTGGGCGTCGAGCCCGGCGACCGCGTGGCGATCTATCTCCCGATGTCGCCGGAGGTTGCGGTCGCGTCGAACGCGATCGCCCACATCGGAGCGATCCAGGTTCCGATCTTCTCGGGCTTCGCCGCGCCCGCGGTCGCGCAGCGTCTCGCGGCGAGCGAGGCCAAGGTCGTGATCACGCAACACGAGTCGTCGCGTCGCGGCAAGCGCGTGCCGATGCTGGAGATCGTCCAGGAGACGGGTGCCGACGTGGAAATCGTGCTCGCCCCGTTCGAGCTCGTCGACCAGCCCGGCGAGCTTGCGCCGCTCGAGGTCGACTCGGAGCATCCCTACCTCCTCACCTACACCTCCGGAACGACCGGCAAGCCGAAGGGCGTCGTCCACGTCCAGGGCGGATTCCTCGTCTCGATCGCGCGCGAGGTCTGCTACCAGGCGGACGTGCACGAGGGCGACGTCGTGCACTTCGCGACGGACATGGGCTGGATCATGGGACCCTGGACCGTCGTCGGAGTCGGCGCGCTCGGCGGAACCATCGTCTTCGCCGAAGGCGCGCCCGACTGGCCGCAACCCGACCGCCTCTGGAGGACGGTGGAGGAGGAGCGCGTCACGTCGCTCGGGCTTTCGCCGACGTTGACGCGCGCGCTGCTGCCGCACGGCGATCCGACGAGCGACCTGTCGTCCCTGCGGACGTTCGTCACGACAGGCGAGCCCTGGAACCCGGAGCCGTACCGCTGGCTCTTCGAGAACGTTGGTGGCGGACGCGTGCCGGTCATCAACTGCTCCGGCGGCACCGAGGTGGGCGCGTGCTTCCTGTCGCCGACGCCGGTGCAGCCGATCAAGGGCTGCTCGGTCGGCGGGCCGGCGCTCGGAATGGCGATGGACGTCGTCGATGACGACGGCACGTCGCTGGTCGGCACCGGCGAAGTGGGCGAGCTCGTCTGCCGCAAGCCCTTCCCCGGCATGACGCGCGGCTTCTGGCGCGACCCGGACAAGTACGTGCAGACGTACTGGTCGCGCATTCCGGGCGTCTGGGTGCACGGCGACTGGGCGTCGGTCGACCAGGACGGCTACTGGTTCCTGCACGGGCGGAGCGACGACACGCTGAACATCGCCGGCAAGCGGATCGGCCCCGCCGAGCTGGAGTCTGCGGCGGTCGACCACCCCGCGGTGCGCGAGGCGGCCGCGATCGGCGTCCCGCACGAGGTGAAGGGCGAGACCGCGTGGATCTTCGCCTGCCTCCTCCCGGGGGCGGCGGCCGTGACCGAGGACGAGGTCGCCGCACACATTGCGGGCATGCTCGGCAAGGCGTTCAAGCCGGAGCGCGTCTTCTTCGTCGACGCGCTGCCGAAGACGCGCTCGGCGAAGATCGTGCGACGCGCTGTGCGCGCGACGGCCCTCGGCAAGGACCCGGGCGACCTCTCGTCGCTCGAGAATCCGGAATCCCTCGACGCGATCGGAGCAGCAATTGGCTAGAACGGCACTCGTCACCGGGGGCGGCCGTGGCATCGGCGCCAACATCGCCCGAGCTCTCGCGGGCGACGGCTGGGACGTCGTCGTCACAGCGCGGTCACGCGACCAGATCGAGGCGGTCGCGAAGGAGATTGCTGGCCGCGCAATCGAGCTGGACGTCGCCGATCCCGACTCGGTCGAGCACGGCTTCGCCGAGGCGGGCCACGTCGACCTGCTCGTCGCAAACGCCGGCATCGGCAATGACGGCGACTTCTGGCGCACGTTCGAGGTCAACGTGCTCGGCGTGCACCTCTGCTGCGAGGCGGCACAGCGGCACGGCGTCTCGCGCATCGTGATCACCGGCAGCGGCGCCTCCTACCTGCCCGGCGCGTCGGACACGTCGTACACGTCGTCGAAGGCGGCGGTCGGCCGCTACGCGGAGACGCTGAACAACGCGATCGACATCCCGGTGTTCCTCTTCAGCCCTGGACTCGTGAAGACGGAGATGACGTCGGGGTTCCCCGACGACGCGCCATGGACGCCTCCCGAGCTTGCACCCGAGCTCGTGCGCAAGCTCGCGAGCGGCAAGTACGACGCACTGGCGGGCCGCTACATCCATGCCGAGCACGACGACGTCGACGACTTGCTGGCACGGATCGACGAGATCGAGGAGCGCGATCTGAACGCGATCCGCCTCCAGCGGTGAGCCGCCGTTTCACGGCGCGCCGGACGGTCGGGCTCTCGGACGTCGACGCAACGGGACGCCTGCGGCTCGACACGATCGCGCGCTACCTGCAGGACATCGCCTCCGACGACGTCGCCGACGCCGGCTGGCCGCCCGACGCGCACGTGTGGGTCGTGCGGCGCACCGAGCTCGAGGTGATCGAGCCGTTTCGCGACGACCTCCGGGTCGACCTCGAGACGTGGGCAAGCGGGATCGCCGCTGCCGCCGCATCGCGCCGCTACTCGCTCCGGGGCGACCGCGGGGGGCATGTCGAGGCCGAGAGCGTGTGGATCCACCTCGATCGCGCGCTGCGACCGCTGCGGCTCGGCGAGCGCTTCCTCGAGATCTACGGGCCGTCCGCCGAAGGGAGGCGCACCTCGACGAAGCTCACGCTCCCGCCGCCGCCGGTCACGCCGTCGCGCGACTGGCCGCTGCGCGCCACCGACGTCGACCGGCTCGGACACGTGAACAACGCGGCGTACTGGGAGCCCGTCGAGGAGCTGTGGGCGGGCCGGCTCGGCGGCCGCTTGCGCGCCATCCTCGAGTACCGGAAGCCGATCGACCTCGGAGATCGAGTCGGCCTTGCCGCCCACGGCGACCTCCTCTGGCTCCTCGTGGACGGAGAGGTCCGTGCGGCCGCCACTATCCTCGCGGCGTGAGAACCGTTCTCTGCTTCGGCGACTCGAACACCTGGGGCCTCGCCCCGGCGACGGCGGACCGGTTCCCGCGCGAGGTTCGCTGGCCGGGACGCTTGCAGTCGCTGCTCGGTCCCGAGTGGCACATCGTCGAGGAAGGACTGCCCGGCCGAACCGCCACGCTCGAGAGTCCTGTCGCCTTCGGCAAGAACGGCCTCTCGTACCTCACGCCGTGCCTCGACTCGCACGCACCGCTGGACGTCGTGCTGATCGCGCTCGGCACGAACGACCTCGCCGAGCGCTACGGGCTCACCGCGACCGACGCCGCGCGTGCTTGCGCATTGCTCGCGCACGTCGTCTCGAAGTCGGAGGCCGGCGTCGGCGGAGGCGCGCCCCTTCCCGTCCTCCTGTGCCCGCCCCGCGTCGGCGAGACGACTTGGAGCGAGGACTGGATCGGCGCGCCGGCGAAGTCGGCGGTGCTTCCGGAGCGCTTCCGCGCGGTTGCGGACGAGGAAGGCTTCGAGCTGATCGACCTCAGCGAGGCGACGCGCTTCTCGGACCTCGACGGGATCCACCTCGACGCCGACGGGCACGCCGCGATCGCGAACCTGGTCGCCCGCGAGCTGGCGCGCCTCTTCCCGTGAGCGCGAACCGGCTGCGCGCACTCCTGATCGGCGCGCTCGTCTTGGCCGGCGTGCTCAACCTGGCCGGGAGCAAGACGGATTCGCGGTTCGTCAGCCTGCTCAGCTTCCTCGTCTTCCTCTGTGCGCTAGTCCTCTACGTTCGCTGGCGCCGGGTCGCGCTGAAAGAGCGCCGTGCTAGAGTTTTCGACCGAGAGGCGAAAACCACCGATGAGACTCGCACTCGCCCAGATCAATAGCGTCGTCGGCGACCTCGAGGGGAACGCGGCAAAGGTGGTCGAGTGGCTCGGCCGCGCGCGCGCGGCGAACGCCGACCTCGTCCTTTTTCCCGAGCTCGTCGTCACCGGCTACCCGCCCGAGGACCTGCTGTTGCGCCCCGGTTTCGTTCGCGCGGCGCGGCGTGCCGTCGACGAGATCGCGAAGTCGGCGCACGGGGTGACCGCCATGGTCGGCGCGCCGCACCTCGACACCGACCTCTTCAACGCGTGCTTCGTGCTCGCGCACGGCGAGATCCGTTGTGTCTACCGAAAGCGCTACCTCCCGAACTACGGCGTCTTCGACGAGGACCGCTATTTCGCGCCGGGCTACGACAAGTTCTTGCTGCGCTTCGGCGACGTGCTCGTCGGGCCGACGATCTGCGAGGACATCTGGCAGCCGGGTCCCCCTGCGACCGATCTCGCGCTCGCGGGCGCGCAACTGATCTCGAACATCTCAGCGTCGCCGTTCCACGTCGGGAAGGACCGCGAGCGCGAGGAGATGCTCAAGGTGCGCGCGACCGACAACTCCTGCTTCGTGGCCCTATGCAACGCCGTCGGCGGGCAGGACGAGCTGATCTTCGACGGCCACTCCGTCGTGCTCGACGACGAGGGCGAGGTGCTCGCGCGCGGCGCCGGGTTCGAGGAGGAGCTGCTCGTCGTGGACGTCGATCCCGTCGCAGCCGTCGGGCGCCGCCTGCGCGACGTGCGCCGGCGCGCGCTCGCGCGCGAGCGCGTCGAGGTGGAAGCGACCGAGATCGAGCTCGCGCCCCCGAAGGAGCAAGACGAGCCGGCGCACCCCAAGCCGGCCGAGCAGCTGACCGACCTGGAGCAGATGCGCCTGGCGCTCGAGCTCGGCCTGCGCGATTACGTGACGAAGAACGGGTTCGGCGACGTCGTGATCGGGCTCTCGGGCGGCATCGACTCCGCGCTCACCGCCGCTCTCGCCGTCGAGGCGCTCGGCGCCGAGCGCGTGCACGGCGTGTCGATGCCGTCGCGCTACTCGTCCGAGGGGACGCGCGACGACGCACGACGACTCGCCGAGTCGCTCGCGATCGACTTCCGCGAGATCTCGATCGAGCCGATGGTCGAGGCGTACAACGCGGCGCTCGCCGAAGCGTTCAGCGGCCGCGAGTCCGACCTCACGGAGGAGAACCTGCAGGCACGCATCCGCGGCACCCTGCTGATGGCGCTCTCGAACAAGTTCGGCTGGCTCGTGATCGCGACGGGCAACAAGTCCGAGTTGTCGGTCGGGTACTCGACGCTGTACGGCGATCTCGCCGGCGGGTTCGCGTTGATCAAGGACGTCTACAAGACCGACGTCTTCCGGCTCGCGAAGTGGATGAACGAGCGCGCCGGCCGCGAGTTGATCCCTCAATCGATCATCGACCGGGCCCCGAGCGCCGAGCTGCGCGCGGATCAGCTGGACGAGGACTCGCTGCCGCCCTACCCCAAGCTCGACCAGGTGCTCGAGGCCTACGTCGAGCTCGACCGCTCGCGCGAGGAGCTCTCGCAGGACGGGTTCGACCCGGACGTCGTCGACCGCGCCCTCTCGATGATCGACCGCGCCGAGTACAAGCGGCGCCAGGCTCCGCCGGGCGTGAAGCTACGGCCGAAAGCGTTCGGACGGGACCGCCGCACGCCGATCACGAACCGCTGGCCGGGTTGAGCGCAACCTGATTCCGCCCCGGGCGGAACCAGATTGCCGGGTTACCCCCATCGCTAGATGATCCGCTGCAACGCCACTCCGAGGAGCGGCAGCGCGAGCGTCAGCGAGTAGCTCAGCCAGCCGACGACGACGAGCGTCGGCCGAGTCGTCTGATCGCGGCCGTCGCGGATCTCCGCCTGCAGCCGCGGGCCGAGGACGAAGTTGTGGAGGTACGAGACGACGACGAGACAGACGAAGAGCGCGACCTTCGTCCAGAAGACGGCCTGGAACGCCGTGTCGTGCCGCCACTCGCGCGCGGCGAGAACGACACCCGTGACCGCGGCGATACCGAGCGCGCCGTAGCCCAGTGGGCGCCAGCGGAGGCCGAGCTCCTTCATCGCTCGGCCCCGCGGCTCTCCCTCGAGCGTGCGGATCGCAGGCACGCCGACGAAGATCAGCGCAGTCGATCCGCCGACCCACACGGCAGCGGCGAGCAGATGCACCGCGACGAGGACCGCAATCACGCCGTCAGGTTACGCACGCGCTCGACGAGGTCAGCCGGTGCGAAGCGCTCGTCCGCCGTCTCGAGCTCGCGCTGCGACCACCAGCGAACGTCGACGACGCCCTCGGCAGCGAGATCGACCGTCGCGCGCGGCTCGTGCTCGCGCACGCGCACCAGATACGTCGTGTTCAGCTGACGGAAGAGCCGACGGTCCCACGGGAACTCGCCGACGTGCTCGTAGAGCGCAGGGCCGAGCTCGACTCCATCCAGCCCGACCTCCTCGCGGAGCTCGCGAACGAGCGCCTGCTCGTCCGTCTCGCCCGGATCGACGCCGCCGCCGGGCGTCCCCCACCACGTCTCCACGCCCACGGGTCGGCGGTACTGCACGAGCAGCACGCGGTTCTCCGCGTCGAGGACGAGCGCGCGCACCGCAACTCGCTCGACGGGCTCGAGCCAGTCGCGCAGCGCCTCGAACCAATGCCGGCGTTCGTTGTAGGGCACGGCCGCGTTGGCCGGCGAGGTCGACGGCAGCACGAACAGGCCCGTCGAGGAGATCGCCCGCAGCTGCGGTCCCAGGTCCGGCCGCTCGCCGTAGAGGCCGCGGTAGGCCTCCTTGCCGACGAACGCCACCGCGCGCGGAGCGACGGCGCGGATCCGCGCCTCGAACGAGGCTGCGTCGAAGTCGGCGCGCCGCAGGTCGCCCGAGCCGGGCGTCGTCCGGGACGCGGCGTTCGTCAAGCCGATGCCGAGCTCCAGGAGCGAGAACTGCTCCTGCGGGTCGAGGAGGCGCGGCGTGAAGCCCGCCTCGTGCAGCAGCCGCCAGAAGTCGTTCCGCGGGTTGGCGAAATGCGCCGCCGCGGCGGCAGAGACGCGGCCCGGATTGATCCCGCAGAAGACGCAGGTGAGCCCTGCCGCGAGGACGTCCGGAACGGAGCTGCTACGTGCTTCGGCCACGCGGCTTACAGCGTGGCACGCGCTGCGTCCAGGTGGCCGTGCAGACCCACGAGCTCGGAAGCGGCGGGGCGGGGCGCTTGGCGGATGTGACCGGGCTGGGACGACGCCTTGCGGTCCACGTACGGCATGTGCGCGTCATGCCGCCTCCGCCTCCGGCCCGCGCACGTCGAGACGCTCCTCGAAGAGCTCACGCAAACGCTCGCCCGACTGCGTCGCGCGCTTTGTCCGGCGCGGCAGGACGCGCACGAAGCTCACGCGTTCGTCGCCATGACCGCCGTAGCAGCGGGCGTAGCACTCGGCCTCCGTCAGCGACCTGAGCCTCATGGTCCGGAACCCTAGGACCGGGACCGGACGGATAGCCTGCGCCCGTGGGCACGGAGGCGAAGATCCTCGAGTACGCGGTCGACGTGGACCGCGCCGGACGGATGACGATTCCCGGCGGCGGCCAGTTCGTTCCACCCGAGGGGTGGTCGGCCGACCACCTGCTGCTCGCTGCGCTCGTGCGCTGCTCGATCGACAGCTTCGCCTACCACGCGCGGCGCGCGGGCCACGAGGTTCAGGCATCGGGCGACGCGCAGGGGACCGTCACGAAGCACGGCGACGACGGTCGCTATCGCTTCAAGGAGATCGACGTCCGCATCCAGGCACAGCTGACGCCGCGGACGAACGAACCGGACGACCTGATCGCGAAGGCCGAGCGCGATTGCTT
This sequence comes from Gaiellaceae bacterium, assembly GCA_045806045.1. Taxonomy (GTDB): domain Bacteria; phylum Actinomycetota; class Thermoleophilia; order Gaiellales; family Gaiellaceae; genus PALSA-600. The sequence continues at coordinate 7,669 of JBJMKB010000099.1, read as the reverse complement.
CATCGGCGCGTCGCTCAGCGTCAAGGCCGAATACGAGTGGCACGTCTCCTGACGACGATCGAGTCGGTGCGCGCGCGCTTCACGGCGCTGCAGCGGCCGGTTGCATTCTTCGACGGGCCGGGAGGGACGCAGGTCCCGGACTCGGTGATCGACGCGATCGCGGACTACCTGCGCAACGCGAACGCGAACACGGGCGGCTCCTTCGAGACCTCGCGCCTGACCGATTCGTTGATCGCCAAGGCGCGGGCGACGGCCGCCGACTTCCTGAACGCCACCGTCGACGAGGTTGCGTTCGGTGCGAACATGACGACGCTCAACTTCGCGCTGACCCGTGCGGCGTCACGCGACTGGCTCGAAGGCGACGAGGTGGTCTGCACGAAGCTCGACCACGACGGCAGCGTTGCGCCCTGGCTCGAGCTCGCGCACGACAAGAAGTTGTTCGTGCGCTTCGCGGAGATCGACGACGAGTGCCGGCTCGACCTCGACCATCTGCGGTCGCTGCTCAACGACCGCACCCGTGTCGTTGCGTTTCCCTGGGCGTCCAACGCGGTCGGAACCGTGACGCCGGTCGCCGACGTATGCAAGCTCGCGCAGGAGGCCGGGGCGCTCGCCTGGGTCGACGCCGTGCACTACGGGCCGCACGGGCGGATCGACGTGCAGGAGGCGGGCGCCGACGTGCTCATCTGCTCGCCGTACAAGTTCTACGGCCCTCACCTCGGCCTGGCGTTCGGGCGTCGGGAGCTGCTCGAGTCCTGGCGGCCGTACAAGGTGCGGCCGGCGGACGACTTCCCGATCGGCCACCGCTACGAGACGGGGACGCTCGCGCACGAGCTCCTCGCCGGTTTCGTCGCGGCCGTCGACTACCTGCAGGAGATCGGCTGGGACTTCGTCGTCGAGCACGAACGGGAGCTCGGCGAACAGTTCCTCGGCGGCCTCCCCGACGCCTGGCGCCTGCACGGGATCCCGAACATGGAGCGCCGCGTACCGACCTTCGCGATCACGCACGATTCGCTCCCCGCGCAAGAGGCTGCCGCACGGCTCGGAGAGCGCGGCTTCGCCCTCTGGCACGGCAACTACTACGCGCTCGAGCTCATGAAACGGCTCGGCCTCGACGACGGCGCGATCCGGGTCGGCATCGTGCACTACAACACCGCGGACGAGGTCGACCGGCTGCTCGGCGCGCTGCAGACGATCGGCTAGAGGGGATACGCCTCGTCGGCGGCCTCGGCCCACGGCGAGCCGGGAGTGCGGCGGATCGGGTCCGGATCGATTCCCCGCGCCTCCGCGACCGCGAGCACGAGGAGGTGGAACGGGACAATGTCCACCACCGGGTGCCGTGTCTCGAGGAGCGTCACCTCCGAGCCGAGCCGCTCGAGCTGGGCGACGGCGACCTCGGCGCGCTCCGCCGCGCGACCCTCGCCCTCGAGCACGTACGCGCGCACACGCTCGTCGACCGCGGCGAGGTGGCCGTGCAGGAACTGCTCCGTCTCGTACGCCGTCGCGTCGACCCAGACGCCCTCGCGGAGCTTGAGCGCCGCTTCCTGCGCCGTCGGCCAATCGCGGCCGGCGCCCAGGATCAGCGCGCGCTCCTGCTCGAACGGCTGCGCCTCCTGTTGCAGCGCCTGCTCCACGGCGGCCGGCAGCCACGCGATCTCCTCACCGTTCAGCGCGTCGAGCGCGGCGACGGCGCACGTGTAGCTGGCGGTGTGACACCAGGAGCGCTCGATCTCGGGCGTGCAGACGATCACCTCGTCACAAAGCTCCGCGAGCTCCGAGTTCGGATTGCCCGTGACGAGCCAGACATCTCCGCCGAACGCACGCTCGGCCTCGATCGTCAGCGCGGTCGTTCCCTCGTGCGACACGCACACCATCACGTCCGCGAGCGGCGGCTTCAGCACGGCCTCGAGCGCCTGGATCGCCCAGCCTCCCGTCTGCGCGGCGTGGAACGACGTCCCGCACCCGGTGAAGACGACCCGTGCGCCGTCGGGTAGCCGTGTGCCGGCCGGAACCGCGCGCAGCCAGTCGGGCTGCGCGAAGACGGCACGACGTGTCTCTCCGGCCATACCCGCCTCTATACCATCGCCGCGTGCCGGTCCGCGCCTTCCTCTTCGACTTCGACGGCCTCCTCGTCGATACGGAAACGGCGTCCCGCGCCGGCTGGCAGTGGCTCTACCGCGAGCACGGCCACGAGCTGCCGCTCGACAAGTGGGCGCTGATGGTCGGGACTATCGAGGGGTGGGACCCATGGGGCCACCTGGAGGGGCTCGTCGGCTCCCAGCTCGACCGCGAGACGCTGAACGGGCGCCGGTACGCGCACGAGCTCTCGCTGCTCGAGGCAGAGGAGCTGCGACCCGGTATTCTCGAGTACCTCGCGGCCGCCGAACGGCTCGGGCTGAAGCGGGCGATCGTGTCGAGCGCGTCGCGCGCCTGGATCGACATGCACCTCGAGCGGCTCGAGCGCGCGGTGGGTTGGGACGCGAACGTCACCGCCGACCACGACCCGGCTCGGGCAAAGCCCCGTCCGACGCTCTACCTCGAGGCGCTCGAGGAGCTCGGCGTCGACGCGACCGAGGCGATCGCATTCGAGGACTCGCCGAACGGCGCGAAGGCCGCCAAAGCCGCGGGGCTCTACGTCGTCGGCATCCCGAACACGGTCACGCGCGATCTCGGGCTCGCCGAGACGGCCGACACGGTCGTCGAGTCGCTTGCCGAGCTCCCGCCGGACGACCTGCTGGCGAGGTTCGCGTGAGCGAGGGTTTTCCGTGGGCGACGCGCGAGCACGTGCGCTTCAGGGATTGCGACTCGATGGGGCACGTGAACAACGCCGTCTATTCCACGTACCTCGAGCAGGCGCGCATCGCCATCCTGGGCGGCTTGGAGCCCTTCATCCTCGCCCGCGTCGAGATCGACTTCCGCGCAGAGCTCCATGCGGGCGACGACCTCGAGGTGCGCAGCCGCTGCTCGCAGGTCGGGACGAAGAGCTTTACGCTCGAGCACGAGATCTGGGCGGGCGAACGGCAGGTTGCCGCCGCGAGGAGCGTGCTGGTCGGCTACGACTATGAGGCGGGCACGTCCGTTCCGCTCACCGAGAACCAGAGGAGGAGACTCGCGGCATGAATGTGTATGAGCGCACCACCCTGTCGAACGGACTGCGGGTGCTGACGGCGCCGCTCGAGCATGCGCAGTCCGTCGCGTGCTACGTCATGCTCGCCGCAGGCTCTCGATACGAGAACGATTCGAACCGCGGGATCGCGCACTTCTCCGAGCACATGTTCTTCAAGGGCACGAAGCGCCGCCCGAGCGCGCGTGACCTGTCGATGGAGGTCGACAAGATCGGCGGCGAGTTCAACGCCTTCACCTCGAAGGAGTACACCGGTTACTACATCCGCTGCGCCGGCGAGCAGCGCGACACGGCGCTCGACGTGCTGGTCGACATGCTGCGCAACTCGAAGTTCGATGCCGACGAGCTCGAGCGCGAGAAGGGCGTGATTCTCGAGGAGATGAACATGTACTTCGACACGCCGCGCGATTACGTCGGGTCGCTGTACGAGGAGCTCGTGTTCGGGTCGAACCCGCTCGGTTGGGAGACGCTCGGCACGCGCGAGACCGTCAGCGCCGCGACGCGCGAGACGTTCCTCGACTACCTCGGGCACTGGTACACGCCGGAGCGCATCGTCATCGGCGTCGCGGGCGCGGTCGGCAACGACCTGCTGCCGAAGCTCGAGGAGCTGCTGGGCGACATGTCGGGCAACGGAAAGGACGCCCCGGCGCCCTCCGACGTTCCTCGGAGCACCGAGCCGCGAGTGCGTGTGCACCGAAAGGAATCCGACCAGGCAGCCGTCTGTCTCGGCGTGCCGAGCTACCCGCTCGACCATCCGGATCGGTACGCGCTGCAACTCCTCGGCACCGTCCTCGGCACCGGCATGTCGTCGCGCCTCTTCCTCGAGGTGCGCGAACGCCGTGGCCTCGCGTACTACGTCTTCTCGTACAACAGCGCTTACACCGACGCCGGCACGCTCTTCGCGCAGGGCGGTGTCGACCTCAAGCGCGCTGAGGAAGCCGTGAAGGTGATCGCCGACGAGTTCCGCAAGCTCGTCGACGAGCCCGTGCCGTCGGAGGAGCTCGAGAAGGCGCGCGCGCTGGCGAAGGGGCGGTTCGTCCTGCAGACGGAGAGCCCCAACGGGTTGATCCTCTTCGGCCTGCGCCGAGAGGTGCTCGAAGGGCAGGCGGCCGAGCCGGAAGAGCTTCTCGCGGGCCTGGATGCCGTCACCGCCGAGGACGTGCAGCGCGTCGCGCGCGACGTGATCGGCGGCTCGGGCCTCAGCTGCGCCCTGATCGGCCCGTTCGACGACGCGTCGAAGTTCGAGGCGATCCTGGCCTAGAACTGGCTCCTCGCCGAATCAGGTTCCGATGAACCGGCGGACGCCGCGGAAGTCGCTCGTCCGGACCGGGACGATGCGGACCTCGCTGCGCGAGTTCGGCGCCTCGATCATCTGGCCGCCGCCGACGTACATCGCGACGTGCCCGACGACCGGATGCTCGTAGAAGAGCAGGTCGCCGGGCAGGATCCTCGCGAGCGGGACGGGCGTGCCGGCGGCGAACTGCGCATCGGCGTCGCGCGGGATCGTGATTCCGTGCGCCCGGTATGCCGCCCACGTGAGGCCCGAGCAGTCGTAGCCCCAGCGCGAGAGGCCGCCCCAGAGATAGTGCAGCCCGAGGAACTGCTTCGCCGTGCGCACGAGATCGGCGCGCGTGCGCGGCAGCGCACGCGTCGCGCTCGCGGCGGCGACCCCGGGCGAGACCTGCGAGGCGAAGCCGACCTCGGTCCCGTTCCGGAGCGTTGCGCTCTTCGCCGTCACGACCAGCGGCGCCTCGACGACCGCGCCTAGTTGCCACGAACGAACCCAGCCGGGATAACCGCGCGGGTCGAGTGGCGACGGCTGGTCCGGCACCGCGATCTTCGTCCAGCCGCCCTGCTTCGCGAGCACGCGAACGCGCTCGCCGAAGAGCACCTGCGTCGGCATGCGTCCGACAAGCGCAATCCGCTGCGAGTACGTCAACTCCGGCGTCGGCCAGATGTGCGGATCGAGCGGCAGGTGACCGGCGTTCGGCGCCTCCCAGACGTTCGCGACGGGAACACGCACCGACGCGCTCGGCGCAGGCGCGACGGCGAGCAAGAGCGCGAGGGCCAGCGACGGCAGCACGGCCGCAGGTTAGCGCCGAGGAAGCCATGGCATACTCGAGCTCTTGAAGCGCCTCGTATTCCTGACGATCCTCGCCTCGCTCGTTGCAGCGTCTGCAGCTGTCGCGGCGCTGACACCGTCGCAGTACCGCGCAACGCTGAACGGCGTCTGCCGCGGCTACACGCCGAAGATCAACGCGCAAGAACGCGCCATGACCGCGGCGAAGAAGGCGAACGACGGGCATGCGTACGGAGCGGCGTTCGGGAAGCTGCTCGTGCTGACGCTCGCCGAGGACTCCAAACTCGAGTCGATTCCCGTCCCACTTTCGTTACGCGCGACGATGACGCCGATCTTCGCGGCGCTGAAGAAGGCCGACATGCACATCAGGGTCGCGATCTTCGATGCGGGGACAGGCGACACGAAGGGAATGGCCGCTCAGCTCACTGCTGCGGCCTCCGTCGCTAAGGGGTTGAACGCGAAGCTCGACGCGGCCGGCCTGCGCGACTGCGGCTCGCACCAGACCTAGCCTAGAGACCTCGAGAACTCAGTCCTCGCGCGACTGCTCGTCGGCGCCGCGCGAGCGGAGCTCGTCGACCACCGCCGGGTCGGCGAGGGTGGTCGTGTCGCCGAGCGGCCTGTTCTCGGCGACATCGCGTAGCAGGCGGCGCATGATCTTTCCGCTGCGCGTCTTCGGGAGCTCCGGCGTGAAGACGATGTTCGCGGGCTTAGCGATCGGTCCGATCTTCTTCGCGACGTGGTCGCGAAGCTCCTCGAGCTTCGCGACGGAGCCTTCGCTACCGCCCTTCAGCGTGACGAACGCGACGATCGCCTGCCCTGTCGTCGCGTCATTGCGTGCGGCGACAGCTGCCTCCGCGACCTCCTTGTGGTCGACGAGCGCGGACTCGACCTCGATCGTCGAGATGCGATGGCCCGAGACGTTCATGACGTCGTCGACGCGACCGAGGAGCCAGAAGTCGCCGTCCTCGTCGATGCGCGCGCCGTCGCCCGCGAAGTACGTGTCGGGGTACTTCGACCAGTACGTTTCCCGGTAGCGCTCGTCCTCCTTGTACAGGCCGCGCAGCATCGCGGGCCACGGGCGCCGCAGCACGAGATACCCGCCGCCGCCGGGGCCGACCTCCTCCCCGGCCTCGTTGAAGACCCCGGCGTCGACGCCGGGAAACGGCTTCGTCGCGGATCCGGGCTTGGTTGTCGTGATCCCGGACAGCGGCGTGATCATGATCATCCCCGTCTCCGTCTGCCACCACGTGTCGACGATCGGGCAGCGACCGCCGCCGATGTGCTCGTGGTACCAGACCCACGCCTCGGGATTGATGGGCTCTCCGACCGAGCCGAGGAGCCGCAGCCTGGACAGGTCATGCTTCGCCGCGTGCTCCGGCCCCCACTTCATGTGCGAGCGGATCGCCGTCGGCGCGGTGTAGAGGATCGTCACCTTGTACTTCTCGGCGATCGCCCACCAGCGGTCTTTGTCGGGGTAATCCGGCGTCCCTTCGTAGAGGACCGACGTCGCCCGGTTGCAGAGCGGCCCGTACACGATGTAGCTGTGGCCCGTGATCCAGCCGACGTCGGCGGTGCACCAGTAGACGTCGTCGTCCTTGAGATCGAAGACGTACTTCGTCGTCGCGGTGACGCCGGTGAGGTAGCCGCCGGTGGTGTGGACGATGCCCTTCGGCTTGCCGGTGGTGCCGGAGGTATAGAGGATGTAGAGCGGGTGTTCGGCATCGAGCGGTTCGGCCGGGCAGACGTCTGACGCGTTGGCCATCAACTCGTGCCACCAGTGATCGCGTCCGGACTGCATGTTGATGGGAGTGCCGGTGCGCTTGTACACGACAACATGCTTTACCGTGGGGCACGATTTCAGCGCCTCTTCAACTGCGGGAAACAACTTCACTTCGGATCCGCGTCGGTAGGAGCCATCCTGCGTAATGACCGCAGACGCCTGCGAGTCATGGATGCGGTCGATTAGCGCGTGAGACGAGAATCCACCGAAGACGATCGTATGCGGCGCGCCGATACGGGCACAGGCGAGCATGGCTACGGGAAGCTCCGGCGTCATGCCCATGTAGATGGCGACGCGATCGCCTTTCTTGACGCCCAAAGACTTCAGGACGTTCGCAAACTTCTGCACTTCGCGATGAAGCTGTTGATAGGTGAGTGTGCGAACTTCGCCCGGCTCGCTCTCCCAGATGATGGCGGCTTTATTCTTGCGGGGACCGGCAACGTGCCGATCCAGACAGTTGTAGGAGAGGTTGATCTGGCCTCCGACAAACCACTTGGCCCAGGGGCAATTCCACTCGAGGACCTTGTCCCATTGCTTAAACCAGTGCAGTTCGCTCGCGATGCGGGACCAGAACTTGTCGGGATCGTCCACCGATTCGTTGTAGAGCTGGTCATATTCGGCGAGGCTCTTGATATGCGCATGCCGGCTGAATTCTGCGGGCGGCTCGAATTTGCGCTGCTCCTGCAGG
>JBJMKB010000098.1:0-91631 GCA_045806045.1 Gaiellaceae bacterium | reverse complement strand
GGTGGAAGCAGGCGGTGCAGGGGTGGGAGCACGCCAAGCTCGCCGGCACCGGCGCCGGGTCGTTTCACGTCACGAACCTCCGCTACCGCCAGTCGTACCTCGACTACACGACCGAGCCGCACAACCTGCCGTTGCAGTTCCTCACGGAGGCGGGGATCGTCGGGCTCGCGCTGTTCCTGTTCGCGATGGCGACGCTTCTTCGCGGCGCTTGGCGACGCCGTGGTCCCGAGCTTGCGCTCGCGTTGCTGCTGCGCGGCACGCGCCGCCGGCGCGGACACGAGCTCGCACTGGGACTCCTCCTGCCTGCCTATCTCCTGCACTCGCTCGTCGACATCGACTGGGACTTCGTCGCGGTGTCGGCGCCGGCGTTCCTCGCCGCGGCCGCGCTTGCCGCGCGTGTCGAGCTGCGGCGGGTGTCGCGGTTCGGTTTGCTCGTCGCGGGGGGAGCAGCGCTGCTCGCGTTCGGCGTGCTCCTTCTCCCGTGGCTCGGCGAGCGCTGGTCGTCGCAGGCGGCCGGTGCCTCGCCGGCACGTGCGGTGACGCTCGCGAAGCGGGCCCGCGCTGTCGATCCGTTGCTCGTCGACCCGCTCTGGTCGCTGGCGTTCGCCGCCGAGCAACGTGGGGAGCTTCGGACGGCATACGCCTACTACCTGCAGGCGACGCGGCAGCAGCCGGAGAACGCGGACACGTGGCTCCTGGCCGGCCAGTTCGCGTTCGAGCACGGCTGTATGCGCGCGGCCTACGACAACCTGCTGCGCTTCACCGAGCTCGACAACAAGGCGCCTCCCAGCCGCGGCGGCGACGCATACAACGCGGCGTTGAAGATCGTGGACGCGGGGAAGGCGAGGTGTTAGCTGGCGCCGAGTACGAGCGCAAGCTGTCCGCCGCGCAGCGCTGACGGCGTCACGCCGTCGAGCGGCCCGACGATCTTGACGTGCAGGTCGTGCGCGAGCCGCACACCCTCGGCGTGGAAGCCCTTCTTGAACATCACGACGGTCGTCGCGTAGTCCTGCCGCTTGGCGTTGCCCGTGCCCGAGACGTCGTAGTTCTGCTGCGAGAGCCGGGTTGCTGCCTCGGACGCGGCGTGCGCACGGCCGTTGCCGTTGAAGATGAAGACGCGGGTCTCGCTGCGGAGCAGCTTCGGCACGCCGATCGGCGCCTGTTTCGTCGGAGGCGGGCTGGTGGAGTGCTTCTTCGCCGGCGCGAACGCGGCGGCCTGCGCGTGGCGCTGCATCACGTGCGCAAACGGCTTCGCGAGCAGGAGGGCGGCGGCACCCAGCAGCAGCACGAGCTCGACCGCGGCGACGAGGCTCGCGACGAGGGTCGCGGTCCGCCACGGGCGGATCAGCGCGTCGGGTGCTGTGAGCGGTGTGTCCACGGGCGTTGAGATTCGCCGCTCGACGCGACGTTTCCTTCCGGAGGAGACGTCGAGCTCGCGAACGTGGTTCCGACTCGGGCTGATCCTGGTTCGCGCAGCGAACCAGGATCACGAGTTTCTCGGAGCGGCACGCGCGTCGAAACTCAGGAACCTGGTTCAAAAACCGAACCAGGTTCCGCTGGGCGGTCGAACCAGGTTCCGCTGGCCGCCGAACCGGGTTCCGCTGGCGGCCGAATCAGGTTCGGGTCGCGTCGGTCATCCAGGTCCACGTGCGGCGTAGGCCGTCGTCCAGGTCGACCTCCGCGCGCCAGCCGAGCTCGCGTTCGATCCGCGAGACGTCCAGAACGGAGCGGCGCACGTCGCCGAGGCGCGCGCCCTCCAGCCGCGGCTGCGCGTCCACGCCCGCCACCTCCGCGCACGCCGCATGCAGCTCGGCGACGGTGACGTCCTTGCCCGTGCCGACGTTGTACGGCCCGCCGTTCCGCCCGACGGCTGCGAGCAGCGCGCGCACCACGTCGTCGACATAGACGAAGTCGCGGCTCTGGCCGCCGTCTCCGTAGATCACGGTCTCCTCGCCGCGCGCGAGGCGCTCGAGGAAGATCGCGACGACGCCACCCTCCAAGCCGGCGTCCTGGCGCGGCCCGTAGACGTTCGCGAAGCGGAGGGAGATGTGCGAGCTGGCGTGGATGCGGTTCCAGCCCGCGAGGTACTCCTCGCCGCATTTCTTCGCGATGCCGTAAGGCGAGAGCGGCAGAAAGGGGGAGTCCTCCGACGCGGGGACCGGGCACTCGCCGTAGCCGGCGCCGCCGGACGAGGCGAAGACGACCTGTGCGCCCGGCGCGGCATCGAGCACGTTCACCGTGCCGACGACGTTGACGGCGGCGTCGTACGCCGGGCGCTTCATCGACGTCTGCACGTCGGCCTGCGCCGCGAGGTGGAAGACGGCGTCCGCCTCGGCGGAGAACGGCTCGCGGATGTCGTGCTCGAGGAGGGCCGCCTCCCCGTTCAGGTACTCGCGCTTGCCGGTCGCGAAGTTGTCCACGACCAGCACCTCGTCGCCTCGGTCGACGAGCGCGTGCACCAGGTTCGACCCGATGAACCCTGCGCCCCCCGTCACGACCGCCCGCATCGAGGCCATACATTAGAGGGGTCGTGTTCGTCACCTTCGAAGGAGTCGACTGGTCCGGCAAGAGCACCCAGGCGGGGCTGCTCGCCGGCTGGCTCGCGGCGGAGGGGCGGACTGTCCTGACGACGCGCGAGCCCGGAGGTACGCCGGTCGGCGAGGCGGTACGCGAGATCGTCCTGCACGGGCACGACATGGCGCCGTGGGCCGAGGCGGCGCTCTACGCCGCGGCGCGCGCCGACCACGTCGAGCACGCGATCCGGCCCGCGCTCGAGCGCGGGGAGGACGTCGTGTGCGACCGCTACATCGACTCGTCGGTCGCCTACCAGGGCTTCGCGCGCGGCCTCGGCGAAGAGCGCGTGCTCGAGCTGAACCTCGTCGTGACGCGCGGCCTCGTGCCCGACCGGACGTTTCTCGTGCTGCTCGATCCGGAGGAGGCGCGCCGGCGCGGCGCCGGCGATCCGGACCGGATCGAGCGCGAGGGCGACGACTTCATGCGCCGCGTCGACGAGGGCTTCCGGATGCTCGCGGCCACGTTCCCGCAACGCATCGTGGTGCTCGACGGCTCCCGTTCGCCCGACGAGATCGCGGAGGAGGTTCGTGAGCACGTCCGCGCGCTTCTCTGAGCTGTCGGGCGCCGAGCACGCAGAGGCGTCGCGGCTGCTCGACGCGGCACTCCGCGAAGGGCCGGCGCACGCCTACCTCTTCCACGGACCGCCGGGTGTGGGCAAGCGCGAGGTCGCGCGCAGGTTCGCGCATGCGCTGCTCGAGACCGAGCGCGAGTTCCATCCGGACCTCTACGAGCTCGACGCTCTCGGCGAGATGATCCGGATCGACGCCATCCGCGAGCTGCGGCGCGACCTGCACATGCGCCCCTTCGAGGCGAACCGGCGCGTCTACCTCCTGCACCGCGCGCACCTCATGAACGAGGACGCAGCGGACGCGCTGCTCAAGGACCTCGAGGAGCCGCCGCCGTACGCGGTGATCGTCCTGATCGCGGACGATCTCGGGCCGCTGCCCGAGACGATCCTCTCGCGCTGCCAGCTGGTGCCGTTCCGGAGGCTGTCCGAGCGCGCGATCCGCGGCCTCGTCGACGCGCGCGCGCCGCACCTCGACGACGAGAGCCGAGCGGGGCTCGCACGGGTCGCGGCCGGCCGCCTGGACCGGTTGGAGCGCCTGCTCGATCCCGGCTCGGTCACCCGGCGCGCGCACTTGATCGAGCAGGCGCGCGCGGTCTATCGCGATCCGGCGTTCGACGCGTCCGATGCGGCCGCTGTCGTCCTCGCGAACGCGCAGGCGCGGGCAACGGAAGCGCGCGAGGTGGAGGAGGCTCGGATCGCCGAGCTCGACCTGACCGCGCGCGAAGCGGAGCAGCGCGTGAAGCGCGCAGCGCGCGGGGCGGAGCGAGAGGAGCTGCTCGCGCAGCTCGAGGAGCTCGGGGCGTGGTACCGCGATCTCGTGGCCGTCGCGGTCGGCGCCGACCAAGCCGCGATCCACCTCGACAAGCTCGCGGAGCTGCGCGAGGACGCGAGCCGGGAGCGGCTGATCGGGGCGGAGCGAGCCGCGGAAGCGGTGCGGGAAACGTGGCGGGCGCTCGAGGAGCTGAACCTCGCGCCTCAGCTCGCATTCGAGGCGCTCTTCGTGCGCATCGGCCGCGAGCTGGCTCCATAGGAGTCGAAAAAGGACGGAATCCCCCGTTTGGGGTTCAGGCTGCAGGGGTTTCGACCGACACTTTTTCGCGAGTGTCGTGGGCGAAACGGCGCTCTCTGTAAGCGGGGGTGGCGGCGCTCCCATCACCAGGGAGAGCACACAGTGGTTGCAGTACCGTCTATAGGCCGCGCGACTCAGGTCACCCCGCGGCGCGGAGCGCCCGAAGCGGACGCCACCCGGGATCTGTACGAGCGCTACGCGCGTCAGATCTACACGTACTGCCTGCACCAGCTCGGTAACCGCGAGGAGGCCGAGGACGCAGTCCAGTCGACGTTCCTGAACGCGTTCCGTGGCTTCCAGCGTGGCGTCGACCCGGAGTTCGAGTCCGCCTGGCTCTACAAGATCGCGCAGAACGTCTGCCTGACGCGCCAGCGCTCGTCATCGCGCCGCCGCCGCGTCGAGTCTGCGAGCGACCTCGATTCGATGCAGGACTACGTTCCGGCGCACGAGGTCGATCCGGACGAGTTGATCAATCTTCCCGAGGCGCTCGACGCGATGCCGCACCAGCAGCGGAAGGCACTGCTGCTGCGCGAATGGCAGGGGCTGTCGTACAAGGAGATCGCCGAAGAGCTCGACCTGTCGCAGGCGGCGGTCGAGACATTGCTGTTTCGGGCACGTCGCTCGCTCGCCGCCGGGCTCGGCGAGGAGCCGGTCAAGCCGGTCAAGAAGAGCGCACTGCAGCGGGTGCGGAGCGGTGGCGACGCCGGCTCGGTGCTCGCGATCGTCAAGTCGCTCCTCTTCACCGGCGGCGCGAAGGTGGCGGTGACAGTCGCCACCGTCGCGGCCACGTCCGTCGTCGCGGCTTCACCGGCGACACGGCAGGCGTTCGAGCACGCCGTGGCGCCTACGGCTCATAGTCAGGCGCGAGCGCACCAAGTCGCGGGGACGCCGCGGTCGAGCGGGGTCGCGGCGGCCCCGCGCTCCCTCTCGCCGAAGACGTTCGCCCGGGCGGGCCGGCCGGCGACGACGCGGAAATCCACGCGCACCTCGCCCCGGCCACACGTCGCGCCTCTGCGGACGGCGATCGCGGTCGTCGCGAAGCCGGCGGCAACCGCGGACGCGCCGGCGGCATCAGCACCGAGTATCCCAACACCGACTGCTCCAACGAGCGCTCCAGCGCCGACCGAGCCGTCCGCGACACCCGCCGAGGCACCGGCGGCGAAGGACGAGCCGAAGCCCGCCAAGGAAGGGGACGGGCAGGGCGCCGGTTCATCGCTCGCGCCTGCAGTCCGGCCCGCGAAGAAGGACGACTCGGGCCCGAGCCGCGGTACGAGCAGCGGCGCGAGCGCGCCCGCGCTCGTTCCGACTCCCACCGAGCAGCCGGCGGCGACGCCGCCCGTCAAGAAGGACGACCTCGACAAGAGCAACGGCAAGGGCAACGGAAACGCGAAGAAGGACGACGCGCCGGTGCCGGCTCCGGCCGCACCGCCGGCGACCACCGCGACTGCCCCGGACCCGGCCGCGGCGACTCCGCCTCAGCCGGCCGCGTCCGTCGCGCCGTCCGCGCCCGCGGACTCGGGCAAGGACGCGAAGACCGACAAGGGCGACCTCGGCGACGGCAACGGCCGCCGCAAGTAGTCACGCGCCTCGCGCCACAGCCACCGCGACCTGCCCGTAGCTGATCCCTCCGTCGTTCGGCGGGACGAGCCGGTGCGCCAGGACGCGAAACCCGTCGCGCTCGAGCCGTGAGCGGAGAGACGAGAGCAGCCGCACGTTCTGGAACGTGCCGCCGCTTAGGGCGACCGTCCGCGGCTCGCCCGCCTCGACGCAGGCGCTTGCCGCCGCGCGTGCAACGGTCTCGTGGAAGCAGGCGGCGATCTCCGTTCGGGCCCTTCCCGCGGCGAGCTCCTCGGCGAGGATGCGAATCAGGGCCGTGCCGTTCCCGAACCGCCATTCGTAGGGCGCGCCAGGCGTCTCGCCGGCCAGCTGCTCCAGCTCGAGCGCGGCCTGGCCCTCGTACGTCACGCGTTCGCGGACTCCGAGGACTGCCGCGGCCGCGTCGAACAGGCGTCCCATGCCGGACGAGAGCGGCGCGTTCACGCGCAGCGACTCACGCACTCGCGGCCAACCGGCGAACGGAACGGGCAACCCGGCGCGCTCGAGGTGCACCGCGGCGACCCGCCACGGCTCCCTGATCGCCGTCTCTCCGCCCGGGAGCGGCACGGGATCGAGCCAGGCCACGCGCTCGAACTCTTGCAGGTCGCAACGGAGGAGCTCGCCGCCCCAGAGCGTCCCGTCCGTCCCGTAGCCGGTTCCGTCGAAGACGAGTGCGAGCGCGGAGCCGGTGTGCCCGTGCTCCGCGAGGCACGCCGCCGCGTGCGCGTGGTGATGCTGCACGCCGACCAGCTCGACGTCCTGCTCGAGGGCCCACTTCGTCGCCAGGTACTCGGGGTGCAGGTCGTGCGCGATCGTCGCGGGCTCGGCGTCGAGCATCGACAGATAGAGCTCGCGGTCGGCGTGGAACGCGCGGTAGGCCGCTTCTGTGTCGAGGTCTCCGAGGTGCGGCGAGAGGAACGCATCGCCGCCGCGCGCGACGCAGAACGTGCTCTTGAGCTCGGCGCCGACGCCGAGCACGGGGCGCACCGCCACCCGCGGCAGCGCGACCGAGCCCGGAGCGAAGCCGCGCGAGCGGCGGATCGGGAACGAGGACCGGACGACCGAGTCCTCACAGCGCCGGTGGATGGGGCGGTCGTGCCCGAGGAACGCGTCCGCGATGCCACCGAGCCGCTCGTGCGCCTCTGCGTCGTCGACGGCGATCGGCTCGTCCGAGCGGTTGCCGCTCGTCATCACGAGCGGGCCGTCGAAGCCGGCGAGGAGCAGATGGTGCAGCGGCGTGTACGGCAGCAGGAGGCCGAGCCATTCCGTCCCCGGCGCGACGGACGGCGCGACCGGCGCGTCGCTGCGCCGGCGCGCGAGCACGATGGGACGCTCGCGCGACTCGAGCAGGGCGCGCTCCTTGTCGTCGAGCGTGGCGAGCACCTCGGGCGTCTGCGTCATCACGGCAAACGCCTTGTCCTCCCGGTGCTTCCGTCCGCGCAGCCGCGCGACGGTGGACTCGTCGCCGGCGTCGCACGCGAGATGCCAGCCGCCGAGACCCTTCACGGCAAGCACGGCCCCGCCCCGCAGCAGCTCGACGGTGTCCTCGAGGGGCATTGTCAGATGCGGCCCGCAGGCGGGGCAGCAGAGCGGCTCGGCGTGGAAGCGGCGGTTCGAAGGGTCCTCGTACTCCGCCCGGCACGCTGCGCAGAGCGTGAAGCCGGCCATCGTCGTGTTGGCGCGGTCGTACGGGACCGAGCGCACGATCGTGAAGCGCGGCCCGCACTGCGTGCAGTTGACGAACGGATATCGATACCGCCGGTCCGTCGGATCGAACAGCTCGCGCAGGCAGTCGTCGCATGTCGCGGCGTCAGCCGGGATCGACGCGGAACGTCCCGTAGGCACGCTCTGCTCGATCGAGAACCCCGCGTCGCCGCGAACGGCGACCGGCATCACCTCGACGGCGTCGACCCGCGCGAGCGGCGGTGACTCCTCGCGCAACGCGGCGACCAGGCGGTCCAGCGCCTCCCGCGGTCCCTCTGCCTCGATCAGCACGCCCGAGCCGTCGTTCAGGACGAAGCCGGTCAGGCCGTGGCGGCGCGCGAGGCGGTGGACGAACGGCCGGAAGCCGACGCCTTGCACGACGCCCCTGACCCGGATCCGCCGCCGCTCCACAGACAGACTATTCCGGGTCCACGATTACATCGGATCCAGATGTCGTTTTACGCCGGAGTCGGCGGGAACCGTTCGCCGTGATGTGCCTTGCCATTCCGGGCCGGGTGGTCGAGATTGCCGACGAGACCAATCAGCTCGCGAAGGTGGACGTCTCCGGCGTGCTGCGGAACGTCAACGTCGGGCTGCTCGACGATGTCGGCCCGGACGACTGGGTGCTGATCCACGTCGGGTTCGCGCTCTCGAAGGTCGACGAGGACGAGGCGAGGGCGACGCTTGCGCTCCTCGAGCAGATGGGCGAGGCATTCGAGCAGGAGCTCGAGGACCTCAAGGCCAGCGCGATATGAACGGTCTGAGTTGCCACTGCGTCACGTGCTCGGACGAAGGCGTGCCGATGCGCGTCACGGAGGTGCTCGACGACCGCGTGCTCTGCGACGACGTCGAAGTAATGGCGGAGCTCGTCGGCGAGGTTGCGCCCGGCGACGAGCTGCTCGTGCAGGCGGGCGTCGCGCTCGTGATCCTCGGGCGCAGGCTCGACGGAGCCGGGCAGTTGTGAGGTTCGTCGACGAGTTCCGGAACGCCGATCTGGGTCGCGTCCTGGCCGGCGAGATCGTGAACACCGTCGACCCGGGGCGCCACTACAAGCTGATGGAGGTGTGCGGCGGGCACACGCACACGATCTACAAGTACGGCGTCGACGACCTCCTGCCGGAGAACGTCGAGCTCGTGCACGGCCCTGGCTGCCCGGTCTGCGTGATCCCGATGGGTCGCGTCGACGACGCGATCGCCGTCGCGCACGAGCCGGATGTGATCTTCACGTGCTTCGGCGACATGATGCGCGTGCCCGGGAGCCGCGACACGCTGCTCGAGGCGAAGGCGCAAGGCGCCGACGTGCGCATGGTCTACTCGCCGCTCGACGCGCTACGCATCGCGTGCGAGACGCCGGAGCGTCAGGTCGTGTTCTTCGCCGTCGGCTTCGAGACGACGGCCCCGTCGACCGCGCTGACGCTGATGCGCGCGAAGGCCGAAGGCATGCGCAACTTCTCCGTGTTCTGCAACCACGTCACGATCGTGCCGCCGCTGCGCGCACTGCTCGAGTCGCCGGACCTCCGGCTCGACGGCTTCATCGGGCCCGGCCACGTTTCGACGGTCGTCGGCGCGCGGCCGTTCGAGTTCATCCCGGCCGACTATGGGAAGCCGATCGTCATCTCGGGCTTCGAGCCGCTCGACCTCCTGCAGTCGGTGCACATGATCCTGCGCCAGCTCGCCGACGCACGCTGCGCTGTCGAGAACCAGTACACGAGAGTCGTCCCATACGACGGGAACGCGCAGGCGCTGCGCGTGCTGGCCGAGGTGTTCGAGCTCCGGCCGCACTTCGAGTGGCGGGGGCTCGGCTTCATCTCGCACAGCGGCCTCAAGCTGAGCCACGGCTACGCGGACTTCGACACCGAGCTGCGCTTCGACGTCCCGGGCATCCGCGTCGCCGACCCGAAGGCGTGTCAGTGCGGCGAGGTGCTGAAGGGCGTGATCAAGCCGTGGGAGTGCAAGGTCTTCGGCACGGCGTGCACGCCGGAGCGGCCGATCGGCACCTGCATGGTCTCGTCGGAGGGCGCGTGCGCGGCGTACTACAACTTCGGCCGCTTCTCGCGAGGCGAGAAACGGCTCGTGGGGGCGTAATGTCGGTCAGGGAACAGGACGTCCTCGAGAAGCTCGAACTCTGGCGGCGCAAGCCGGCAAAGTTCCGCGACGAGCGCGTGACGATGGCGCACGGCGCCGGAGGCAAGGCGACGCAGTCGCTCATCGAGGGGCTGCTCGCGCCGGCGTTCGGGCTGACGGAGCTCGCCGACGCCGGCGCGATCGACGGACTTGCGCTCACGACCGACAGCTTCGTCGTGAAGCCGATCCGCTTCCCCGGCGGGTCGATCGGCGAGCTGGCGGTCAACGGAACCGTCAACGACCTGGCAGTCGCCGGTGCGCGCCCACTTGCGCTGACGCTCTCGCTCGTGCTCGAGGAGGGACTTGTCGCCGACGACCTGCGCGCCGAGGTGGAGGCGATCGCGCGCGCCGCCGAAGCTGCGGGCGTCAGCATCGTCGGCGGCGATACGAAGGTCGTGGAGCGCGGCCGGTGCGATTCGATGTACGTCTGCACGACGGGGCTCGGCCGTTTCGATCCGCGCGCGCGGCTGTCGCCGTCCGCGCTGCGGGCGGGCGACCGCATCCTCGTCTCCGGCTCGGTCGGCGAGCACGGCACGGCGATCATGCTCGCGCGCGGCGAGTTCGAGCTCGACGCGCAGATCGAGTCCGACACGCAGCCGCTGTGGCCGGCGGTCGACGCGCTGCTCTGTGCCGCCGGCGAGAACCTCCGCTGCATCCGCGACGCGACGCGCGGCGGCGTCGCCTCTGTGCTGAACGAGCTCGCGCGCGCATCCGGCGTCGCGATCGTCGTGCGCGAGGCGGCGGTGCCCGTGCGGCCGGCCGTCGCGGGCGCGTGCGAGATCCTCGGCATCGACCCGATGTACGTGGCGAACGAGGGCCGCTTCCTGGCATTCGTCGCGCCCGAGGCGGCCGACACCGCCCTTGCTGCGCTCGCTGCTGTCCCGGGCAGCGAAGGCGCTGCCGAGATCGGCGAGGTGAAGACCGACCCGCCGGGGCTCGTGCTCGTCGAGACGGCATTCGGCGGGAGACGTGTAATGGACATGCTCGTCGGCGACCCGCTGCCGAGGATCTGTTGAGAGAAGGAGGAGCGATGGGTTCGGAGTTCGAGGAGCAGCTCGTCGATGCTCTGGTCGATGCGCATGCGATGGAGAAGCAGTCGCTGACGACGCTCGAGGCGGCGGTGAAGGTCGCCGGGGACCCGCAGCTCGAGGCGCTCTACCGGGGCCACATCGCGGAGACGGAGCGCCACGTCGAGCTGATCGAGGAGCGGCTCGAGGCGCACGAAAGATCGCGGTCGATCTTGAAGGACCTCGGCGGGCGCGTGAGCGCGCTCGTGCTGGGCGCGGGCGTGGTCGCCCAGAAGAACACGCCGGCGAAGCTCGTCGCCGTCGCGTACGGCTACGAGAACTTCGAGGTCGCGTCGTACGAGCTGCTGCGTCGCATTGCCACGCGCGCAGGGGACGCCGACACCGTGGGCGCGGTCGATCGCATCCTCGTCAACGAGCGCCAGGCAGTCGAGAAGCTCGGCGCGTCGTACGACCTCGCGCTTCAAGCGGCGGGCGTCGTCCCCGGCGGCGAGCATGCGCCGGCCGGCGGGGGCGGAGCGCGGCGCTGATGCACGAACTGGCCCTGGCCGACGCGCTCGTTCAGATCTGCTGCGACAACGCGCGCGGCGGCACGGTCGTCAAGGTCGAGGTGAAGGTCGGCCGTCTGCGTCAGGTCGTTCCGGACGCGCTCGCGTTCGCGTTCGAGCTCGTCAGCGCAGGGACGCCGGTGGAGGGCGCGGAGCTCGAGTTGATCGCCGTGCCGGTGCGCATCGCATGCCGCACGTGCGGCGTCGAAGCGGTCATCGACGATTTCCCGCTCGCGTGCGCGCGGTGTGGCGGTGTGGCCGTGGATGTCGTGGCAGGCGAGGAGTTCCAAGTCGAAGCACTCGAGATCGAACGCGAGCCCGTCGCGCTCGGGAGGAGGTAGCACCGTGGAAGCAAGCAGAGCGTTTCCCGGGTACGAGGAGATCCAGGTCGCGCCGGGGTTCAAGGAGATCCACATCCTCTGGTGTTCGGAAGGGATGAGTTGCGACGGCGACAGCGTCTCCGTGACAGCCGCGATGCAGCCGACGCTCGAGGACGTGGTGCTCGGGAACATCCCAGGCCTGCCGAAGGTGCACCTGCACAACAAGGTGCTGTCGCCGACGCTCGGCGGCGACGAGTTCCTCGCGCCGTTCTTCGCGGCGGTCGACGGGACGCTCGGCGCGCCCTTCATCTTCGTGCTCGAAGGGTCGGTCCCGAACGAGAACGTCAACGGCGAGGGCTACTGGACGTCGTTCGGCAACGACCCCGCGACCGGTGAGCCGCTGACGCTCAGCTGGTGGCTCGACCGGCTGCCCCAGAAGGCTTGGGCGGTCGTCGCGTGCGGCACCTGCGCGACCTACGGCGGCATCCATGCGATGGCGGGCAACGCGACCGGGTGCATGGGCCTCACCGACTACCTCGGCTGGGAGTTCCGCTCTGCCGGGGGGTTGCCGGTCGTGAACGTCCCGGGCTGTCCCGTGCAGCCGGACAACTTCATGGAGACGCTGACGTGGGTGCTCTACCAGGCTGCTGGGCTTGCGCCGGTGATCCCGCTCGACGAGCACCTGCGGCCGCAGTGGCTGTTCGGCAAGACGGTGCACGAAGGTTGCGACCGCGCCGGCTACTACGAGCAGGCCGACTTCGCACACGACTACAACTCGCCGAAGTGCCTCGTGAAGATCGGGTGCTGGGGGCCGGTCGTGAACTGCAATGTCACGAAGCGCGGCTGGATGAACGGCATCGGCGGTTGCCCGAACGTGGGCGGCATCTGCATCGGCTGCACGATGCCGGGCTTCCCCGACAAGTTCATGCCGTTCATGGACGAGCCGCCGGGGGCGACGGTGTCCGGATCGATGATCGGCCCGTACGGCGCCTTCATTCGGAAGATGCGCGGGATCACGAACCTGACCGCCAACAAGGAACCGAAGTGGCGGCACAACGGCGACGCGCTGACGACCGGCTACGACCCACGCTACGGGATGAGGAAGGAGTCCTGATGGCAACCAGAGAGCGCGTCGAGCCTGAGCAACGCAACCTCGTCGACATGTCGTGGGACCCGATCACGCGGATCATCGGGAACCTCGGCATCTACACGAAGATCGACTTCGACAATCGCGAGGTCGCGGAGTGCAAGAGCACGTCGTCGATGTTCCGCGGCTACAGCGTCTTCATGAAAGGCAAGGACCCGCGCGACGCAGGCTTCATCACGAGCCGCATCTGCGGGATCTGCGGAGACAACCACACCGTTTGCTCGATCTACGCGCAGAACATGGCGTACGGGATCCGCATGACGCCGCTCGCCGAGTGCATGTTCAACCTCGGCGAGGCGGCGGAGTACATCTTCGACCACGCAATCTTCCAGGACAATCTCGTCTTCGGCGACTACTGCGAGTCGATGGTCAAGGCGACGAACCCGTCGATGCTCGCGAAGGCCGAGAAGACGCAGGCGCCGCATTCCGAGGTTCACGGCAAGCGCACGATCGCGGACATCATGCGGTCGTTCAATCCGTTCGAGGGCGACCTCTACAAGCAGAGCCTCGTCCAGAGCCGCGTAGCGCGCGAGATGTTCTGCCTGATGGAAGGGCGCCACGTGCACCCGTCCACGATGTACCCGGGCGGCACGGGCACTGTCGCGACGTCGCAGGTCTTCACCGACTACCTGACGCGTCTCGTCCGCGTGACGGACTTCGTCAAGAAGGCGGTGCCGCTGAACGACGACCTGTTCGACTTCTTCTACGACGCGCTTCCGGGCTACGAGGAGGTCGGACGCCGGCGTGTGCTGCTCGGATGCTGGGGCGCGTTCCAGGACCCGATCGAGTGCGACTACCGCTACGAGCACATGACGGACTGGGGTCGCGCGATGAAGGTCACGCCGGGCGTGATCGTCGACGGCGAGCTCGTCACCACCGACCTCGTGCAGATCAACCTCGGGATCCGCATCCTGCTCGGCAGTTCGTACTACGACGACTGGACCGGCGAGGAGATGTTCGTCCCGACGGATCCGCTCGGGAACCCGGTCGACCGGCGGCACCCGTGGAACCAGACGACGCTCCCCAAGCCGCAGAAGCGCGACTTCGACAACAACTACAGCTGGGTGATGAGCCCGCGCTGGCACGACGCTCGCACGGGCGCGGACCTGGCGCTCGACACGGGTGGCGGCGCGTTCGCGCGGCTCTACTCGACGGCGCTGGCCGGCCTCGTCGACACGCCGTATGTGAAGGCGCCGGGGGACGGAACCGTGCAGATCAACCTGCCGAAGACGGCGAGCTCGGGCGAGACGACGCTGACATGGCGCATACCGCAGTGGTCGAACGCGATCGAGCGGAATCGAGCGCGCGCGTACTACATCGCCTATTCGGCGGCGATGGCGTTCAGCTTCGTGGAGGCAGGGCTCGCCGAGATCCGCAGGGGCCACACGAAGACGTTCACCGACTTCGACGTGCCGGACGAGGCGATCGGCTGCGGGTTCCACGAGGCCGTGCGGGGTGTGCTCTCGCACCATCTCGTGATCCGCGACGGCAAGATCGCGAACTACCACCCGTACCCGCCGACACCGTGGAACGGAAGCCCGACGGATTCGAACGGGACACTCGGCCCGTACGAGGACGCGGTCACGGACATGCCGATCTTCGAGGAGAACGGTCCCGACGATTTCCGCGGCGTCGACATCATGCGCGCCGTCCGGAGCTTCGACCCCTGCCTGCCGTGTGGCGTGCACATGTACGTCGGCGGCGGCAAGACCGTGAAGCAGGTGCACTCGCCGATGTTCGGGAGCGCACATGCGTAACGCGGAGGTACGCGAGCAGGTGGCAAGGGTCGACGAGCTGATCGGCGGAGTCGAGGACGACCCGCGGGCACTCGACGCCGTCCGCGCCATCGTCGGTCTCTACGGTGAGGCGCTGCGGCGGATCGGCGAGCTCGACGGGTTCTCCGACGACGCCGCGGCGGACGAGCTCGTTTCCCACCTGCTCCTCCTGCACGACCTGCATCCGGTCTCGCTCGAGGCGCGCGTCTCGCGCGCGCTCGAAGAGGTGCGGCCGTACCTCGGCTCGCACGGTGGCGACGTCCAGCTGCTCGACGTCGGCGACGGGGTGGCGCGGCTGCGGCTGAACGGCACGTGCGACGGCTGTCCGTCCTCGGCGGTGACGCTGAAGCACTCGATCGAGAGCGCGATCCTCCGCGCCGCGCCGGAGCTCGAGCGAGTCGAGGCCGAGGGGCTCGACACGGAATCGCCGCAGCTCCTCCAGATCGGGCGGCTCGCGCCGGGACCGTGCCTGCCGGAGCCCGAGCCCGTGTCGTGAGC
This sequence comes from Gaiellaceae bacterium, assembly GCA_045806045.1. Classification (GTDB taxonomy): domain Bacteria; phylum Actinomycetota; class Thermoleophilia; order Gaiellales; family Gaiellaceae; genus PALSA-600. The sequence continues at coordinate 76,683 of JBJMKB010000098.1, read as the reverse complement.
GTCGCGGCTTCACGCCTGCGCCGCCTCGCAGTCGCGCCTGCGAAGGAGCCGGTGCAGCAGGCCGAGCGATGCGAGCTCTGCGGCGAGCCGGTCGCGCCGGCGCACCGGCACGTGGTCGACGTGCAGGCGCGCAGGCTCCTCTGCGCGTGCCGCGGCTGCGTCGTGCTGTTCGACCGCCCGGGCGCCGGCGGCGGCCATTACCGGCTCGTGCCAGAGGAGCGACGCCTGCTCGAGGACTTCAGCCTCGACGACGCACGCTGGAGCTCCTTCCGGATCCCGGTCGAGCTCGCGTTCTTCCTGCGCTCGAGCGCAGTCGGTCGCGTTGCGGCCGTCTACCCGAGCGCGGTCGGCGCGACCGAGTCGCTGCTCGAGCTCGAGACATGGGCGGCGCTCGAAGCCGAGAACCCGGTGCTCGCCGAGCTCGAGGACGACGTCGCAGCGCTCCTCGTCAACCGGACGCGCGGGCGGCGCGAGCACTTCCTCGTCCCGATCGACGACTGCTACGCACTCGCCGGAATCATGCGCACGCACTGGAAGGGTCTCGCCGGCGGCCCGGAGGTGTGGCGCGAGATCGAGGCGTTCTTCGACCGTCTGCGGGAGCGGGCGGCCGCGACAGCAAGGAGGGGCAGTGGCTGAGATCAAGGTCGGCAAGCCGGACGTGAAGCCCGACGCGCCGTCGCACAAGAAAGGCGTCAAGGAAGGAAACTCGACCGGCAACTACGAGAAGCAGCACGGCCATCTCCCGGACGGGCGGTCGACCGCCGCGCGCTCCACGGGCATCAACGCCGAGAAGCACGGTCCGATCGATCCGCGCATGCCGAACCTCTCGCCTCCGTGAGCGCGACGACGCTTCCCGAAGCGCCACAGCTCGACCTCGTCGTCGAGGACGTGACAGCGGTCGAGCATGTCGCCGTTCCCACGATCGCCTTCCGGGTGCATGTCGACGCGGGCGGCCGCGAGGTGCGCGCGCTCGCGCTCAACGTCCAGCTGCGGATCGACGCGACGCGGCGATCGTACGAGCCGGGTGACGAGGCGCGGCTCCTCGAGCTCTTCGGGCCCAGAGAGCGTTGGGGGCAGACGATGCGCAGTCTGCACTGGACGACGACCTCGCTTGCCGTCCCACGCTTCGACGGCGACACCATCGTCGAGCTCCACGTGCCGGCGACCTACGACTTCGAGGTCGTGGCGGCGAAGTATCTGAACGCGCTCGAGGCGGGCGAGGTGCCTGTCGAGCTGCTGTTCAGCGGCACCGTCTTCTTCGAGGCGAGCGACGGACGGCTGCAGGCGGCGCCGATCGCGTGGGACCGCGAGGCGCGCACGATGCTCTCGCTGCCGGTCTGGCGCCGGGCGATCGACAACGTCTTCCCGGGCGATGCGTGGCTTCGCGTGGGACGCGACTCGTTCGACCGGCTCTGGACATACCGGGCGGCGAACGCGCTTCCGAGCTGGGAGGCGACGCTCGACGCGCTGCTCGAGGGCCGCGACTGATGGACGAGGTCCGCCGGCTCGCCGACGCGGTCCTCTACGAGGGTCACGTGCTGTGGCCGTACCGCAGGTCCTCGATCAAGAACCGCCAGCGGTGGACGTTCGGCGGCGTCTACCCCTCGGAGTATGCGCGCACGACGGCGGACCGATCCGCGGTGCAGATCGAGTGTCTTGTCGAAGGCGCGCGGCCGGTCGTCGACGTCGCGGTGCGTTGCCTGCAGGCCGTCCACCGGCAAGCGGTGCGCGGAGCGTCGCGCGAGCCGGTCGACGAGCTGCCCGGTCATCTGACGTGGGACGAGGCGACCGAGCGGAGCTTCACGGCGAGCGTCGGAAGCGGCGAGGTGCGTCGAGCCGCGATGGACGTCGCGGAGGGAAGCGCCACGGAGCCGGTCGACGGAGGCGCGCTCGTGCGCACGTGGGAGCGGCTCGTGGGTCATGTCGAGGCGAGCGTCGACCCGCTCACCGCAGGACTGCACCGCGTGCGTGTGCGCATCGTCAACGAGTGCGACTCGCCGCAGACCGATCGCGACAGTGCCGTTCGCCGGACGTTCCTCTCCGCGCACGCCGTCCTGCGCGCGCGCGAGGGCGAGTTCGTGTCGTCGACCGATCCACCCGACAACCTTCGGCCTGCCGTCGACGCGCTCCACAACGAGGGCCTCTGGCCGGTGCTCGTCGGCGCGCAGGGCGACAGGTCGACGATGCTCGCCGCACCGATCATCCTCGAGGACTACGCGCGCGTCGCCCCCGAGAGCCCCGGCGACTTCTTCGACGGCGGTGAGATCGACCAGCTGCTCGTGCTCAACCTGCTCGGGCTCACCGACGACGAGAAGCGCGAGCTGCGTGCCGGCGACCCGCGTGCGCGCGAGATCCTCGATCGAACCGAGGCTATGACGGACGAGCAGATGGCGCGGCTGAGCGGCGCCATCCGCGACCTGCGACCGGCAGCGGGAGTCTGACGTGGACGTCTGGCACGAGCTCGAGCGGCCGGGGCCGGAGAGCGTCGTCGTCGGCGGCGTCGAGATCCGCCGCGGCTCGCGCGTGCGCATGCATCCGGCGGACCGGCGCGACATCTTCTCCTCGACGCTCGACGGCCGCACCGGCGTCGTCGAGAGCATCGAGGAGCTCGTCGACGGAGGGATCCAGATCGCCGTTTCGGCGCACGACGACCCGGGACGCGACCTTGGGGCCGCTCGTCCCGGCCACCGCTTCTTCTTCACGCCCGAGGAGGTCGAGCCGCTGCCGCGCGTGCTCGTGGCGGGGATCGGGAACATCTTCCTCGGCGATGACGGCTTCGGCTCGCAGGTTGCCCAGCGGCTGCTCGACGAAGCGATGCCCGACGGCGTGGACGTCGTCGACTTCGGCATCCGCGGCTTCGACCTCGCGTACGCGCTCGCGTCGGGCTACGAGGCCGCACTCCTCGTCGACGCGGCACCGCTCGGCGCGTTGCCGGGAACGCTCACCGTGCTGGAACCGCACGACGACGACGCGGAGGCCGACATCGACACGCACGCGATGGACCCGGTGCGCGTGCTGCGGCTTGCACGCACCCTCGGCGGCACGCCGGAACGCACGCTCGTGCTCGCGTGCGAGCCGGCGCACCTCGGCGACGCACACGCCGGCGGCGACGTCCTCGTCGAGCTCAGCGCCCCGGTCCGCGCCGCGGTGGAGGCGGCGCTCCCCGCAGCGCGCGCGATCGTCGAGGAGCTCCTGAACGCACGAGAGAAAGGCGGTGAAACCGATGGCTGACGCCCCGAAGAGCGGCCGCTCGCTGCTCTCGCTGGCCCTGATCGTCTTCGGCGGCTTGCTGTTCCTCCAGCGAGGCCCGCTCAAGCGCTATCTGACGATCGAGCGGATGTAGCGATGCACCGGATCCGCGTGAAGGTCGCCGAGGGCCTCCTCGACGCGAACGAGACGATCGCCCGCGCCAACCGAGTCGACTTCGACGCGGCAGGTGTCACCGTCGTCAACCTGATGAGCGCGCCGGGTGCCGGCAAGACGGCGCTCCTCGAACGGACACTGCATGGGCTCGGTGTCCGGGTCGGCGTGCTCGAGGGCGATGTGCAGGGAACGCTCGACGCGGAGCGCATCGCCTCGCTGCACGTTCCCGTAACCCAGATCGAGACCGGCCCGACATTCGGCGGCGAGTGTCACCTCGATGCGAACATGGTGCGCTCTGCGCTGCCGGCGATCGACCTCGACGAGCTCGAGCTGCTCGTGATCGAGAACGTCGGCAATCTCGTCTGCCCCGCGGAGTTCAGGGTCGGCGAGGACTTCCGGGTCATGGTGTCGTCGGTCACCGAGGGCGAGGAGAAGCCGCTCAAGTACCCGCTCATGTTCCGAGCCTCCGACCTCGTGCTCGTGAACAAGATCGACCTGCTGCCACACCTCGACTTCGACCTCGACCGCTTCCTCGCGAACCTCGACAACGTGCACCCCGGCGTACCGCGGCTGCTCGTCAGCGCACGAACCGGTGAAGGGATCGACGAATGGCGCGACTGGCTGCGGGGGCGCGTGGGGGCGGAGGTCGCCGTTTGACGGCCGTCGAGACGAACGCGATCGACGAGCGGCTGCGAGCGGGCGAGCTCTACTTCGCGGCCGAGGCCGAGCGGATCGCGGCGCTCTGTCTCGAGCTCGCGCGAGCCTTCGTGCGCGGGGGCCGGTTGCTCGCCGTCGGCGGGTCGGCGCAGGACTGGTCGGACGCGCGCCACGTCGCGGTCGAGTTCGTCCACCCGGTGATCGTCGGCAAGCGCGCACTGCCGGCGATCGCCGTTGCGCGCGACGTGCTGGAGCAGCTGCAGCGCGACCAGGACGCCACCATCGAGTTCGAGCCGCTGCGCGTCACCCTCGGCGGGGAAGAGTGGCGCTTCGACGTACCGAGTGCGGACCCGTTCGTGCGGCAGGAGATCGCCGAAACGACCTACCACCTCCTCTGGGAACTCGTGCACGTCTTCTTCGACCATCTCGGCGGCTCGAACGCGGGTGCCGGCGCCTCGGGCTTTCTCTATCCGTTCCTCGAGCAGCGCGAAGTGGATCTCGACGGTGTCGTGGCGGACGTCCGCCGCTCCGTTCTCCTCAAGGCCGGCGAGGTCGCGAAGTTGCGCCTGCGCACGCTCGAGGACGGCCGGCGCGCGCTCGCTGCTGCGGCCGCCGCGATGCGCACCGGCGGAATGACGCTCGTGTTCGGGAACGGAGGATCGGCGACGGACGCCGAGGATCTCGTCGCCGACCTGCGCGGGGCGCCGCAGGGCTGGCCGGCACGGCGCGCGCTCGATCTGACCGACAACGGCGCCATCCTCACCGCGCTCGCGAACGACGTCGGCGCCGAGGTGCTCTTCCAGCGCCAGGTGATCGCGCACGGCGCGGCCGGCGACGTGGCGATTGCGATCTCGACGAGCGGCGGCTCGGCCAATGTCATCCTCGCGCTCGAGGAGGCGCGCCGCCGCGGCCTCGTCACCGTCGCGTTTCTCGGTTACGACGGCGGTCGCATCGCCGCGGAGGCGCTCGCGGACCACGTCGTCGTCGCGCCGTCGCAGCACATCCCGCGGATCCAGGAAGCGCAGGCGAGCGCGTACCACGTGCTGCGCGAGCTGGTCGAGCTGTGACGCTCCCCAGCCGGAGGCGTCTGGAGCGGTCGCACCGCCCGCTCGTGTACATCGACAGCCTCGAAACGTTCGCGCACTACGTCGTCGCGCTGATGTTGCTCGTGATCGCCGCGATCGTCCTCTACCAGAGCGCGGCCCACCTGATCGAGAACCGCGACCGCTTCGCGGTCCAGGTGACGCAGGGGATCAACGACGTGCTCTTCGTCGTGATCGTGCTCGAGCTGCTGCGGACGGTCGTCGCTCACCTCGAGACGAACGACTTCCAGCTGAAGTCGTTCCTGATCGTCGGGATCATCTCGGCGGTGCGCCACATCCTCGGCGTCGGCGCGCGCATCACGCTCACCGGTACCTCGAGCCACACGGACTTCGTCCACTCCCAGGTCGAGCTCGGCGTCGGCGCCGGCGTCGTGCTCGCGCTCGCGCTCAGCTTCCTGCTGATCAGTCGGGCCGGAGTGGAGTAGCGGCGACGGCGGGAAACGCCGCCGCGACGAACCCAAGGAGACACGCGACGCCGACCGCATGCGCCCACGCCGCGTCGGCGACGTTCGTCAGCGCGACACCCGCGACGAGCAATGCGGCCGAAACGCGCAGCGCCAGGCCCGCGCGTGAGACGCCGGCGACCCGCCGCGGGGCAGGCGGCGGGCCGGGGAGATCGCTCCACTCGGGATCGAAACGGCCACTGAGATAGAGCCGGAAGAGCAGCAGGAGCGACGGCAGCAGGATCACGGCCCCCGCCAGCGTGGCGACGATCAGGGCGATCAGCGTGTCGCGCGGCGCGGCCGCCTCGTGCACGGTCAGACCGGGGAGGAGCAACGGAGACTGGGCGAGCGCCCACCCGGCGACGATCGCGGCGACGGCGACGGCCGCGCCGAAGCGCGCAGGCTCGTAGCGGCGCGCGCCGACGAGCGCCAGCGTAACGACGCCCGCCGCGACCGAGACGAGGAGTGCGACGAGTCCACGTCCGTGGACGAGGCCGTGGTAGAGAGGCTTCGCATCGCTGCGGACGACGAGCAGCGCCCCGAGTGCGACCGCGCCGGCCAGGACGCCCGTCACGAGCGCCCGCCGGCGGTATGCGTCCTCGAGTGCCGGCTTTCCCCGCCGAACGGCGTCGGCGCTCAGGAAGACCGCTGAGACGTACGCGCCCGCCAGGACGGCGAGGAGGCCGATCGTCAGCGACGTGGCGTTCGCCCACGTGTCGACGAGGTCGCCCGCTGCGTTGCCGACGGGTACGCGGCGGGATGCCACCGCTCCCACCGCGGCACCGAGCGCAAACGGGGTGAGGACGGAGGAGATCGCGAACAGCGTGTCGATCGCCGCCAATTCCCGGCTCGAGTAGGCGCCGGCTCGCAACGCATACGCGGTGCCGCGGAGAACAATCCCGATCGCTGCGACGAACAACGGGATGACGAGCGTCGAGGCGATCGACGCGAACGCGACGGGATATGCCGTCCAGAGCACGACGAGCACGAAGATGAGCCAGACGTGATTCGCCTCCCAGACCGGCCCCATCGCATGGACGGCGTGGTCGCGCACCTCTCTGTCGCGCAACGCCGTCAGCTCCCAGAAGCCCGCACCGAAGTCCGCGCCGCCGAGCACGGTGTAGAGCACCAGGCCGGCGAGCAGGAACAACAGCGGCAGCGTCTGAAGGTCCATCGTCAGCGCTCCGGCAGCGGCGCGCGCGCGAGGCGCCGGAGGATCCAGGCGACGGCCACCGCGAGGCCGAGGTAGACGAGCGCGAGCGTGACGTAGCCGACGGGGACGACCGGCGCACGCGTCACGGCGTCCTTCGTCAGCATCAGCCGGTAGACGACCCACGGCTGGCGGCCCACCTCCGTCACGATCCAGCCGGCGACCAGCGCGACGAGCGCGAGCGGTCCTGCGGCGATCACGCCGCGGTAGAACCACGCCGATTCCGGCAGGCGGCCGCGGCGCCAGCGCACGGCGAGGAACCAGATGCCGAGCGCGCCGAGCGCGAGTCCGATCGCCACCATGACGCGGAACGCGATCTGCACGATGGTCACCGGCGGCCTGCGATCGGGGGGAACCGTGTCGAGCCCCTGGACCACGGCGTTCGGATCGTGGGTGGCGAGGAGCGAGAGCAGCCTCGGGATCTCGATCCCTCCGGCGAGGTGGAGCGGGGCGCCGCGTGTCGTGTGCTCGAGGTCTTCGAGCGCCGCGAGCTTGATCGGTTGCTCGTGCGCGACGTCGCGGCCGGCCCAGTCGCCGACGAGGACCTGCACCGGCGAGGCGAGGGCGGCGACGGCGAGCGGGATCGCGAACGCCGTCCGCTCGTAGGCGCCCCAGCGGCCGCGCGCACGATAGATCGCGTAGACGCCGGCGACGACGAAGCCCATCACCATGTAGCCCGCGACGTACATGTGGACGAGCTCGTGCCAGAAGTAGCTGTTCAGGAACAGCGCATCGACCGGATGCACGTCGACGGCCTTGCCGCTCGCGTCGAGCCGGAACCCGGTGGGATGGTTCATCCAGCCGTTGACCGAGATGACCATCGCCGACCCGAGGATGCCGGCGAGCGCGATCGGGATCCCGCTCGCGAAGTGCCAGCCCGGCGAGAAGCGGCTCCACCCGTAGACGTAGAGCCCGATGAAGATCGCCTCCATGAAGAACGCGAAGCCTTCGATCCCGAACGCGAGCCCGAAGACGCTCGCGTACCGCGCCATGAAGTCGGGCCACAGCAGTCCGAACTCGAAGCTCAGGATCGTGCCGGTGACGACTCCGACCGCAAAGAGCGCGATCAGGATGCGCGTCCACCGCCGCGCGATCGTCCGGTAGACCTCGTCGCCCGTCCGCAGCCAGCGCCACTCGGTGAAGAGCACCATCGCCGGGAACGAGATCGCGAAGCAGACGAGCGGGATATGCGCCACGAACGACAGCGTCTGCATCTGGCGCACCTCGTTCAGGTGCTCCTGCACGGCGACGATCATCGCATGAGCGCGGGACCCCGGTCGCGTCGAGGATCGCGGCGGCGCCACAAAGCAGCCGCAGCACGGGTTGGTGCAATCACGCGCCCCTCGCGTGCACCGTTCTCCGCGCGGCCGTCTTTGCCCGTTCGCGCACCGCCGTGAACGGCTTGGCGATGTCCTCGAGCGAGCGTCGCTCTGCAGGAACCGCAAGGAAGTACGCGACGATGCCGGCGCCGATCATCAGGCTCGCGCCGAGGAGGTAGCCGTAGTTGACGTTCGTGCGGCTCTTCGTCGCGATCAGTGCGCCGAACAGCGTCGGCGAGAGTGCCGCGATGCCGGTGCCGACCGCATAGAAGAGCGCGATCGCCATCGCGCGCGCTTCGAGCGGGAACAGCTCGCTCACCGTCAGGTACGCGGAGCTCGCCCCCGCGGACGCGAAGAAGAAGATCGTGCACCAGGCGATCGTCATCGTCGTCGCGTTGAGGACGTGGTGAACGAACAGCTCGCCCGCGACGATCAGCAGCACGCCCGAGCTGACGTACGTGAACACGATCATCGGCTTGCGCCCGATCGAGTCGAACAGGGGCCCTAGGATCAGCGGCCCGAGGATGTTCCCGACGGAGAACGGGATCAGGAACAGCGGCGCGCGTTCGGGCGAGATCCCGTAGAACTGCGTGAGGACCAGCGTGTAGGTGAAGAAGATCGAGTTGTAGAGGAACGCCTGGCCGCTCATCAGAGCGAGACCGAGCACGCCGCGACCCGGGTAGTTCTTGATCACGTAGCGCGCGATCTTCCCGAAGTTGAGCCGGTCGAGCTGCTGCACCGCGATCGGCTCGCCCTCCGGCTCGGGCAGCACCGGTTTGTCCTTGCGCACCTCGTCCTCGATCCGCGCGACGACCTCCTCCGCCTCGTCGGCGCGACCGTGTGTGAGGAGCCAGCGCGGGCTCTCGGGGATCGATTTGCGGACGGCGAGGATGCCGAGGGCGATGATGGCGCCGATGCCGAAGCCGAGGCGCCAGCTGATCGTCTCGCGAATCTGGTTCAGGAGCTCGTACGACAGGAACGCCGCGCCGGCCGTGCCGAGCCACCAGCTGCCGTTGATCGCGAGGTCGACACGGCCGCGCACGCGCGCCGGTATCAGCTCGTCGATCGCCGAGTTGATCGCGGAGTACTCGCCGCCGATGCCGCTCCCCGCGAGGATGCGGAAGATCGCGAAGCTCCAGAAGTTCCACGCGAGCGCACTCGCGACCGTGAACACGAGATACACCGCCAGCGTGACCATGAACAGCTTCTTGCGGCCCAACCGGTCCGTGAGGTAACCGAAGACGAGTGCGCCCCCGACGGCGCCCAGCAGGTACCAGGTGCCCGCTGACGACGCCTGCTGCGTCGTGAGATGAAGCGTGTCCTTCTTCGTCAGCACGCTCGCGAGCGCGCCGACGAGCGTCACCTCGAAGCCGTCGAGGATCCAGGTGATCCCGAGCCCGATGACGACGCGCCAATGCCAGCGGCTCCACGGCAGGCGGTCGAGCCGCCGCGGGATCATCGTCTCGACCACGCGTCCTGTCCCGCCGAGCTCTGCCGTTCCCTCCACCGCGCTCATCGCTCCCCCAAAACCGCGTTGCTCCACGTTCACTTGCCCTTCTCCGCACGCCGAAACAGTGGGGCTAATGCACGACCGCGGTCGGGCACGACGCATGCACCGCGCACTGCACGGCCGGGGACGTCAGCGCCCCCGAGACGCCCCGGTGCTCCGGCGCACCGAGCACGAGCAGGTCGGCGCCGAGCGCCGTGTCGATCAGCACGTCCGCGGGCTGCCCGTGGACGACCCGCGTCTCGAGCTCCAGCTCGGGCGTCGACTGGCGCACCCGTTCCGCGGCGGCCTCGGCCACGCCTTCCGCCGCGCGGCGCATCGATTCTTCGAGCGACGTCCCGGCCGGCGGGGTTGCGCCATGGCCCGCATAGGCGGCGAGCGGGACGTGCCACGCAGTGACGATCCTGATCGCGGCGTTCCGCAGCAGCGCTTCCTCGATCGACCAGTCGAGCGCCCGCGCCGCGCGGTCCGAGCCGTCGACGCCGACGACGACCAGGTGCGCTTGGTTTTCTCCCATCTCGGGTTCCTCCGTCCGTTGCTGCCTTCCGGTTGGCGTGTGCCCCCCTGCCGGACGGTTATGCGTCGTTTTCACGACCGGTTGCGGGGTAGGGGCGGGGCGTATGCCCTTGACCGTCCTCGAGGGGTCGACGTTCTGCATCTGCGACGAGCTCGGCGACCTCGGAGGCGCGACGACCGGTTTCTTCGCCGAGGACACGCGCTACCTCTCCACGCTCCGCGTGAGGATCAACGGCCGTCCGCCGCTGCTCCTTTCGTCCGCCAGGACGCAGCCGTTCGCTGCCGCGTTCTACTCGCGGAACCCGCTCGCGCGTGACCTGCCGCAGGATGCGTTGCTGCTCGTGCGTACGCGCTTCGTGAGCGACGCGTTGCAGGACCGGCTCACGCTCGAGAACGGTGGGGACGAGTTGCTCGAGCTCGACCTAGAGCTCGAGCTCGGTTGCGACTTTGCGGACATCTTCTCGGTGAAGGAGCACGACTTCTGGCTCGGCCATCCGCTCGAGGCGCCGCCGTTGCCACCTCCGGCGCACTGCCGCTGGGAGGAGAGCGGGCGCGAGGCGTGGTTCGAGGACGGCGAAGGCGCCTCGACTCACGTCGTCCTCTCGCGTGCCGGAGCGCACGACGCAGGGCGCGTCTCGTACCGCGTGATGCTCGAGCCGCATCAGCGCTGGGAGCTCCTCGTCGACGTCTTCCCGTCGACGGACGCGGGACGCGTCGCGCCGCGGCAGGACGAGGGACGCTTTGGCGAGGAACTCGCTCGCGCGGCCGATGCGTACGCGGCCTGGCAGATGCGGGCTCCGCTGATCCGCAGCACGAACGAGGCGTTTGCGAAGTCGTACCAGCAATCCCTGCTCGACCTCGCAGCGCTGCAGATGCGCACGCGTGAGACGGAGGGTCGCCTTCCGGCGGCGGGCGCGCCGTGGTTCATGGCGATCTTCGGGCGCGACACGATCGTCACGTGCCTGCAGACGCTGCTGCTCGGACCCGACCTCTCGCGAGCCGCGCTCGAGACGCTCGCTGCGCTCCAGGCGACTGAGGACGACGCTTCGATCGACGCGGAGCCGGGGAAGATCGTGCACGAGGTGCGTCACGGCAAGGCGGCGCGGCGCTGGTTCGCCCGTTATTACGGCACCGCTGACGCAACGCCCCTCTTCCTGGTCCTCCTCTCCGAGGTCTGGCGCTGGACCGGCGACTGGGAGCTCGTCAATCGCCTGAAGCCCGCGACCCTCGCCGCGCTGCGCTGGATCGACGAGTTCGGCGATCTCGACGGCGACGGGTTCGTCGAGTACCGGCGGCGAACGCCGCGCGGGATCGAGAACCAGTCGTGGAAGGACTCTGGCGACTCGCAGCGCTTCCGCGACGGGCGGCTCGCCGAGCCGCCGATCGCGCCGTGCGAGGTGCAGGGGTACGTGTACGACGCGAAGCGGCGCGTGGCCGAGCTCGCGCGCGACGTGTGGCGCGATCGCGAGCTGGCGATGCGGCTCGACCACGAGGCGCACGTCCTCCGCCACCGCTTCGACGACGCCTACTGGATGCCGGAACGCGGCTGCTTCGCCTTGGCGCTCGACGGCGCGAAGAAGCAGGTGGACAGCGTGACGTCGAACGTCGGTCACCTGCTCTGGAGCGGCATCGTGCTCGACGAGCGCGTCGACGCCGTCGTCGACTGGCTGTTCGGAGACCAGCTGTGGTCAGGCTGGGGCATCCGCACGATGTCGGCGGCTGACGCCGGCTACAACCCGCTGAGCTACCACAACGGCACCGTCTGGCCTCACGACAACTCCCTGATCGCGTGGGGCCTCGCGCGGCACGAGCGCTGGCAGGAGCTGTACCGGCTGAGCCGCTCGATGTTCGAGGCGGCGGCGCACTTCGCATGGGAGCTGCCCGAGGTCTTCTCCGGCATCCGGCGGAACGAGGCGCCGTTTCCGGTCACCTACCCCACGGCGTCCCGTCCCCAGGCGTGGGCGGCCGGGACCCCGGTGCTCCTCCTGCAGCTCCTGCTCGGGCTCGTGCCGGACCGCGAGCGCGAGCGTCTCGTGACGGTGGCGCCGCCTACCCTGCCGCGCTGGGTCGGCGACCTGGGGATCAGCGGCGTGCGGGCATTCGACGAGTCCTGGAACGTGGACGTCGCGGACGGCCATGTCCGGGTCACGCCGGCCTGAGCAGGCGCCGGATGAGCGCGTAGTAGTCGACCAGGCTGCGGATGCTGACGAAGTTGTCGCGCACCCGTACGCGCGCCGCTTCCCCGATCGCGTCGGCGCGCGCAGGGTCGGTGAGCAGCCCGGCGATCGCCGCGCCGAAGGCTCGGAGGTCGCGAGGGTCGTCGATCAGCACGCCGCTCTCCCCATGGACGATCTGGTCCTGGATTCCGCCGACGCGTGAGGCGACCACCGGCCGCGCCTTCCACATCGCCTCGGAGACGGTCAGCCCGAAACCTTCGGCGAGGCTCTTCTGCGTCGTGACGCGCGCATGCCGCTGGAGCGCGTTGACCATCATCGCGTTCTCGTCGAGGTCGTCCATCGGCAGCGAGACGAGGTGGATGCGCCGCCGCACCTCGGCCGGGAGCTGCTCCCGTGCAGCGACCGATTCGCGCAGCATTCGCGCTCCCTCGGGGTCGTCCGCCACCGACGCGACGTCGGGTCCTGCGTACGCGAGGTGCGCGCCGATCTCTGCCGGGACGTGGTCCGCGAAGCCGCGGATCACCCCGAGCGGGTCCTTGAGCGCATCCCACCGCGACACCTGCACGACGAGCGGCGTCTCTGCGCGCAAGGGCTCGTCCTCGACGATGCGCGCCCGCCGCTCGACGCGTCCCGGCGTGCCGTCGGGGCGCTCGAACGTGACCGGCTCGAGTCGGTCGTCGCCGGCGATCAGCGCGGTCTTGCGCAGAATGGCGTCGACGGTCGCTCCGTCGAGGTCGATGTTCTTCGGCGTGAACACGTCGATCGTCGGAGGGATCACCACCGCACGGCCGCGATCGAGCCCGTCCCAGACGAAGGCCTCACGATGGAAGACGTAGGCGTGCGCATGTGAGACGTACGGCAGGAGGAACGACCAGGCCGTGCGCACGACGTCGTTCGGTTGATCGACACCGATGTGGCAGCGCCAGATGACGGCGGCGCCGGCCGCGCGAAGCTGCGGCACGAGACCGGCGGGCTGCGGGTCGTGGACGATCACGACGTCGCCCGCGTGCACGCGCTCGCGAAACGCGGCCAGGTTCACGGCCAGCGTGTCTTCGTAGAGCCTGCGCGCACGCTCGTCGAGCGGACCGCCGTCTCCCTCGCTGCCGTGCAGGCGGTTGTGGATGCGCTTCGTCAGCTCGAAGAACTCCGGCGTGCCGTCGATCACCAGCCAGCGCGCGTCGACGCCGAGACCGCGCGCGTAGGCGACGAGCGGACGCAACAGCTCGACGACTCCGCCTCCTCGTGCGGTCGAGTTGACATTCCACACGACGCGCCCCGCGAGCAGCTCGCGAGCCTCCCGTCCGGCCCGCGCGAACGCGTCGTATCTCTCCGGCGGCAGAACCGACCGGAACCGCTCGGTGTCGCGGCTCGGAACTTCCACTTCCCGGGGCATGCTCGCCTCCTTCTGATGCGCGTGTGTTTGACCGTCACGCCGCGGGCTATCGCTGGAGTGGGGTTCGTACCGCGAACCGGGAGGAGGAAACAGTGTCGGAAGAGACGTTCTACCGTGAGCTCCACGATCGAGTTCAGAGGGTGGCGCAACCGGATCCGGGTCGCGCCGAACCGCCCGAGCAGCAGTTCCGCATCGCGATGCTCGCCCCGCCGTGGATCCCGGTGCCACCGCCGGGCTACGGGGGAATCGAGGAAGTCGTCGCGCTGCTCACCGATGCGCTCGTCGAGCGCAACCACGACGTCGAGCTCTTCTGCGCGCCGGGCTCGAGCTCGAAGGCCAAGGTCACGAATCTGTTGCCGGCCGCGCACCCGACCGAGATCGAGCGCGCGCTGATCGAGGCCGACTACGTGGCTCGCGCCTTCGAGGCATTCGACGACGCGGCCTTCGCAGGCAGACCGTTCGACCTCGTCCACGACCACTGCGGATTCACGCCCCTTGCGATGGCCGACCGCATCGGCGTGCCGCTGGTGCACACCGTGCACGGGCCGTTCGACCACGACACGACGCCCTACTACGACCACCACGGCCGCAAGGGGAACGTCGTGTGCATCAGCCAGTCGCAGGCGAGCATGGCGCCGCCCGGTGCCGACGTCAAGCAGGTCGTCTTCAACCCGATGGACGTCGAGTCGTGGCCGATCGGATACGAGAAGCTCGACTACCTCTTCTGGATCGGACGCTTCGCGCCGGAGAAGGGAGCGCATCGCGCGATCAAGGTCGCGCAGGCGACAGGCCGCCGGCTGATTCTCGCCGGCGTCGTGCAGCCGCGCCAGGAGCGGTACTTCGCGCAGGAGATCCAACCGCACCTCGACGGCGAGCGGATCCGCTTCGTCGGCGAGGTCGGAGGTGCGCGCAAGCAGCAGCTGTTCGAGGACGCGTACGCGTTCCTGATGCCGATCACCTGGCCGGAGCCGTTCGGCATGGTGATGGTCGAGTCGCTCGCCTCGGGCACGCCGGTGCTCGCGTTCCCGAACGGCGCTGCGGTCGAGATCGTCGAGCACGGCGTCAACGGATTCCTCGCCGAGGACGAGGACGAGATGGCACGCATGGTCCCGCGCGCAATTGACATCGAGCCGGTGGCGTGCAGGAAGAGCGCCGAGCGCTTCTCTCCGCACCGCGTAGCCGCGGGCTACGAAGCGGCGTACGCGAGTGCAAAGGAGCGGGCCGGAAGTGGCGCGCACGCCTGACGCGAAGCTTCGACGGTGGGCGCTCGCCGCCTCGCTCGGCGGCTTCCTCTTCGGGTACAACGTGGCCGCGATCGGCGGCGCGCTCCTCTCGGTGCGCAGCGACCTCGGACTCGGACCCGTCGAACAGGGCTTGCTCGTCAGCCTCCTGCCGCTCGGCGCGATGGTCGGCAGCGTCGTCAACGGCCGGCTCGCCGACACGCTCGGGCGGCGCCGCACGCTCCTGCTCGACGGAGTCGCGTTCCTCGCGGCCGCCGCGCTGGCCGCCGCGGCGCCGGGCTATTCGGTGCTCCTGCTCTCGCGCGCTGTCGCGGGCCTCGCCGTCGGGTCGGTGTCGGCGACGGCGCCGCTCTACCTCTCGGAGATCGCGCCGCCCGCGCTCCGCGGGCGCCTGGTCACGACGAACCAGGTGCAGATCACGCTCGGGATCCTCGCGGCCTACCTCGTCGCGCTCGCGGCGCCCGACTCGTGGCGCATCGTCTTCGCAGCGGGGCTCGTTCCGGGTGCGGTGTTCGTGCTCGCGCTGACGCGATGTCCGGAGACACCCGCGTGGCTGCAGCTACACGGCCGTCGTGAAGAGGCGCGGCGCGTCCTGCTCGAGGTCGTTCCCGAGCAGGACGCCGAGAGGTTGCTCGACGTCCAGCCCGCCGCTGCGCCGTCGGTGCGCGTGCCGCTGCGCGCAATCGCAGGTCCGCCGCTCGTGATCGGGCTGACGCTCGCGGTGCTGCAGCAGCTCACCGGCATCAACGCCGTCTTCTCCTACGCGCCGAGCATCATGGAGAGGACGGGGCTGAGCGCGTCGAACTCGATTCTCGCGGCGGTGGCGGTCGCCGCGGTGAACGTCGGGGCAACGCTCCTCGCGCTGCCGCTCGTCGATCGGATCGGCCGGCGAGCGCTGCTGCTCGTCTCGCTTGCGGGGATGGCGGTGTCGCTGGGGGTGCTCGGGCTCGCGTTCACGGCATCGGGCGGCAGCGGGCTCTCGCTCGCGTGCCTGGTCGCGTACATCGTCGCGTTCGAGCTCGGGATGGGACCGATCTTCTGGCTGCTCGTCGCGGAGATCTTCCGGCCGGAGACTCGGGCTTCCGGCGCGGGCGTCTCGACCGCCGTCAACTGGCTGGCGAACTTCGCCGTCGGCTTCACGTTCCCGGCGCTCGTCTCATGGCTCGGGCAAGGCGAGACGTTCTGGGTCTACGCGGCGGCGTGCGTGCTCGGCGTTCTCTTCGTCCACCGGTTCGTGCCCGAGACGAAGGCGCGCACGTTCCCGGAGATCGACGCGGAGCTGCGTGCGCGCTTCGGGCAGAGGTTGGCGACAACGATTCCAGGGAGGCAGTGATGGCAGTGAAGTTGAACCGCAGCGGCTACCGGCATGCGCAGGAGCTGATCGAGAAGGGCCGCGTCGTCGTCGACGACCGCGACGACTGGAGCGAGCATCAACCGACGGCGGAGGACGAGAACCAATTCATCGAGGAGCACGGCTGGGACGAGTACGGCAGCTGGCATCTCGGAGTCGACCAGGAGGCGAAGCCGCAGACGAAGGGGCACTACAAGTTCCCCTACGGCGACTTCCAGCGCGTCCATCGCTGCGCGATCCTCGCCGCCGAATCGCGCGCCGGCCAGTACAAGTACGACGACGTCGAGAAGGCCGTCGCGCACCTCCACGGCATGCTCGAAGCAGCCGGCGCGAGGCTACACTAGCCCCGCCCCGCCGACGTAGCTCAGCTGGTAGAGCACTTCACTCGTAATGAAGGGGTCCCCGGTTCGAGTCCGGGCGTCGGCTTGATCGAGCCCTGCGGTCCCCTACCTCGCCAGACGTCGTGCGTCGCTCAGGCAGCGGACAGTGCCGCGAGGCGAAGCTCGCGCGCGAGTCTCGGCATGAAGCGGCGCGGGAACGCGACCTCTCCATTCGACACGTCGTGCAGGACGTGCGCGAGCCGGCGCGACGAGATCGTCGTCTCGACATAACCCCGGGCACCAGAGCGTAGGGCGTCGATCGCCTCGTCTTCGTCCGGAACCGTTGTCAAGAGGACAACCTTTACCTCGGGCAGTTCGCGCGCGAGCACGATGGCGAGCTCGTCACCGCCGCCGTCAGGCATGTGAACGTCGAGCAAGGCGAGGTCAGGCCGGGTGGCGAAGACCGTGTCCAGCGCCTCCGCACCGGTCAGAGCCTCGCCACACACGTCGAATCCGGCCAATTCCAGCTCTTTACGCAGGGCGGCGAGAACGAGCCGGTGATCGTCGGCGATCACAACCCTGGGTTTCGGTGCACATACCGCTACCGCAGACACGATCACAGCATCGTCACAGCGTGTGATGTGGTCAAGGCAAAGAGCGCTTAGGGTTGTGAGCGCCCGCGCATCATCGCGACCGCTTCGCCGCGGTTCGCGACTCCCAGCTTTCGAACGAGGGAGGTGATGTGGGCCCGGACGCTGCTCGTCTCGAGCGTCAGCCGCCGTGCGATCTCCCGCGTCGAAAGTCCTTCCGCCAATGCCGCGAGGATCTCCCACTCCCGGCTCGTCAGCCGCGGCCCGAGATCGGACACGCTCGTAGTCCGGAACCGCGCCTCGGTGCCGTGGAAACGATCCACCATTCGCGCCACGAGCGCGCGCGGAATCGCGGCTTTTCCTTCATGCACGTCACGAAGCGCCTTTGCCAGCCGCGTCAGATCGATGTCCTTCACGAGGTAGCTCTCCGCGCCTGCGCGCAACGCGGCGAAGAGATCTTGCTCGTCCTCGGAGACGGTCAGCATCACGATCTTCGTCGTCGGCACCCGCGCGCTGATCTCCCAGACCGCCGCCAAGCCGTTGCCGGGCATGCGAATGTCCAGCAAGCAGAGGTCGGGGCGCATCTCGATCGCGCCTCTTACAGCCTCGGCGGCGTTCGCAGCTTCTGAGCAGACGATCATCCCGTCCCGGACGAGCGCGCGGCGGACGTCGTCGCGCGTCGGCGGGTGATCGTCGGCGATGAGGACGCTCAACTGTCGCTGGGATTCCGCGACCGTCACAGGAGCACCTCGACCTGCGTTCCGTGGCCCGGCTCCGATCGAACATGGAAGCGGCCGCCGAGTGCCTCGACCCGTTCCCTCATGCTGATCAGACCGAACCCGCTGCCGACACGTCGACTCGTGTCGAAGCCACGGCCCCGGTCGACCACGCGAAGGCGCGTTGCGCCGTCGAAGCGTTCGAGCTCGACCCGCACGGTGCTGACGCCGCTGTGATTCGCGGCGTTCGCAACAGCCTCCGACACGATCCGGACGAGCGCCTCGCGGCTCGCCGTCGGCAGGACGAGGCCGGACGCAACGCGGAGATCGAGTGACGAGCCGTACCGTCCGGCCACCTCCGTCGCAGCCTCGGTGACCGCGCGGTCGAGCGGCTCGTCCAGGCGCGACGTCAGGGCGACGATCACGCGCCGGGACTCGAGGAATGCTCGCTCGGCAGACGCGATGATGCGGCTCGTCAAATCGGCGTCGCCGCCGGTCTGTCTCAACTGGCTTGCGTTCCGTGCGATGAAGGCGATCTCCTGCGCCAACCCGTCGTGTAGATCGCGGGCGAGCCGGCGCCTCTCTTCGAGCTGCGCCGCTTCCACCATGCTCGTCCAGTAGGAGGCGACCTCGCGACCTGCACCGATCAGGAGCGCGAGGTAGAAGCCGAGACGAAACAGGTCGCCGCTGTACACCCACGTCGAGTACAGCGAAGGCTCGAGGAAGTAGTTGACGCGTGCCGCGCTCGCCAACAATGACGCGATCGCCAGCCATTCGCTCAGTTCGTCCCCGGTCTGCCTGCTCCGGCGATAGAAGCCGTAAGCTGCTATCGCGTAGACCGCCGCCAGCGCGACCTGAGTGGCCAGCAGAAGAGGGTGGCCGACGAGCTTTGGCCGGCCTGCGCCGACGACGTCGAGCGCTTGGACAGCGTGGGGCAACCGGGCGCTGAGGGCGCTGACGGCGAACACGATCGCGAAGACGGAGCCGCCCGAGATGGCGAGGGCAGCCCGGGGCGCCCAGAGTGAAGAAAGTCGGACCGGCCTGCTCGGGAGGAGCGATGCAGCGCCGATCATCACCGCGGCGGCTGCGCCCATCGCCAGGGAGCCCCAGTCGGTGACTTGCCTCGGCGCGAACTCGCCCACGCTCGGCAACAGTCCGAACAGGAAGTTCGACGTCGCGAGGAGCGAGAGCCCGGCCGCCAGGATCAACTCGTTCAGCAGCCGTGTCCGTGCCACTCGTCCGAAGAGGAGAAAAGCTGCGACCAGACTGACGAGCATCGCCGTCGTTTCGACCGCAACGTGGAGCGCGGCATCGTGGTACGCGAACCGAAGCGAGGGGACGATCGCGAGCGCAACGGTTTGGCCCGCGCACACCAGCACGCAAAGCACGAGGGTCCGAGGCCGCAGAAGCACGCCCTTAGCGTCCCTTTAAGGCGCCTCTGCGGCAACCGACCCTTCGGCTGAATCGGCCCCACCGTACGGGAGGGCTCGCAAGCGGCTCAGACCGCCGTCCGCTGCGTTCATCAGGTGAACGGGAGATGGCCTACGCGAAGCGGGCGGCGCGGCGGTGGCGAGCTCGACGAACAGTGTCTGCGCTTGCTGGCCCGGCGTCCGCCGGTGACGACGGAGCCGGGCCAACCGCAGGTCGTTAGAAGCGTCCGCGACCGAGCGCGCCGACCACGACCAGGACGAGCACGACGATCAAGATGATCCACAGAATGCTCATGCAGCCTCCTTTGTCTCGCAGGAAACGTTCGGAGGCCGCCGTCCGGATACGGTCGGCCCGGCGCTTTACGCACCGCTTACGACCTGCGCGTGCAGGACGGCGGGTGCGCGATCAGGCGACGCGGCCGTAGCGCTCGGCCGAGCGGGCGCGACGCTTCTCCGCTTCGGCTTCGCGGTCCTTCGGAGGCGCGGCCGTTACGAGCTCGCCGAGCAGCCGCCGCGTCACGTCGCCGACTTCCTCGACGGCGCGTGCGAACGCGGCCTCGTTCGCCTGCGACGGCTTCGTCATCCCGCTCACCTTGCGCACGTACTGCAGCGCGGCCGCGTCGACCTCGTCGTCGGTCGTCGGCGGCTGGAAGTTGTAGAGAACCTTGATGTTCCGGCACATACCGGAAGTCAAGCAGAGAGCGCGTCGTCGACCGAGTCGTGGACCGGGAGGTGGCGGTCGAGTCCGCTCACCTGCAGCGTCCGCCGCGTCTCGAGCTGCGGCGCCGCCAGCATCAGTCCCGGGCGGCCGAGCTTGGAGCGCGCCTCGATCAGGACGCCCAGCGCCGTCGAGTCGACGAACTCGACCTTGGCCATGTCGACCACGATCTTCTCTGGTCTGGAGTCGATCGCCTGCGCCAGCGCCCGACGGATGTCGTCGGCGTTGTACAGGTCGAGCTCGCCGCCCAGTCGCACGATCACGGAGCCGCCCTGCTCCTCGACCCCACGCACCGGCGGCTCACGCAGCGGTGAGACCGAGTCGCCCTCCATGACGAGCGATTGAATCACTTCTCCTTGGCGGGCGCGCCGCGGTAGGCAGGTACCGCAGGCGTATGATCGGGGGCGGGATGGTACGGCTGCTTCGCCGGAAGGGAGTGGCGACGTTCGCGTTCCTCGTGGTGTTGGCCGAGGTCGTGGGGCGGAGCCTGACCGGTCACGTCGACCGGGCGCTCCACGTCGAGCCGCTTGCCCGCACGAGCACCTCCTACTACCCGTTCCTGCTCGCCGGCGTGAAGGTCGTCGGCGCGCTGGTGCTCGCGGGACTGCTCGGCCGGGCGACTCGCGCGTGGGCCGCCGCGGACGCCGGGGGACGCGTGCTCGCGGCGATCGGACACGGCCACGAGCATCGCTCGCCCAAGCTCCGGCCCCGGGTGTCCGCCCGCATCTGGTTCTTCGCGTTCGCGTCGACGTCGGTCGTCTACCTGCTCCACATGGACATTGAAGGGATGGCGAGTGGCCGGTGGCCGGTCCTCGCGCCCTGGCTCCACACCAACGCGCTGCCCGTGTTCGCGGTGCTCGCGGTGGTGGTCGCGATCGCGTGGCGCTTCGCCAGCTGGATCTATGAGGTCGAGGAGTACGCCGTGCGCACGCTCGCGCGTTGCCGGCGCCTCCTCGCGGCCTTCGCGCGCTTCCGCACGCTTCATCCGCGCCCGACCGACGACGGGTCGGCGCCGCGCCGCCGCTTCGGGCTCTCGTTCGAGTGCAGGCCTCCTCCGTCGCCCGCCTGACCCGCGGACACGTCCAGGGGCCGCGGGCGATTCCAACCCGCTAGCACTCGAAGGAGACCGATATGGAAACACCGTTCGTTCATCGCCTCCCGGCGGAGGTCGCGCGTACGAGGCGCGCGCGCGTCGTCTCGCTGCTCGGGCCGGGCACGATTGCCGCCGGCGCCACCTGGGCGATCCTGCAGCCGTACCGCCTCACGCTTCTGCACCCGCGGGGGCAGGGACTCTGGTGGCTCGTGTTCGAGCCGCCGCTTCTCCTCGCGCTCGCCGGCGTCATCTTCGCCGTAGTCGTCGCGAAGCCACTCCTCTCGGACCTGGAGGCACACGATGCTTCCTCACGCTGAGATGGTGCACTGGGCGTTCGCGGCCGCAATCCTCCTCGTCGGCCTGTGCCTGCTCGCGGAGGCGGTCGTCGGGCAGGAGGTGTGGCGCATGCGGCCGTGGCGCACATACCTCTGGCCCGGCATCGCCTTCGGGATGGGCGTGCTGCTGTGGCCGGTGATGGCGTTCTTCACCAACTCGTCGATCCACATGTACGCGCACGGGTCGTGGGCGGAGGTGCTGATGCTCGCCGGCGGCGCCGAGCTCGGGCTCGTCCACGGCCGGCTCAGATCGCGGTGGTGGCGGTTGACGTGGCCGCTTGCATTCGCGGTCACCGGGCTCGCGTTCATCGTCCACGAGCAAAACCCGTGGTTCTTCGCGCGCTCCGCGTTTTTGCACCACCTGCTCGGCTGGACGTTCCTCGTCGGCGCGCTGATTCCG
Organism: Gaiellaceae bacterium; assembly: GCA_045806045.1. Taxonomy (GTDB): domain Bacteria; phylum Actinomycetota; class Thermoleophilia; order Gaiellales; family Gaiellaceae; genus PALSA-600. The sequence continues at coordinate 54,801 of JBJMKB010000098.1, read as the reverse complement.
CTCGCGCTTGCGTTCCGGCCGCGGTCGCCGGCGCTGCAGGCGTGCTTCGCGCTGACGATCGTCGCGGTGTCCGTGATGCTGTTCACCGACCGGGACGTTGCGCCGGTGTTCGGCCATCTCTCGCCGCTCGCCGGAGCGCAGCACAGATGAGACGGCTGCTGCTTATCCTGCTCGCTGCGCTCGCGTTCCCCGCGGTCGCGTCTGCGCACGCCACGCTTCGTTCGACGGCGCCGGCGTTCGGGACTGAGACGCGAAGCGCGCCGTCGCAGATCGTCCTGCACTTCGACCAGCACGTGAAGCTGCTGCCCCGATCGATCCGCGTGCTGAACGGCGTCGGCAAGGATTTCGCGCTGCCGGCGCGCTGGTCGGGCACGAACGTCGTGGCAGGCGTCCGCTCGCTGCGGCTCGGCGCCTACACCGTTCGTTGGCGCGCGATCTCGGCCGACTCGCACGTCGTCTCGGGCGTGTGGACCTTCGGATTCCGTGTGCCTGCTCCCGCCGTGGGGAATGCCTACGGCGCGGGTGGGCCTACGACGACGGAGCATCTGGTGCGCTGGCTGTGGTTTCTAGGCCTCGCGCTCGCGATCGGGTCGCTCGGCTTCCGGCTCATCTGCCTGCGCGGCCAGGCGGTGCCGCGCGCGCTCGAGCGGAGGATCGCCGTCTCCTCCGGAATCGGCGTCGTCGTCGCGCTGCAGGCGGGCATCGCCGCGTTCTCGCTCCGCGCGGAGGACGCGCTGCAGCTGCCGTTCTCGGCGTTTCTCTACGGCGACCTGTCGCCGATGGCGGCGACCCGGTTCGGCCATGCGTTCGTCGCGATGACGCTCGGCTTCGCGGTCGTGCTCGCGCTGCTCTACCTCTCGTGGCTCCTCGACCGGTCCGACCTGCTCGTGCCGGCGTTCGTGCTCTCGCTGATCTTCGTGGGCGGGCTGTCCTGGTCGGGGCACGACGCGGTCGATGCGGGGTCGTCGTGGAAGACGGCCGTCGCCGACTGGGTGCACATTGCCGCCGCCTCGATCTGGGTGGGCGGACTGGCGACGATGGTCGGCCTCCTCTGGTACGGCGCGCCCGCGCTTCGTCGCGTCGCGTTCATGAACTTCTCGCGCATGGCGACGGTGCTCATCGCGTTGGTCCTCGGCGCGGGCACGTACCTGAGCATCGTGCGCCTGCCGCACCTGCGCGATCTCTGGAGCGAGACGTACGGACGGGTGCTGCTCGTGAAGATCGGCCTCGTGTGCTTCGCATTGTTGTGGGGCGCGTTCCACCACTTCGTGGTGCGCCCGGCGCTCGAGCGTGCCGACAGCGGCTTCCTGACGCGGATCGGCCGTTCGCTCGTCGGCGAGAGCCTCGTCGGCGTGGCGGTGCTGCTCGTCGCGGCGATCCTCGTCGATTCGAAGCCGCCGCCGCGGCCGGTCGAGCCGCCGACCGTGCGGGCGTTCCGATGAGTGTCGAGGCTCGGCTCGACGAGCTCGGCATCCAGCTGCCGGATCCGCCGCAGCTTCCGTTCACGCCGCGGCTGAAGACGGTCGTCGTTCACGACGGGCTCGCGTATCTCTCCGGTAACGGCGATCTCCGAGTCACGGGACGGGTCGGAGACGACGTTTCGGTGGATGAGGCGCGGCAGGCGGCGCGCGTCACGGCGCACCTGATGTGCCGAGCGCTCCGCGACGAGCTCGGGTCGCTCGACCGGGTCGAGCGCTGGGTGAAGGTGCTCGTGCTGGTGCGGTCGGCGCCCGGCTTCGGTGAGCAGCCGCAGGTCGCCAACGGTTTCACGGAGGCGATCGTCGAGCTTTGGGGAGAGGACGCAGGGCTCTGCGCGCGCAGCGCGATCGGCGTGGCGGAGCTCCCGGGTCGGATGTGCGTGGAGGTGGAGGCGACGGTCGCGCTGGCCGCGATCTGACGTTCCGATCGCTGCTTCCCTGCAGTCGCGCGGCGGACGAGACTGCGCCCGATGAAATCGATCGTCGCCGTGTTGTTCGTCGCGCTGTCGGGTGCCGCGCCGCTGAAGGCGGACGTCGGCGAGTCGACGTACGGACTGGCGACCGGCGGCGGCTCGATCTGGGTCGGCGGTCTCACCAACGGCGACGTGCTCCGCGTCGACCCGGCGAGCGGCAAGGTGCTCGCACGTGTCCCCGCCGGTATCCGCGTGTTCAACCTCGCCAGTGCTCCCCGCGCGGTCTGGGCGGTCTCGAACCTCACCGACACTGCGGTGCGCATCGACGTTCGCGCCAGCAAGGTGACGGCGAAGGTTCGGGTCGGGACGCAACCCTACGACGTCGAGTGGGGCTTCGGCTCGGCGTGGGTTTCGAATGCGGGCGCCGGGACGGTGTCGCGGATCACCGGCACGAAGGTCGTGAAGACGATCAAGGTCGGCGTCGAGCCGAACGGCCTCACCGCGTATCGCGGTTCGCTGTGGGTGACCGACCACACGCTCGGCACGGTGACGCGCATCGACCCACGGACGAATCGCAAGACCGGTTCGCTGTCGCTGTCAGGCGCGGACTGGGTCACGGGCTTCGGCGACTCGATCTACGTGTCGCAGGAGACGGACGTCGTTACGCGCGTGGACGTGAAGACCCTGAAGGTGCGCGGGCAGGCGAAGGTGAAGCGCAATCCGCTGGGCTCGGCGATCGTGGGAGGGAAGCTCCTCGTCCCGTGCATCGACGCGAACGCGATCGTGGTCGTCGACCCGGCGACCATGCGCGTGCTCGACACGAAGCCCGCCGGCCCAGGCCCGATCGTGGTCCTCCCAGCCGGCAACCACTACTGGGTGTCGCACACGACCGGCAACGCGCTCTGGCGCTTCTAAAGTTCTCGTGTCTGACACGAGCCGTGGCCCGCGCGGCCAGCGCGCGATTCCACTATCCGCTGCGGGGGTTGGCGCGCTGTGGAATGTGTGTGACAGATTCGTGCTCCTTCCGTCACAGTTTTGGGCGCGTGTCTGACACGGGCCGTGCCTCGCGGCGCCATGGCCGGTTGGGGTATGCCCGGGCGTGGAGCTGACGGCAGCTCGCGCACGACCACACGCGGCGGAACTACAGGAGTGCGCGCAGGCGGTCGGCCGTCTCCGGCGCGGTCGGCGCATCCTCGTGCCGGACATAGACGTACGCCGGATCGCGCACCGTTCCGGCGACTGCGCGCAGGTCGTCGTCGGTGTATGGCGGCTCGCGCAGGCGGAGATAGCGGAACGGCTCCGCGGCCGCGTCGTTCACCCGCACGATCCCGTCGACGCCGCCCCACGTCTCGTGGCGGAAGTCCCACGCGATGCGCACGTCGTCCGGCGTCGAGCCGAGCACGTACGAAAGCAGTCCGTCGTCGCGCGGCGCGACGACGACCGCGCGCACCGGGCCGAGCCGGTCGCCGAGCGCGACTACGCGCTCGAAGAACCCCGTGACGCGGTCCATGCGACCGAGCGGGAACTTGACCGCGAACTCGAACCCGTCGGGCACGGCGTCCGCCCAGCGGCGGAACTGATCGGCGCTCGGCAGCCGGTAGCCGGTCGAGTTGAGCTCCACCGTGTCGAAGCGCTCGGCATAGAACGGCAGGAAATCCGCCTGCTGCATTCCTTCGGGATAGAAGCCGGGTCGCCACGAGGGATACGACCAGCCGGAGGTGCCGATCTTGCTCGCCACGCGGCGAACTGTGTCAGGCCGGCAGGTGGAGCGTGTTCACGACGCGTTGTGCCTGGTCGAGCAACCGGCACGACGGATGAACCGCGCGGATGTCGACGCGCACTTCGTAGTCGTACGCGGCGGTACGGACCGAAGATCCGGTACTCGGGCGTCGTGGGTGCGCCCTCGAGCGTGTGGGCGGTCGTCCGCGGCAGCCGGAGAGGAAGACGCAACCGCGGTCGCGATCGTCTCGCTGTTGGACGGGCACGCGAAGGGGAATCGTCGCCAGCCGGACGGCGACGCGAAACGCGCCGCGGGGACAGGCGGAGGCCTGGCTGCGATCATGTCGGGAATACGTCCGGGGTCAGAGCTAGGGTCCCCGGTCCGTGACCGTGACCGAAACGATCCCTGAGAACACGATCAGCGTCCTCGACCACGGCTTCGTGCGTCTCGACGGCGCCATGGCCGACGACCTCTCGGTCATCAACGGGGCCCGTGTCTCGTTCGCCCGGCACAAGGCCGAGATGGACGAGTCGGACGAGGGCCTGATCCGCTTCCTGATGCGCGACCGGCACGGCTCCCCGTTCGAGCACAACGCCTTCCGCTTCCACATCCGCTGCCCGATCTTCGTCGCACGCGAGTGGTTCAGACACCGAATCGGCTCCTTCAACGAGTTTTCGATGAGATACGCGAAGGCGACCGACGACTTCTACGTCCCGGAGCCTGAGGACGTGCGCAGCCAGGTCGGAAAGCCCGGCGCCTACAGCTTCGAGCCGGTGACCGACGAGCTGGCCCAGGAGACACGTGAGGAGTTCGAAGCGCTCTACAAGGAGGCCTACGCCACCTACGCACGGCTGGTCGAAAAAGGGGTCGCCCGGGAGCTCGCACGGGCCGTCATCCCCGTCGGCGCCTACACCCAGTTCTACTGGACGGTCAACGCCCGGGCCCTGATGAACTTCGTCTCCCTGAGGAACGCCGAGTTCGCCCAGAGGGAGATCCGCCGCTACGCCGAAGCTGTGGAGGCATTCTTCGCTCAGAAAATGCCCGTGACCTACGCGGCCTTCGTGGCGAATGACCGGATGGCCCCTTAACCGGGGCACAATTGACACCCTTACAGTCTTGTAACAGACTGTTACTAAGTTCTGGGTTGCCCAGACCCGGAAATGGAATAACGCCGGTTGCAAAGGCGTTTTCATGGTTGACGGATGCCGCCCGAAAACCGGGTGCCCGTCTACCTCGAAAGAAGAAGGAGTTCGTTGACCGAAATCAGCATGACCGCGGCTGTCGCCGAAGCCCTCGAGGCGCTCCTCCTCCTGCGGACCGAGCAGGGGGCGCTCACGCCTGCCGACGTGGCCGACGCTGTGCTCACCCACGACCTCGACGAGGCGGAGGCCGAGGCCCTCGCCCACGAGCTCGCGGTGCACGACGTCGCCCCGGAGCCCGAGGAGGACGAGCCCGAGCTCGACCTCTCGATCGGCACCAGCCTCTACACAACCGATTCGTTCCAGATGTTCCTCAACGAGGCCGGCCGCTACCCGCTGCTCACCGCGGCGGAGGAGGTCGAGCTGGCAAAGCGCATCGAGAAGGGCGACATGCTCGCCAAGGAGCGCATGATCAACTGCAACCTGCGCCTCGTCGTCTCGATCGCCAAGCGCTACCAGACGCAGGGGATCACGCTCGGCGACCTCGTCCAGGAGGGCGTTCTCGGCCTGATCCGCGCAGCGGAGAAGTTCGACTGGCGCAAGGGCTTCAAGTTCTCGACCTACGCGACCTGGTGGATCCGCCAGGCGGTGCAGCGCGGCGTCGCCAACAAGGCACGCACGATCCGCATCCCGGTGCACGTCGTCGAGCGCGAGCAGAAGGTCAGCCGCGCCCGCCGCGAGCTGGTCGCGACGCTCGAGCGCGACCCGACGCCGGAGGAGATCGCGAACCACTCGAAGCTGCCGCTCAACCATGTCGAAGAGGTGCTCGCCGCCGCACGCGCGGTCGCATCGACCGACATGCCGGTGGGCGACGACGGCGACGCGTCGTTCGGCGACCTGATCGCCGGCACGGGTCCGTCGACGGAGGAAGAGGCTTCGTCCTCGCTCCGCGATCTGGCCGTCCGCCAGGCCGTTGCGAACCTGCCCGACCGCGAGCGCGACGTGATCGAGCTTCGCTTCGGACTCGTCGGCGACGGCCCCGCCTCGCTCGAGGCGATCGGCAAGCGGCTCGGCCTGACGCGCGAGCGCGTGCGTCAGATCGAGACCGAGGCCCTGCGCAAGCTCGCGCAGAACGAAGACCTCGCAGACGCTGCGTAGAACCTGAGCCTGGTTCCCTTCGGGGGACCAGGCTCCGTGTTTAGGCTCGTCGGATGCACTTCACGGCGCACGCCGATCTGCAGCTGCTCGCCCTGCTCGCCGCCCTCGCGGCGATGCTCGTCGTCGCCGCCGTGTGGCGGTTGCCGGCCGCGCTGCTCTTCGTCTCGGGCGGGCTCGTCCTGGGCTTCGTCCCGGGGCTGCCGCACTTCCAGCTACCGCCGGACATCGTGCTCGTCGCGATCCTGCCGCCGCTGCTCTACTCGTCGGCGTTCTTCACGGGATTGCGAGACCTGCGCGCGAACCTGAGGCCGATCACGCTGCTTGCCGTTGGCCTCGTCGCGGCGACGACGTGCGCCGTTGCCGTCGTCGCGCACACGGCGATCTCCGGCCTCTCGTGGGGCACGGCCTTCACGCTCGGCGCGATCGTCTCGCCGACCGACGCCCTCGCGGCAACGGAGATCATCCGGCGCGTCGGCGCGCCGCGCAGAATCGTCGCGATCGTCGAGGGCGAGAGCCTCGTGAACGACGGGCTCGCGCTCGTCCTCTACAAGACCGCCGTCGGCGCAGCGGTGGCCGGAACGTTCTCGCTGTGGAACGCATCGTGGCACCTGATCGTGAACGTCGTGGGCGGTATAGCCGTCGGCCTCGCCGTCGGCTACGTCGTTCGCCAGGTTCGCCGTCGCGTCGACGACGCGCCGACCGAGGTCTCGCTCGCGCTCCTCTCGGGCTACCTCGCCTACCTGCCGGCGACGGCGATCGGCGTCTCCGGCGTGCTCGCGGCGGTGACGATCGGCGTCTACATGGGGTGGTACACGCCACAGCTCACGACCGGGGTCACGCGGCTGTCGGGAAACGCGTTCTGGGAGATCTTCACGTTCCTCATCAACGCGCTCCTGTTCGCGCTCGTCGGGCTGCAGCTGCACGGGATCCTGAACCGGATCGGCAGCCGCTAGACTGCGTCGCTGATCGGCGACGCCGCGCTCATCAGCGGCGTCGTGATCGTCACACGCATCCTCTGGATTCCGTTCAACGTCTACCTGCCACGCCTTCTCTTCCCGAGGATTCGCGAGCGCGACCCGTACCCACCGTGGCAGTGGCCGGTCGTCATCGCGTGGTCGGGGATTCGCGGTGCGGTCTCGCTTGCCGCCGCACTCGCCCTGCCGACGGACTTTCCGGAGCGCGACCTGATCGTCTTCGTCACGTTCGGGGTGATCCTCGTCACTCTGATCGGGCAGGGCTTGACGCTGCCGTGGCTGATCCGCGTGCTGGGCGTCGAGGACGACGGCGGCGCCGAGCGGGAGGACGCGAAGGCGCGCATCAAGGCCTCGGAGGCTGCCCTCCGGCGGCTCGAGGAGCTCGAGGCCGAGGGATGGGTGCGCGAGGACACCGCCGAGCGGACGCGCGGCCAGTACCGCTTCCGCACGAGCCGGTTCCGCGCGCGCTACGAAGGCGTCGACGACGAGGGCGTCGAGGAGCGCTCGCAGCAGTACCAGCGATTGCGGCGCGAGCTGCTCGAGGCGGAGCGGCAGGCCGTGCTGCGCCTCCGCAACGAGGGAACGATCACCGAAGACGTGATGCAGCGCGTGCAGCGCGACATCGACCTCGAAGACCTCCGCTTGGACGTCTAAGCCGGGATCAGGGCGGGCCGCGGTGCACGCGCGATCTGCGAGACGAGCCCGACCGCGAACAGGCAGAGCAGCCCCGACGCGCCGAACGCCCAGCCGTACCCGCCGAACCATGTGCGCGCCGCGCCTGCTCCCCACGCGGCGACCGCCGCGCCGAACATGTGCGACGCGAAGATCCAGCCGAAGACGACGCCGACCTTGTCGCGGCCGAACGTCTCTGCCGTCAGCGCGACAGTCGGCGGCACCGTCGCGACCCAGTCCAGGCCGTAGAAGATCACGAAGAGGATCAGCCCGAAGTGCGGCGAGCCGAACGCGTACGGCAGCGCGAGCAGGCTCAGCCCGCGGAGGCCGTAGTACCAGCCGAGCAGCAGGCGCGGGTCGTAGCGGTCGGTCAGCCACCCCGACGCCATCGTGCCGATCAGGTCGAAGACGCCGATCGTCGCGAGCAGCGAGGCGGCGGCGACCTCGCCGAAGCCGTGGTCCATCGCGGCGGGAATCAGGTGCGTGCCGATGAGTCCGTTCGTGGATGCGCCGCAGATGAAGAAGCTTCCCGCCAGCAGCCAGAACGCAGGCACCCGTCGCGCCTCGCCGAGCGTGCGTACCGCAGCCGCGAACGGGTTTCCGGTCGCTGGCGCCGGCGGCTCGAGCACGTCGCCTCCGAACGGCGCCACGCCGATGTCGAAGGGCCGGTCGCGGATGAAGAGCAGCACGAGCGGGAGCACGACGACGAGCGCGACAGCGGCCGCGGTTCCCGCGGCGTACCGCCAGCCCCATTGCGTCACGATCCAGGCGAGCACCGGCAGGAAGATCAGCTGACCCGTCGCGTTCGACGCGGTCAGCATTCCCGTCACGAGCCCGCGTCGCCGCACGAACCACCGGTTGGCGATCATCGCGCCGAGCGGCACCGAGATCGCTCCGGTCGCGCTCGCGTTGACGACGCCCCAGAGGATGTCGAGCTGCCACGGCTGCGTCATGAAGATGCTGAGCCCCGCTCCGATCGAGATGCCGAAGACCGCGAAGGTGATCACGCGGCGCATCCCGTAGCGTTCGACGAACGCCGCGGCAAAGGGACCGCCGAGCCCGTAGATCACGAGGTTGATTGCGATCGCGAAGCCGATCGTCGCGCGGCTCCAACCGAACTCGTCCTGCAGCGGGACGATGAGGATGCCCGTCGTCGACCGGAATCCCGCTGCCGTGACGAGCGTGACGAGCCCGACGGCAACCATCACCCACCCGTAGTGGACGCGCCTCATGCGAGGTTTTAACGCGCCCAGAGTGAGCGTTAGTCCCCTATGTCGTCAGCACGACAGTTCCCGGTCCGCGCTCGCGGACTTCGCGCGCGGTGATCACCCACCCGTCGAACTTCTTGAAGTCGTACGGCACGGAGAACCGAACGGTCGTCACCGGGCCGTGCACGCGGAAGTATCCGCACGGCGCGACCGGCTTGCCCTTGCGCGTCGCCCAGAGCTCGTAGTAGTGCCGCGCCGGCTGGGATGGCAGGTTCGTCACCTCGAGCTGCATGGGCCAGTTGCCGGCACTGTCCTTCGGCGCAAGCTTGAGGAGCGCGACGCCCGTGGCGCCGTGCATCGGCAGGACGCGCCACGTGTGGAAGCCGGTCGGCTTCGAATGACCGACGAGATAGCCGCCGCCGAACGCGAGCGCGACGAGCGTCGCCGCTACGACGAGTGCGGCCGCCCACCGCCGCTGCGGGAGGAGCGGGAACTGGACGACCTCGCCCTCGTCATGGCGCGCCGGCGGCCGCTTGAGGGTGGGGGGCAGGTCCGGCGGAGGGCCGGCCTGTACGAGCAGATCGTGCACGCGGCGAAGGCGTGCCTCCTCCTCCGCAGACAGATCGCCGCCGCCGACGAGGTCGTCGAAGTTGCTCACGCGAACTCCTCGTCCAGGAGCTCCGACAGGTGTGCAAGCGCGGCACGGGTCCGCGTCTTCACGGTTCCGAGCGGGATGTCGAGGAATTCCGCGACCTCGCTCTGGGAGAGCTCGCTCCAGTAGGCGAGGGCGACGACCTCCCGCTCGCGCTCGGGCAGCTCCTCGAGCGCACGGTGGACGCGCCACGCGACCCAGCTCTGCTCCGCGCGGTCGCCGGGTCCCGGTTCGCGGGCGGCCTCGTCGGGGATGTCGGCGGGAATCTCCGTGCGCGACCGGGCGCGGTCGACGATCGCGTTCCGGGCGACGGCATACAGCCAGGGCGCGCCGGGCCCGCGGTCGGGCCGGTAAGACGAGGCCGAGCGCCACACCGAAGCGAAGGTCTCCTGCACCGCATCCTCCGCGCGGCCGCGGTCGCCGAGCCGGCGGAGCGCAAGCCCGAAAACCGGGCGCGCGTACCGCCGGTAGAGGTCTTCGAACGCCAGCCGGTCCCCGGTCGCGGCGCGCTGGATCAGCTCTCCGTCGCTCGTCACGGTACGGATCGTACGGAGTGGGATGGCATAGGCCACAAAGGTGATCTACGGCACCGTGCGTCCGCCGGTTTTGAGTAGGCGCCCGCCGTCCACCACGAGCGTGGTTCCGGTGACGTAGTCCGCGCCCGCCAGGTAGGCGACTGCGTCGGCGACGTCGCCCGGCGAGCCGACCCGCCCGAGCAGCGTCTCCGCCGCACGCCGCTCCTCCTGCCCCGGCGCGACGGCGACCGGTCCGGGCGCGACGCCGCAGACACGGACGTCCGGCGCGAACGCGCGGGCGAGCACTCGCGTCAGCATCGCCTGCGCCGCCTTCGCAGCCGAGTGGGCCGGGAACGACGTCCACGCCTGGTGCGACGCGACGTCTTCCACGATCACGAGCACGCCCTTCGCCGCGCGCAGCGCCGGCTCCGCGGCTTGCGCGAGGAAGAAGGTGCCCTTCGCAGTCACGTCGAGGGCATCGTCCCAATCCTCCTCGGTGACCTCGGCGACGGGCTTCGGGGCGAAGCCGTCCCCCGCCGCGTGAACGACGAGGTCGAGGCCGCCGAGCTCGTCGACCGCCTTCACGACGAGGGCGGCGGCGCCGCTCCGGGTGCGCAGGTCACCGTCTGCGCGACCGGCCGCGAGCACCGACCAGCCGTCGTCGCGCAGCCGCTCGGCGATGGCGGCGCCGACGCGCCCCGTTCCGCCCGCGACCAGCGCTCGCTTGTGAGGGGTCCGTAAGGCCACGCTCGGGATCAGTAAAACAGAGCGCCGCCGCGCATCGAGTCGCCTCCGCGCGGGCACAACGAACTTCGCCAACGACAGGGAGCCATCATGCGCAAGCTGTTCCTCGCAATCGCAGCGGTCACGGCCCTCGCAATCGCGGGGCCCGCGGGCGCGGCAACCACGGCGACGAAGACGATCAACATCTACGGGTCGGGCTTCTCGCCCAAGTCGGCCACGATCACCCAGGGCGACACCGTCACGTGGGTGAACAAGGACAACACGACCCACCAGATCCTTGCCGACAAGGGCCAGTTCGTCTCGCCGATCCTGAGAACGAACCACAGCTACTCGTTCACCTTCAACGCGTCGGGCACCTACACCTACAAGGACGAGCTGCACCCGAAGCTCGCCGGCACGATCATCGTGAAGGGCTTGCCGCCGACGCTCACGTTGACGGCGTCGTCGCAGTACATCGTCTACGGCGACAAGGTGACGCTGACCGGCGCCGTGTCGAACCACAAGGGCGGGGAGCAGGTCACGATCTACTACCAGCCGTATCCGCAGCCGAACCTGATCGAGCGTGCGTCGGTGCTCACGTCCCCCGACGGCTCGTTCAGCTTCATCGTCGCGCCGCAGATCGCGACCAACTACCAGGCGACGTGGAAGGGCGCATACGCCACGCCCACCTCGGTCCAGGTTCAGCCGAAGCTCACGCTCGGCCGGAACAGCGGCTGGATCATCCACGCGGCCGCCGGGGTCTCCTTCGCAGGGAAGGCGGTGCAGCTCCAGCGGTTGAACACGCTGACCGGCCAGTGGGTGACGCTACGGAAGGTCCTCCTGAACAACCGCTCCTCGGCCAAGGTGATCGTCAAGCTGCCGAAGGGACTGAACCAGCTGCGCTTGACGATGTCGGTCAACCAGGCAGGCGCCGGGTTCCTCGGCGGGTTGAGCCCGGTCGTCAAGTGGCGCCAGTTGACGTAACGGAATAAAGCGAGCGGAGCGCGCGGGCCGGCCCGCGCGCTCGCTCAATAGTCCCAGCTCGCCGTGTCGCCGCGGGAGCGCGCCTCCTCAAAGCGCTTGCCGACCGCGTCCCAGTTCACGACGTCCCACCACGCGCCGAGATAGTCGGGGCGACGGTTCTGGTAGGAGAGGTAGTACGCGTGCTCCCAGACGTCGATGCCGAGCAGCGGTACGTCGTCCTGCATCCACGGGCTGTCCTGGTTCGCCGTCGAATAGATCGCGAGCCCGGTGCCGTCCCAGACGAGCCACGACCAACCGGAGCCGAAGCGCTTGACGCCGTTGTCGTTCATCGCCGTCTTCAGGTCGTCGAGCCCGCCCCACAGATCCTTGACCGCGTCGCCGAGCGCACCCGACGGTTCACCACCGCCGGCCGGCTTCATGATCTGCCAGAAGAGCGAGTGGTTCGCGTGGCCGCCGCCGTTGTTACGGATTGCGGTTCGCTTGTCGTCCGGAGCGATGTCCTCGAGCGCGCCGAGCAGCTGTTCGAGCGGGCGGTTGTCGAACTCCGTGCCGTCGACCGCCTTGTTCAGGTTGTCGACGTAGGCCTGGTGATGCTTGCCGTGGTGGATCCGCATCGTCTGCTCGTCGATCGTCGGCTCCAGCGCGTTGTAGTCGTACGGGAGCGGGGGCAGCTCGTAAGCCATTCGCGTCTCCTTCGGATTGCTTCTCCTGCGGAGGATATGCTCCGCGCCGCACCCGTTAAGCCGCTGTCGTTTGAAAGCACGGAGGAGAGACATGGCGCTTGCCTATAACCACGAGGAGATCACGCCCCGCGAGCTGAAGCCCACGCTCTATGAGCTGGACGGCATCTCGCGCGAGACCGTCGAGGCGCACTACAAGCTGTACCAGGGGTACGTGAACAAGCGCAACGAGATCCTGGGGAAGCTCGACGGCGTTGACCTCGGCAGCGCCAACCAGGTCTACTCCGAGATCCGCTCGCTCAAGATCGACCTGACGTTCGCGATCGGCGGGATCAAGAACCACGAGATCTACTTCGAGCACCTCGGCGGGCACGGCGGCGACCCGAGCGGTCTCTTCGGCGACCTCGTCAAGCGCGACTTCGGCACGGCGGCCGACTGGAAGGCCGACCTGAAGGCGACGGGGATGGGCGGGCGCGGCTGGGCGTGGACGGCCTACGACTGGGACGAGGGCCGGCTGTTCAACTACATCGGCGACGCCCAGAACACGTTCCCGGTCTGGAACGCGACGCCGCTCGTGGCGCTCGACGTGTACGAGCACGCGTACTTCATCGACTTCGGCACCGACCGCGCGGCCTACATCGACACGTTCTTCAACAACCTCGACTTCGATGTAGTGAACGACTGGTGCCAGAAGTACGGCGTCAGGGCCTGAGACCCCGATCCGGCGCAGACGCGCGCGGCGTCGATCAGGTTCCGGCGCTACGCTGACCCGCGCATGGAGTTCCTGGGGCTCGTGGTGCTCGGATATCTGTTGGGCTCGTGCCCGTGGGGCTACTGGCTCGTACGCCTCTTCAAGCACGAGGACATCCGCAAGGTCGGCTCGGGGAACATCGGGGCGACGAACGTCTGGCGGACGTACGGCCGCTGGCTCGGCGTACCCGTCGTCGTGCTCGACACGCTGAAGGGCTTCGTTCCGGCGCTGCTCGGCGTGCTGTTCGTCTCGCCGCATCACCTGGCCGCGCTCTGCGCCGGGGCCGCGGCGATGCTCGGTCACTGGCGGCCGTTGTTCATGCGGTTCGCGAAGGGCGGGAAGATGGTCGCAACGTGCGGCGGTGTCTTCTTCGCCGTCGCGCCGTGGGTCGCACTGACCGCCGGGCTCGTGTGGCTCGCGATGTTCCTGCTCGTCCGGTACGCGTCGGTCGCGTCGATCGTCGCGGGGATCGCGCTGCCCGTGTTCGCGATCGTCTACGGGTATCCGCTCGCAGTCGTGCTGTTCGGAGCGGGCGCCGCGGCGGCGATCCTCTACCTGCACCGCGGCAACCTGCGGCGGTTGCGCGCAGGCACCGAGAGCCGCTTTCACTTCAGGCGCAGCCCCGCGAGTGCGTAGGCTCGCCGCTCTTCTAATCGCGGGCGCGGCACTGTGGCTCGCCCCCGGCGCGTTCGCCGCGGGGTGGTGCGGGAGCGGCGAGTCCACCGTCGACCGCCCGGACGTGACGACCGGCGAGCAGGTGCACGCCGTCTACGTGATTCCCGGCGACGGAGCCGACAACTTCCCGGTCGTCGCGAACAAGATGGCCGACGACGTCGCGTCGCTCACCAACTGGTGGATCAGCCAGGATGCGACCCGGACGCCGCGGTTCGACCAGGCTGCGTTCCCGGCCGGAACATGCGTCGACGTCTCGTTCCTGCGCCTGCCGGACCCGTCGTCCGCGCTTCAGGGCGCTTCGAATGCGTTCGAGCGAGTGGCGGACGCGCTCTTCGCCGGCGGCTTCGGCAACGACCACAAGAAGTACTACGTGTACTACGACGGGCCGCCGGTGCAGACGAACATCTGCGGGACGGGCGGCGGAACGTTCAGCGGCGCTCCGTCGTACGCGATCGTGTGGCTGGCCGGCTGCCCGACGGTACCCACGGACGCCGTCGGGACGCACGAGCTGACCCACGCGCTGGGAGCGGTTCCCGCGGGCGCCCCGCATGAATGCCCACCGCCGAACGACGGGCACGTGTGCGACTCGACGGCCGACCTGCTCTACCCGTTCACGTCGGGACAGGCGCTCAGCCAGCTCGTGCTCGACGCCAACCGCGACGACTACTACGGGTTCGCGACGAACGGGATCGACATCAGGAACTCGCTCTGGCTCCGCCACCTCGACACGCCGCAGGAAGCCCTCGCCGTCTCGCTGGTCGGAACGGGAACCGTGAAGAGCGACGTGCCCGGCGTCGAGTGCGGCGCGGCCTGCACGACGCTCTGGGACCAAGGATCGTCGGTCGTGCTCGACGCCGTTCCCGCCAGCGGAGAGCGCTTCGTCAAGTGGACCGGCGCCTGCGGAGGCACGTTCCCGTGCGGGGTCGTGCTGTCACAGCCCGAAGCCGTGACGGCGGTGTTCGGGCCGCTGCGGATCCCAGTGAGGCTGACGACGGCAGGTCGCGGTCGCGTCGCGTGCAGTCCCTCGTGCGCGAAGACGTTGGCGGCCGGCAAGTCGCTCACGCTGCGTGCACTCCCCGCCAAGGGCTGGAGGTTCGTCCGCTGGAGCGGCGGCTGCGCAGGGACTCGCTCGACCTGCTCCCCCGCGACCGACTTCGCGCTGAACGTGCGCGCGACGTTCAGGAAGCGCTGAGCCAGGCGGCGAGCTCGCTGTGCGAGGCGGCCGTTGCGCCCGCCAGCTCGGCGCGAAGCTCACCGACCGTTCCGCTGCGCTCGGCAAGTACGTCGTGACGGTGGATCGTCTCGAGGTTGAGCTGGCGCGAGAAGACGAAGTCGCCGTCGTCGAGCGACGAGTAGCGATCCAGCACGGCCTTGATCGAGTGGCGCACGCTGTCTTCCACGAACCGCGGCTGCAGGTGCGCGTGCTCGACGACGAAGAGCTCGTCGGGTCGCTTCAGCAGCTCGTACACGGGGGAGCTCATCGACTGCTCGACGATGTCGACGAGGTGCTCGGCGTTGATCGGGGAGTTCGTGCCGACGAGCAGCGTGCCCTTGCCACGCTGGTTGTGGGTCGCGAGCGGAACCAGCTCGAGGATGCGGTCGACGGCGTCCTCGCCGAACCCGGCTTCCTGAAGCCGGTCTGCGGCCGCGCCGCGGACGAGCCCCTGCGCGCACGGGCACGCGTTGATGCCCCACGCCTCGACGCCGACGACGCGCCTGACGGTGTCGGGCGAGGCGGCGGCGATCCCGATGAGCGTCGCGATCTCCTGCGTCGGCAGCTCCGTGACCGGAGTACGTCGCTCGAGCGGGTACTGCGCCTCGATGCGGACCTCCGCGCGCAGCGCGTGTTGCCGCCCCACGATGTGGCGCGCGATGTGCTCGGCGAGGGTCTCGACGAGGAATGCCTCGCCGATCACGACCGCGTCGATCGCCTCCCCGAAGATCTCGGGGAAGCGGGACATGTGAACGCCCTTCTGCTTCGGATCGAGGTCGACGGTGCACGAGATCTCGGCCGCGAACGTCTTCTCGCGGCCTTCGTGGCGGATTCGAATCGCCTTCTGCACCCCGGTCACGCCTGCGCGCGTCAGCCCGAGCTGGATCTCGGGCGCGGAGGCCTGCAGGTCGGCGGTGAAGACGTTCTTCGTCTCGGCCATCGGGTACAACCGTAGCGCGACCATGGCCGCCGGCAGCTTCTCCCGCGTCGTCTCCCTCGCGTGCCATGACCTGCGCACGCCGCTCGCGACCGTCTACGGCTTCGCGCGGACGCTGACGCGCGCGGGCGACCTCGACGAGCGGAGCACTCGCTTCTTGGGGATGATCGAGGAGGCCTCGGAGCAGATGACGACGCTGCTCGACGAGCTCGGCGTCGCCGCGCGGATCGCCGGCGGCCGGTGGGAGCCGGTGCTCGTCGAGGTCGACACCCGCGAGCTCGCGGACGGCGGCGACGAGCGCATCTCAGTCCAAGGCGAAGGCGAGGCGATCGAGACGGAGCGCGAGTCGGTCGCGCGCGGGCTCCAGGCGTTCGCCGTCGCCGCGATCCGTCATGGCCCGGTCGAGCAGGCGACCTGGCGGGTGGACGGCCGCCTGCTCGAGCTGTCGCCGGTCACGCCGGCCGCAGGGCCGGTCGTCCTCGGCGACGAGCTCAAGGATTTCGGGTCCCTCGTCGGGCGCATGGCGATCGAGGAGCTCGGCGGTTCGGTGGAGCTGGCGGGCGAGACGCTCCGCGTTCGTCTCTAGACGTCCGCGAGCTGCTCGCCCACCCAGCGCTGGAACGCCGCGAGGAGCGGTTCCGCGTTGAGCAGCAGGCGGCCGTGCTCGACGAGACCCGAGCTCATCCCGCGCTGGACCGACTCGACGAGCGCCGTGTCCTCGCGGCCGACCTGGTCGTCGAAGACGAAGAACTCGCGTAGCCAGTCCTCATCGACGTCCGGCGCGAAGAAGTAGTCGAGGTAGCGCTCGGTGCGGCCGGGAGCGGCGGGGACAATCGGCCCGATCGAGAGGTTCGGCGGTCCGGGAAACACGTTGATGCCCGTGTTCGGATAGAGGAGGTGGAACTGCCCCTGCTCCCCCGACGCCTTCGCGCGGCAGAGCTGCGCGCCGAAGGTCGCATGCGGCTCGAGCAGGTAGCGCTCGGGGTGCACGTCGACCTGAGCGCTGAAGCCGGGGTGCGCGGTCGGGCAGTGGTAGCACTCCAGGAAGTTCTCGGCGACGACCTTCCAGTTCGCGTTCGCGCCGAATTCGACGCGGGAATGGAACACGAGGACGTCGAGGTCGATGTCCCGTGCGAGGATGCCGGGCAGCTCGCCCAGGTGCTCGGGGAGCGGCCGTGCGTTCCGGTCCGGGTTGACGAACAGGAACGGCCCCCACGTGTCGGCGCGCGCGGGTACGAGGGACAGCTCCTCGTTGTCGAACGACGCCTCCCGCTCGGATCGCGGGGCGCTGCGAAGGGAACCGTCGAGGTCGTACGTCCAGGCGTGGTAGCGGCATTGGATCGTGCTGCGCTCGGCGCAGCCGTCGGCGAGCACCGCGCCGCGATGGCGGCACACGTTGAGGAACGCGCGCAACACGCCGTCGGTGTCGCGCGTGACGAGAATCGGGATTCCTCCCGCATCCGTCGCGAGGAACGAGCCGGGCTGCGCGACCTGCCCGGCGCGGCCCGCGTATTGCCAGCTACGCGCGAAGATCGACGCATGCTCCCGCCGCAACGTGTCCTCGTCGGTGTACCACGAATATGGGAGGGTCTCGATCACAGGCGCCTCGCTTCGATGATTCGCTGGAGGAATTGTTGCGTTCGCGCTTCGCGCGGCGTGGTGAAGATGTCGGCGGGCGGTCCCTCCTCGAGGATCGTGCCTCCGTCGAGAAAGCACACACGGTCGGCGATGTCGCGCGCGAAGGACATCTCGTGGGTCGCGAGGATCATCGTCATGCCTGCGGCCGCGAGCTCGCGGATCACTTCGAGCACCTCGGCGACGAGCTCCGGGTCGAGCGCGCTCGTCACCTCGTCGAACAGCATCAGGTCGGGTTGCATCGCCAGCGCGCGTACGATCGCCACGCGCTGCTGCTGGCCCCCGGAAAGACGATCGGGATATTCCGCCCGCTTGTCGGACAGTCCGAACCGGTCGAGGAGCGCGGTCGCGCGGTCCTCCGCATCACGCGCCGACAAGCCGAGAACGTCCCGCGGCGCGAGCGTGACGTTGCGGAGCACGCTCATGTGCGGGAACAGGTTGTAGGACTGAAAGACGATGCCGATGCGCCGGCGCACGGCGTTCACATCGCGCGGGCGCGTGATCTCCGCGCCGCCCAGGAAGATGCGGCCGGCGTCGATCGGTTCGAGGAGGTTGATGCACCGCAAGAGAGTCGACTTGCCGGAGCCGGAGGCGCCGATGAGCGCGATGACCTCGTGCTCGGCGACGGTGAGATCGACGCCACGGAGAACCTGGTGACGGCCGAACGACTTCGAGATGCGCTCGACCGCAAGCGTGTCGGTCACAGGGTCGCGCCTCCCGCTTGGCGTCGGCGGCGGTCGCGCAGGATGAGCCAGTCCGTGAACCGGGCGAGCGGGATCGTGATCGCTACGAACAGCGCCGCGGCGGAGAGGTACGCAGTGAAGTTGAACGTCGCGTTCGCGTCGATCTGCGACTGCTGGAACGCTTCGACCGCCCCCAACGTGCCGACGAGCGCGGTGTCCTTCTGCAGACCGATGAAGTCGTTCAGGAGCGGCGGGATCACGCGCCGCACCGCCTGAGGAAGGATGACGCGGCGAAGGGTCTGCCAGCGTGTGAGCCCGAGCGAGCGCGCCGCTGCCTCCTGGCTCGGATGGATCGACTCGATGCCCGCGCGATAGACCTCGGAGACGTACGCGCTGTAGATCAGGACGAGCGAGACGATGCCCCAGAAGATCACCGACTTCGGGATGTAGCTCAGCCCAAGTGCGGGGGCGCCGAAGCCGAGCATCGCGATCACGAGGATCGTCGGGATGCCGCGGAAGAGGTCGGCGTAGACGATGGCGAGAGCGCGCAGCGGGAAGAACACGGGACCCGGAAGGCTTCGCAGCACGGCGAGGAAGAGCGCGAAGACAAGGATGAAGACCTCCGCGATGCAGAAGATCTTGATGTTCAGCCCGAAGGCATGGGCGATCTCCGGAAACGTCGACTTGAACTCGTGCCAGTCGAAGAACTGGCTGCGAACCGCCGGCCAACCCGGCGCGTGCGTGATCGCGAGGAAGACGGCTGCGAAGAAGACGACGGTGCTCGTGAGCGCGACGACGACGCTCCGGCGGCCACCGCCGCCGGAGCGCAGTTCGTCGAGAACGCGCGAGCGCCGGCCTACTTCAAGATCGGCGCGCCGGTCGCCTTCGCCAGCCACAGCTGCTGGAGTCGCTTCAGCGCGCCGCTTGCACGCAGCGACGAGATCGCCTTGTTCACGCATGCGGTCAGGGGGTTGCCCTTCGCGAGCACCACGCCGAAGTGATCCGTCACCTTGCCGTTGTTCTCGAACTGGCCGAGGATCTTGCCGTTCGGCACCTGGACCGCGGTCACGTAGAACGCCGTCGGCAGGTCGGCCATCAGCCCGTCGATCTGCTTGTTCTTCAGTGCCAGCACGGCTGCCGCATTCGAGTTGTAGACGGCAGGTTGCTGCGACGGCTTGATGCGTGTCTTGATGAACGCGTAGCTGGTCGTTCCGAGCTGTGCGCCGAGCTTGAACGACGCGAGGCCCTTGACGCTTCGGATCGACGCGATCTTCGTGCCCTTGTTCACGACGAGCGCCTGGTTGACGTCGTAGTACGACGCGCTGAACGAGACGACCTTTGCGCGCGCCGGCGTGTACGAGATCTGGTTGATGTCGAAGTCGAACGACTTCGACCCGGGAGCGAATGCCTTGTTGAACGGCACGTAGATCCACTTGACGTTCGGCTTCGCGTATCCGAGCTTGGTCGCGATCGCGTAGGCGACCGCCGACTCGTAGCCCTTGCCGGTCGAAGGATCGTTGATCTTCCACGAGCTCTTCGACCCGCCCGCGAACCATGGCGGGTAGGCCGGGTTGTCGGTCCCGATCGTCAACTGCCCGCTCGTCACGGTCGGGCACGCGGCCGACGCCACCACCGCGGCCGACGGATGGGCCGCAGCGGACGCACCGATCGCGAACGTCGCGAGCACGGCGACCCCGCTCAGGGTCAAAAGGATGGACTTCCTCATCTGGTCTTTGCCTTTCGGTCTGTGGGGGGCTCCGGGAGAGCGTATCGCGGCCGTCACCGGGCGTTGCCCTGTTCGAGGGATGAAGGAGCGACGCCGGTCTGCCGACACGCGTGTCACGTCATCTCTTCTCGCGGCCTGCGGCCTTCGACCGAGGATCTCGACTTTGACCAGTGCCCCATATCTGCACCGACTCGATCATTCGCTGAGCGGCGACGACGCGCACCCGTATCTCGGGGCCGTCCTCCTCAGCAGCAAGCGGCTCCGGCCCGACCAGCTCGACGAGGCCCTGTCGGAGCAGGCTCGCTCCGGCCGCCGGCTCGGCGAGGTGCTGATCGAGCGCGGGTGGTTGTTCCCGCAGGACATCGCCCAGGCTCTCGCCGCTCAGTTCGGGATCGAGTACGTGGACATCAACCATGTGTCGGTCGACCTCGCCGCGGCGGCGCGTCTCTCTGCAGAGGTCGGGCAGCGCTGTTGCGCAATCGGCGTGCGGACGCTCCAGGACGGATCGCTGCTGGTCGCGGTCGCCGATCCGACGAGCGCGGCGATCAAAGAGGTCGAGCTGGCCGTCGAGGGTGCCGTGGTCTTCGCCGTCACGGAGCGCACCGACATCGAGAACGCCTGGCGTCGCATCCTCTCGGGCTTCAAGCCCTGAGCGCCCGACAGCTCGGGCTCTACGCGCTAGTGCTCGCGGCCAGGAGATCCTGGCCGACGGAGTGACACGAGCGGCAGCGTGCCTCGTACGAATCGAGCGCGCCGACCTGGATCGTCTCGCCGCCGAACGGCGCCGGCTCGCCGTCGACGAGGCGCTGCGTCATCGTCGCGGGGCCGCCGCAGCGGTGGCAGACCGCTTCGAGCTTGTCCACGAACTCCGCGACGCACAGCAGCGTCGGCATCGCGCCGAACGGCAGCCCGCGGAAGTCCTGAGCGAGGCCGCAGGCGACGACACGCGCGCCGCCCGCGACGAGCGCGTCAATCGCGTCGACGATCCCGCCGTCGAAGAACTGCACCTCGTCGATCCCGATCGCGTCGTAACCCGCTGCCAAACGCCGCACGTCGTCGCTCGTGGCCGCCGTCACCGCCCGCATCTTCGCCCCTGCATGCGAGACGACGTGCCCGATGTCGTAGCGGTCGTCGATCAGCGGCTTGACGATCAGCGCGCGCTGGCCCGCGATCTCGGCGCGCCGCAGGCGGCGGATCAGCTCCTCGCTCTTCCCGCTGAACATCGGGCCGCAGACGACCTCGAGCCAGCCGCCATGGTGGGGTTGCGTCCTGATCACCGGCGGGAGCGTACTGGCGGCCGAGGACGGTGGCCGGTCAGGGGCGCCAGACGTACACGTTCGTCTCGCGGGGCTCGAAGCCGAGGCGCTGGTAGAGGCGGTTCGCCTCCGTCCGCTCCGGCCGCGTCGTGAGCTCGACCGAGATCGCGCGCGCCTGCTCGGCAAGCCGCTGCGCCTCGGCCGTCAGCTCGCCTCCGACGCCGCGGCCCCGCGCCGACGCGTCCACGACCACGTCGTGGATCCATCCGCGGACGCCGGTCGGGACGCGGTAGAGGACGAGCGTCAGCGTCCCGAGCACATTGTCGCCGTCGCGTGCGACGAGGAGGGTCGTCCCCGGCGAGGCGGCGATCTCCGCCAGCTCTGCGAGGCCGGGTGGCGTCCGGCGGGCCGACAGCTGCGGGACGAGGCGTGCCATGGCCTCGACGAGCCGCTCGTCGGGCTCGCGGACGCGGTCGATTCTCACGCGTTCGCCACCACCTCGAGTGTGCGCATGCGCACGCCGATCGACACCGACGATCCGTCTCGTGACGCGCGGATCGTCGCGAAGCTCTTCCCGGAGATCCTCCAGCCCCGTGCCTGCAGCTCGCTGACGTACCAATCGACGACGCGGCTCGGCGCCGCCCCCGCCGGCAGCCGCCAGTCGCGCACCGCGAACGCATCGCCAGGTGCCGTCTTCGGCGCCGCCGAGCCCGGGTAGACCGGGAGGCGGTCGAGGAGCGCGCTGTTCGCCCGCTCGTGCGCGCTCGGCTTCTGCGCGCCGCAACCCGCGACCACGAACGCAGCGGCGAACAGCGCCGCCGCCTTCATTTGAGAAGCCTCGAGAGCCGGCGATCCTTGAGCGTGCGGCCGCCGGTCTGGCAGTGCGGGCAGTAGTAGATGGTGTGCTCCTCGAAGTCGACGCGCGCAAGCGGCGTGCCGCAGCGCGGGCACGGCTCGCCGAGCTTGTTGTGCACGCGATAGGTTGTCGCGTCGCTCGCACCGCGGAGGCGCAGCTCGAGGCCCCGCGCGAGCTCCTCGCGGATCGCGGTGCCGAGCCGCTCCGTCTCCTCGGCGTCCACCTGCGTCGAGAGCTGGTAGGGCGAGAGCTTCGCCGCCCAGAGGATCTCGTTCGCCCAGGCGCGGCCGATCCCCGCGATCAGCCGCTGGTCGCGGAGCAGCGAGTGCAACCGCCGCGAGTCATTGGCGAGGATGCGCGCGACGTCGTCGGTCGACAGCTGGTCCGCTTCGGGACCGAGATGCGCGAGCTCTGCCTGGAGCGCCTCCGGACGCAGCAGCCAGACGCCCGCGCGCTTCTTCGCGCCGGCCTCGGTCAGCTGGAGCTCGCCGCCGTCAGCGAAGCGCAGTCGGAACTGCGGCGTCTTCGCGCCCTTGCCGTGCGGGGGGACGTACTTCAGCCGGCCCGCGCTCATCAGGTGCACCATCAGCACGAGCTCGTCGTCGTCCGTCGGGATCAAGAAGCGCTTGGCCCGGCGCTCGACGCCCTTGAAGCCCTCGCCGTCGAGCGCCGAGAGCGGCGGCTCGATCGTCTTCAGCGTCGCGATGTGCGCTGGCCCGGCCTTCTCGATCGGGCTCTTCTTGACGAGGGGGTCGAGCTGGCGGCGCCACGCTTCGACCTCCGGCAGTTCAGGCATTCGATACAGCGTAGAGATGCCACTCGCCCGGGACGCCGCTCAGCTCAGCCGTACCGCGTCCGTCGAACACGATGCCCGAGCCGGCGACGAGATCCTTCACCGTCTGCGAGACGAGCACTTCGCCGGGCGCGGCGCGGGCCGCCACGCGCGCGCCGATCGCGACGGCGATGCCCGAGACCTTCCCGTCGAGCACCTCGCACTCACCCGTGTGCAGGCCGGCCCGGATCTCGAGGTCGAGCGGCTCGAGCGATTCGTGGATCGACGTCGCGCAGCGGATCGCCCGTGCCGGTCCGTCGAAGGACGCGAAGAAGCCGTCGCCCGCCGTGTCGTGCTCGACCCCGCGGAAACGGGACAGCTGTGAGCGCACCGCCGCGTGGTGGCGCTCGAGCGTTTCCCGCCACGCCCGGTCGCCGACCGCCGCCGCGCGTGCAGTCGAGCCGACGATGTCGGTGAAGAGGATGGTTGCGAGCACGCGGTCGGGATCCGGCGTTGGAAGTGTGAGCGCGCGGTCGACGAACCGGCGCACGTGATCGAGGAGCGGCTTCGTGTCGCCCACGACCGGAATCCGGTCGGGCCGGTCGATCGCGACGAACTCGCCCGCCGGCAGCTGCGAC
Organism: Gaiellaceae bacterium; assembly: GCA_045806045.1. Lineage (GTDB taxonomy): Bacteria > Actinomycetota > Thermoleophilia > Gaiellales > Gaiellaceae > PALSA-600. Next base: position 31,343 of record JBJMKB010000098.1, on the reverse strand, counting down.
GCGATCCAGCGCGCGCCTTCCAGATCCGGCTCGCCTGACTTGTGCATCACGAGCACCGGCACGCGAACGGACGGAAGCACCGATCGGACGTCCGCGTCCACACCCATGCGCCAGTACGCCGCCGCCGAGCCGGGGCTCACGCTCAGCCGGATCACGCGTGCGAACGAATCGCGCTCATCGGGCGTGAGACTGGGCGCCGTTGTTTCGACGATGCGTAGCAGCGATGCGGGCCACGCGCGCTCCAGCTCCTCGATCGTCCGCAACGCCTCCTCGCGAGGCGTAGCCCACGGATAGTCCGGCGCGCGCGTGCCGCGGAACTGGCCGTTCCAGATCATCAGCGCCGTCACGCGCTCCGGATAGGTCGCCGCGAACACGAGCGCCAGGTCGGAGGAATCGCCGGCCGTGAGGATGGCGGCGTGCGTCGATCCCGCCGCGTCGAGCACGGCGCGGCAATCGTCCATTCGCTCCTCGACGGGCGGCGCGCCGACGACGCGGTCCGACAGTCCGGTGCCGCGCTTGTCGAAGACGATCAGGCGGTAGTCGGCCGCGAGGGTCTCGAGCCAGCGGCGGCGGTACGGCTCTTCCCACGACAGCTCGAGGTGCTGCGCGAACCCCGGGATCCAGAGCAGGTCGACGGGGCCGTCCCCGACGACCTGGTAGGCGATGTTGACATCGCCGCTCCTCGCATAGCGCGTTTCCGGGATCTGCATCTGTCTAAGTTTCCGCCATGGCGCCAATCCTCGTCGAAATCCGCCGCGGCACCGTCGTGGAGGCTGTCCACCGCGTTCACGTCGCCACGACGGAAGGCGACTCGTGGGGCGACGCCGGCCTCGTCTGCTTCTACCGCTCGGCGTCGAAGCCGATCCAGGCCATCCCCTTCTGCGAGGGCTACGACGACCTCGACGACGACGAGGTTGCGATCGCCTGCGCCTCCCACCGCGCGGAGCCCGCGCAGCTCGCTGCGGTGCGCAAGGTGCTCGCGCGCGCGAGCGCGAGCGTCGACGACCTCGAGAACGGGCTGCAGGACGGGCGCCCGGAAGGGAAGCTCGGCCACAACTGCTCCGGCAAGCACGCCGGGATGCTCGCCGCGTGCCGTGCGAACGGGTGGCCCATGCACCCGTACCGCGATCCATCGCATCCGCTGCAGCGGCGCATCGCCGAGTTGCTCGGTGCGGACCGGGCGACGGCGACCGACGGCTGCGGCGTGCCGACGTTCGCCGCCAAGCTGCACGATTGCGCGGCGCTGCTCACGCACGCCCCGCTGCGGATTCGCGACGCGATGCGTGCGCGGCCGGAGCTCGTCGGCGGCGCCGCCGGTGCGGTCGATACCGACCTGATGCGACTGCGCGACGGCTGGATCGCGAAGGGCGGTGCGGAAGGCCTCTTCTGCGCGGCTCACGAGGACGGACGCGGCATTGCCTTCAAGTGCGAGGACGGGGCGCATCGCGCGCTCCGCGCAGCGGTCGGTCACGTCTTCGAGATCGACGACTTTGCGGACACCCCGGTGCGCAACAGCCTGGGTGAGGTCGTCGGGCTGATAGACGTTGCCACGTGAAGGTCTTCATCGTGAGCGACATGGAAGGCGTCGCAGGCATCGTCAGGTGGCAGCAGGTCACGAGCGGCCAGGCGATGTACGAGGAGGGTCGCCGCCTCTACACGGGCGAGATCAACGCGGCCGTGCGCGGCGCGCGCGCGGGAGGCGCGACCGAGATCGTCGTCATGGACTGCCACGGGGCGGGTGAGGGCTGGTCGTTCAACTCGCTGATCCCGGAGGAGCTGGACGCGGGTTGCGAGTACGTCGTGCAGAACGAGTGGACCGAGTACACCGACTACCTCGAGTCGGGCGTGGACGCCGCGCTGTTCGTCGGCATGCACGCGATGGCGGGGACGCGCGACGGCGTGCTCGCGCACACGGTGAGCAGCTCGTCGTGGTGGCGCCTCCGCTTCAACGGCGTCGAGGTCGGCGAGACGGGTATCAACGCGGCCCTGTGCGGAACATGGAACTGCCCGATCGTGCTCGTGACCGGCGACGAAGCGGCGTGCCGCGAGGGACGGAAGCTGCTGGGCGACGGCTTGACGACCGCCGCCGTGAAGAAAGGCCTCGGGCGGTTCTCCGCGCGGCAGTACCCCGCGGCGCGCGCCCGTGAGGTGATCGAGGCCGCCGCCAAGCGGGCGGTCGAGAACCCTGCGGCTGTCCGTCCGTACGACCCGGGGTCGCCGTGCGAGATCCTCGTCGACTTCAACACCTCGGATCAGGTGGAGAAGTACCGGTACCGGGCCGGCGTCGAGGTCACCGGCTCGCGGCAGATCTCCTCGCGGGCCGCCGACTGGTGGACGGCCTGGCGGCAGTTCTTCTTCTGACTTAGAACTCAAGTTCTCGCGAGGGCGTGCCGACAAGCCTTTCGTGCCGTTGCTTCGTCGCCCTTCGAGGCTGTCTCGCCGCGTACTGGTCGTCCTCGTCCTGCAGGCGGTCGGTCTCGGGTTGCTCGCCACCAGCGCTCTCGGCACGTCGAAGGAAGGGCCGGCCATCGCCTCGACGCCGCAGCTCGCTGTCGCCGCAAGCGTTGCGCACGACACGACGGCTGCACTCGACAACCTGCCGGTCGTCCCGAACGACCCGAACCGCGTCCTGCCCGAGCTCGAACGGCAGCTGACGGCGACCGCGAGCCCGCAGACGGCGGACGCCGCGCGGCAGACAGCCGTCGCGGGTCCGGCGGTTCCCGCCACGACGACCTCCTTCGACGGCCTCAAGTTCGACGACCTCGGCGCCGGCTACGTGCCACCTGACCCCGTCGGCGACGTGGGCCTCACCCAATACGTGCAAGCGGTCAACGGCGGCCTCGCCGTCTTCACCAAGACCGGCGTCCCCGTCACGGGCGCGATCAATGATTCGTCGTTCTGGAACGGCCTGTCCGGCTGCCAGCCGACGACGACGCGCGGCCTGACCGATCCGACCGTCAACTACGACCAGCTCGCGGACCGCTGGGTCTACGCCGAGTTGTCGGTCGACATCTCGACGGCGGTGTGGCAGCAGTCGTACATGTGTGTCGCCGTCTCAACGACGGGCGACGCGACCGACGGCTGGAACCGTTACGTCTTCGCGGCGGGGAACGGCGTGCTGCCCGACTACCCGAAGCTCGGCGTGTGGCCGGACGGCTACTACCTCTCGTTCAACGACTACAGCAACACGACCGGCGGATTCGTCGGAGCGGGCGCGATGGTGCTCCAGCGGAGCGCGATGCTCACCGGCTCGACAGCGCAGTCGGTCTTCGTCGACCTGCGAGGTGTGAGCGGACTGCTCGGCGGGATGCTGCCGTCCGACGCCGACGGCGCGACGCCGCCTCCCGCGAATGCGCCGAACTATTACGTCACGCCGGTCGACGACCCTGCGAATACGAACGACCAGCTCGGCGTCTGGACGTTCCAGGTCGACTGGGCGACACCGTCGAACTCGGCCTTCACGAATCCGCAGGCGGTGAGCGTGCTCGCCTACAACGGCAACACGCAGCGCTCGGTCGCCCAGCCGGGAACGTCTCAGCTCCTCGACGGCCTCGCCGACGAGCGTCTGATGAACCGGCTGCAGTACCGCAACTTCGGCGGCTACCAGACGCTCGTCACGAATCTTTCCGTCGACAACGGAAGCAGCGGGCTCGCGCCGCGCTGGTTCGAGCTGCGCAAAGTGGCGGGCTCGTGGACCGCCAACCAGGAGTCGACGTTCGCTCCCAGCGGCCTCAACCGGTGGATGGGGAGCGTCGCGATGGACGGCGCCGGCGACATGGCGCTCGGCTACTCGGCCGGCGACGCCGGGACCGCACCTCAGCTTCGCTATACCGGCAGGCTCGTGGGCGACTCGCTCTCGACGATGCAGCCCGAGGCAACGCTGGCGGTCGGGCAGTCGCAGACGGGGACGGAGCGTTGGGGGGACTACAGCCAGATGACGGTCGACCCCGCCGACGACTGCACGTTCTGGTACACGGGCGAGTACTACGCCTCGAGCAGCGGCTTCCAATGGGGCACGCGCATCGGCTCGTTCCGCTTCCCGAGCTGCTCCGCGCCGGCAGGACCGACGTACTCGGTCGCGCCGAGCATCTCGGGGACGATGCGTGAGGGCGCGACTTTGACGGCGGCGGCCGGCACCTGGAGCCCCGCGCCGACCGCGACGACCTACCAGTGGCGCCGCTGCACCACCGACGGCGTCAGCTGCGTCGACATCTCGACCGCCGTCAGCTCGACCTACACCCTCACCCCGGCCGACGCCGGACGGCGGGTGCTCGTCAAGGTCTCGGTGACCGCCGCGTCCGGGAGCTCGTCGGCGGTCTCGGCGGCGACGGGTGTCATCCTGCCGCTCGCTCCGGCGAATCTCTCCACGCCGATCGTCACCGGCCCGCCCGAGGTGAACCAGACGCTTTCGACGTCGGACGGGACGTGGTCGAGCTACGCGACGACGCCGACAACGCTCAGCTACCAATGGAAGCGCTGCACCATCACCTGCGGCGTGATCCCCGGTGCAACGACCTCGACCTACACGCTGGTCGCCGCCGACGCCAATGCCACGATCGTGTCGGTCGTGACCGCGCACAACATCGGGGGCACCACGCAGGCCGCGTCCGATCCGACCATCCCCATCCAGCTTCCGCCGGAGCCCGTGAACACCGTGGCGCCTGCGATCAGCGGCACCGCGCAGGCGGGGAGCACGCTCACCGTCAGCCAGGGCACGTGGAGCGGCGCGCAGCCGATCTCGTACGCCTATCAATGGCAGCAATGCGACTCCGCGGCGGCGAACTGCCTCAACGTCAGCGGCCAGACCACGACGAGCTACGTCGTCAACTCCGGTGACGTCGGACGGAGGCTTCGCGCATCCGTCACGGCGACGAACCCCGGCGGCGGCACGGTCGTCAACACGTCCGCGACGAGCGTCGTCACCGCGGCGGCCGCCGGCGGCGGCAGTGGCGGTGGCAGTGGTGGAGGCGGCGGCACCGGTGCGCCGGACCTCGCCGTGACCGGGTTTGCCAGCAACTCGTCTCCGCTCCCCGGCGACACCGTGACGTTCGCCGTCGCGGTGACCGACCGGAACGGCAACCCCGCCGAGAAGGTCATCGTCGACGTGGTGCTCTCGAGCGGCCTGCAGTACGTCCGCTCTTCGACCGATCGCGGTCAAGGCTGTGTGGCGACAAGCGTGTCGACGCTGCGGTGCAGCCTCGACTGGCTTTCCAATGACGTCAAGGTCGGCAACCTGCAGATCACGACGACCGCGCTGACCGCAGGGCCGCAGTCGCTCACCGCCACGGCGAGCGCGCAGCAGGGCGACAGCGACAGGTCGAACAACCTGCTCACGGTGCCGCTGGTGGTCGCGAGCACAACCACATCGCCCGCTCTCCCGACGAGCACGCCGGCGCCGCACGACAACAAGCCGACCGCGTCGGCGCTCGCGAGCGCCGGGACCCGCGGCCATGTCGCGAGGCTTCGCTTCAAGATCTACGACGACACCGGCATCGCGCGCGCGCTGACGACCATCAAGCGGGGAAGTACGATCGCCGGCAAGACGAGCACCGGCTTCGGACCCGTTGAGTACGGCAGCATCTACTTCACGAGCTGGCGTGTCCCGGCGAAGACGGCGAAGGGCAAGTACACCTTCTGCGTCGTCGCACTCGACCGCTCCGGCAACAAAAGCGCGCAGTCCTGCGCGCCGCTCACGGTCAAGTAACGGTCCGTTCCAACGGGGCGCCGTCGTCGTCTGACCTGCGCGCTACGGCAGCGGTATGCGCGGCGTGGAGACGACCCCGAGCTCGCCGAGGATTTGCTCGGCCTCGCCGTGAGGGCGCTTCGTCGTCTCCGCCAGGGCACGCAGGGCAAGCGCAATCTCGTACGGCCGTTTCCCCGCACGGGCAGCGGCGAGGGACGCCTCGAAGTGGGGCGTGGCCTGAGCGAGCGATCCGCGCGACTGCACGATCGCGTATCCCGCGAGGCGCTCCACGATCGGCTCGCCCTGCGGAAGAGTTGCCACCGCCGCCAGCGCCTCCTTGTACCGCCCCTCGAACACGAGGCACTCCGCGAGCCATGACCTGGCTTCCGCGACGAATGCTTCCGCGCCCAACGTCGTGAACAGCTCAAGTGCCTCCTCGAGCAGACGATGCGCGTCGTCAAACCGGCCGGCGCGCGCGGCGACTCGGCCCAGCTGCGCGGTCGCGACGGCGATCCCGACCTGGTAGCCCGCTGCGCGCCAAACCCGGAGTGCGTCCTCGAGCAGGTCATGTGCCTCTTCGAGACGTCCTTGGTCCGAGAGGACCTCCGCTTCGTTGTTCTTCGCCCGCGCTTCATTGACAACGTCGCCCACTCGGCGCGCCGACTCGCCACCGCGCCGATACCACTCGACCGCCTCATCCCATCGGCCATCGAGGTGCGCCTCGATGCCGCAATTGTTCTGCAAGTTCGTCAAGCGCGCGAAGTCCCTCACCTCTTCGAGGATCGCGAGAGCATCGTCTCGGTGTTGCGGGTCCCGCCGGCCGGAATGCACCGCCGCGATGTGCGCGAGGTAATAGGCGTGCGCGACACGACTTCGGTCTTCCCCAAAACTTGCGCTCGCTGCGGCTTTCGCCGCCCACTCGATCGCGTCGTCGAAGTGACCCTGTCGGTATTTCACGCCCGAGTACGCGAGTTCGAGATCGGCCTGCGAGCGCGTTCGCTCGATCGACTCCGTGGCCGTTGCGAGGACCTTGAGCGCGCGACGGTAGCGTCGAAGGGCGTCGGGATAGCGACCGAGCCGCTCCCGCAAGACGCCCTCCTTTCTCAGGAGGTGCGTCTGGGTGATGACATCGCTGGGTACGAGCGTCCTTGCTCGCGCGTATGCCTCCTCGGCCTGCTCGTAACGTGCGGCGAGCTCGGCCGCGTCCCCGAGCGACTCGGCGACCTGCGCGACGTCTTGTGTCTGTGCGCCGATGTGTGCTGCTGCATCGAGTGCGCGCTGGTACAGCTCGACGGCCTCGACATTCGCCGAGCGCTCTTGCGCGCGCCGGCCGGCGATGACCGCATACGTCCACGACTTGTCGTATTCCTGGGCACGGTCGTAGTGCAGTGACAGCAGGTCGGCGATCTCCTGCGCCGCTTCGCCGGCCTGTTCTTCGAGGGCCGCGCCGACCCGCGCGTGTACTTCGCGGCGTCGCCGAAACGAGAGTCCCTCGTAGGCGACTGCACGGAAGAGATCGTGGATGAACCGGATCGTTCCAGGCCCGTCCCACACGACGAACTCGGAGAGCCGTTCCCAGACGGCGAGATCCCTGGCATCCGTCAGCTCGGTTGCGACCACCTCTGCAAGCAGGTCCAGGTCGAACGATGCCCCGACGACGGACGCGTTGCGAAGGAGGAATCGGTCCGCAGGAGCGAGCGTGTCCATACGCGCGAGGATCAGCGTCTCGATCGAATCCGGCAACGACGCGACGTCTTGCGCGCCGCGCGACGCCGAGACGAGCTCGCGGATGTAGAGCGGGTTCCCCGCCGCACGCTCCACGATGGCCCTGATTACTTCCCCTGCGAAGGGGTCGTCACTCGACGCGGCGTTCACCAGCGATTGGGCGGCCTCGACATCCACCGGAGCGAGCGGAAGGTGAAGGTGCCCCTCGACGCCGGCCTGTGCAAGAGCTGCGCCCTGCGGCCGGCGCGTGACGCAGATCAACCACGGCCGGAGCTCTGCCGATCTCGTCAGGTGAAGGACGAGCTCCCGCGATGCGTCGTCCATCCAATGTGCGTCTTCGAGCACCACCAGTGTCGGCATCAGCAAGACGCGCGTGAGGAACGTCGAAACGGTCTCGTGGAGCCGCTCTCGTCTGAACTGGGGTTTGATCTCCTCCGACTCGGCGGTGGACGGCACCTCGGCGCCGAAGACGAGCGCGAGCAACGGCAGCATCGGCGCGAGATCCGGCATCACCGCGGTCATCCATGGGAGGAGCTGCGCGCCCGCTGCAGCTGCATCCATCTCGGGTGTCAAGCCGACAAGCGGGCGGAGCAGCGACCGGAAGACAAAGTAGGGCGACGAGGACGAGTACGGATCGCAATGACCGACGAGCTGCGTGAACCCCACGCTCTGCTTCTTCAGCTCCTCGACGATCCGTGACTTGCCGATACCGGGTTCGCCCTCGATGTCGACCAGTTGCTGCTGTCGCATCCGCGCCGCGTTGACGGCTGCCTCGAGGCTCACGAGCTCCTGCTCGCGGCCTGTGAGCGGCAGGTCGCCCTGGGCGTCTTCGTCCTTCTCGCCGAGCGAGGTTCCGACGCTGTACGCCGTAATTGCGCGCTCTTTGCCCTTGACGAGGAATGGTTGCGGCGACGTCTCAAACCGCGTCCGCGCCCGGTCGAGTACGTCGGCCGTCGCGAGGATCCCGCCGATCTCGGCGCGTGCCGTCAAGCGAGCGGCGAGGTTTACCGTGTCGCCCATCACGGCGTAGGTGCGCCTTGCGACCGACCCGATGTCGCCGCAGAAGGCTGGTCCTCTGTTGACCCCGGCCCGAAGCTCGAGCGAGCCTGCCGCCGCGAGCACTTCCTGAAGCGCGCGCAACATACGATCCTCGTCGGCCCCCGTCGAGGAAGGTGCGCCGCCGACGAGGTAGATCTTGCCGCCCCCACTGTCGATGTCCGACTCGAGCCACGTCAGGCCGAGCCGCCGCGTCGCGTCGCCGACGGTCTGGGCCAGCGCCGACAACTGTGCGTACGCTTCCCCCGGGCCCTGGTCGTGGATGATCGCGTCGGTCCCGGCGAACTTGACGAACGCGGCGGTGACGTGCCGGTGTTCGGCTTCTCCGGCTTCGAGGAGCAGGTGCGCTCGCAGCGACTCGGGAATGTAGGTCTCGAGGTCGTCGGTCTCCGGGAGGCTGTTTACGGCGAGATGCGCGGAGACGTCGGCATCCTCGATCTGCCTGAGCAGGTGCGCCTCTCCCCGTCTTTGTCCCACCCACGATTCGTCCAACGCGGCTGCCGTGCCGTCGCTGACGAGGATCTGGCCCGAAGGCGCATCGTCCTCGAGCTCGATCGTCGCCGTAGCCGCAGGGCCGACGACCATCAATTCGAGATGGGTGCCCTCGACGAGGAAGAAGTTGCAGATCCCCGAGTAGACGCCTGTCGACATCTGAAGCGTTACAGAGCCGACCGAGCTCATTGTCTTTCCGGTCTCGCCGATCAGCCACTGCATCTGGGATGCGGCAAGGCACGCGCGCCGTTCGTGGCCCTCGCCGGAGAAGAAGAGGAGGAGGGCGTCGCCGCGGAACTTCAGCACATCGCCGCCGTGGCGCTCGCAGACGCCGATCAGCCCTTCGAAGACGCCCGACACGGCGAGCACGAGCTCTTCCGCTCCTGCGCGGCCCTTCGCCTGGAGGCGCTCTGACAATCGGGTGAACCCAGAGAGGTCGACAGAGACGAGCGTCCCGTCGATCTCTCGCGCGCCCGGGCCGCCCGCCCAGTGGCGGACGAGACGCGGCAGGTACGGGTCGAAGGGCATCTTTCAGTTTTCCCTCGTACCACTTGAAAGTTCAAGGGCACCGTCATATCGTGAGTTGAAGACCAGGGGTTAGGGGAGTGGTGTGAGGGCAATTCCGCTGCGGCGGACGGTCGTTTGTGTTGCGGCGTTATTGGCGGCAGCAGCGTTGCCGGGCATCGCGTGGGCTCACGGCGGTGCGACCTACACGGCGATCCCCGTTTCCGCTGCACCAATCGTTAACGGCGATCTCAGCGACTCAGCGTGGACGGGTGCGCCCAGCTACAACCTCACGTTCGACAACATCCCGGCGACGGTCCGCTATGTCCACACCGCAACGGTGCTGTATGTCGGTGTCGCCGTGCAGGATCTCGCGCCCGGCTCTCCGGCAAGCATGTCCGTGTATTTCGATAACGCGCACGACGGCGTCAAGAACGTCGGTGACGATGCGTGGAACTCGTTTGTCGGTCAGACTGGCGGAGACTTCTACTGGAACGGCTCGACTCATGATCATGACGCCGTGGCCGGCGGCAGCTCCGACACGGTTTCAGCCGCGACGAGCGCCAGCGGGAACGTCGTCTTCGAGATCAGTCACCCGCTCTGCTCAACCGACACGGGTCACGACATCTGCGCCTCGGGCGGTTCGACGCTTGGGGTCCAGTTCCAATATGAACCAGGCACCGGGCCTGGCATATTTTGGGACGCGCCCGGCGCCTCGTCATCGACCGAAGGCGACTGGGGCGACCTGGCGATCGCTCTGGATACGACGCCGCCCTCAGTGGTGGTCACGGCGCCTGCCGCAGGGTCGAATCTGAGCGGCAGCGCTGTCCCACTAACCGCCAATGCAAGCGACAACACCGGGGTCGACCACGTCACGTTCCGGTACTTCGACGGAGCACATTTCTACGATCTCGGCACCGACTACACACCACCGTATACGGGCACATTCAACACATTGCTCTTCCCGGACCGCGGTGTCGGCTCGGCGACGGTCTATGCATACGCCTATGACGCCGCCGGCAACCAAGGAGGCGCCGGTAACGGGATTGGCCTCAACAACAACCAGGGCGTCGGGCAGACCCTTGGCACTGTCCACGGGGCGATCGACATCGACGCCATCTTCCTCGTCGGCATGTGGCCGAACGTCACCGTCACCGGGACGGTGTCCGCGACGCCGGGCCACGCCGCAACTTCCTGGTCCGCGATCACGGACTCAGGTGGGAATGCGACGATCCTCTCGAACGGACGGTGGGACCTCGTGCCGGGCACGCTCGTGACCGCAGACGATGGCCGCGGGCAGAAGTCGGTCACGCTCGTTTCGATCCATATCTCCGGGGTCAACTTCACGGCGAACACTGCAAGTGGCACGGCGCCGCCTGGAGCAGCCGTCCGGACCACGCTGTTCAGCGGACAGGGGGCGAACCTCGAGATCGACAACGCCACGGCGGACGGGAACGGCGCTTGGGCCGTCAATGTGGACAGTGCAATCACCCCGGGCGAATACCTCATCGCGGACACACCTGATCAAGATCAGGACCGTACGCGCGCCGACCTCTCGATCACTGCGGACCAATACTCGGTGTCGATCAGCGGGACGCCGACGTCGCAGGCCGGCGTCGGCTCGGTCGCGCTGACGGGCGCGAACGCGCTCCCGCCGAACCTCATCACCGGCGTGCCCGGCGGCCCGGCCGGCACGGGGCTCGGCGGCATCGGTCTCGGGGGGATCGGCTTGGGCGGAATTGGGCTCGGCGGGATCAAGATCGAGGACATGGGGCTCGGCGGGATAGGTCTCGGTGGGATCGCGCTGGGGGGTATCGGGCTCGGTGGCATTGGTCTCGACGGGTCCAACCTCGGACAGAACGGCCTCGGTGGCGTTCCGCTCTCGACGATTCCGCTTGACCTGCCGGACAGCTGGCAGCGACGGATCGAGAATTACACGCCGCTCGTCGGGACACCGCCACAGAGCCTGACGCTGGCGCAGGTCATCAACACGCCTGTGGTCCAGGGCGTTCAGCTCAAGAATCTCGACATCTCGGGCAGCGCGCTCGGCGGGATCGGCCTCGGCGGCATCGCGCTCGGCGGCATCCAACTCGCCAACGTCGGACTCGGGGGAATCGGTCTCGGCGGTATCGCGCCGACGCCCACGCAGAACCTGCAGGCGTGGTGCGACTACATCAACCGTCAGCCCGGTTACCACTGCGCGGGCGCGACAAGCCTCCAGGGCGAGACCGTCATGGACATCTCCCTTCAGGGAATCGGGCTCGGCGGCATTCCGTTCGAGAAGATCGGTCTCGGCGGCATCGACCTCGCCAACACCGGGCTGGGCGGCATCCCGATCGGCACGGCGCTCGGCGGCATCGGCCTGGGCGGGATCGGCCTCGGCGGCATCGACCTCACGGGCACAGCACTCGGCGGGATCGCGCTCGGCGGAATCAACTGGACGGGTACTGGTCTCGGCGGCATCGGGCTCGGCGGCATCGGCCTCGGCGGGATCGCGCTCGGCGGTATTCCGAACAAGTCCGCGATCCTCAACTGCCCCACGGGTTCGTACACGTGCCCGAACAGCGACACGCTCGCACAGGCCGCCGTTGCCGGTGCAGTCAAGGCCGATGCCACGGTCCAGGACATCGGCTACTACTGCGTCGCGGGTAGCTCGACGCCGCAGGCGCAGTGGTGTCGCATCGGCGACAAGCCGATTTTGATGGAGGACTTCATCAAGAACGTGCCGGCCACGGTCACGCTCGCCGACCTGCTCGGCTCCCTGCTCCCCCACGCGACCTACGACTGGGAGAAGCTCCCCCTCGGCAGCGTCGCGCTCCAGGACTTCTCGTCCGACGGCGGCGTCGTGACCTACACCGTCTCCTTCTCCGTCGCGAGCGCCGGCACCAACAACGCCTCGGCCGACGTTCAGGTCACGCTTCCGCGGGGCGCGCGCTACTTCAAGGGAATGTCGACGTCGACGGCAACGCTCACCCAGAACGAGCCCGATTTCGACCAGTTCCAGAACACGCTCACGTGGCACGCGACGTTCGCCCCGGGCGCGCCGCAGACGCTCACGTTCAAGGCGAAGCCCGGGATCGAGCTCGAGACGGAGGACGCCACCGCGCGGCTCGTCACGGGGTTTGGCGAGGGTGCGACCGTCTTGGCCAGCGGCCCGAGTCCCGCCGCGACGTCCATCACGCAAACATTCCCGAGCAACGGCGCCGCAACGTCCCCGCAGATCGTCGCGCCGGACAAGCTGTACCTCGGCTACACGCCGAACGGCACCGATCGTGACTATTTCTCGCTGCCTCTCGGAACGCCGGGCGCGAAGGTCACTGTCCACCTCGGCCACCTGAAGGTTGACGACGATCTCGTCGTGTTCGCCCCGACAGTCGACCCGCTGCGCGCGCCGAAACCGGGGACGGCGCCGACCCTTGCGCCCAACGTCGAGCCGACGCTCGAGCACCAGTCACAGCCGATCAAGCCGGAGGTCCTGAACGACGTCCCGCAGACGCCTCCCGCCGGTCAGAGCGTCGTCGGCGTGTCGGACAATCGTGGGCTCGCCGACGAGGAAGTCACCTTCATCGTGCCGGAGCACGCGCCCGGCGCGAACGCGACGATCCAGGTCACGAGCTACGACGGCGGCTACTCGAACGACCCGTGGACGCTGCGCGTCGAGCAGAGCCCCGCTATACCGCTTCCGACGACGTGCTCGAGCACACCGCTCGTCGGTGGCGGTACGACGATGGCGATGCCGAAAACGGTCGGCGGCAGCACGCTCTACCTCTTCAACTCGAAGCGGTTCGGCGACATCTACGGCGCGACCGCCGAATCGAACGTAGCGAGCAAGCTGGCGACGGTCGCCGGTCGTACCGACGCTGCGGGCGGCACCGTCGTTCCGATCGACGCCGTCTCGTCGATTGCCACCGCGCTCAACGCGTGGTACTCGAACGCCTGCTCTCCGGGCGCGGCGAATGATGTCATGCGTGCAATCGGCAAGTACCTCGACACGCTGCCGGCCACCTACAAGTACGTCGTGATCATCGGCGGCTACGACGTCACGCCGCCCGGGCTCGTCCGCGACGACACGTCCTACGTCAACGAGCGGGAATACGCATCGACCTTCTACGGTTCGACGAACAACCAGTACCTGGCCGCGTACGCGCTCGGGTATCTGCCGACCGATGACGCCTACGGCGACACGAGCTACTCCGGGTCAGGTGCTTACGTGCCGGAGGTTCCCGTCGGCCGCCTCATCGAGACCGCCCCTGAGATCACGGCGCAGATCGACCAGTACATCGGGCTTCGGGGGGCGATCAATCCCACGACCGCGCTCGTTACCGGCTACGACTTCCTCTCCGACGGCTCGACGGCAGTTGTAGAGGCGCTCACGAAGGTGCCGGTCCGGGTGTCGCTCATCAGTGACGGATGGACGCGAACGCAGCTCGTCGACAACCTCTTCCCAACTGGGTCAGGCCCGCAGATCGACGTGATCAACGCGCATTACGACCACCAGCGCGCGCTCCCCGCCGCCGAGAACAACAGCATGACGGCCATCCCCGATCTGTACAGCACCGGTCAGGTTTTGTCGACGGCCAACCGGCTCGTAATCACGCTCGGCTGCCACTCCGGCGTGCCGGTGTCCGACAGGCTCTTCCAGAGCGCGCTCTCGGCCGATTGGGCGCAGACCTACGGCGCACAGGGAGCGGTCGACTACATCGGCAACACCGGCTTCGGCCTCGGTGAGACCGCGGGTATCGCGTACTCGGAGAAGCTCCAGTTGCTGCTCGCTCAGCGGCTCGACGGCTCGATGACGGTCGGCCAAGCGCTTGCGTTCGCCAAGCAGGAGTACGCCGGTTCCGTGCCGACTACGAGCGGCTACCAATTGAAGGTCCTCGACGAGGCGGAGCTGTACGGCCTCCCGATGTACCAGGTCGGCACGGCGCCGGCGGCGTCGGGCGTCGCGACGCCGAAGCCGATCGACATCGACCCGACGAGCGGTCTTCCGTCCGCGGTGTTCACATCCACGCAGTCGTACTCGCCGCACCCTGCGGCTACCGGCACGTATTACACGCCCGCCACCGCGCCCGATTCGGCGGCGTTCGAGAACCGCAGGCCGATCGAGCCACTGCTGAAGATCGACGTCTCCCAGCCGAATCTCCTCGCGCACGGTGCGCTCATCACGTCGCTGGACTCCTCAGATACGCCGCTCCCCGACGCCGCATTCAGCCGGGTGGTGGACGATCTCTCGTCGTCGTCGCCTGAGCTCGGCGGCGACGTCATCTATCCGTCGAAGCTCCAGTCGGTCACCACTTTGGCTACTCCGACCGGCACGCAGCAACGACTCCTTCTCTTCGGTGGCCAGTTCCGCGGTGCGCAACTCTCCGCCGGCGCGCTCAGCGCGATCGGCAAAGGCACGCAGCGCCTTTTCTCGTCGTTCGGAGGCGTGGTCCTGTACGGCGCCCCGAGCGCGACGGACTTCGAAGCGCCGACGTTCGGCCCCGTCTCCGCAACGTCGCCGACGCCCGCGACCGTCGCATTCGCGGTCGACGTCACCGACAACACCGGCGCCGACGGCGTCAAACGAGTCGTCGCGCTCTACCGCGACAGCTCCACTAACACGTGGCGCTCGACCGACCTCTCGCGTACCGGCACCACGACGCGCTGGAGCGGCTCCGGGCCGTTTGGGGGCGGCACCGTCGAGTGGTACATCCAGGCAGCTGACGGCAGCGGGAACGTCGGTGTCACGAGCAACAAGGCCGACCTCGAGACGCCGATTGCGCCCCCGCACACGGGCTCGTTGACGGTGACGCTCAACCCGACGGCTCCGACCGGGAGCGGCTGGTTCGTTGGCAGCGTCGGCGCGACGATCTCCGGCGGGCCGGGGATCACCTACAGCCTCGACGGAGCGCCGTTCACGGCCGGCACACAGGCTGCGATCGCCGGCACTGGTGTCCACACGCTTCACGCGCAGGGGAGCGACGGCTCGCAGACAACCGCAATCGTTCCGATCGACGTGACGCCGCCGCGTGTTTCGGTCGTCGGCCCGACCAACGTCGGGACGGCTCCGCAGGTCGTCTGCGCCGATGCCGGGTCGGGCGTCGATATCTGTGATCACGGAGCGTTCGACACGACGTTCGGCGCTCACTTCGTCCATGTGCATGCGACCGACAAGGCCGGCAACGTCACAGACACGAGTCTGCCCTACGTCGTCGATTCGTTCTCCGGCTTCTTCCAGCCGGTAGACAACATGCCGACGGTCAATGTTGCCAACGCGGGCAGTGCCATTCCGATCAAGTTCAGCCTCGGCCTCAACGCAGGCCCCGCGGTCATTCAGCCGGGCTACCCGATCGTGAAGTCGACCGGGTGTGACCCTTCCGCGCCGCAAGACCTGATCGAGCTGACAGCGTCGGCCAATTCGAGCGGTCTAACGTACGACGCGGCGTCCAATCAATACACGTATGTCTGGAAGACGGCCAGCGCGTGGGCCGGTACGTGTAAGCAATTGATCGTCCGACTGACAGACGGCACGTACCACCCAGCGACCTTCAAGTTCAAATAGGCGCCGTCGCTAGCCTGCGCGCATGGCCCTGCTTCAAGCGCGCGGTATCGCCAAGAGCTTCGGTTCGCGGCTGATCCTGAGTGGGCTCGACTTCGACGTCGAGCCCCGCATTCGTCTCGGCGTGATCGGGCCGAACGGCGGCGGGAAGTCGACGCTGCTCCGCATCCTCGCCGGGCTCGAGGAGGCGGATGCGGGCGAAGTCACGCAGCGGCGCGGGCTCGTGCTCGCGTTCTTGCCGCAGCAGCTCGAGGGAGACGAGCGCGACGCCCTTCGCACGCTTCGTGCTGCGCGGCCCGACCTCGACGAGCTCGAGCACGAGCTCGCGACGGTCGAGGGCTCGCTCGGCGACTCCGGAAGCGACCTCGACCGCATGACGCGCCTGCTCGGGCGGCAGGAGGATCTTCTCCAGCGCTGGACGTCCGCCGGCGGGCCCGGGTTCGAGGGCCGTGCCCGCGCGTTGCTCGTCGACGTCGGACTCGACGACGAAGACCTGGACAAGGCGACGCGCGTGCTGTCCGGCGGGCAGCGAAAGCTCCTCGGTCTCGCCTCGTGCCTGCTCCGCGATCCCGACGTGCTCCTCCTCGACGAGCCGGAGGCCCACCTCGACGTCGAGGCGCGGGAGCGGATCGAGGGGTTGATGCGGTCCTTCGACGGTGCGGTGGTGGCGGTCTCCCACGACCGCTACCTCCTCGACGAGACGGTCGCCGAGATCGCCGAGCTGTCTGGCGGGACGATCCGCATGTGGCCGGGGAACTACTCGGCGTACACCGTGGCGCGCGAGCTCGAGCTCCACCGTCAGCAGCAGATGTACGTCACGCAGCAGAAGGAGATCGCGCGCCTCGAGGAGGCGATCCGCCGCTTCAAGGACTGGGCAAGCCGCGTCGTGAACGAGCGGCACATCAAGCAGGCGCGCAACAAGCAGCGGCAGATCGACAGGATGGACAAGGTCGATCGTCCTGTGCTCGAGCGGCGGAAGATCGCGCTCGAGCTGCGTCCGCACGCGCGTGGCGGCGAGCGGGTCGTCGAGCTCGAAGCCGTGAGCGTCGAGCTCGCGGAGCGCCCGATCCTCGCGGCCGTCGACCTGACGGTGCTGCGCGGCGAGCGTGTCGGCGTCGTCGGCGACAACGGCGCGGGCAAGTCGGTGCTGCTGCGCGTGCTCGCGGGCGAGCTCGAGCCCACCGCCGGCGAGCGCAAGGCGGGACCCTCGATCCGTTTCGGCCGCCTCGCGCAGGACCGCAGGCCGGACGACCCGAAGGCGACGCCGCTGCAGCTCGTTCGGCGTGCGGTGCCCATCTCGGAAGGGGAGGCCGTGTCGAGGCTGATGAAGTTCCTGTTCGGCTACGAGCAGGTGCGGCGGCCGCTCGAGACGCTCTCGGGCGGGGAGTGGACGCGCCTGCAGCTCCTCCTGCTCATGCTCGAGGGCGCAAACTGCCTGCTGCTCGACGAGCCGACGAATCACCTCGACATCGAGTCCGTGGAGATGCTCGAGTCCGCGCTCGAGGACTTCCAGGGAACCGCGATCTTCGTCTCGCACGACCGGTACTTCCTCGACCGCATCGCCGACCGCATACTCGAGGTCCGCGACGGCGAGGTCCGCTCGTTCGAGGGCGGCTGGTCGAACTGGCGCGAAGCGCGACTGCGAGGCGCGGCGGCGCCGGTCTGAGTCAGCTGGCCGCGGGGCGCAGCACGGCCCGCTGCAGCGGCCGCGAGACCCCGACGAAGCCGGTCACGGTTCCGTCCGGGGCGGTGGTGGGGGAGAGCGAGCTCTCGACGGTGATCCACGAGCCGTTCTTGTGCCGGACGCGTGTGGTGAGCGCCGGCGAGTCCAGTCCGGCCCCGCGGTTGCGGAGGTACGCAGTCACGCCGGGGAGATCCTCGGGGTGCACGTCGTCCGTCCAGTTGCGGCCGGCGACGTCCTCCGGGCCCCAGCCGAGGAGAGCGCGGACGGCGGTGGACGCGTAGCGCACGACACCGTGCGCGTCGAGGAGCGTGATCAGGTCGTGCGTGCTCTCGACGACGAGTCGGTACAGCTCCTCGCTGTGCCGCAGCGCCTCGTCGGCGGCGCGCCGGCCGGTGACGTCGACGAGGAATCCCTGCAGGAAGACCGGGCGGTACTCCTCGTCGCGAACGGCGACCGTCTCGTCGAGCACCCAGACCACACGGCCGTCGGCGGCGACGAGCCGGTACTCGCAGCTGAAGTCCTCGCCCGCATCGTGGGTGCGCGTCACCTCGGCGAGCACGCGGTCGTAGTCGTCCGGATGAAGGCACGTGAGGAAGAAGTCGGGCTCGAGCCAGTCGCCGACGGGAAAGCCGAGCATCGTCTCGATCTGCGGGCTCATGTAGCGCGTGCGCACCGGCATCCCGACGTCGTTGATGTAGGTCGCGAGCGGGATCTGCTCGACCAGGGTGCGGTACTTCCTCTCAGCCTCCTTGACGCGCTCTTCGCGCTCGCGGCGCTTCGTGACGTCGCGGAGCGAGACGGCGAACAGCAGCGGACCGGGAACGTCGACACGCGTGATCGCGATCTCGGCCGGGAAGCTGCGGTGGTCGGAGCGGAGCGCGTTGATCTCGAGCCGTGCGCCGAGGAGCGGGCCGTTGCCGGTCTCGAGCACCTCGCCGAGATCCGACCGGTGCTCGGGGGCGACGACGAGCTCGAGGAACCGTTTGCCGAGGGCGTCGGGGCGCGTCCAGCCGAATGTCTCCTCCGCCGCGGGGTTCACCTCGGCGATGAGACCCTCGTGGTCGACGATCACCGCGCAGTCGAGCGACGAGCGCAGGACGGCGTCCTTGCGGCCCTCGCTCGCGGCGAGCGCACGCTCGGAGCGCTTGCGGGCCGTCACGTCCATCAACAGCGCGATCGCGCCGACGACCTCTCCGTGCGCGTTGCGGATCGGCCCGGCGGAGACGCTGACGTCGATTAGCGAACCGTCGCGGTGGAGCCGGCGCACGTCGAGTGCGGGGAAGCGCTCACCCTTCGCGATCCGCGCCATGGAGGCCAGGAAGAGGTCGAGCTCGTCTTCCGGAACCGTCGGGTTGATGCGTCCGATCGCCTCCTCGGCGCTCCAGCCGAAGATCTCGGTGGCCGCAGCGTTCCACGAGCGGATACGCCCGTCGAGCTCGAGGTCGACGATTGCGACCGGCGACGCGTCGATCAGCGCGCGATGGTGTTCGTACGCGTTCTGGATCTCTTCGAATTGCGACGCCTGCTCGAGCGCGGTGGTCGCCTGGTTCGCGAACGCCCGGAGGATCTGCAGCCGTTCGGGGTCGGGGCGCAGGCGGTCGACGGGATCGTCGGCCCAGATGTACCCGATTCGCCGGCCGCGGCGATCATGCAGTGGGACGAACAGCCAATGGTTGCTCCAGGCGTACGGCCCGCGGCCGTCGCGCTGCGATCGGTACCCGGACGCGCGCGCGGGCAGGAGCCGCCGCGCCTCGTCGTGCGACATCAGGTGGCAGCCTTCGACCTCGCAATCCGGGCTCAAGAGCCGCTCGAGCTCGTCGGCCTTCAGCGAGGACCCGATGTTGTCGCCGTCCGCGAAGCCGACCGCGGCGGTGGTGTGATGAACGCCCTCCGTCGTCAGCAGCTGCACGGCGACCTTCTCGAACCCGAGTGCTTCGGAGATCGCCGCGCAGACGTGCTGCAGGAGCTCGTCCGTGTCGCGCGTCTCGTTCAGCTTCGCGGACACGGCCAGCAGGTGCTCGAGCGCGTCGCGATTCGCCTTTGCGCGTGTCGCTTCCTGCGCCGCCTCCACCGCGGCGGCGGCGTGCTCCGAGACCGCGACGAGCACGTCGATCTCGTCGCCGCTCGGCTTGCGGCCCGAGATCGGCTCGTCGACGGACAGGATCCCGAGGAGGCGCCCGTCGGACCCGCGCATCGGTGCAAACAGGGCGTCGTCGGGATGCCAGGCATTCGGGTCGTCGCTCACCGGGAGGTCCGGCGTGTACGTCCCGACGTGGTCATTCCAGTCGAACTCGCCGTACGGGACGAGGTAGGCGCCGCGTTGCAGGAAGCGCTCGTCGAGGAGCGGCTCCCAGTCCGAGACCTGGCGCACCTGCCCGAGCAGCGCCTCTCGCGCGGCGTCGCTGCCGTAGACGGTGCTGACGACGAAATCGTCCCATTCGCGGCGATAGAGGTTGATCACGACGGTGCGGAACGCCAGCGAGTCGGAGACGGTGCGCGCGATCGCCGCGAGGAGATCCGGAACGTCCTCGCCCGTACGCACCAACCGGGTCACCTCGAGCAGACCCCGGAGGCGCGAGAAGATCGTGGACTGCCGTACGTCGAGAGTTGCCATCGCAGGAGAAGAATCGGATGACTACGGGAAGCACTACTCCCCCGATCGGGGGAGCTACGGAAGGCGGATCTCGCTCTCCGCCTGCTCGATCACGATCGGGTCGTGCGTCGCGCAGGCGACGGCGGCGCCGGACTCCTGTGCGAGACGGCCGAGCAGGATCGCGACCGAGATGGCGTTCGCCCCGTCGAGCCGCGAGGTCGGCTCGTCCGCCAGCAGCAGGGCCGGCTTGACCACGATCGCGCGCGCGAGCGCGACGCGGGCGCGCTCGCCCTGAGACAGCCGCCCGACGCGCTGCGTCGCCCGCTCGCCGAGCCCGACCGCGTCGAGCGCCTGCAGGGCGGCCACACGTCCGCCGCCGAGCCGGCGGAGTGCCAGCACCAGCTCGACGTTCTCGACCGCGGAGAGATGAGGAACGAGGCCGGCCTGCTGGCCGATGTAGGCGATCTTCTCGCGGCGGAGCGCCGCGCGGCCGGCGCGGTCGAGTGCGGTCAGCCGGGTTCCGTCGATGGTGACGGTTCCGCCGTCCGGCACCTCGAGGCCCGCAAGGAGGTGGAGGAGCGTCGTCTTCCCCGACCCCGACGGCCCCGTGATCGCGTGCAGCCGGCCGCCGTGCAGCTCGAGGTCGAAGTCGTGCAGGACTTCGGTCGAGCCGTAGCCGTGGGTAAGCCCTCGGGCCTCGACGACGAGGCCGCGGGGCGAGGCGGTGTCGGCAACCGGCGCCGCGTCCGACGCCGCTTCGGCCCTGTCGCCCACAGGTTCGACGAGGACGCTTCCACTCTCGAAGCGCGCCGTCGCCTTCCCACCGATCCCGGCCCGCAGGAGCAGCTCCTCGGGCAGGCGGAGCCACCCACCTCGGCCGACGACGATCGTGTCGCTCTCGCCGCCTTCGCGCGACCACTCCTCCGACACGCGGCCGTCGCGGATGCGAACGATGCGATCGGCGAGCCGCGTCGACTCGGGGTCGTGGCTCACGATCACGGTTGTGCAGCGGTGCTCGCGCACGAGCTCATCGAGCATCCGGTAGACCTGCTCCGCGGTCGCGGCATCGAGCTCGCCGGTCGGCTCGTCGGCGAGGAACACCTTCGGTCGGTGTGCGAGCGCGGCGCACAGCGCGACCCGTTGCTGCTCGCCGCCGGAGAGCTCGGTCGGACGGCGGTCGCGCTGCGCAGAGAGCCCGACGCGTTCGAGCAGCTCGTCCGCGCGCGCCTCGCGCTCGGATCGTGGTGCCCCGCGAAGGCCGAGCTGCAGTGCGACGAGCTCGCGCGCGGTCAGCTCCGGAGCGAGCGCACGCGCGTAATGCTGGTCGGCGTAGCCGAGCAGCGACGAGCGGTAGTTCGCGAGCCTGCGGGACGGCAGCTTGCCGAGGTCCTCTCCGTAGACCCGAACGGCGCCTGCGGACGGACGCTCGAGTCCGGCGAGCAGTCGCAGGAGCGTCGACTTCCCGGAGCCACTCGGCCCGAGCACCGTCAGCACCTCGCCGTCCTCGACGCGCAGCGACAGCCCTTGCAGCGCGGCTGCGTCGCCCTCCGGCGTCGAGTGCACGCGGAAGACGTCGCGCAGCTCGATCGCGCTCATGTGGCAGCCTCCGCGGCGCGCGCCGGCGCGCGACCGCGCAGCGACGTCGCCGCGCCGACCAGGACGGCCGCAACCAGGATGTAGGAGATCGCCACCGCGGCGAGGAGCGGCAGGTCGAGCGAGAGCAGGAGCGGCGGCTCCGGCTCGGCGGCGCCGGCCGTGACGGTGACGAGCGAGATGACGAGCGCCGAGAGGATCGCGCCGAGGGCGATCCCTCCCGCGACGCCGAAGACCGCGACGAGGAGGGCGCGCAGCCGCAGATGCGCGCGGATCGTCGCCGGTGATGCTCCCTGCGCCTCCAGATCGAACAGCTCGCCGCGGTCGTCGCGGACGTCTCCGACGACCGACAGCAGCAGCCCGACGAGGGCGAGGAGGAGCGCGACCGCGGCGGTGCCGGCGAGCGTGAGGAGCGCGCCGCGCGCCAGCGGGTCGGCCTGGAGCCGGGCAAGCGTCTGCGCGCGGGAGACGACGGTGAGCGCGGGCGTGTGCGGCCTCCGTGCCGTCCAGATCTCATCGGTGAAGCCGAGGCCCGGGGAGCGGGTGTCGAGCATGGTCGAGGCGGTGACACGGTCGGCGATCACCGCGTCGCCGACGATCGATGGAAATCGCTTTACGACGCCGACGATCCGCGCGGCGACGAACTCCCCTTCGACCTGCAATGGCACGACGCCGTTCGGGCCGGCCGCTGCAGCGATCCGCGGCGTCGCGATCACGGGCAGCATCCGCCCGTCCGTCGGCTGGGCCGGCCGGAAGACGCCGTTGCGGTCGGGCGTGAGCACGTAGCCGAGCGTCCGCGCGGAGCCGCTGACCCCTCCCGTGCCGATCCACGCTCGGAGCGCGCCGGGAACGACGCGGCCGTTGACTCGGGGTGCGCCGAGCCTCAGCAGGCCCTTCGCGCTCGGTTGCAGGCCGGTGCCCGCGTTGGCGGTGATCCGGCCGTTGTTCAGGATGTCGAGCTCGAGCTCTCCCAGCGTCGCATCCGGGAAGGGGATCCGGCCGTGGAGCGTCACCCTCCGCTTGCCGTCCGTCCGCCCGAGCGAGACGGCGACGTAGTCGCCGAGCGGCGAGCGGAAGAAGGCCCGCACCCCGACGTCGTCACCGGTGTGGGCGTTCACGGGCAGCGAGAACTGCCGCCCCGGCGGCAGTGCGAGCGTGCGGATCGACGTGTCCCTGCGCGGTGCGATCGCGGCGCCGAGCTGGGCGAGCGGCTGCGACGAGAAGTCGCCGCGCCAACCGCCGACGCCGCGCAGCGACGGCAGGCCGAGGAACGTGAAGGTCGTTCCCGCCGCAACGTTTCCCGTCAGGCGGAGCACACGCGTGCCTTCCGGCGGATGTGCGCGCAGCACGGGCACGAGCTGCGTCAGGTCTTCGGTGAGGACGTACGGCGCGGGCACCGCGTACGCCGCCTCGTCGTGCTGACCGCGAACGAGGGTCGAGCGGTAGGCGAGGGCGAATAGCGCGAGCCCGAGGCTCGCGACGAGGAAGGTCGCGGCGACCGCAGCGTGGCCGGGATTGCGAGCGAGCGAGGCGGCCGCGAGCCGCAACGAGATCGGGCCGCCGCGGCCGGCGCGGCCGAGCGCGCGCAACGCGGGAGCGAGCAACCGGGCGGAGAGGACTGCAGCCGCGAAGACGATCAGTGCCGGGACGAGGAGCAAGAACACGCTCGCTCCGCTTACGGTCGAGAGTTGCCGGGCGTCGACCGACCCGCGCGCCCAGCCGACGAGGACCACGGCGACGGCTCCGAGTGCAGCCGCGTCGAGCGGCGTGAACGCCAGGCGTCCCAGCTCCACCGCGGGGGCGCGCACGGTCGCGTAGAGCAAGAGGCCCGCCGTGAGCGCCACCGCGAGCGCCGTGAGGATTCCGGCGCGCGATAGCAGCGCGTGCGCGACGACGTCCCCCGGCGGGGGGCCTGCGCGTTCGGTGACGAGCGCAGCGACTGCGCCCCCGATCACCCAGCCGCCGAGCGTCCCGACGGATGCGAGCGCGGTCGACTCGGCGAGGGTGAAGAGCTCGACCTGCCAGCGCCGCGCCCCGAACCACGTCAGCCGGCGGCGCGCGTCGGTCACGTCGCGCCGGAGCGCGGCCGCCGCGAGGATCGTGAACGCGAGGAGGAGCGCGCTGCCTTCTCCCCCGAGCAGGAGCAGGCGTCGCGCCGCGACGCGTGACGAGCCGGCGGCCGCGGTCAGGGTCTCCGTCGGCGCAGTCACCTGGAACCCGTCTGCGGTCGTCTCGACCTGCGCGGACAGCCGTTGCACGCGCGCTTGGAACGCGTCGATCGCCCACGGGTGGATGTCGACCGCCGCGACCGGGAGGAACCATGCGTAGGAGCGGTAGAACGTCTCGAGCTCCGTGTTGTGCGAGAGCCCGTCGACACCGTTCGCGATCACGACCGGCGAGGGCTGCGGCGTGTGGTAGCGGACGGCGCGCGCGACCATCTCCGTCGGTGGCGAGGGCAGCACGAACGGCCCGATCGGCGCGCCGGGGCGGACGACAGCCCGTCCGACCTCGACGAGGTTCAGCGCCTTCGTCGACGGGATCGGGCCTGTCCCCTTCAGGCGCAGCACCTCGCAGTGGGCCGGCACGCAGCGGGCCGGCAACCGTCCCGAGACGAGCGTGACCCACCGGCCGAGATCGTCGGCGGCTCGGATGTAGACCGGGCGTCGCTGGATCGAGGCTTCGCGAAAGAGCATCGCCGTGGCCGGCCGCTCGCCCGAGAGCGCTTCGATCTTCGGAGCGACGAACGCGTTCAGGCGCGCGAACTCGTCCTCGGAGCCGCTCCAGGTCACCTGCACCTGGCGATCGCCGGGCGGGAGGCCCGCCGTCGCAAGCGCAAGCGCGCGATCCTGCATCACGAGCCGACCGCCGAGCACCGCCGCCAGGACGGCGGCGCCCGCGACGACGCCGACGCCGACGAGCGCGAGCCGCCCGCCCCCTCCGCGCAGGCGGGCGCCGACCAGCCCGACGGGGTAGAGGACACGGCGAACGAAGCTCGACACCAGTAGTCGGACTCTACTGGTGTCTAGACTGGGCGGCAACGTGAGCCCGCGCTACGACGTCCCGAACGCCGCACCGGAGCCGCTCCGGCAGGTGCAGCTGTTCGTGAACAGCGCCGACGTCGAGCATGGGCTCGACTGGCTTCCGGACTGGGTCGCCGAGCGCGGCCCCGCCGACGAGCTCGAGCGCGCCCGGGAGCTCCGCGAGGCACTGCGTGCGCTCGTGCTCGCAAACAACGGCTTCGCGACCGACGAAGATGCACTCGGTGTCGTGAACGCGGCAGCGGGCCGCGTGTCGCTGCGGGTGGACCGCGAGCGCGCAGTGCACCTGGACGGCGCCGATGCGATCGACAGCGTGGTTGCGGTCGCGCTCGACGCGATGCTCGACGGGACGTGGGTGCGCCTCAAGGCGTGCCGCAACTGCCACTGGTCGTTCTACGACTACTCGCCGAACCGGTCGGCCACATGGTGCTCGATGCAGCTGTGCGGCAACCGGTCGAAGACGCGCGCCTACCGAAGGCGACGCACCCGTTCCGGATAGGGTCGCGCCGGTGAGAGCGCGGGCGGCGTTGGGCGGGTTCGCGTTGGCGTTCACGCCGGGGTTCAACGTCGCGAACGTCGGGGCCGTCGCAGACGAGATCGCGCGGGCTTACGGCATCGGCCTCGGTGTCGTCGGTCTCTTCACGACCGGCCTCTTCCTCACCCACGCGGCGCTGCAGGTTCCGATGGGCAGGTTGTGCGACCGCGTCGGCTCCCGCGCGGTCGGAGGAGCGGGTCTTGGGATCGTCGCCCTTGCGTCGTTCGCCGTGCTCGGCTGGCGGGAAGCGTGGTTCGCGATCGGGATGCGCGTCGTCGCCGGCGTCGGTACTGCGGCGTCGTTCGTAGCCGGGGCGGAGTACACGCGCGCGACGGTCGGATCGGCCGTCGCGCAAGGTGTCTACGGCGCGGTGAGCATGGCGGCCGGCGGCCTCGCCCTCGCGCTCGTCCCGTTGTGGGGAACGTGGCAGGCGCCGTTCGTGTCGGCCGGGCTCGTGGCCGCGGCCGGCGTCGTCCTCGTCGTGCTCGCGCCGACGGAGCCGCGGCACGAGCCGCAGCCGAGGGTGACCGTCGTCGATCGCCGGCTGCTGCCGCTCGCGGCGATGCACGCGGCCTCGTTCGGGCTGTCGGTCGTCATCGGCAACTGGGTCGTGACGCTCCTTCACCGCGCCGGCGGCGCTCCAGAGCGTCTCGCCGGCTTGGCGGGCGGTCTCGTCCTCTTCCTCGGCGTGATCTCGCGGCCGCTCGGCGGCCGCCTGATCGATCGCCCGGGACTCATCCGCGCGAGCTTCCTCGTTTCGGGACTCGGGATCGCCGTGCTTGCGATTGCCAGGCCGTTGCCGCTTGCGATCGCCGCAGCGGCCGTCGTGGGCATCGCCGCGGGCATCCCGTTCGCGCCCGCGTTCGCCGGCGCGCAGCGCCTGCGGCCGGACGCGCCCGGGGCGGCAGTCGGCTTCGTGAACATGATCGCGGCGGTCACGATTCTGATCGGCACGCCGCTCGTCGGCCTCACGTTCTCGTTGCCCGGCGACGGGCGCATAGGCTTCCTCGTCGTGGCAGGGCTGTGCGCAGCGACCGCGGTGACGGTGCGACGGTGAGGGCGATCCTCCTCGCGACGGCGGCCCCGCTGCTCGCGGCCGACCTCCTCCAGAAGGCGAGCGCGCCCGTCTACGGCCATCCGCGGAGCGCGGCGTACGTCGTGCTGGCCGCTGTGCTCGCGGCGGTCGTCATTGCATTCGTCCCGCGCGTTCCCTCGCGCGCCCTCTCGGTCGCCGGCGGGATCGCGACCGCGGGCGCGCTGGGGAATCTCGTCTCGGCCCTCGCGTGGCGCGGCGGAGTCCCGAATCCGATCGTCGCGGGCGACATCGCGTTCAACATCGCGGACGTCTGCGCCGTCGTGGGCGCGGTCGGGCTCGTGCTCGGCGCCGCGCTGTTCGCGCTGACGCATCCGGCGCTCCTTCGGCAGCCGGTCTGAGCTTCGGCCCTGATGATCTAGGCCAGCAGCTTGCGGTCGCCGGTGACCCGGCGGATCTCTTCGAGCGTGGTGACCCCCGCGAGAGCTTGGCGAACGCCGTCCTCGCGCAGCGTGCGCATGCCGGCCGCGACTGCGGCATCGAAGATCTCGTCCGTCGAGCCTTGGAGCAGCACACGGCCAAGTCCCTGGATCGGCATCAGCTCGTAGAGCGCTAGGCGGCCGGAGTAACCGGTGTTCGCGCACTGCAGGCAACCGGTCGCGCGATACAACGTCAGTGCCGCCCCCGTGGAGATGACGTTCATCGACATCACCTGCTCCGGCGTCGGCTCGTACGCCTCGCGGCAGTGCAGGCACAGCCGGCGGGCAAGGCGTTGCGAGACGATGCAGTTGATCGAGCTCGAGAGGAGGTCCGACTCCACGCCAAGGGTGCGCAGGCGCGCCATCGCGCTCGCCGCGTCGTTTGTGTGCAGCGTCGTCAGCACGAGGTGGCCCGTCATCGCCGCCTGGATCGCGATCTTCGCCGTCTCCTCGTCCCGGATCTCGCCGACGAGGATCACGTCGGGATCCGCGCGGAGGATCGTGCGCAGGCCGCGGCCGAACGTGAGATTGATCTTGTTGTGCACCTCCATCTGCATCACGCCGGGCAGCTGGTACTCGACCGGGTCCTCGATCGTCGCGATCGAGCGCAACCCGTCGTTCAGCCGGTCGAGCGCGGCGTAGAGGGTCGTCGTCTTGCCCGATCCCGTCGGCCCGCAACTGATCACGGCCCCGTGCGGCTGCTCGATCGCGCGCATGAAGACCGATTCCATGTCCGCGCTCATGCCGAGCGAGGGCAGCTCGATCTTCGCCTCGCGCCGCAGCACGCGGAGCACGACCTGCTCGCCGTGCTTCGTCGGCAGCACCGCCGCGCGCACGTCGACCGCCTGCCCGTCGATGTACACGACGAACGAGCCGTCCTGTGGCATCCGCTTCTCCGCGATGTCGAGCTGCGCCATCACCTTCACCCGCGCGGCGACGGCGTTCTGAAGTCGCTTCTCGACCGTAGCGGCGTCGCGCAGCACGCCGTCGACGCGGAAGCGGACGAGCACCTCACGCGCCTGCGGGTTCAGATGGACGTCGGATGCACCGGCGTTGACGGCTTTCCCGATCAGGCTGTTCACGAGGTCGAGTGCGCCCTCGAGCACGCTCTCGTCGTCGTCCGCGAGCTCGTCCGGGGCGGTGTCGCTGACGGCGACCGTGAGGCGATAGGTGCGGTGGATCGTCGACTCGAGCGCGTCGGCGGCGGCGACCGCGAGGCTGCAGTTGACGCCGAGCGCGAGGCGCAACTCGTCCTGCGTCTGGATGTTCGTCGGGTCGGCGACAGCGACCTGCACGAGCTGGTCGTCGAGGAACCGGACGGGGAGCGCCTGGTGCCCGTGCGCGAAGCCTTCCTGGACCAGGCCGGCGGCACGCTGGTCGACGGCGACCTGTGAGAGGTCGAGAAACTCGAGCCCGTACTGCGCGGCGAGGGCCTCTGCGACCGCGCGCGCGGTCGTCCACCGCTTCTCGACGAGGATCTCGCCGAGGCGCTTGCGCAGGATCGGCTGCAGCTCGAGCGCCTGGTCGACGTGCTCCTGCGTTGCCTGAGCGGCGCGGACGAGCAGCTCGCCGAGGCGCAGGCCGGCGCTCTGCTCAGGAATCGCTGCCGCTTCCACGGCTGGGTTATCGGCCGGGGGCGTCCCGACCATGAGGGCTCGATCAGGCTGCGCCGAGCAACAGCGCCAGGAGCGCCTTCTGGACGTGGAGGCGGTTCTCCGCCTCGTCCCAGATCGCCGACCGGTCGCCGTAGAGCACCTCCGCGGTGATCTCCTCGCCGGGGTGTGCCGGCAGGCAGTGCATGACGAACGCGTCGGGCGAGGCGTGTGCGAGCAGGGCGGCGTCGAGCCGGTAGGGCTCGAGGTCGCGCAGCCGCCGGTCGTGCTCGGCCTCCTGGCCCATGCTCACCCAGGTATCGGTGACGATCACGTCGGCTTCCGCGACTGCCTCCCGCGGGTCGCGTACGAGGTGCACGTCGACGGCGGGCTCGTAGCCGGGCGGACACGCGGCGACGACCTCGTAGCCCAGCAGCAGGCCCAGTCGCGCGAGCGACGTGCAGACGTTCGAGCCGTCGCCGACCCACGCGACCCGGACGCCGTCGAGCGAGCCGAGCCGGTCGCGCATCGTCAGCGCGTCCGCGAGCGCCTGGCACGGATGCTCTTCTGCGGTCAGCGCGTTCACCACCGGGATCGACGCCCAGTGCGCCCACTCCTCCAGCTCGGCGTGCGAGTGCACGCGCACGACGAGCGCGTCGAGGTAGCCGGAGAGCGCGCGCGCCGTGTCGGGGAGCGACTCGCCGCGCGAGAGCTGCAGCTCCTCGGGCGCAAGGTGCACTGCCGCGCCGCCGAGCTGTGCCATCCCGGCGGTGAACGACACGCGGGTCCGTGTCGAGTGCTTGGCGAAGTACAGCCCCAGTGTTGAGCCGGGCAGCAGCGGCTGCTTCGGGTTCAGCCGCAGCTCGACGGCGTAGTCGAGGATCCCTTCCGCCTCTGCGGGGGCGAGATCCGAGACGCGGAGGAAGTCGCGTCCTGCGAGCGAGACCTTCGACGCTGCCGTCACGACCAGCGCTCCTGAGCGGCGGCGACCGCAGCCGAAACGTCCCCCAAGCGGGCACGGGCAGGCGGCGCCTGGAAGGTGCCGTCGCGGACCGCGCCGGCGACACGCTCGTGCGCGTCGCGGAACGGTACGCCTTCCGCGACGAGCTGCTCGGCAGCGTCGGTGGCGCGCAGCAGCGGATCGGCACTCGCAGCCGCGAGGCGCGCGCGGTCGAACTCGAGGCCGCCAACGAGGACGGTCAGCGCCCCGAGCGCGCCGGCGACGTCCTTGCGGGCCGCAAAGACGGGCGGCTTGTCCTCCTGCAGGTCGCGGTCGTAGGCGAGCGGGAGCGACTTCACGGTCGCGAGCAGGCCGGTGAGTCGGCCGATCGCGGTGCCGGCCTTACCGCGCGCGAGCTCCGCGACGTCCGGGTTCAGCTTCTGCGGCATGATCGACGAGCCGGTCGCTGCTTCTTCGGGCAGCCGCGCGAAGCCGAACTCGCTCGTCGTCCAGAGGACGAGCTCCTCGCCGATCCGCGAGAGGTGGGTGAAGAGGACCGCCGCGGCGTAGAGGTAGTCCAGGGCGAAGTCGCGGTCGGCGACGGCGTCGATCGAGTTGCGCATCTGGTTCGGCGGCGCGGGGATCGGCAGCGTCGATCCCGCGAGTGCGGCGGCCCCCAGCGGCGACGGCGCGGCGTGCGCCGCCGCAAAGGCGAGCCGTTCACGATCCCGGTCGAGCATCTCGACCCACGCGAGCAGGTGGTGCCCGAGCGTGATCGGCTGCGCGCGCTGGAGGTGCGTATAGCCGGGCATCGCCGTGGTCGCCTCTTCGCCCGCCCGCGCCAGGATTGCGCGCGCGAACGCCACCAGCAAGCCGTCGGCCTCGCGACATGCGTCCCCGACGTAGAGCCGGAACGCGGTCGCCACTTGATCGTTGCGCGAGCGACCGGCGTGAATCTTGCGACCGACCTCGCCGAGCTGGCGCTCGATCGAGGAGTGGACGTCCTCGTCGTCCTCGTCGATCTCGTCGATCTGAGCGAGCTTCTCTCTCACCTCGCCGAGCTCGGCGACGTCCAGGATCCCCGCCGCATGCAGGCGCTCCGCGTGCAGGAGCGTCCCCTGCAGGTCGTACGGGAGCAGCTCGGCATCGTCTGCGCGCAAGAACTCCCACACCTCCGGCGCGAGCTCGCCTCCGACGCGCCCGCTCCACAGCTTCACAGCTTCCACCCCAGCGTCTCGAGCATCTTCCGCGAATCGGAGACGTCGTTGATCTTCACGTTCAGCTGTCCGATGCGGTCGGCGGGGGTGAATGCCGTCGCGCTGCGCTCCATGCTCAACCGCTCGGGGCCGTACGAGAACGCCTCGCCACGGGTGTCGAGGATCGTGTAGTCGTCGCCCCGACGCAGCTCGATCGTCACCTCGCCCGTGACGGCGGCCGCGACCCAGGTGCGCAGCGCGTCGCGCAGCATCAGCGCCTGTACGTCGAACCAGCGCCCTTCGTACAGCAGGCGTCCGAGGCGCCGCCCTTCGTCCGCGTAGCGCTCGAGCGTCGCCTCGTTGTGGATCGCGCTGAGCAGTCGCTCGTACGCGATGTGGAGCAGCGCCATCCCGGGTGCTTCGTAGATTCCGCGGCTCTTCGCCTCGATGATGCGGTTCTCGATCTGGTCGGACATGCCGAGGCCGTGGCGCCCGCCGATCTCGTTCATCGTGCGGATCACCTCGACGGGGTCACCGACCGGATGGCCCTGCTCGAATGCGATCGTCACCAACTCCGGCTCGATCTCGACGTCGGGGTCCCAATGCGCGACGCCCATGATCGGCTCGACGATCTTCATCGACGTCTCGAGCAGCTCGAG
>JBJMKB010000097.1:0-126378 GCA_045806045.1 Gaiellaceae bacterium | reverse complement strand
GCGACTCGTTCCTCGCGGCGCGCCGCATGGCGCGCGAGGAAGGACTGCTCGTGGGCGGCTCGTCGGGCTCGACGATCGCCGGCGCATTGCGTTATGCAGGTCGGCTCGGCGCGGAGTCGCGCGTGCTCACCGTGCTGCCGGACTCGGGACGCTCGTACCTCTCGAAGTTCCTCGACGACAACTGGATGATCGAGCACGGGTTTCTCGAGCGCGGCGCGCCTGCACCGACGGTGCGCGAGCTCCTGCGCGCGAAGCCGGGCGAGACACCGCCGTTCGTCACGATCTCGGCGCATCAGAAGGTGTCGGAGGCGATCGACGTGATGGAGCAATACTCGATCTCGCAGCTGCCGGTCGTGCGCGACGGCGAGATCGGCTCGCTGACCGACGTGATCGGCTCGCTGCAGGACCGGGCGCTTCTCGACCTCGTGTTCAAGAACGCCGACGCGCTCCACGAAGATGTCGCGGTTGCGATGCAGGGACCACTGACGACCGTCGACGCCGACGAGTCGGTGGACGCGATCGTCACGGCGCTGACGGGCGGCGTCAACGCGGTCGTCGTCGCCGACAAGGGGATGCCCGTCGGCGTCGTCACACGCTCCGACCTGCTCGAGTACCTCGCGCACGGCCGCTAGACGAGCAACTTGTCGACCGCGCGCCATCCAGTGACCACCTTAAGCGTGGCCGCCATTCGCCGTCTCGTCGTCGGCTCCCAGGGCTTCGCGTCGCGTTTCCGGCGCGCCTCGGAAACAGACGTGGAAGCGGCGATCCGGCGACTCACGGCCGTGCAGCTCGACTCGATCTCCACCGTCGACCGCGCGCACAGGCTGACGCTCGGCGCGCGCGTGGGTGCATTCCCCGCGGGCACCGTCGCGCAGCTTCTGCGCGACGGGCGCGTCTTCGAATACTGGGCGCACGAGGCCTCGCTCCTCCCCATCGAGCAATGGCCGCACCTCCGCCACGTCATGGACGGCGGAGGGCGCTGGGGCATCCACGATCGCGCGCTCCGCGACCACGCCGACCTCGTCGAGCCGATCCTCGCTCGCATCCGGGACGAAGGGCCGCTCGCATCGCGCGACTTCGAAGGGCAAGGCAGCGGAGGGATGTGGAACTGGAAGCCGGCGAAGATGGTGCTCGACGCGCTCTGGGACCGTGGGGTTCTCGTGATCGCCGGCCGGCGAAGCTTTCAACGGTCGTACGATCTCGCGGAGCGCGTGATCCCGAAGCAGTGGCTCGAAGCGCCCGTACCGAGCGAGGCGGAGACGCTGCAGGAATGGGCGCTGCAGGCTGTCGCCGCGCGCGGCGCGCTGACCGAGGGCGCGATCCGGGAGCATTGGCGGCTGAAGGGCGGACGCGCACGCCTGCAACCGCGCCTCGACACCCTCGTCGCGGAGGGCCGCCTCGACGTCGTCCACGCCGACGACGGCGGCGCACCCTTCTACGTGCTGCCCGGCGCCGAGCTCGACGGCGAGGCGGCACCGCCGGTCCTCATCTGCCCGTTCGACAACCTCGTCTGGGACCGGCCGCTGCTCGAGCGCCTCTTCGGCTTCAAGCACCTGATCGAGGTCTACAAGCGCGAGCACGAGCGCCAGTACGGCTACTACGTGCTGCCCCTGCTCGCCGGCGACCGCTTCCTCGGCCGCGCCGACCTGAAGGCCGACCGCGTCGAGGGCGTGCTGCGCATCCGCAAGTTCACGCCGGAGGCGAAGACCCGCGGCAACGTCGATGCGAAGCTCGAGCGTGCGGCAGCGCGTCTCGCGCGTACGATCGGGCTCGATCGTGTCGAGCACGCGTGAGGTAACACTCGAAGAGGCGCGGCGCATCGCGGTCCGCTCGCAGCTCCTCGACGGCTCGGCGAACGGGGTGCTCGACACCGTCCGCCGGCTCGGCTTCCTGCAGATCGACCCGATCTCCTCGGTCGCCCCGGCTCAGCACCTCGTGCTCTGGAGCAGGCTGGGGCCGTACGACCGCTCCGAGCTCGACCGCCTGCTCTGGGAGGAGCGGAAGCTCGTCGAGTGGAACGCGTTCATCTGGTCGGCCGAGGACCTGCCGCTGCTGAAGGCGCGCATGAAGCGGCGCGACCGTCCGCTCGACCGGCACCTGATCGCGTATCTGAAGGAGAACGCGTCGTTTCGCCGCTACGTGCTGCGCGAGCTCGAGCGACGCGGACCGCTCCTCTCCCGCGAGATCGACGACCACCGGCCGAGCGGCCGCGAGGCGCACCGGTGGTGGGGCGAGCGCAAGATGGGGCTCATGCTCGGCGTGCTGAACGCACGCGGCGAGGTCGCAGTCGTCGGGCGACGGGGCAAGCAGCGCGTGTGGGACATCGCGGAACGGTGGTATCCCGAGACCGAGCGGGTCGCCTGGGCCGACGCGAAGCAGCGGTTCGAGGAGAAGCGGTTCCGCTCGCTCGGCGTGCGGCTCCAGAAGGGGCGGCTCGTCGCACACCCCGACGCCGACGATGGCCCGGCGCCGCGCAACCGGACGACCTTCCTATCGCCGTTCGACCGGCTCGTCCACGACCGCGACCGCGCGCTCGCGCTGTGGGACTTCTTCTACCGCCTCGAGATGTACGTCCCGAAGGCGAAGCGCGTGCATGGCTACTACGTCCTGCCGATTCTCCGCGGCGACCGCTTGATAGGTCGCATCGAGCCACTTCACCATGCGAAAACCGGGGAGCTGCGTGTGCTCGGCACCTGGTGGGAGGACGGCGTGAAGCCCGTCTCGCTCGAACGGCCCCTACGCGATCTCGCCCGTTGGCTCGGCGCCCGTCTCGTCTAGGCGAGCTTCTTCTTCGCCTCGTCGTGCCGGCGCTGGTTCGATGACCGAGCGGTAACCTCCGCACATGGACTTCGAGACGCGCGCAATCCACGCCGGGCAAGAGCCCGACCCGGCGACTGGCGCGATCATCACCCCGATCTACCAGACCAGCACCTTCGTGCAGGAGGCGGTCGGCGAGCACAAGGGATACGACTACGCACGCGGCGCCAACCCGACGCGCACCGCGCTGCAGGTCGCGCTGGCAAGCCTCGAGAACGCGGCGCACGGCATCGCGTTCAGCTCCGGCCTCGGCGCGACGACCACGCTCATGCACCTCGTCGACCCGGGCGAGCGCGTCGTGTTGATCGCGGACGTCTACGGCGGCGTCTACCGGATGACGTCACAGATTTACGAGCCTAAGGGCTACAAGTTCACGTACGTCTCCGCCGGCGAGTTCGACGAGAGCCTCGCCTCGCACCTCGGCGAGGACGTGAAGCTCGTCTGGGTCGAGACGCCGTCGAATCCGCTGCTCAACGTGGTGGACATCCGCAAGGCGGCGGACGCGGCGCACGCCGTCGGTGCATTGCTCATCGTCGACAACACGTTCGCGACGCCGTACCTGCAACAGCCGCTCGACCTGGGCGCCGATGCGGTCGTCCACTCGACGACGAAGTACCTCGGCGGGCACAGCGACGTGATCGGCGGATTCGTGGCGACGAGCGACGACGCGCTCGCGGAGCGCCTCTACTTCCTGCAGAAGTCGCTCGGCGCGGTTCCCGGACCGTTCGACGCCTGGCTCGTGCTGCGCGGGATCAAGACGCTCGCCGTCCGGATGCGCCAGCACTCCAAGAACGCGCGCGCGGTCGCTGAGTTCCTCGACGGCCATCCGGGCGTCGAGCGCGTGCTCTACCCCGGATTCCCGAACCACCCCGGCCACGAGGTCGCGCGGCGCCAGATGCGCGACTTCGGCGGCATGGTCTCGTTTTTCGCCGAGTCGGAGCAGGAGGCGGTCGATCTGGTCGCGCGCACGCGAATCTTCCAGCTCGCGGAGTCGCTCGGAGGAGTCGAGAGCCTGATCGAGCACCCCGCGCGCATGACGCACGCGTCGACCGCCGGCGCGCCGTTCGCACCGCCGCCGAACCTCGTGCGCCTGTCGGTCGGGATCGAGTCGGCCGACGACCTGCTCGCCGATCTCGAAGCGGCCCTCGTCAGACGCGCAGTTTCCGCGGGCTCGTAGGCACCGCAGGCTCGGGTAGCCGCGGGACGAGGTTCCAGGGCAAGAGCCCGAAGCGCGCCAGCGCGCGCGGCAGACGGCGACTCGCCCGCATCTCCGCCGTGTGCCTCCAGTCGCCGCTGAAGTCCCAGACCTTCGCGTCTGGGCGGTCGGCGAGGATCTCGGTCGCAAGACGCCCGGTTTCCGCGCGCTGGTCGGCGATGATCCGGTCCTCGGCGCTCCAGTAGAGCTGGAGCGGCACACCGGACGCTGCAATGCGCGCGACGTAGTGGTCCGGACTTCGCTCCTCGTAGGCGCGCGGCACCTGCGCCGGCGTTCCGCCAACCTCGAGCCGGCAGAGCGCCTGCAGTTGCCGACCGTGCCTGAGGGTTGCGAAGTCCCGGTAGCGGCGAGCCATGTCGGTCGCCGGATCGAAGGCGGCTGCGCCCGCGAGCAGGTGCGGGTGGCGCGCGAGAAGGAGCAGGGTCTCCTGGCCGCCCATCGACCCGCCGAAGGCGTAGATCCGCGCGCGTTCGACATCGACGCCCTGCGCGGCGGCGATCGCGGGCATGCGCGCGAGGTCGGCGATCTGCCCTGGGGCGCCCCACGAAAACCAGTGCAGCCGGCTCCCTTCGCCCGCGGGGTTGATGACGGCGAATCCGCCCTCGCCGGGGAGATCGCCCCACAGCCGCGCATTCGTCCACTCGTCGACGCCGCGGCCGTGCGGCGAGATGACGAGCGGCACCGGCTGCCCGTGATAGGCGGCGGGCAGAAGAAGCACCGCCGGGCGCACGCGGCCGTCGTGGGCGACGTAATGGATGAGTCGCACTGTCGTGTGCGATAGGACGGCGAGCGGCGCGCGCCGCGCGTGTGCGACGGGTACGAACGCAGCAGTGATCGCCACGGCGACTGCCAAGATGGCGACGTGCATCTTCTCGATCTGAACTTTGGAGGGCGCCCGCACGCGATCGGCGTCTACGTCGTCGAGACGAACGACGGCCTCGCCCTCTTCGACTGCGGGCCGTCGTCGACGCTCGACGCGCTCGACGCCGGCCTCGCCGGGCACGGGCTCGCGCTCGAGGACATCCGCCACCTGCTCCTCTCGCACATCCACCTCGACCATGCCGGCGCGGCAGGCGCGCTCGTGCGGCGGCATCCCGAGCTCACCGTCTGGGTCTCGGAGATCGGCGCGCCGCACCTCGTCGACCCGTCGCGCCTCGAGCGGTCGGCACGACGCCTCTACGGAGACCTCTTCGACCCGCTGTGGGGCGAGCTGGCTCCGGTCCCCGAGGCCAACGTGCGCATCGCGGAGGGCGAGGTCGTCGGCTGGGAGAGCTTCCCCACCAAGGGTCACGCCTCGCACCATGTCAGCTACTTCCTGAACGGAACATTGCTCGTGGGCGACGCAGCCGGCGTGCGCATGCCCGGCGCGAGCTACGTGCTGCCGGTGTCGCCTCCTCCGGACGTCGACGTCGAGGCGTGGCACGCGACGGCCGACGCGATCCGCGCACGGAAGCCGACGAAGCTCGCATTGATCCACTTCGGCGTGCACGCGGACGTGGATGCGCACCTCGACCGGCTCGAGCTCGAGCTCGACCGGTGGGCCGAGCGCGTGCGCGACGGGATCGAGCAGCAGGCGTTCGTCGACGCGGCGCGCGCGGACGCGGGCGAGGACGCCGACCTCTACGACCGAGTCGCACCGTTCTGGCAGTCCTGGGCGGGGATGAAGCGGTACTGGGAGAAGCGCGCGAGATGAGTCGCCTCGGCCCGCTGCGCGAACGCGACTTCCGCCTTCTCTTCGTCGGACAGACGACGTCGAGACTCGGGAGCGCGATGGCGCCCGTCGCACTCGCGTTCGCGGTTCTGAACACGCTGCACGGCTCGCCGACCGACCTCGGCCTCATCCTCACGGCGCGCCAGGTCGCGGTGATCGGGCTTCTGCTCTTCGGAGGAGTCTGGGCCGATCGCCTTCCGCGCCACCACGTGATGGTCGCGTCGAACCTCGTCAGCGGTGCCAGCCAGGCCGTCGTCGCGATCTTGCTGCTCACCGGCCGCGCGAGTCTCTGGGAGTTGACCGTGCTCGCCGTCGTCAACGGCGCGTCGTCCGCGTTCTTCTTCCCGGCGAGCAACGGGATCGTCCCGCAAACAGTTCCGGTGGAGATCCTGCAGCAGGCGAACGCAACGCTCCGGCTCGCGACCAATGTGACGAACGTGACCGGCCTGGCGATCGGCGGGATCATCGTGGCAGCGGCAAGCCCCGGCGTGGCGATCGCGGTGGACGCGGCGAGCTACGTGCTCGCAGCCGGAGCGTTGGGCCTGATGCGGCTGCCCCCGGGATTGAGGATGGAGGGCAGCAGCGTTCTCCACGAGTTGCGCGAAGGCTGGCACGACTTCTGGTCGCGGCCATGGCTCTGGGCCGTCGTGCTGCAGTTCGGCGTCGTCAACGCGGCCGAAACCGGGGTGGTCAACGTCCTCGGGCCAGACGTTGCGAAGAGGCACCTCGGCGGCCCTGCCGCGTGGGCCGGGGTGCTGACCGCGATGACAGCGGGCGTCATCCTCTGCGGCGTGATGATGCTGCGCTGGCGGCCACGCCGGATCCTGCGCGTCGCGAGCTACAGCGTGTTCTCGCTCGCGATCGTGGTCGTGGCGCTCGCGATCCCGGCGCCGCTCCCGATCGTGATCGCCGGTGCGTTCCTCACCGGCTTTGGGATCGAGATCTTCGGCGTGCTCTGGGACACGACATATATGCAGGAGATCCCGAAGGAGATGCTGTCGCGCATCGCGTCGTATGACGCGCTCGGCTCCTGGGTGCTGATGCCGATTGGCTACGCCGTCGCCGGGCCTCTCGCCGCGGCAATCGGAACACGCGCGACGTTCATCTCGGCTGCCGCGCTGATTGTCGGCGCGACCGCACTCGTCTTCCTCTCCCGTGACGTGCGCACGCTCGAGCGGAGGCTAGTCGCGCAGGATGTTGCCGCCTGAGACCTGGGCGAGCGCCATCACGACGATCTCGTCGACGTTCACGTTCGGCCGGCGTGTCAGCGCGAAGAGGATGCACTCCGCAACGTCCTCGGCGCTGAGCGGACCGCCCATCGCGACGTTCGAGTAGACGGCGCGCGCCTTCTCCTCGTCGCCCTTGAAGCGCACCTTCGAGAACTCCGTCTCGACGATCCCGGCGGCGATGTTCGTGACACGCACCGGCTTGCCCTGCAGGTCGTCGCGCAGCGCGCGCGTGTAGCCGTGCACCGCGAACTTCGACGCGACGTACGAGGAGCCGCTCGGGTACGACCAGATGCCCGCGACCGAGCCCATGTTGACGATGTGGCCGCCGCCGCCCTCGACGAGATGCGGAATGCACAGGCGCGTCATGCGCATGAGGCCGAGCACGTTCGTCTCGATCACCTCGCGCTCGTCCTCCTCGAGCGACTCCCACGCCGGATCGCGGCCGCGCGAGAGGCCCGCGTTGTTGACGAGAATGTCGAGGCCGCCGAGCTCTGCCAGCGCCGCGCCCACGAACGCGCGGACGCTTTCGGGGTCGGTGACGTCGAGGTTCCCGTCGCGGCGCGAGCCGGTATGGACGCGGGCGCCCGCCTCTTCGAGGGCGCGCGCCGTCGCCGCGCCGATCCCGCTCGACGCGCCCGTGACGATCGCCCGCTTGCCTTCGAGTGCGCGCACCGACGTGAGAGTAACCGTCGGCTAACAACGAATCGCGGCAGGAGGCGTCTAACTTCTCAGCGTGATGGAGCCACTCCCGGGATCGGGTCGCGGCACGCGGCTGACGCTGCTCGCTCTCGGGCTGCTCCTGCTGCTCGCGGTCGTGGCGTTCGCGAGCCGCAGCGGCTTCGGGCATCACTCGCACGAGACGGCGCCGAGCGCCCGCTACACGAGCTATGCGCTGAGCGCGTTCCTCATCCTCTTCGTGCTGATGATCCCAGTCGCCGTCTACGCCTACTTCCTGCGCTTCCGGGAAGCGGCCACGGCCGCCGCCCACAAGGGTTTCAAGGCACGGGTGATCGGCTCCATGCTCAGGTTGGGCGTCATCCTCCTCATCGCCTTCGTGCTGTTCTCGATCCGGCGGGACCACCCCGGCCTGCTCGACCGGTTCCGCCCCTTCGGCGTCAACCCGGTCGCCGGGGCTCATGGGCACGGCCGGCACGCGCAGGACAACCCGACGTTCCAGTGGAGCGTGCTGTGGATCGCGCTCGTCCTGCTCACCGCGGCGGGTGCGTTCGCGTTCTACCAGTGGCGAACGCGCAAGCCCGTCTTCGCGCCCCGCGATCCGGAGCTGACGGTGGCCGAGGACTTCGTAGCGTCGATCGACGATGCGATCCACGACCTCGAGTCGGAGCCGGACGCACGCCGTGCGGTGATCGCCGCGTACGCGCGGATGGAGGCGGCGCTCGGGCGAAACGGCCTGCGACGCGCGCCGAGCGAGACAGCCCTCGAGTATCTGCGACGCGTGCTGCTCGAACTCTCGGCGCGCGGCGAGCCGGTGCAACGGCTCACGGCGCTCTTCGAACAGGCGAAGTTCAGCGACCACGCGATCGACGACGCAATGAAGCAGGACGCGATCGCCGCGTTGCGCACCATCCGCGACGACCTGCGAGGCGCGGCGGCGTGAGGCGCCACCTCCTGGACATCTCGGTCCTCGTCGTCGTCGCAACGGTGGCGTGCGGGTACGTCGCTCTCGCACAGCCGGCGGACCGCGACCCGGCGCTCCACGCATACGTGCTGATCGTCGGTGGACTCGCCATGCTCGGCCTCGTATCGACGTTCGCGGAGCTCTTCCCGCGCCGCCGCCGCTCCCCGTTCGACCAGGCGCTCGTCCAAGCGCGGCGCACGGAGCGGGCACCGGACGAGGTGGCCCGAATGCAGCGGGAGGTGACGCTCGCGGTCTCTAGCGCGTACGACCTCCACCGCCGGCTGCTTCCGCACCTGCGCGAGATCGCACGGTGCCGCCTCGAGCGGGCGGGGCGCGTTCCCGGCCCCGAGACGCTCGGCACGTGGTGGGAGCTCCTGCGCCCCGACCGTCCGGAGCCCGTGGACCGGTTCGGTCCCGGGATCTCGCAGGCCGAGCTTCGCGCTCTCGTCGCCGACCTTGAGAGGATGTAGCGATGGAGCTCGCCGAGGTGGGCGCACGCGCGGGCGCGGTCGTCGAGGAGGTCGAGAAGGCGGTCGTCGGAAAACGCGAAGCGCTCGAGCTGCTGATGCTCGGCGTGCTCGCCGACGGCCACATCCTGATCGAGGACTATCCTGGCCTCGCGAAGACGCTGATGGCGCGCTCGTTCGCGCAGGTGATGTCGATGGACTTCTCGCGGATCCAGTTCACCCCGGATCTGATGCCGTCCGACGTGACCGGCTCGTCGGTCTACAACCAGCGCGAGTCCGATTTCGAGTTCCGGCCTGGGCCGATCTTTGCCAACCTCCTCCTCGCGGACGAGATCAACCGCGCTCCCCCGAAGACGCAGGCCGCGCTGCTCGAGGCGATGCAGGAGCGGCAGGTCACGACGGAGGGTCACACGCGAAAGCTCGGCCCGCCGTTCCTCGTGCTCGCGACGCAGAACCCGATCGAGTATGAAGGCACGTACCCGCTGCCGGAGGCGCAGCTCGACCGGTTCCTCCTCCGCATGTCGGTGGGCTACCCGTCGCGCGACGACGAGTGGCGCGTGCTTGCAGAGCGCGCGGAGCGACGCACGGACGACGTCGAGCTCTCGGCGCTCGTCGACCGCGAGACGCTGCTCGGCATGCAGCGCACGGTCGAAGAGGTGCACGTGTCGGAGCCCGTCGGCCTCTACATGGTCGACCTCGCGGCGTCCACCCGGAGCGCGCAGTCGATCCAGGTCGGCGCATCGCCGCGCGGCTCGCTCGCGCTGCTCAAGCTCGCACGGTCGCGTGCGGCGCTTGACGGCCGCGACTTCGTCACGCCCGACGACGTCAAGTCGGTCGCGGTACCTGCGCTCGCCCATCGCCTGACGCTGCGACCGGAGCTCTGGGTCCAGCGCGTGTCGGCCGAGGACGTGGTGCGCGAACGGCTCGACCAGGTGCCGACTCCGGCCGCGGAAGACCTAGAGGCTTGAGCCACGCCGCGCGCGTGACGCGCTACGGGAGCGCGAAGCTCGGCGGCTATGCCGCGCTCTCCGGCGCCGGTCTCCTGACGGCGCTCGTCTTCGCCCGACCGGAGATCGTCGCGCTCACCGCGCCGTTCCTCCTCGCGCTCGCGGCGGGGCTCGCCCTCGCAACGCCGCCGCGGCTCGACGTAAGCGTCGTGCTGGAGCGAGAACGCGTGCTCGAAGGGGACGAGGTCATGGCGCGGGTCACGTTGGCGTCGACAACGCCCGTCCAGAGGCTCGATCTCTACCTGCGTCTTCCGGAGGACGTCGCGCTCCTCGAGGGGCACGACCCGGTGTCCCTGTGCCTGCGGGCGGGCGAGCGGCGCGAGGTCGAGTTGCGCCTCCACGCGCCGCGCTGGGGCGGGCACGCACTCGGTCCCGTGCACGTTCGCGCGCACGACGCCCTCGGGCTCAGGACGTGGGAGGCGACGGTCGCGGCACACGCCGAGCTCCGGGTCTATCCGCGCGAGGACGTCCTCCGGCACGTGCTCAGGCCGCGCGAGACGCAGGTGTCCGCCGGCAACGAGGTCTCGCGCCGCAAGGGCGAGGGAATCGAGTTCGCCGACATCCGCCCGTGGGCTCCCGGCGACACCCTGAAGCGCGTGAACTGGCGCGCGAGCGCACGCCGCACCGACCTCTGGGTGAACGAGAGCCACCCGGAACGGAACACGGACGTGATCCTCTTCGTCGACTCCTTCGCGGAGGCGCGGCGAGGCAACGCCGGGACCCTCGACCTGGCCGTCAGGGCGACAGCGAGCCTGGCCGACGCGTATGTCAAGCGACGCGACCGGGTCGGGCTGATCTCGTTCGGCGGCGTTCTCCGCTGGCTCGTCCCCGGCATGGGGCTCGTGCAGACCTACCGCATCGTCGATGCGTTGCTCGACACCCAGATCGTCCTCTCCTACTACTGGAAGGAGATCGACGTGATCCCGCGGCGCACGCTGCCGCCGCGCGCGCTCGTGATCGCGCTGTCGCCGCTGCTCGACGAGCGCACGGTCGGTGCGCTGCTCGATCTGCGCGCGCGCGGTCGCGACCTCGCCGTGATCGACGTCTCGCCGGTGCCGTTCTCACCGCGCCCGCCGTCCGGGCTTGACGCAATTGCCTACGACATCTGGACGCTGCGGCGCGACGCATTGCGTCACCGCCTGCAGAGCGCGGGCGCCGCCGTCGCCGAGTGGCGCGAGGAGACACCGCTGCAGGCCGTGCTCGAGGAGGTGAGGTCATTCAGGCGCTACGCCCGTCACGCACGCGTGTGATCGCCGGCGCGACGTCGCTCGCCGCGCTCGCCACGGTCGTTGCCTACGTGTCGGCAACCGGCGGCCGGCTCGCGACGCTCGGCTGGGCCCTCGGCCTCCTCGCCCTTGCCGTGCTCCTCGCGGGCCTCGCGCTGCGATGGCCGCGGACGATCGTATGGTCCGTCGCGTTCGCCGGG
The DNA here is from genome assembly GCA_045806045.1 of Gaiellaceae bacterium. Classification (GTDB taxonomy): domain Bacteria; phylum Actinomycetota; class Thermoleophilia; order Gaiellales; family Gaiellaceae; genus PALSA-600. The sequence continues at coordinate 114,866 of JBJMKB010000097.1, read as the reverse complement.
TCCGGCTACGTGATCGGCCGCGTGGGGACCGCCAGAGTCGACGGCTGGGCCGCGGTGATCGGCACGCTCCTCCTCGCGTCTGCGGAGTTCGCGTCGTGGTCGATCGGAGACGACGTTCGCATCCACGCAGAGCGCGCGCTCGTCAAGCGGCGACTCGCGACGCTCGGCGTGCTGATCGCCGCGGCGCTCCTCGTGAGCTTCGTCCTCCTCGGCACCTCGGGAGTCGCCGCACAGGCCGGCGTCCTGCTCGCAGCGGCCGGCGTCGCCGCGGCGCTCGCCGCGATCGCCGTCGTCCTCCGGCTCGCGCGCGCGTGACCCTGCTCGTCGCAGCCGTCCTCGCGGCCTCGATCCACGTCCCGCATGGCTACGCCGTGACGACCTACGCCACGGGGCTGCACCATCCCACGGCCATGTCGCGTGGTCCCGACGGGCGGCTCTACGTCTCGGAGGACACCGGCCGCATCCTCTCCGTCACGCGCGGGTCGAACCGCCCGCGGCCGTTTGCGAGCAAGCTCGCCGTCCCCCTCGGTCTCCTCTGGCGCGGCCGGACGCTCTACGTGTCGGAGAGCGGAAAGGTCGAAGCGCTGCGCGCAGGCCGCCCACGACGCACCGTTCTGTCGGGCCTGCCGTTCGGCCGCCATCAGCAGGATGCGCTTGCCGCCGGCCCCGACGGGCGGCTGTATCTCGGCTCGGGCTCGACCTGCGACTCGTGCGCCGAGCGCGACCGGCGGAGCGCTGCCGTCCTGTCGTTCCGGCCCGACGGGAGCGGCCTCCGCATCGTTGCGTCCGGGCTGCGCAATCCCTACGGGCTCGCTTTCGCCGGCACCACGCTGTACGCGACGGTCAACGGCAGGGACAATCTCGGCCGGAGGGAGCCGGCCGAGATGATCGTGCGGATCCGCGCCGGCGCCGACTACGGCTGGCCGGACTGCTGGCCGAGCTACGCGCTGCGCAGGCTGATCGGCGCCTGCGCCGGTGTCATGCGGCCGGTGGCGTACCTCGAGCCCCATGCGTCCGCCGACGGGCTCGCGTTCTGGCGCGGCGACCTCTTCGTCGCCGAATGGGGCGAGTACCTCCACCGGAAGCGCGGCAGGGTCGTCGTTCGCATCGGCGCCGGGCACGTGACGAGGTTCGCAACCGGCTTCGACCACCCGCTCGCGCTCGCCGTCGACCCCGGTGGCGACCTCTTGGTCGCCGACTGGGGCCGAGGGACGATCTACGCGATCAGGAAATGATGACGAGGGACGTGCGCGTCTCGGTGTGGCCGTTCGGCTCGTTCGCCGTCGCCGTCACCGTGTAGGTGTGACCTTTCACGGGCGTGAAGACCGGCACGAACGTGATCGACGCGTCCGGCTGAAGGGTCGCAACCGGCTGTGCCGTCGCGACCGCCTTGCCGGTCGCGTTGTCCCTCACGAGATAGGTGATGCCGATCAGCGAACCAGGTCCCGAGTAGTACGCGAGGTACGGCATGTACATCGTCACGCGAGGCGGCTTTCCCGCCTTGGTCGTGATGGTGGTGCCGTCGGTCACCTGGGCGAGCGCCCCGAACCCGTCGTAGGCGGGCTTTTGCACACCGTTCGACGAGATCAGTCCGCTCTGCCACGGATTCCCCGGGCTGTCGCGGAAGACGAACCAGATGAACATCTGCACGTTCAGATCCTTCTTCGCGATCGCGAGGGCCTGCGCCGCATACGCCTTCTGCTTCGCGTAGGAGACGCCGTGCGGATCCGGCGGCTTCGTCTCGTGGCCGTACTCCGTGATCCACACGGGCACCGAGCGGTGGAAGAACCTCTTCAGGTCCTTCTCGAACGTCGGCAGCGTCGACAGCGTCACGTTCGGATACCGCACCTTCTGCAGCGGCGGCAGGTTCGGCGACGTCGGATACGGATGATGCGCCCAGGCGTCGAACTTCAGGCCGGGCACCTTCGCCAGGAGCTTCGCGAATGTTCCAGGAGCAATGGAGGCGCTGACGCCCGCAAGCGGCTTGTCGCGCCCGCGCGCAGAGGTCTCGCCGATGGCGACCTTCGCAAAGGGATTGCCGCCCTTGATCCCCGCGTACGCCGCCTTGTAGACCTTCGCGTAGTTCGCGGGGCCGACGATCTTCTTGCCCACGAACTGCGGCGTCAGGAAGAGCTGCAGGTTCGGTTCGTTCCACACCGCCCACAGCGCAACCGCGCCGTGCCCGTTGCGCCCGTTGTACCGCGTGGCGAGCATGCGCGCGAATGTCGTGAGATCGCTCAGGCGTGTGGGCATGACGTTCGGCGCCTTCCCACCGTTCGCCCATTTCGGCGTCGCGGTGATGTCGATCATCACACGTAGTCCGTAGAACCCCGACTGATACACCAGCTCGTCCAGATCCTTGAAGCGATACGCGGGGTCGTCGCCGTCCGCGGGATTCGACGGCTTCGTGGGCGCGATATTCGCCCAGTTGGCGGTCGTGTGGATGATCGATGCGCCACTGACGGCGACGGACTGCAAGTTGGCAGCGCGCTCGGGCGACCAGCGGAACGTCGGATCGTCGAAGAAACCGATCGGCATGCGCGGCGCGGCTTGAGCAACCGCAGCCGGCGCCACCAGAAGCACGATCAGCGCGAGCAGTACGAGACGTACAGGGTTCAGCACGGGCAACTCCTCCTCCTGTCGTTCCCTGGGCGGGCGAACTGCGGGACCGTAGCGGGGTTCCTTGAACGTCATGTAAAGAGGGGGACGTGGCGAAGCGACTGGGTGTTCCGATCGCGATTTGGCTTGGAATTGCGGCCCTTGTGGCCGTTTTCACGAGCCGCGTGGCCGACTGGTTCGTCATGACGGACGAGCTGCTCTACGAACGGCTCGCCCTGAGCGTCGTGCGACTGCATACCCCGATTCCCCATGTCCACGGCGTCACCATCGGGAACATCAACCAGCTGTACCCGCTCGTCCTGGCGCCGTTCTTTGCGTCGGGCACGGTCGCGCATGGGCTGCACGCCGCGCATGTCGCGAACGCGTTCGTGATGACGGTCGCAGCCGTCCCTGCGTATCTGCTCGCGCTGCGCGTGACGCGCAACGTGTGGGCGTCGTCCGTGGCCGCGATGCTCACGGCTGTCGTCCCGTGGGTCGTGCTGTCGTCGTTCCTCCTGACCGAGGTCGTCGCGTATCCCGTGTTCGTGCTGGCGCTCCTGGCGTTCCACGTCGCCGTGACCGAGCCGTCGCCGCGTCACGACGCACTCGCCGCCCTCGCTCTCGGTCTCGCGATTACCGCGCGCACCCAGTTCGCCGTCCTCGTACTCGTGCTCGCCGTCGTCGCGGCAAAGCGATGGCGCGAGCACCGGGTGCTGCTCGGCGTCTACGCAACCTGCGCGCTGATCGCGCTCGTCGTCGTCGCGACGGGACACAGCGTCCTCGGGACGTACGCCGCCGCCGCGAGCGGCAACCTCGCTCCGGCCGCCCTCGTGCCCGCATTCTTCTCCCATCTCGCGGCGATCGCGCTCGGGCTCGGACTCGTTCCGTTCGTCGTCGGCGGGGCGTGGCTGCTGAGACGAGACCCGTTTGCGCGGCTCGCGCTCGCGACGGTCGTCCTGCTGACGCTCGAGGTCGCCTCGTACGACCTTCGATTCACCGGCGACTTCGTCAACGACCGGTATCTGTTCTACCTCGCGCCGCTCTTCGCGATCGCGTTCGGCGCCGCGCTTGCATCGTGGGAACGACCGCGCTGGACGATCGCGGTTCCGGTGTGCGTGCTCGCCGTCGGCTTCGCGGTCTCCCCGCTCCCCGTGTTCGAGAAGCTGAACGTCGACACGCCAGTTGCGATCGTGGACGGCTACCTTCGACGGGAGCTGGGCGGCCTCGCCGGCGCGCGCATATTCCTCGTCGTCGCCGCCGTGATCGCAGCCGCGCTCGTGGTCGAGGCACGGGTGCTGCTCGGCCGCGGCGCTGCGGTCGCGCTCGCAGTGCTGGCGCTGCTCCTGACCGCCGCGGAGACCGGGTACGCCTTCGAACGGCTCTTTCGCGTCGACGGCACCTCCGGTCGCGCCTTGACCGCCGATCCGAGCGGCCAGCTCGCCTGGGTCGACCGCGCGCGCGGACGGGACGCCGATGTCACGATCGTGCCCTCTCCCGTCGTCTCCGGCGACTACTGGTCGAGCGCCGCCTACTGGTGGGACGCAGAGTTCTGGAACGTCTCGGTGACACGCAGCGCGGGCATTCCGGGCGAGTTCGAGTGGACGCCATCGACGTTCCCGAAGCTGGCGCTCACGTTCGACAGCCTGGGACGGTCGAGCGTCTCCCCGCCCGGCGGCGTCGTCCAAGCGGTCGGCGACACGCGTTTCCATCTCGCGGGCACCGTCGTCACGAACAACCGCGGCGTCTTCCTCGTCGATCCGGAGCGTCCGTGGCGCGCCGACTGGACGACCGACGGGCTCTACGACGACGGCTGGACGAAACCCGGCGAGACGGCGCACATCCGCGTCTACGCCTATCCGGGGCAGAACCGCGCGGTGACGCGGTCTCTGACCGTGTCGGCCTTCGCGCCGAGCGGCGTCACCTCGCGCGCAATCTCCGTCGGCCCGGCGCAGGCGACCGCCGGCAGCAACGAGGTGACGGTCGAGGCGACCGTCTGCGTACCTCCGAACGGCTCAGCCGCCGTGCCGGTAGCGGCGACGGGGACGTCGACCATCTATCCCGACCCGAAGACGATCGTCACGTTCGGCCAAGCACGCGACGCGGGCGTGCAGATCTCCCGCATCTACCTCTCGGGCGCGATCGGCGCCGACTGCTGAGGCCGATTTTGACCAGGTGAGATATCTCGGATATCCTCTGAGGATGGCCAAGGTCCTTGTCTCTCTGAATGACTGCTTACTGCGCCGGATCGATCGAATTGCCAAATCGCGCGGCCTGTCTCGCAGCGCCTACCTGGCCGACGTGGCGGAGCGGGACGCTTCCCGCTCGGTAGGTCCCGGAGCAACTCGCGCCGCGCGGCGAGCCTTTGCTCGCCTCGACGAGCTCTTCGCGGCCGGCACCGCTGAAGATTCGACGCGCGCAATCCGGGCTGAACGCGATGGTCGGTGACCGAGGTCGTCCTCGACGCATCGGTGGTGTTGAAGTGGTTCCGGGCGGACGGGGAGAGGCACCTCGATCCTGCACGCGCACTCCGCGCGACGTTCGAGCGGGGTCGGCTCATTGTCCTCGCACCGCCGCTGCTACGACTCGAGATCGTCAACGTCGCTGGCCGCCGCTGGCTGTGGGGCGAAGCCGAGCTCGTCGAGCTCGCCGTCGCGCTCGACGAGCTCGGCTTCGAATTCGAAGAGCCCGAACTGGCGCGCGTCGCGTCCTGGACAGCTCGTGGTCTCACCGCATACGACTCCGCCTACGTCGCCGTCGCCGAAAAGAACGCGATGCCATTGATCACGGACGACGACCTCATCCTGTCGGTGGCCGGCGAAGTCGCAACGGCCCTCGGAAGCGCGGGAGGCTGACCGCGCGGCGGACAACGCGTTAAACCGATAGGAGCCCCGAAGCGCGTCGTCATCGACGCGGTTTGCACAGTGCAAAGTTCAATGGGCGGTGCAGGGATCGAACCTGCGACCTCCTGGGTGTAAACCAGGCGCTCTCCCAGCTGAGCTAACCGCCCGCTCGCACCATCATGCCGCTCGTGGGACTACACCTGGAGGAATCTGCGGATCGTCAAGGCGGATCCGAGCGCGCCGATCGCCAGACCGGCCCCGAGCAGCATGAGTGCGACGAGCGGAAACGCGAGCCCGTGAACGTCGGAGTCGCCCGACAGCCTCGGCAGGATCGCAGGCAGGGCGACGGCTTTCCCGACCGCGAGGAGGAAGATCGCGAGCAGCGATCCGGCGATGCCGCAGAAGAGACCCTCGAGCATGAACGGCGCGCGGACGAACCAGTTGGTCGCGCCGACGAGCTTCATCACCTCGATCTCGCGTCGCCGCGAGAAGATCGACAGCCTGATCGTGTTCGAGATCAAGAGCGTCGACGCGATCAGCAGCACGAGCGTCGCAAGCGTGAACACGATCTCGATCACCTGCGCGACCTGCAGGATGCGGTGAGAGAGCTTCCTTCCATCTGTCACCTTCTCGACGAACGGCGCCTTGCGGTCGCCGGATATCGAGTCGAAGAGCTTGTCGACGTTCTCCGGCCGGTTCGGCGTCAGCTTCAACACGTCGGGGAGCGGATTGCTCGGCAGGCCGGCGACGTAGTCCGGGTAGCGCCTCGCCATGATGCGAAGGCCCTCCTCCTTCGAAACGTATGCGATGCCGTGCGCCTTCACGTACGGATTCTGGTGAAGGCCGCGCGCGTAGCCGCTCATTTGCAACGGCGTGGCGGTGCGGCTGAAGTCGACCCTGACGACGAGCTGGCTCTTCACGTGGTTCGACCAGGAGACCGTCCAGGTGCCGAGGGCGACGAAGAGACCGAGCAGGAACATGCCGATGAGGACGGTCAGCGTCGCCGCGACCGTCGTCGAGGCGTTCGCACCGAGCGAGTTCCACGCCTCGCTCGTCATCAGCCTCAGTCTCGAGCCCATGGGCTCCGCCCGCCGGAACGAGATGGAGCTACTTCATCTAGCACCATACGTACCGTCGTCGAGACGGAGCCGAAGGAGTACCCCCAACGGGATTCGAACCCGTGCTGCCGGCGTGAAAGGCCGGAGTCCTAGGCCACTAGACGATGGGGGCCTGCGACCGCCTAGGTGCAGAGTACCGCCGAGACCTGACCGCTTCCTGGAGGAAATCCACACATCAGGCCGAGCCTAGGACTGCGTCGTCGAGGGCGATATAACCGTTGAATGGCCGAGTCATCCCCGGGCTCGAGCGCCGGGCACGGCGTGGAGATCGCGACGTCCGGTCTGCGAACGTTCCTGATCGCCGACGTGCGCGGCTACACGCGCTTCACGCACGAGCGCGGTGACGAAGCCGCCGCCGAGCTCGCGGGCGCCTTTGCGAGCGCCACCCGCGCGGTCGTTGCGCGGTTCGACGGCGACGTGATCGAGCTCCGCGGAGACGAGGCGCTCGTCGTCTTCGAATCAACGCGGCAGGCTCTGCGCGCCGCGGTCGAGTTGCAGCAGGTCGCAGCACGCGGCTCCGACGTTGCGCCCGCGCTTCCGCTCGGTCTCGGAATCGGGGTCGACGCGGGCGAGGCCGTTCCGCTCGAGCAGGGATACCGCGGCGCCGCGCTTAACCTGGCGGCCAGGCTCTGCGCGCAGGCCCAACCGGGCGAGGTGCTCGCAAGCGAGAGCGTCGTCCATCTGGCCGGCAAGGTCGGCGGTCTCGAATATCGCGAGCGCGGACGGCTGCGTCTCAAGGGCCTGGCGAAGCCGGTTCGAGCTTACGAGGTGGTGGCCGAGGGAGCCCCTCGGGTCAAGCGTCGGCGAACGCGCGGGACGAGCTCTTCCCGCGCGCGCCGGACACGGTCGGTCGCCTCCGCGACGCTGGTCGCGGCGGCGCTCGCGACTCTGGTCTACGTCCTCGGCCACTCGAGCTCCGCCAGCGCGCTCGCCCGCATTGACGCCAGCTCGGCGGGCGCGATCGACCCCGGACGCAACCGCATCGTCGCGCAGGTGCGGGTTGGCGCCGGCCCGGGCCGGCTCACGGCGGGCTTCGGGTCCCTGTGGGTCGTGAACGACTTCGACAGCACCATCTCCCGCATCGACCCGGTGAGTGGGACGGTGAGCCAGACCATCCCCGTCGGCCTCGCGCCCACCGCGATCGCAGCAGGCGGCGGGTTCATCTGGGTCGCGTCCACCGGGACGCGCAGCCTCGATCGCATCGACCCGCAGCTCGGGAGGCGCGTGCAGCGGATCCCGGTCGGCAACGGGCCGAGCGGCGTCGCGATCAGCCCCGGCGCGGTGTGGGTGACGAACCGACTCGACGACACCGTCACCGAGATCGACCTGAAGACCGGTCACGTGCGCCGGACGCTCGATGCCGGCGCTAGTCCGAGCGACATCGTCTACGGCCTCGGCGCGCTGTGGATCGCAAACGAGTCGTCGTCCACCGTGACGCGCCTCGATCTCTCGGGCGGTGGCCTGCGGCAAGTTGCGGTCGGAAACGGACCCGAGGCGATTGCCGTCGGCGACGGCTCGGTCTGGGTGGCGAACAGCCTCGACGGCACCGTCTCCCGCATCGACCCGGTCCGCGACGTCGTCGCGGCCACGATCACGGTCGGACCAGGCCCGTCGTCGGTACTCGTGAGCGACGGTGCGATCTGGGTGGCAGGCAGCTACGGCGGCGAGGTCGCTCGCATCGACCCGGCGACCAACAGCATCCGCCAGCGGGTCTCGGTCGGAAGCGCACCGCAGAGCCTGGCCGCAATCGACGGCCGGGTCTGGCTGAGCTCGCGTGAAACCGCCGCGGTGCATCGCGGCGGCACCCTCCGGCTCGCCGGCTACTTCGCTCCCGACTTCCTCGACGAGGGAATCGGCTATTCGCCGGTCGCGTGGTCGGTCTTCGCCAACACCGGCGACGGCCTCGTCGGCTACAAGCGCGTCGGCGGCCTCGACGGCGGCACGCTCGTGCCCGACCTCGCCACATCGTTGCCCGTGCCAACGGACGGCGGCCGCGCCTACACCTTCCAGCTCCGACCCGGCATCCGCTACTCGAACGGCGAACCGGTGCGGGCGAGCGATCTGCGGCGGGCGCTCGAGCGCACCTTCAGGCTCGAGTCGGGGGGCACGCCCTACTACCGCGGGCTCCTCGGCGGCGCCGCATGCTCGAAGTCGCGTTGCGATCTCTCCCGCGGCGTGGTGGCGGACGACGGAGCGGGAACGGTCACCGTGCACCTGCTCGGGCCGGACCCGGAGTTCCTCTTCAAGCTCGCTCTCCCCTTCGCCTACCCGGTGCCGCCGGGCGTGCCGATGGCGAAGCCGGCGGCGCTCGGTGTCCCCGGAACGGGCCCCTACATGGTCCGGAGCTACAGGCACGGGCGACTCGTGCTCGCCCGCAATCCACACTTCGAGCAGTGGTCGGCCGCGGCCCAGCCGGCAGGCTATCCCGACACGATCGTCTTCGCAGACGGCGCGCGCGACAAGCTCCTGACGGCCGTCGAGCGGGGGAAGGTCGACCTGATGGTGGCGCCGCTCCCACCGGGCCGTCTCGCCGAGGTCGCGACCCGCTACGCGGCACAGGTTCGGGTCTTTCCCCACTCGGGGACCTTCGGGATCTTCCTCAACACCCGCGTGGCACCCTTCAACAACGTGGCGGTACGCCAGGCGTTCAACTACGCGATCGACCGGACCAAGGCAGTCGTAAGCTTCGGCGGTGTCGAAGGCGCGTCGGCCACCTGCCAGATCCTGCCGGCAGGAATGACCAGCTACCGGCCGTATTGCCCGTACACGCGCAACCCGACCGGCAGCGGCGTGTGGACCGCGCCCGACCTGGCCCGCGCGCGCAAGCTCGTCGCGTCGTCCGGGACGCGCGGGCAGAAGGTGCTCGTCTGGACAGGCCCCAAGCCGTTTCAGCTCGCCACGGGGAAGCTGGCCGTCGCAACCCTCGAGCGGCTTGGCTATCGCGCCGCGCTCAAGATCGTCCCCGGGGACAACTACTGGAGCAAGGTGCAGAACTCGCGCAACCGCGCGCAGGCCGGCTTCACCGGCTGGTCGGCCGACTACCCGGCCGCGTCGAACTTCCTGACGATCTTCACTTGCAGCGCGTTCCAACCGAGAACCGGGAACAACTCCAACATCTCCGAGCTGTGCGACGCGCAGCTCGAACGGGCCGTCAACAGGACGCTGGCGCGGCAGACGACGGATGCGCCGGGAGTCTCGAACGCCAGCTGGGCGACGGTCGACCGCCTGGTAACGGATCTCGCTCCATGGGTCCCGCTCGCGAATACACGGGACGTCGTCCTCATCTCGCGGCGCGTCGGCAACATCCAGTCGAGCCCCCAGTGGGGCGTACTCTTCAGCCAGATCTGGATCAGGTAGATCCGCTCGCAGTACCGTTGCGGTGTGGGTGCGATCCGCGATGCGACCTGGGACGACTTCGACGTCGTGTTCGAGCTGCTCGACGCGCGGAGCCGCGCCGCCTTCGGCGTCTCCGAGCAGAAGCCGGAGTTCCTGCGGCAACGGTGGGAGCTGCCGGGAGCCGAGAAGTGGGTCGCGCTCGCCGGTGCACAGGTGACCGGCTACGCGTCGATCGACGAGGAGCAGCACCTCGTGCTCGCCGCAGTGGAACCGGACGTGGGCGACGCGCTCTTGGCGCACGCCGAGCAGCGGGCACGCGGCCGCGGCTTCGACCATCTGGCGGCGACCGCTGTCCCGGAGGACGCGCCGTTCTGGGCGCTCCTGCAACGCAGCGGGTTCTCTCACGACCGCGAGGTGCTGCGCATGTGGCGGACGCTGAACGGGTCCCTGCCCGAGCCGGTGTGGCCGCACGGCGTCACGGTGCGCACGTACTCGCGCGCCGACGACGGCGCCGTGCACGCCCTGCTCGACGACGCGTATGCCGGCTGGGACCGCGATTACGTCGCGCAGTCGCACGAAGGCTGGCTCTCGTTCATGACAGGTCACGACGAGTTCGATCAGGAGCTGTGGTTCCTCGCCGAACGCGACGGCGACCTCGTCGCGTGCGCGCTGCACTGGAAGGAACAGCAGCGTCGCGGCTGGGTGAAGGACATCGTCGTCCGTGAAAGCGAACGCGGGCATGGCCTCGGCAAGGCGCTGCTCCGCCACGGATTCGCCGCGTACGCCGCGCGAGGGGTGGAGCGTGTCGGGTTGAAGGTCGATTCGACGAACCCGACAGGCGCGCCGCAGCTCTACGAGCGCGAGGGTTTCGTCGTCGACCAGCAACTCGGGATGTGGCACAAGCGACTGTGAGCACGACCTCGGCAACTGTCTCGCTCCTGCGCTGGCTACGGCGACAGATGCGCCAACCGACACCGACGCGCGAGCGCCTCGAAGCCGCGATCGCAAACGACGATCCGTCGGAAGCGCGCCGCGTGGTGAACGGGATGGACTTCAACGACGCGCAACGACGTCACGTCGAGTCGCTCCTGTCGGAATGGGAGCGCGAACGAGAAGCGTGATCGTCCGCGACCGCTATCGTCAGTGACGGAGACGTGAGGGGTCGCGCGCTCATCGCCGCCACGGCGGTCGCATTGTCACTCGGGGGTGCAGCCCCCGCGGCGTCTGTGACCCCCGTCGTGCGTGCAGCATTGAAGGCGCTCACGTCGAGCCGCATCGACCCGGTGACCCGCGCACAGGGTCGCGCCGAGGTGCGCCGCGCCTCGTATCTCGCGCGCACGCTGCCGAGCGGCAGGCGCGAGCACGTCGCGGTGGCGCTGGGCGAGCTCGCTGCATTCGCGGGACGGTTGACACAACCACGGGCGCTCACGCTCATCGGACAGCTGAAGACGAACGACGACTACTTCGCGAAGCACTACGCGCCGGCGCCGAAGACGGACGTCACTGACGCCGATGGAATCGTCTACCGCTACTTCGCGGGCCGCTGCCTCGAGTACCACCCGCTCGCGAACTTCGGCGCACTGAACGCGCGCGTCGCGGCCGGCGACGCCGACGGAGCGAAGCGTCTGGCGGACGCGCTCGTCGCCCGCGGCGTCTACCAGCACAGCGGAGGGATCGGCTGGGAATACCTGTTCCCGTTCTCGGGCGGCCGGGCGCCGTGGCTCTCCGGTATGGCGCAGGCGGTCGCAGCCCAGGCCCTCGCGCGCACTGCAGCGCTCGTCCCCGAGGACGGCGCGATGCTGATGGGGAAGGCGCGCGCCGCCTACCAAGCGATTCCGGGACAGCTGCTGACGTCGGTCGCCGCCGGACCGTGGATCCGGCTCTATTCATTCACGTCCCTCCAGGTGCTGAACGCGCAGCTCCAGGCCGTGATCTCGCTGCAGTCGTATGCGACGACCGCCGAGGACGACCAGGCGGCGGGACTCGCACTTCGTATGCAACGTGCGGCTGCGGCGACGCTCGCCCGGTTCGACACCGGCTACTGGAGCTACTACGCCTTGCCGCACGACCCGTCGCCGTTCGACTACCACGACTTCGTCGTCCAACTGCTGAAGCGTCTCGCGCCGTCCGACCCGCGCTTCGCCGACGCAGCCGCACGGTTTGCGCGCTACGAGAAGGAGCCGCCGGCGTTCATGCTGGCGAATGGCCCGCTCGGCACGTTGAGCTTCTGGCTCTCGAAGCCTGCGACCGTCAGCGCCGTGACCGCGGCGGGACCGTCGCGACGCGTGTCGATGAACGGCGGCTGGCATTCCCTGTCGTGGGCGGAGCCGAAGCGTCCCGGCATTTATCCACTACGCGTGACGGCGGCCGACTACGCGGGCAATCGCACGTCGTTCGACTCGCTGCCGTTCGTGCGCGCGACCGCCGCCGCGGCCGCGGCGCGCACGACGCAGGCGGTGCGCGACGGCGGGTCGACGTTCCTCGCCGGCACGGCGCTCGACACGCCGTCGCAGTCGTCGGCAGCCGCGCGTCTCGGGCTGCGCCTGGTTCGGATCGGCGTCGCCTGGCCGCCGGGCTCGGCGGCGCCCGACCCATCGCTCGTCGCGGCGCTGCAGCAGGTGACGCCGGGCCTCGGCACGATGATCGAGCTCAACGCGACCCCGCTCCCGGCCGACGACGCGGGTCGCGCGGCGCTCGCGCAGTACGCCGCGTCGCTCGCGTCGCAGGTGCCGAGCCTGCATTCGCTCGTCCTCGCGCCCGCCGCGACGACAGCGACTGCGACCGCTTACGGGGCCGCCTTCACGTCGATCCGCGCGGCGCTGCCGGACACGCCCGTGGGCCTCTCGGTCGATGGGAGCATGGACGCGAAGGGGACGCTCGCGGCGCTTGGCGGCGTCGACGCGAGCCTCGTCGCGTTCCGCCCCGCGCCGGCACCGGGGAAGGGACTGCTCACGCTCGGCGACCTGGCGCAGCTCGGGACCGCCTGGCCGATCATCGTCAATGGGCTGCGGCCGATCTCGCCCGCCGCCGTGCAGACGCTTGGGTGCACGCCGGGCGTCGGCGGCGTCGTGCTCGACCGGCTGGCCGATGCGAGCGGCAAGACCATGCGCGAAGCGTTGACCTCGGCCGAGCGCGGCGGCATCGTCTGCCCCGGCGTGGCTGCGCAAGTGCAGGCGACGACGCTCGAGTATCCGGAGGTGCTCGCACAAGCGCTGTCGATAACGCTCGCCTGCGACCGCGATTGCCTCTACCTCGCGACGCTCGAGCGCGCGGACGGCCGCCCGGTCGTCGCGCGGCGAGGCGAGCTTGCCGGCGGTGCCGCACCGGCGTCGATTGCCCTCCCGGAGGCGAAGCTCGGGGCCGGTAGCTACTCAGTGAGAGTGCGACTCGTCGCGCGCGTCAACCCCGGCGCCGTCGCGACGTCCTCGAGCCCTCCGCTCGCGCGTTAGCCGGTCGGCTTGCGGCGAACGATCTGGATGCCCCACGCGTCGCCCGAGGCGAAGAGCTCGTCCGGATCGACGTCGTCGAGCCAGCCGATGAAGTGCGTCTCCGGGTCGGTTTCCGTCGACCCGTAGACCGCTGCGCGCCCCGTGTCGAGCTGCGCGTGCAGGTCGTCGCCGCGCTCGAGAGCGGCGAGCCGTTCCTCGACCGCGCTCCCTTCCGCGTACCCTTTGCCCATCGAAGGAGGGTACTCCGTTCGTTTCGGGGCCGGTAGCTCAGTTGGTAGAGCAGGGGACTTTTAATCCCAAGGTCGCAGGTTCGATCCCTGCCCGGCCCATCGAAGAGGCTGCATGCGGGCATATTTCGTGCTCTCGATGGTGTCTAGTCGGTAAACGCGAGTCAAACAAATACGACTGCGGGAACGCGCCAAAAGCGAGCTGAAGTGGCGAGAGGCAAGAGGGCCTCTCACGGTTCGGAAGAAGCCCCGCAAGGGGCTTCTTCCGGCGCCTCTGACTCGAACAGCCTCCGGTGCGCGTTAGTCATGTCGTGTGAGCGTGATCGTTCCGGAGTACTTGATCTGGGCTTGCCATGCGGCCGCCTCCAGCGACCCGGTGAGGGTGCCGCTCGCGCCCGCGAAGATGCCTGACCCGTCGACCACGTCCGCGGTGAGCGTTCCGCTGAACGGCGCTCCGTGCGGCCATTGCGAAACGCACGCTCCGGGGCACGAGGCGTCGCTGAGAGATTCGCGCAGGACAATCGTCCCACCTTGCACGGTGATCCAGCGGATGGTGCAGTCGTCACCGCAGACGTTGATCGAGACAATCTCGCTCGCCTGTCCGAACGGCCGAAACTCGCCGGTCCCACAGTTGACGTCGACGCCGATGTCAGGGCACGTGGGGAACGTGTAGGGCGGCGCCTTCAGTGGTTCAACGAGCTTCATGGTGACCGCCACCGAACTCGAGGCTGGAGCCGCGGTCGCCGACGCGGCAGCGATTAGAACTGCCGCACCTGCCATGAGAAGACGCAGTGAGCGCATCTGACTCTCCTTTCGGGAAGCGTGATTCGTTTGCAGACGGCGGCGGTGCGATTCCGGCGCTATGGAGTGAGCGGGTGCGTTCCCCAGGCGGGGTTGTCGTTGCCGCGGCCGTCGTGCGTGATCGGCGTGATGCCGCTGCCATCCGCGTTGACCATGTAGATGTCGCTGCCCGTCGCGGAGTTGGCGGCGAAGACGATCTTCTGACCGTCGGGCGACCAGCGCGGCCCATGACAGCCGTACCCCGCAGGATCCGAGTGGACGCCGCCACAGGCGAGCCCTTGAACATGGATCTCGTGCAGATCGCTCCCGTCCGTGTGGACGACCCACAGCGAACCACGCACGTCGGCGGTCACGTGGCGCGAGAAGACGATCTCGTTGCCCTGGGGCGACCAGTCGCCGTCGTTGCCGCTCTGGATCAGCGTACCCGGCGGCGTGATCTGGCGCATTTGGCCGTCGTTGAGCTTGAGCACGAACAACCCGAGGCTGTTGCCGCTCTGGTCGAAGCGGTTGAAGACAATTTGCTTGCCGTTGGGCGAATAGCTGCCGGGCTCGTCCGCTCCGCCCGGGAGCGCAGAGGTGATGCGTGCCAATGGACCACCACTGGCGGACATCGTGTAGATGCCTGCTCGTGCCGGGTCGCCGTTGTCCCAGCCCTGGCAGAGGAGCTTCGTGTCGTCGGGCGACCATGGTGCGCACGGTGCGTTCAGCGTCGGGTCGTCGATCGGCAGCGGCGTGTAGCCGGATCCGTCGGCGCCGACGATTCCCGTGCCGACCCTGCCGTCCGCCGTGATGTAGGGCACCGCGACGCGGCTGCCGTCGTGCGACCAGATGGCGCAGCAGCTGTCGGCGAGCAGCAGGCTTGCGCCGCTTCCGTCCGGGTTGGCAACGTACAGCGATTTCCCGAACGTGGGAACCGTCGGATCGGCGCGGTCGAAGAGGATCTGGCCGTTCATCCCGCGCGAGTTCGCACCGGCGGTTCCCGGCATCAGGGTCGCCAGCGCGGCGACTACCGCGAGCAGCGCGAGCGTGAGGAGCTTGCGCATCGTTTCCTCCCTTGTCGAATGCATTTCGCACTCGACGCTACGACTCGAGGTGCGTGGCCGGAACGCGGCGGGCAACAGTCTTGGCCCCGTGCTGGCCATAGTGTTTTCGAACGCGCGGTCTGCGACGATCACGAGATGGCTCGGCCGAGGCTGGTGATCGTCGACGACCACGAGGACTTCCGCAGCTCCGCGCGCACGCTCCTCGAGCTCGAGGGCTTCGACGTCGTCGGCGTCGCCGCAGACGGCCCGTCGGCCCTGTCGGCGGTGGAGGCGCTCGCACCCGACGTCGTACTCCTCGATGTGCAGCTTCCCGGCATGGACGGGTTCGAGGTTGTTCGACAGCTACAGGCGCGAAAGCACCGCGTTGGAGTCGTCCTGATCTCGAGCCGCGAACGCAGCGCGTATGCCGCCGAGCTGCGCGAGGCTTCCGTCCTTGGCTTCCTGGGCAAGAGCGAGCTCTCCGGCGCGGCTCTCCATGCGCTGGTCGCCTGACGATCGTCGACTGACAGCTGCCGCGCTCGCGGCGGGCGCCGGGGCTCTCGGCATCCTCGCCGCCTGGCAGGGCTTCGCCTGGTCCGATACCCGCAGCTGGGTCCCCGATCTACTCGCGGGTTGGACGCTCTCGGGACTCGGCGTCGCGACCTTCGCACTCGGACGCTCGCGCGGCGCCGCCGTTCTCCTCTTCGCGTCCGGTGTCGGATGGTTCGTCGGCGACTTCCACGCGACCGACCCGCACTGGGTCGGCTGGCTTGCCTCGCACCTCAGCTGGCTGTTTCTCGCACCGCTCGTCCAGCTCGCGCTCGCGTACCCGTCGGGCCGGCCGCGGACGCAGGTCACCCTCGCGACGACGACCGTCGTGTGGCTCGCGGCAGCGACGCCGTGGGTGGACTGGAACGACGACACGACCCTCGCGGTCGGGATGGCGACGCTCGTAGTCGTCGCGCTCGGCGAGTCGCTCCGGGTTCGGGACGAACCGCGCGCCGTCCCACGTGAAGGTGTCGGGGCGTTGCTCCTGCTCTTGCTGTGGGCGCTTGTCGTCCCGCGGCTGACGACAACGCTCGAGCCGATCACGTTCGATAGCGGCGTTGCACTCGTCGGCGCCTTGTTGTTTGCAGGCCTCCACTCGCGTGTCGACCTCGCCGAACGTGCCATCGAGCTCGACGAAACGACTGCGACGCTCCGCGATGCGCTTGCGGAACTCCTTCATGACCCGGGGCTCCAGGTCGGATTCGCGACCGAACAGGGTGAGCTCGTTGACGAACTGGGCCGCACGATCGAGGCGGTGCAGCCGGGACGGCGCACGACGGAGCTCGCTTCGGCGCGTGCCGTCGTCGTCCACCATCCGGCCGTTCTCGCAGCGCCCGAAGATCGCAAAGCTGTCGCCGTCGCCGCAGCTCTCGCGGCAACACGCGCGCGTTTGCGTCAGGACCTGCGCCGGCGGGCGGAGGAGGTTTCGCGCTCGATGACCCGGCTGATCCGCAGCGAAGACGACGAGCGGATGCGTCTCGCTTCGCAGCTCGAAGCGTCAACGGCCGGTGGACTCGCCGACGTCGCCCGGCTGGTCGGCAATGCCCGCCTCAGCGCGGCCGGGGAACCAGAGCTCGAGGCGCTGCTCGATCGCGCGGCGGAGCAACTCGACCGGGCAGAGAAAGAACTCGCATCGCTCGCGGCCGGCCTCGGCGTCCCTGCCCTCCTCGCTGGGCTGCCCTCGGCTCTGGGCGAGCTGGTCGCTGGCCTACCCCTCCGCGTCGAGCTACACGTTGCCGAGGTCGACTTGCCGGACGAACTTGCTGCGACGATCTGGTTCGTCTGCGCGGAAGGCGTGGCGAACGTGCTCAAACATGCGCGCGCATCGCACCTCGTCCTCGAAGTCGCCGACACCGGAGCTGCGATCGGCGTGCACGTCGAGGACGACGGCCGCGGCGGGGCGGACGCGGCCGGCTCCGGTCTCGGCGGGCTTCGCGATCGGGTGGCGGCGCTCGGCGGGACGCTCGATGTCTGGAGCCGACACGGGCGGGGAACGAGGCTCGTCGCGACGCTCCCGCGCTTCGGTGCGCTGCCATGAGAACACTGCTGCGGACGGTCGTCACCGCCGGGGGGCTCACGATCGCGACAAGCTCGGCGGTAATCGCGCTGGGCAACCGAAGCCCAAAGATGACCTCGTATGCGACGACGTCACCTGGGTTCGCGGTCCTCTCGTCGCTCACGGGCGCTGCGTTGCTCGCGGCCGCCGCGTACCTTGCATACAACCGCGCGGGGACCCGGATTCGGGCTGCGCTGGCGACGTTTGCCCTCGGGACCGTCTGGTCGGCCGACGCGTGGACCGGGTGGTCGGGCGCGCCAACCGTCGTCAGGGCTGCGGGGATGCTGCTCATTCCGATGCTGGCGCCGGCCGCGCTCCTGACCATCGGGAGCATCCTCGGCGGGAGAGCCGCCGTGACGGCCGTGGTCGCCGCGGGGGCCGGCATCGCCTCCGCCGTCGCGCTGTGGCTCGTCCGCGACCCCTTCCTCGACCGCTACTGCTGGCGGGATTGCCTCGTGCCCTCAGTTGCGCCGTTTGCCGGCGCGGAGATCGCGCGGACAGCGACAAACATCGATCTTGGCATCAGCGTCGTCTGCGGGGCGTTGGCCGCCGTCCTCTGCGCCCGAGCGCTTGCGCGCTCATCGGTGTGGCCGTCCGTCCCGGGCCTGGCCGCGGGATGCGCGCTCGCCGCTTCCAGTCTCGTGCTCCGCTTCGAACCCGCGGAGGACCCGACACGACCGCTGTACGGGTCGCTGTTCGTTGCACGCTCCCTCTCGCTACTCGTCCTCGCTGCCGCGCTCGGGTACATCGCCCTGCGCCCCACACTGCTTCGCCGTGCCATCTCGCGCCTCGCCTCCGATCCGGGTCGTGCGGGCGACGGCCTCGAGGCCGCGCTCGGCGCTGCGACGGGAGTCCGCGGGATCCGGCTTGGCTATCCATTACCGGCGGGGGGGCGCGTTGTGGACGCCGAGGGACGGCCAGTCGAGCTCGAGCCGACCGCAGCCCGAATCGTTCGCGGTGGCGAGGTGGTGGCGCTCGTCCATTCCCCGGTCGGGGTGCCGCCGGCAAGCGCGCTGGAGCGCGCGCTGGGACCCGGAGCCAGGCTGGCCCTCGCGAACGAGCGGCTGCGCGCTGAGCAGCTCTTCCGGCTCCACGAGTTGACAGAGCTGCGCCGGCGAATCGTGGTGACGCGAGACGCGACAAGACGGCGGCTCGAGCGCGATCTCCATGACGGCGCACAGCAGCGCTTGCTCACACTGGCGATCGACCTGCGCATCGCAGTCAAGCGAGCCGATTCGGCCGCGCGACCCCAGGCCGCCGGACTCTTGCGCGAGGCAGCGGCGCTGGTGGACGAGACGACACGAGAGTTGCGCGCGATCGCGCACGGCATATTCCCTACGTCGCTCGCGAGCGCGGGCCTCGCCGCCGCCCTCGAATCGTTGGCAGACGAACGCCCGCTAGTGCTGTCGATCGGCCTCGAGCCCGGCCGCCGGTTCCCGGCGGAGGTCGAGGCGGCGGCGTACGCGCTCGTCGCCGAAACTACGGACGGCTTCGGCTTCTCCAGTCCCGCTCGTGTGCGCGTGGAGGAGGCCGATTCCAAGCTCACTGTCGCGCTCGAGGGCGCGATACTGGGCGGCGGCGCCTCCTTCGCGGACGACCGCGTCGGCGCCGCCGGCGGCACGCTCGTCCGGACCGGGCGACGGCTCGAGGCGATCTTCCCGACGCAACGGCAGTGATCGGAGTCAGCCCACGCGCTTCCAGAAGACGCCCGACCAGAGGGTCAGCAAGACCGGATCGGGGGCGCTCACGCGCGTGAACTCGATCCCGCCCGGGACGAGCTTCCAAGCGACGCCGAAGTCGCCGCTACAGATCTTGCCGCGGAACTCGATCGCGACGAGGCCGCGCTTCGCCGGTTTCGGCGACGTCGTCGACGCGATGAACATCTTCCGCTTCTCGCACGTTCCTGTCCTCTCGGGGTACGGGCTCTCGATGTGGATCTGCTGGTAGCCGTTCGCCGTGGCGGTCAGCGTCCACGTCCCGACGTTTATCTTCGCGTCGTGGGGCGGCGCGCCCGCGGCGAGGAGTTGGTGCTCGGTCACGGTCTTCCGGTAAACGCCGGCCGGGATCACCTTCGTTACGGTCGGGCCGCCGGAGGCTAAGCCGGTCGAACCGTGAGAGCACGGAGCGACGCCCCCACCGGACAAGCTCGAAGCACTGATGTCGGCGATGAGGCTGCGAGTCAACGGGTCGCGGCGCATTGCCGCTAGCACCGGCGCTGCCTTGGCACGAAGGGCGGTGATCGCGGCGGCCGGCGCCGTGACGATGGTGCCGCCGGCTCTGCAGTAGGCGTCGCGGCCTTTCTGCTCGGTCAGCGCACCGATCGCCCAGCTGCGCGCGGACGCTGCCGCCGCCCGCAGCAGCGACACTTGTTTCGAGCTCAGACGATTCAGCGAGCGGCCGTTGGCGACGAGCGCGTCGATCTTCGGGAAGAAGACAAGGTTTCCCCCGGTGAACGCCGGCTGCGGCAGTCCCCCGTTGCCGGCGAGCGCGAGGGTGGAATCGGATCCCGCGACGGTGCGGTTCGCGATTCCTTGCTCCTCCGCCGACCCGAGCAAAGCGACCGGCCTCGCGCCGAGGATGCGGAGCAGGCGGACGAGCGGCCTCGACCTGCTGGCGACGAACCGGATTCCGGCGAAATCCGCCGGCTTCACGAGCGCCTTCGTGAACCCAAACGGCCTGCGCAACCCCTCGGGCGCGAGCCCGAGGCCGGTCAGCCCGAGCTGCGGCAGCTCCGACTGGAGGCGGTCGGCGAGCGTTCCTCGAGTCAGTCGGTCCATCCCGCGCTCGGTCGTGACGAGGAACGGTGCCTGGATTGCCTGGAACGACGTGACGCCCTCGAAGTCGAAGGCGCGCGTCGGGACGATCGCCAGCTGAACCTTTCCAGCGCGGACGAGGCGGACGAGGTTCGCCTCCTGCGCGTTGTTCGTCGTCGTCCGGTCGTTTCCGCCGGAGTCATAGGCGATCTTGACGATGATCGAATCCTTCGAGAGTGCCTTCACACGCTCCGCGAAGACTTCGGCAATATCGATCGACGGACGGCCGCGGCCCTCTGTGCCGGCAAGGGTGAGCGTGATGGTGGAGCCTGTCTTTTGCGGCGGCCCGGCCAGCGATGTGCCCGCCCCGATCGCAGACGCGAGGAGCCCGGCGGCAAGAACGAGGCGGATCGGCGTTGACATTTCCTGCCTCCTTTCCGATGACCGGTCGATCGTCGCCGGGGCCATCCCGGAAGTCACCGTGGCGGCCACGGGAATCGTCGCACCCGAAACCCGTGCCAGCAACAGCCGCCGAGCGTCGAGCAGCCGCCGACGCGCGGCTGCTCGACAGCCGAACCTCCGCGTCCTTACGGGTGGGAACCCCATTTGGCCGCGTGCGCTTCCGGGCCGTGCGTGATCTGCTTGACGCCGGTCCCGGCGAGGTTCATCGAGTAGATCTCGTAGGTGCCGTTCCGGTTCGAGACGAAGGCGATCTTCTTCCCGTCGGGCGAGTAAGAGTCGAGGCCCTCGTTGATCGTTCCACCGGTCGCATGCGTGAGCTGCCGCATACCTGTCCCGTCAACCCCCACCGTGAATACGTTTCCTGACTTCGGCGGGCCGAAGTCTGTGTTGAAGGCAATGTGAGATCCGTCGGGCGAGCAGTCCATCCCCTCGCCGAGCTTCTCCCACTGGGTGATGCGCTTGAGGCTGCCTCGGCCGCCACCGATCTGCGCGACGAAGACTGCGGACTTGCCGTCGCCCCGTCCGGCCGATGCGATGAACGCCGCCCGCTTGCCGTCCGGAAGGATGCAGGTGCTGTCGCCGGAACCGGGGATGCCGGCGGACCGAGGCTGCGCGCCCCGCGTCGTCACGATCGTCCAGCGGAGCTTGCGCACCTGGAGGAGGTGCCGTCCGTCAGGGAACCACGCGATTGCCGCGCGCAGGCTCGGGTCGAGCGCGTGCAGCCCGGTGCCGCCGGCGTTCATCGTGTAGAGCTGAGCCTTGTTCGGCCCCCATCGCCGGGCGAAGCCAATCGTCTTGCTGTCGGGCGACCATCTCGCATCCATCCCGTCGCTGTCGGCGAAACGAGTCAGCTGGCGCGCCCCGCTGCCGTCCGGGCGAACCGTGAACAGCTGAACGTGATCGCCGACCTGCGCTTGGTAGACGAGCAGGCCGTTCGCTCCCGTGAACGTTGCTTGCGCCGGAATGACGGCGAAGGCGGTTGCGCCCGCGGCGGCGGCCGCTACCAACATGAACTTCATCGTTTCCCTCCTCGTGGTTGGGCTGGGCTCATCGGTCTCCCGCGCTTGAGCGCGATCGAGCCGACGAGCCGCGAGTGCGGGGCCAAGCCGGCGGCTACCGATTTCTGATCGACGCTACGGGTGGACGCGACCGGGCGAAACGCGGCGAGCAACAGGCTTCACCTCGTGCTGACGCGGGTGTGCTGTGGAAAGGACGCCGTCGCGACGAACACGAGACGGCTCGGCCGACGCTGCTGATCGTCGATGACCACGAGGCCACCCGCGGCCCGCGCCGGCAACAGAATCGAGACGCGAGCCCTGTCAGACTCGCAGAGTGCGCGTAGTCGTCGCCGAGGACGTAATGCTCATGCGTGAGGGAATCGTCCGGGTCCTCCGCGACGAGGGCATTGAAGTTGTCGCCGAGGCCGCCGACCAGACCGGGCTGATGAGCGCGCTGGCCGCGCACGAGGCCGACTGCGCGATCGTCGACATCCGCATGCCGCCCACTCATACAGACGAGGGGATTGTCGCCGCCCGCCGGATTCGCGAGTTCCATCCGAACGTCGGCATCCTCTTGCTCTCGCAGTACGTGGAGCCGACGTACGCGATGCAGCTACTCGAGGAGCATCCAGAGCGGTTCGGCTACCTCCTGAAGGACCGAGTAAGCGACGGAGCCATCCTCGTCGACGCACTCCAACGACTGACCGATGGGGAGACGGTAATCGACCCGACGATCGTCACGCGACTCTTCCGCCGCCACCGCGAGGCCGATCCGCTCGACGAATTGTCCGAACGCGAGCGCGAAGTCCTCGGCCTCGTCGCAGAGGGCTGCTCGAACGCAGCCATTGCCAAGCGCGTGTTCGTGACCGAGCGCACGGTCGAATGGCACGTCAAACACATCTTCCGCAAGCTTCGGATCGACGAGACGCCCGAGACCAACCGGCGTGTCCTCGCCGTGCTGGCGTTCCTGCGGTCGCCCACGTGAAAGTCGCGACCGCACGACTGAGACATGTTGCCAATCTGGTCGACGAAGTGGGTCAACACAAGGTCAACAAGCGCGCCCTACCGAGCCCGATCTCACCGGTATCGATTCTTTTGGCTTAGTGATGCCGCCCGAGGATCTCACGCGAGACCACGCGAAGCCGGCTGCAGTGACTTTAATCCCAAGGCGCAGGCTCGATCCCTGCCCGGCCCATCGCCATAACCCTGCACGAGGCCGAGGCCCTCCTTCGAAATTCATACGCGACGTAGCGCAGAAGGGTGATACGCGTCACCCGAAATGACTCATCGTGTGAGAAGGGCTTAGACCCTGTCTCATGACTATCTGCGGCTATTCCATAACCTGGACGGGCATCCGTCATATCGCGGCGATCAACGCCGTCGCACTCCTGGCCGTCGCGGCGCCGGGGGCGCTACTCGCGTCGTCCGGGAAGGCACCTGTGCATGGACAGAGGTGTGGAGCAAAGGTGACGACTAAGAAGAGCCCGCACCGCCGTAAGGCTCATCGTGCGGCAAGATCCGCCGGCGCGTCACGGCGTCCCGCTGTCATCACGAAGAAGAAAGTGGCGACTCGCTGCGGAGGCCGCAAGGCTCCGACCAGCTTGGTGCCGCGTATCGTCTTCGGCCCGTCAGGGCCCCCAGGGCCGCCAGGCCTGCCAGGCCTTCCGGGGCTGCCTGGCGTTCCCGGCCTACCGGGTGCCATGGGGATCCAAGGCGTCGCCGGCCCGATCGGCAGCACCGGAGAAACCGGGCCTGCGGGTGCGGTAGGCCCGGCGGGTCCGCCAGGTGCAGCCGGCAACGACGGCGCGCCGGGACCGAACGGGGCACAAGGCCCTTCAGGTGCGTTGGGAGCGACCGGACTAGCCGGGAACGACGGCGCTCAGGGACCGGCGGGTGCGACCGGACAAGCCGGGAACGACGGCGCGCAAGGACTGACGGGTGCGACCGGGCAAGCCGGGAACGACGGCGCTCAGGGACCGGCAGGTGCAACCGGTGCAACCGGTGCAACCGGAGCTGCCGGAGCGCAGGGTGCCACGGGACCGGCGGGCCCAGCCGGCGCAAGCGGTGCTTCAGGTCCCCAGGGACCGGCAGGACCCGCGGGTGCAACGGGACCGCAGGGACCGGCAGGACCGGCAGGCTCGTTCGCCGCAACTGCACACGTCGTGGAGAGTGCAGGAACGACGGGAACCGACGACGTCACCGATACCGCAACTTGCCCCGCGGGCGAAACCCTCATCGGCGGCGGCCTCCGCGCGACGACCGGTACCGGCTCCTACAAGAAGACCGCGAACGTCGGATCGTACCCGCAAGGGAACAGCTGGGTCGTGACCGTCGCGGCCCTGACCGGATTCGCCGACACGCTCACCGTCGTCGCGTACGCGATCTGCGCCTAGCTCAGTACCGGGTCTCGAACGGGATCCTCGGAACCTTCGCGATCGACCGGAACGGCGACACGACCGCGGCCGCGATCAGCGTCTACCGGATCGTCGGCGGCATGCCGCAACTCGTGAAGGTGATCACTCCATCGCCGGGGCTCGTCCGCTGAACGGGGTCAGCGCTTCAGCGCCTGAGGTAGGCGAGGACGGCGAGCACGCGCCGGTTGTCCTCGGGCGCCTCTCTGATTCCGAGCTTTGCGAAGGCGCCTCGGATGTGTGTCTCGACGGTCTTCGGGCTCAGCCAGAGCGTCTGGCAGATGCCTTGGTTCGACCGGCCTTCGGCCATCAGGCCGATGACCTCCCGCTCGCGCCTCGTGAGTCCGTCGAGCGGGTCGGCCTGGCGGCGGCGCGCAAGGAGCTCCTCGACGACGGCTCTGTCGACGACGCACCCGCCCGCCGCGACCCGCTCCAACGCGTCGAGCAACTGCTCGACGCGGCCGACCCTCTCCTTCATCAGGTATCCGGCTCGGTCAGGTCGCTCGTCGATGAGGCGCAGCGCGTATTCGGACTCGAGGTGTTGCGAGAGCACGAGTACGGCCACGTCGGGGTAGTGCCCGCGGATCTCGCGGGCAGCGCGCAGCCCTTCGTCCGTGTGCGTCGGCGGCATTCGAACATCGATGAGAGCGACGTCCGGACGGAGGTCGCGGACACACGCGAGGAGCGCGGCGGCGTCGCCGACCTGGGCCACGACTTCTACACCGTTGTCGGTGAGCAGACGGGTGACGCCCTCGCGAATGAGCGGTGCGTCGTCGGCGATCACGACTCGCATGGGAGCTCCGCGCGAACGATCGTGCCCTGACCGGGCTCGCTCTCGATCGCGAGCGTCGCGCCGAGCGCATCCAGTCGATCGCGAAGGCCGGCCAATCCGGAGCCCTCCCTCAGTCGAGCTCCGCCGACTCCGTCGTCGGTGACTGTCACGCGAAGCACTCGAGCCGCGTGATCGAGCACCACTGACGCCTCGCTCGGCGAGGCGTGCTTGACGACGTTCGTGAGCGCTTCGGAGACGACGAAGTAGGCTGCGAGCGCGATCGAATCCGGCAGGCGATCGTGTACGGCGCCGTGGACCTTCACCGGTATCGACGCACGTCGTGCAAGCGCTTCGACGGCGGTTTGAAGACCTTCGTCTCGAAGGAGAGTCGGATGGATTCCGCGCGCAAGGTCGCGAACCTCGGCGATCGTCTGCTCCACCTCGTCTTGCGCGCGCGAGAGGACATCGGCAGCCGCCGGGTCGGCGCGCGATGCCTCGAGCCCGAGCGCGATCGACAGGGCAACGAGCCGCTGCTGCGCACCGTCGTGCAGGTTCCGCTCGATTCTGCGGCGTTCGGCGTCGGCGGCAGAGACGATTCGTTCGCGCGACGCTCGGACCTCCGTCAGCTGCGAGCGCACCTTTGCGGCGAGTCGCTCGAGCTCGAGGACGAGCGCTGCAGTCGCACGTACGGACTCGACGAGCCCCGGTTCGTCGAGCAGCGCAGGATCGTGAATGAGCGCGGCGACCTCTTCGCCGCCGGCGGTGACAGCCGTGACGGCGCGGCTGGGATCGCGCGGCAGCTCGACGGGTCGACCCGCCGCGTCGACGTACAGCCCCGGACCGAGCCGGTACGCAAGCTCGAGAGTGTGGTCGCCGAGCGCCTCGGCGAGGCGCTCGCCCATGGTCGC
Organism: Gaiellaceae bacterium; assembly: GCA_045806045.1. Classification (GTDB taxonomy): domain Bacteria; phylum Actinomycetota; class Thermoleophilia; order Gaiellales; family Gaiellaceae; genus PALSA-600. Next base: position 89,067 of record JBJMKB010000097.1, on the reverse strand, counting down.
CGCCGTTTGCCCACGGAGCTCGACGACGAGCTTGGATGCTTCGGGTCGGCGTAGACGGGACCAGAGGACCCCGGCGACGACGCCCACAGGCACGGAGACCAAGGTCGCACGTGCGATCGTCTCGATTCTCGACCTGCTCGCGTCGCCGGCGATCACTGCGCCCAGCCAGGCAAGGCCCACCGGGACTGTCACGGTCGCCGCAGCGAGTAGCGGCCCCTGCGATCGAAGCGCCGCCCCGCGCAGCGTTCGTAGCCGACGCAGGACCAGCAGCAGGACAACGAGCGCGAGCGCAACGCCGGCGATCTCTTGCGCCCGGTCGACTGCATGCGCGACGGGCTGATTCGGCGCGACCGACAGCAGGTCGCGCGCGTCGGGCTCGACCAGGGCACCGAGAGACTGGCCGCCGAGAGTCACGGCGAAGGTCCCCGCGACGACCCAGCGGGTGAGGGAGGAACCCGCCCGCCCTTGTGGGAACGCGAGCAGCAGCGCGGCCAGGAACGCGATCCAAACCTGCTCCAGCACCAGCCCGGCCGTCCAGAGCGTGTGCGCGCTCGCCCATTCGAGGTCCCCGCCGAGAAGCGCGAGGGCAGCGGCGCCGAGAAGGAGCCTCACTCGCCGCTGCCGCGGCCGTTCGGCCATGACGAGCGCCGCTGCCGTCAGAGCCCAGGCAAGCCCCATGTCTGTCGCGATCCGCGTCCCGGAGACGCCCGCGTGGACGCCGAGCGCGCCTACGGCGAGGCCCGCCACGACCACGAGGGGCACGACGAGCACCGGGTCGCGCAGCACCTCTTGCACCGGCCGAGCCGCAGCCACGGGGACGGACGCCGTCACCCTCGGCATCGTCGCACACCCCTCAGGCCGCGAACCGAGGGTTTTCCCTCGACTCGCGCCGAGACCAGGGCGATCCCCGAAGAGCGGAACGCCGGGCGGTGCTTCGATCGGGCGAATCTCGTGCGCGTCTCGAGAGATCGCGTCGAAAGGAAGTCAGCCCCATGCGCAACCTCGTCTGTCTCGTTTCTCTCGCGCTGGTCGCAGCGTCCACTCAGGCGTCTGCGCCTGCTGCGGAGCAGTCGGTGGACATCGCGGCCAACGCCCCACTGCGCGTTGCCGTGCAGCCGGCGATCGCCAAACTGTACGAGCGCTCGACGATCGCGGTCTCCGGCCTCGAGAGCCGTTCGCTCGAGGTGCGGCTCGTGGGCGCGAGCTATGTCGACGGGACACCGCTCCCATGGCGCTCGCTCCGTTTGCTCGGCAGCGTCTGGCGCGGCAACCTGCCGACGCCGGCTCTCCACGGCATCTACCCGATCGAGCTCCGCAGCGCCGCCGGCGCGCCTCTCACCAGGTCGCAACTGTTCCTCCGCGTGTTCGATCCCGGAACGCCGTCGCGTCCGTCGTTCGAGGATCCGGCCGACGTCGCGCGTTGGTGGGTGCGGGCCGTTCCGCACGCAACGCTTGTCGCGCTGAAGGCGTGGCCGCGGCCGGCGTTCGATCGACGCGACCGGCGTCTGCACCGCCTGTTCGTCGTCGCGTACAGCCTGCCCGGGCATCCACGCGCGAGCGATCGCCTCGGCATGTTCGTCACGGCAGTTCGGGACGGATACCGCGGAGGCTGGCGGCTCCTCGAGGCGACCGTCGAGCCATGAGAGGCGATCGAGGGTGGGATGATGAGCCGCGTGGATGAAACCTCGCGGCGTGTCGCCGACTCGACGCGCCGCCGCTTCCGGATCGCGGTGGTCGCGGTCTCCGCCGCCGTCGCCGTCGCCGGCTCGGTGCTGCTGGCGACGCGCGAGGCCTCCAGGAAGACGACGACGTTGGGAGTGACGGCCACTCTGCGGGTGCCGGGACACCCCGAAGCCGTGGTCGCCGGCCCGGACGCACTCTGGGTGGCGTTGGGCCGCGACGCGCACGAGCCTCAGCGCGGCGGGCGGCTGCTGCGTCTCGACCTCGCGACGAGGGCGCAGGCGCAGCCCGTGTACCTGGACGGCGAGGTGTCTCACCTGGCGCGCGTCGGGGACCGCTTGGTCGCATCGGTTCAGCACCGCTCTGGGCTCGGCCAGCTGGCCGTTCTCGACTGGCACACCGGCGCCGTGCTGGTGCGTCACTGGTTCGACGGGCCGGTCGAGCAGACCGTCCTTCGCGGCAGCAGCGAGTTGTGGGCGCTCGAGGTCCGGCCCGCGAGGCTCCTGCGAGTCGACTCGAGGACGCTCGAGCCGGCCTCGATGCCGCTTCGACTTTCTCCCGGCCGTACGTTTGCACTGGCCGCCGGCGATGGCTATCTCTGGGTGACGGCCGCCGACGCCGGGGAGGTGCTCCGGATCGACCCGGCGACGCACGCGGTCAAACGACGGCACGTCGGCGGGTTCCCGGTCGGAATCGTCGTCACCGGCGGAAGCGTCTGGTTCGCCGATCGCCGAGGCGGCACGGTCGGCCGGCTCGACCCGCGCTCGCTTCGACCGGTGGGAGATCCGATCGGCGTCGGCACCAGACCGAACTGGCTGGTCGCCTCGGGCGGATCGGTCTTCGTCACCGACGAGGATGATGGGACCGTCGTGCGGATCGATGTGCGTTCCGCGAAGAGGGTCGGTCTGCCGATCCGCGTCGCGCCGGAGACGAGAGACGGCACCGCGCCGTCGGTCGCGCCCGCCGGCCGATCCTTCTGGGTGAGCAGCGTCGCCACGAACACGCTCGATCGCATCGACTCGACAGCCGGCCGCGAAAACGCGGGCGGCGAGATAACGCTGCGCGTCACCCATGTGAACGACCGCCAGCAGGGCGATCGCGTCACGGGCGGAGGCGTAGCGGGCATCGGTCGGTTCGTCGCTTCGGGTGCGATCTCGGATCACGGCAAGGTCGTCGTCTACCGGACCCTGAAGCGGCCGCTGATCACGCTCCGCTACGTCACAGCGGGCAGCAACGGAACGATCACGTTCGTGATCAAGATCGACACCACCCGCGGTACATCCCACTGGACGATCACCTCCGGCACGAAGGCATACAAGGGCTTGCGTGGCGAAGGCATCGAGCAGGAGAACGGCGACTTCACCGTCAGCACGCTGACCGGCACCGTGTCGGGCTGACGCAGCCCGCACAGAGGCGTCCGAGGCGATGACGTTCGCACGACGGGAAGGGGATGCACGAGCTTCCTGACGGTGTTCGGACGTTTCTTGTTCGCCTCCGCGTCCCGTTCGACTTGCCTGTCCTGATGGCCTCTGACATGCTCGGCCAACGGGTCAGAATGGAAGAACGGGGTGAAGCGACACGTGAGGTTTGGTGCGGTAGGAGTGGCTGCGCTCGCGTGCGCGGCGGTAATTGCCGCAGCCGCGATTGCGCAGCGTCCCGCCGAGAAAACGCAGGCTGCGGCAGTCTGCTCGCGGGCCGCTGCGAGTCAAGCGATCGACGCCTTGCACATGACCGTGCGCGGCCGCGCGCAGGGACCGTCGTACGTCCACGCGGTGCTGTGCGGTGCGTTCGCAGGTCGCGGCAGCAGCGCAATGGCAGCCACCACCGGCGCGCCTCCGGGCGGCAACGATTGTCTTGGCCCACTCAACGGCTGGTTCGTTTTCCGCAACGTAACCGGCGGCTGGCAAATCCTCCCCGGCGGGGCTCACCTCCCGGCGCCGCTCTCGAGGCCGCTCACCCGGTCCGGCAATGACCTCACCGAGCAGGACGAGATTCACGGCAATCCATTGATCCATTGCGACATCGCAGGATTGCAAGAGCGGACATGGCACTGGAACGGCTCACGACTCGTTGCGAGCGGCTACCAGTTCGTGATGCCGACCGGCATCGTCGACAACTTCAACTGGTTCTCGCCAGATCGTCAGATCTGGTGTTCCGTCGATCACATAACGAAGTTCCGGATCAACGACATCAGTTGCGCCACCAAGGACATCCAGCACGGCGCGATGCTGAAGCACACCGGCGCGCTCCGAATCTGCGACCACCCGCCCGGCGACAGCTGCACCCAGAATTGGGGCGGGCGGGGTACGCCCCTCTTGCAGCCCAGCCAGCATCTGAACATCAACGGCTTCCACTGCGCCTCTCAGACTTCCGCGATGAGCTGTACGGTCGCTACCGGCCCAGCCCGCGGTAAGGGCTTCCGTCTGACGAGCGCCGGGCAAGTGGCGAAGCTCTGACGCCACGCGCCGCTCCCGTCCGCGGACCCCGCGGATCTGGGAGCAGTCAGCCGAGCGAGATCTTGCGAACGTGGTACGCCTCGGCAATGTAGAGATTGCCTTGCGCGTCAACCGCGATGCCTTTCGGGTACCACACTTGTGCCGACGAAGCAGGACCTTTGTCGCCCGAGAAACCCGGCACACCTGTCCCGGCGATCGTCGTGATCACGCCCTTCGCAGTCACCATTCGGATGCGGGCGTTGAAAGTGTCGGCGATGAACACGTTTCCATGCTGATCGACGGCCACGCCCTCCGGGTGGTTGAGCTTGGCTGCAGTCGCAGGACCGCCATCCCCTGAGAATCCTGCGCCCCCGTTGCCTGCGATCGTCGTGATCGTTCCGGCGGTGTTGACCTTTCGCACGCGGTCGTTCCCCTTGTCGGCGATGTACAGGTTTCCCGCTTTGTCGACCGCAAGGCCCGTCGGTAGCAACAGCTTCGCGCTTGTCGCCGGCCCTCCATCTCCGGAAAAACCGCCGGGTACGCCTGACCCACCGCTTCCGGCGACCGTCGTGATCGTCCCGCCGACGGCGACCCTGCGGACCCGGTCGCTCCCGAAGTCGGAGATATAGAGATTGCCCCGCTGGTCAACCGCCAGACCGTGCGGCGCGAGCGCCTGCGACGTAGCCGGAACGCCCTCCCTGATGCAGCAAGTGCTCGCTCCCCCCGCGAAAGTCGTGATCAGCCCTCTGGCATCGACCTTGCGTACGCGGCAGTAGTCACCGATGTAGATGTTGCCCAGGTTGTCCGCCGCAATTGCCTTCGGCCCGCTCAAGCGCGCTGATGAAGCGGGACCGCCATCCCCGGAACATCCAGACCGTCCGGTTCCGGCGAATCTGATCACCCTGCCGGCTGCGCTGATCCTTTGAACGCGGTGCTGTCGAGGTTCAGCAAGAAACACGTTCCGGTGCCGGTCGATCGCTATCCCGGGCGGGTAGGTGTCCTGGATCGAGATCCCAGCGGCCCCGGTGTTGACCGTTCCGGCGATCGTGGTGATTGGGGCGCTCCCAACCTCGCCAAACGCAACCGATACCGCGGTTGCACTGACCAGCATGACGACAAGGCCGGCGCTCTTCATCGGCCTACCTTCGTGACCGACGCGGCGTTGATCAGGAAGCCCTTGCCAAAGCCTTTGCCGAGGCGCATAACCGTGCAGGTGACGCCTTCCGGCCTCGACCTGCAGCGGTAGGGGCCCATCGTGTCCACCTGGCCGTAGCCGAGCACGGGTGGGGCCGGCCCGGTCCCGGCGCCGGCGCCGGCGCCGGCGCCGGCTGGGCCTAGACATTTGACGCCGTTGCAGACACTGATCGTGCCGTCGAGTTCGAGCGACACAGTGTGCGGGCGGTTCTGGCTCGAGCAGTACACGCGCTCCTCGTCGCCGACCCCACAGGCGAGATTGCCGCTCGGCGAGCGGAAGTAGCGGAGATGCACAGTCGTCGTCGAAGCAACATTGACATAGCCGATCAGGCTTCCCTGACGCCCGAGGCAGCGGCGCTGGTTGGACGCCGGGTGGGAACGAAACGTCAGCCGTAAGCAGCGGTACACCTCGTGGCCCTGAACGAGTCCCGGACTCGAGAGGGCGACCTCGGCCGGGCTGGTTGTCAGGGTTCCGGCGGAGCAATTAGGCATGCAGTTGCTCGCGGTACTCACGCCGGTCGCGCGCGCAACGCTCGAGCCCCAGGCGGTCCAATGTAGATCCTTGACGACCCACGAACCATCCTCATGCAGAGCCAACGTCGACGGACGGACTACGAGAGGGTTCTTGATCGCACCGCCGAGTACGGGCTCGTTGATGTTGGCGTAGAAGTAGATTTGCCCAGCGCCCGAAGACCTGGCCTCGCCCGCCCCCGTGGCGGCGACGAGGGCGCCGCCCGCTATCACTGTCATTAGCATCAGGGCTCGCCGGCCTGACTCAGTCGGCCTGGCATGGCGCCGTCGTGAATAACTGCTCCACCGGCGTGGCGGCTGAGACCCTTCCGGCTGCCTTGGCTTCGTGGACGCGCCGACCTCGGCCGAAAGACTCACTTCGGCCCGGTCACCTTGCGCACCCGGTTGTTATACAAATCAGCGATGTAGAGGTCGCTATGCGCGTCCACCGCCAGCCCCTGCGGATGATCGAGAAGCGCCCGCCGGGCCACGCCCCCATCACCACCGAAGCCGCCCTTGTCCCCGCTCGCATCGCCGGCGAAGGTCGAGACCCTTCCGGCGCGCAGCGCGTAAACCCGCGCGATGCCATCCGCGATGTACACGGTTCCCGAGCGATCGACGGCCAAGCCGAAAACGTTGTAGAAGCTCGCCTTTAGAGCGCGCGTCCCGTCCGGAGAGTCCCGGCTTGCTCCCGAGCCGGCGATAGTCGAGATGGTGCCGCCAGGCGTGACCTTCCGCACCCGGCGGTTGCCGCTGTCCCCGATGTACAGGTTGCCGCCGGCGTCGACCGTCACGACCCACGGGGCCTTTAGCCGAGCCTTCGTCGCAGGACCGCCGTCACCCGAGAAGCCTGGGCTGCCCGTGCCGGCGACGGTCGTAATCGTCCCGTCGGAGCCGACCCGTCGAATCCGATTGTGAGCCGAGTCGGCGATGTAGACGTTCCCGCGGCGGTCGGTCGCCAAGCCGACCGGATGCGACAGGTATGCGGAAGCCGCCGGGCCACCGTCGCCGAGGTCGTAAGAGGTGGGATTCGTGCCGGCAAACGGCGTGACGGTGCCGTCCGGACTGGCCTTGAACACGCCTGGCCCGTCCTCGTAGTAGATGTTCCCTCGCGTGTCGGCGGCGACGCCCCAGGGCGAATCGGCATGTGCGACCGTCGTGATCGTGCCGGTAAGAGCCACCTTACGAATGACGTTGTTCAGGTGGTCGGCGATAAACACGTCTCGCTGAACGTCGACCGCGACCGCTGCCGGCGCGCGCAGGTGCGCCCTGGCGGCCGGGCCTCCGTCGCCTCCGTAGCCGCCTGTCGCGCCAAAGTTCTTGCCCGACCCGGCGAACGTCGAGATCACGCCTCCGCCCGAGCCAGCCGCCGCGCTCACCACGAGCACTGCGCCGAGCACCGATAGGCCGAATAGCGGTGGCCAGCTCGTCTTCGCCCTCATACTCGAACTCCTTCGGACGGTTGTATGGACGTTCCCGACGGGCGAGTTCGTGTCACTCGCCGATGGAGCTGCCCCAGCTGTCATCGAGTCAAGCCCGTCCGCTCGCCCGCCGCAGAGCCTCGCCGACCGATCTAGCGACACTCTCTTCAGCAGGTCTGGCTCAAGAGAAGTCGCCTCGCGCCAAACCTAATCGACCGTGCCTATCGTTACAAGTGCACCTACCGTGCGAAGCCCGCCGCCCTACCAGCGGCAGCTATGCCCGCGACACTTCACTGCCGGGCCGGAGACCATGTCGACGTGGTGCGCGAGCACCACATGATCCCGACCCGGCCGATCACAGCCGTCGCACAACAGTCGAGAGAAGTCGCCCCATCTGGGCCAGGCCCCGCAGCCTTCGGGCTCGCAACCATGGCCGGGGCTGCGGTGCCGGCGCTTCTACCCCGAGCGCCGGCGCGACTGCCTCGGGGGAGAGACGTCCCCTCTCCCTCCTCTCCCTCGGGGCGGCAGCCACCTCGAAGAACGTTCGACACGCGCCGCGGCCGCGTTCACTTCTTCGTCATCGCGCGAGCCGCGGTTGGTGTGATTGGATCTCGCTCCGTCCGCTGCAACGAGGTGAGCCTTGACCCAGCATCGCCATGTCGACCTGAAGACCGGAACGATCGACCGCCGCCGCCGTCTGGCCCGCGCCCGCCGGTCGCAAAACGTGAGACACACCACGCTTCCGCTGAGGCAGCTGCTCGGGCCGCGTTCGAGCTGAGAGAGCACTCGACGCGCAGGGCTGTGACGGCTACCGAGGCCGGTGACGTAACGCTCTTCGGATGAGAAGGTTCGCTTCCGCCTCGACGCTCGTCGCGTCGCTACTCGTGCTTGCCGGGTGCGCGCACGCGCGGCCGCTCTCGATCGCCGCAGACCCGCCGCCGTCGCCGACGACCTGGAAGCCCTACCCGGCGTTCCCGTCGCGGTCGTGCTGGGCGCGCCCATCACCGGGCGGAGGAAACGGCGAACTGCGGAGCGCACCGAGCGTCGCGCCCCGTCCCGCCTCGAGCCCGGCAACTCCAGCGGCAATCGTTCGCGAATTGCTCGCCGGGCTCGGCGACCGCCGCTACGTCCGGCGCATCGAGTTCGGCCCGCCGCCGCCGATCACGCGGCAACATCTGAAGGGCTGGTTCAACGATGCACGGCCGCCGGCCACCGCCCTCTGGGCCTACATCGGCGCCCCCGCGGCGTCCGCCGTCCTGACGACGCATGCGAACCCGCAGCAGATCGGGGCGCAGTCGGTCGCCGAATGGGAGGGCGGGTTGGTCGAAGGCGCGCTCCGCGACCGCTTCTGCTCCGGCGGCGGCGCGCCGCTCGTCGGCTGGAGCCTCGGCGGCATCAAGGGCGTGTCGGACCGTGCCCAGCCGTTCGGCCAGAGGTTCCCGAACCCGACGCCGGCCGCGTTCCGCACGCGAGTCGATGCCATCGGGCGCCGCTATGGGTTCGACGTCGTGTCGCTGCGGCTGCTGCGCCCGCTCCAGATCGCGCCGCTCCTCGTGGTGAAGACGAGCCGCGACCGCAAGGCGTTCGTCGCCGACGTGCCCGCGATCATGCACCTGCTCGATCCGATCGCGAGCGGCGGCGGATCGACGGCCGTCACCTTCGAAGGCTTCCTGCTCGAGGCAGACGACGGCGACGGTCCTTTCGTGCGCGTCGACAACCTCTACCGCGGACAGGTCGAGGGCGGCCAGTGGTCGTGGAACAGGTGCGTCTACCCGTATGCGCACTCGGAGCCGTTCGGCGCGAAGCCCTGCTAGGCCGGCGCGATCGAGCCCAGCAGTCCGTGCACCCCGAGCTCCGTCTCGCCGCGCCACCTGTGCGGGCCCGAGGCGAAGAACAACGTGTCGGCATCCCCCGCCATCGCGCCGTTCCCGAACCCGATCCCCCAGAGCCCGCTGACGACGATCGGCCGCCCGTGCGTGTCCCGCAGCGCGCCGTCGTAGGACCATCCGCCGCCGCGCCGGCGATACGCGTTGATGCGGCCATCGCCGAAGTTGCCGATGAGCAGGTCGCGGCCGAAGGAGCCGAATGAGCGCGGCGCCAGTGCGATGCCCCACGGCGCGTTCAGCACACCACGATGCGCGACGCGTGCAACGAGCCTGCCGTCGCGGTCGAACTCGTCGACGAATCCACCCGTCGGCGCGTCGTTGCCGTTGACCGGCGCGCGGTAGACGTACGTCACGAACAGGTGGCCGCCGATCGCCTGGATCCCGAACGGTGCGTACCACTCCGGGATCTGCGCGTCGACGAACGCGCCTGCGCGACGGACGCGCCGCCAGCGCGAGTCGTAGACGTTGACGCGGCCGTTGTGGAAGTCGGTCGCGTAGACGCGCTCGCCCAGGATCGCGAGGCCGCGGAAGACCGCCGCGGTCGCCGCCTCGTCAACGACGACGACCGACTTCGTCGACCAGCCCGTCGGCACGGTCGGCGTCCACGCGCGCAGCATGCCGTCCTCACACGCATAGACGAAGCGCGCCGGGTCGGATACCCGACCGGCGGAGATCCGGAAACCCTTGCCGCCGTAGAACGCGATCCCCGTCGGCCCGCCGGCGACCCTGACCGTCAGGAGCTGCTTTCGTCCCGCGCCCGAATACAGCGTGCTCGTCGCGCTCGCCTCGTTCGACGTCCACCATGGACCCGTGGGGCTCGCCGCGATCCCCCAGGCGTTGACGAGCGACCGGTCGACGCTCGACGCGCGCCGGTGCTCGTCCGAGACGAGCCCGCGGACCGCGTACGCGTTGCGTGGCCCGCCGCCGAGCGCGAGCGCCGAGCCGAGCGCGATGCCGGCGAGGACGAGCGCCGCGACGACCGCGACGCGCATGCGTCACCTCCTTGGAGGAGCCGTCGACTCGCGGACGACGAGCTTCGTCGAGAGCTCCATCCGCAATGCGTCGACGCGCTGCCCTTCGATGATGCGGATGAGGAGGCTCACGCCCATGCGTCCCATCTCGGCGAGCGGTTGACGAACCGAGGTGAGGCGTGGCGTCACGATCACCGCGGGCTCCGTGTCATCGAACCCCACCACGGACAGGTCGTCGGGCACGGTCAGCCCGCGGGTGCGCGCCGCATGCAGCGCGCCGATCGCGACGTTGTCGTTGAAGCCGAAGATCGCCGTCGGCGGGTCCGGGAGCGCAAGCAGCTCGTCGGCCGCGGCAGTGCCGCTCGGGATCCGCCAGTCGGAGTACACGACGAGCTCGGGATCGAGCAGGATGCCGGCGCCCGCGAGCGCCGCGCGGAAGCCGATCAGCCGCTCCTCGGTCGCATACCAGCCGGGCGCGCCGGCGATCGCGCCGATCCGCCGGTGACCGAGCGCGAGCAGGTGCTCGGTCGCCTCCTTGGCGCCCGCGGCGTGCATCGCCGCGACGCACGCGATCCCGTCGGGAGGAGGTTCACGCGGGTCGACGACGACGAACGGGAAGCCCTGGCGCTGCACCATCAGCAACTCCATCACAGACTCCTCCGGAAGCATGAGGATCGCGCCGTCGGTCGTGCCTCGCATCAGCCGCTCGAGCAGCGAGACCTCGCGGTCGTGCTCGTGGAGCGTCGGCGCGAGGACGATCCGCATGTCGCGCTCGTAAAGGGCCTCGGCCGCGCCACTCAGGATCGGCCCGAAGTAGGCGTCGGCGACGAGCGGCAGCGTGAGGCCGACCATCCCCGTACGTCCGCTCGAGAGGCCGCGCGCGCCGCGGTTCGTGCTGAACCCGTGCTCGCGCACGACCTGGAGCACGTTCTCGCGCGTCTCGCGTGCGACGTCGGGGCGATCGTTGAGCACGCGGGAGACCGTCGCGATCGAGACGCCGGCCAGGTCGGCGATGTCGCGGATCGTCGCACGACCGCGGAACGGAGGCTCGGGACGGGTGTCCGCTTGCGCCATAGGCGCCCATTCAAGCACTCGGAAACGTTTCCGGCAATTCCCGCGACGGAGCCGGAAGATTTTCGGCGGGCGCGATGCCGAATTTGCAGAACAACCCTTGACACGAGTGGGTCGAACGTGTTAACCGTTTCCGGAAATTTCCGGAACGTTCTCTCGGTACCGCCCCATCCCGCCCCGCCGGGCAAGGAAAGGAAGGCAGATGTCACGTCAGAACCGCTCCACCCGTGCCGGGCTCCTCGCCGTCACGGGCGCCGTCGCACTGGCCGCGCTGATCGTCGTCGCGATCGCAGCTGCGAGGCCGTCGGCTCACGCAGCGCCCGCCGCCACCCGTAGCGCCGCCGCGTCCCACCCGTGCCTCGTGATGGCCGGGGCCGGCGACCCTGCGTTCACCAAGAACTTCAACCCGTTCACTGGCAGCGGTCTCCCGAGCGGCCAGATCGTGAGAGGCACGTTCTACGAGGGTCTCATCATCTCACCCGAAGGGGGCAAGCCGGCCGTCCCCTGGCTGGCGCGCAGCTGGAAGTGGAGCAACGGCAACAAGACGCTGACGCTCCAGATTGCGAAGGGCGTCAAGTGGTCTGACGGGCAGCCGCTGACCGTGAAGGACGTCGTCTACAGCCTCACCGCCGGCAAGCAGAACAAGGTGATGGACGTACTCGGCATCACGCGCCCGGAAACGAACGTGGCGTCGGTCCACACGAAGGGCTCGTCGGCGGTCACGATCACGCTGAAGACGCCCGACTCGCAGTTCATCGCGTCGACGATGAACAACATCTACATCATTCCGCAGCACATCTGGTCGAAGGTCGCCGACCCCGCGACCTTCACGAACTCGACCCCGGTCGGTTCCGGCCCGTTCAACCGCATCACGCGCTTCACGAGTCAGGACTACGTGCTGAGCAAGAACACGCACTACTGGCAGAAGGGCAAGCCGCTGATCAACTGCCTCGAGTACGTACAGGCATCGTCGAACGACGCATCCCTCGCGCTCGCGCAGACCGGTGCGGTCGACTGGACGCACAACTTCGTCCCGGGCGTCGACAAGGCCTACATCGCGAAGGACCCGAAGCACTTCCACGCCTTCTACGCGACGACGGCGTATCCGGTCTCCCTCGTCTTCGACAACAACGTCTATCCGTACAGCATCGTCGGGTTCCGGCACGCACTCTCGCTGGCCATCGACCGCAACACGGTGTCGAAGCTCGGTGAGTACGGCTACGCGCCGCCGACCGATGCAATCGGCCTCAACGGCCTCTTCCCGCAGTGGGTCACCGACCCGGCGGTGAAGGCCCAGTCGAAGCAGCTGTCGACGTACAACCCGACAGCGGCGAAGAAGCTGCTCACGGACAACGGCTTCACGTACAAGGGCAACAAGCTGATCGACCCGAAGGGCAACGCCGTCAACCTCGACATCCACGTGATCTCGGGCTGGTCGGACTGGGTTGCGTCGAACCAGATCATCACCAAGAACCTGCAGGCGATCGGGATCGACTCGAACGTCGCCCTGGAGCCCGATTGGAACTCGTGGTTCCCGAACGCGTACGCGACGAAGAACCCGACGCTGCTCTGGCAGAACGGCTCGCAGGCCTCGCCGTACGGGTTCTTCAACGCCAACCTGTCGCAGAACTCGCTGGTCCCCTCGGGTCAGGACGCGTCGACGACGGGTAACTGGTCGCACACCTACAACGCCCAGGCGACGACCCTCCTCAACCAGTGGAAGGTCACGCTCGACGCGAAGAAGCAGCACGCGATCGCCACGAAGCTCGAGAAGATCTTCCTCGACAACATGCCGGTCGTACCGCTCTTCATCGGGCCGCGCTGGTCGACCTACAGCACGAGGTACTTCCACTGCTTCAACTCGCCGAAGAACTTCTACGGCGACCCGATCTTCTCCACCTATCCGGACAACCTCCTCTCGTTCACCCGCATCTGCCCCGGCGGTAAAGCCGGCGCGTAGCGGCGCACTGGGGGCTCGCCGGGCGGGACTTCGGTCCCGCCCGGCGACATACTCCGGCACACCACCATGCGCTGGTTCACTCGCAGACTCGTCTTCTACGGGTTCGCCATCTGGGTCGCACTGACCCTGAACTTCCTGCTGCCTCGGCTCATGCCGGGCGATCCCGCCGGCGGTGTCCTCGCCCGCCTTTCGCCGGCACAGATCCAGGCGAACCCGGGGATCGTCCAGACCTACGAAGCGCTGCTCGGCGGTGGCAAGGGGACGATCTGGCACGACTACGGCGTCTACCTGCACCGCGTGACGCATCTGAACTTCGGGATCTCGACGTCCAACTATCCCGCGCCCGTGTCGGAGGTGATCGGCCGCACGCTGCCGTACTCGATCTTCCTCGTCGGCGTCGCGTTCGTGATCGCGTTCCTGCTCGGTACCGGCGTCGGGATGGTGGCCGCGTGGCGGCGCGGCGGCGGGATCGATACGGTTGCCGTGCCGACGCTGATGGCGCTCAGCGCGTTTCCGGCGTTCTTCACCGCGCTCCTTGGCGTCTATTTCCTCGGCATCAAGCTGCACTGGTTCCCGATCCAGCACGCCTACGACACGGGCCTCGTGCCCGGATTCGACTGGGCGTTCCTCTCGAGCGCGTTCCGGCATTCCCAGCTGCCGATCCTGATCATCGTCGCCGCCTACGCAGGCGGCTGGGTTCTGAACATGCGCACGGTGATGATCAACACGATCGGCGAGGACTACATCGCGATGGCGCAGGCGAAGGGTTTGCGTGACCGGCGCGTCATGACGCGCTACGCAGGCCGGAACGCGATCCTCCCCCCGCTCAACGGCTTCGCCGCACAGTTCGCAGGCGCGGTCGGCGGGCTCGTCTTCATCGAGTACGTCTTCAGCTATCCGGGCGCGGGCCTGTCGCTGCAGCAGGCGGCGCTGGGCGCGGACTATCCGCTCACGCAAGGGCTCCTCCTCGTGTTCGCGTTCTGCGTGATCGGCGCGAACTTCGTCATGGACCTCCTCAACTTCGTCCTCGACCCGCGCGTGCGCACGAGCTGATGTCGCAGCTGCAGCCTGCCGTCGAGCCGGAGCTCGTCCCGCTCAGCGTCGCCGCCTCCGGCGAGCGCAGCCGGTTCCGCATCCCCGGGTGGCTGAAGCTTCTCCTCGCGAACAGAAAGTCGCGGTTCGGCCTCCTCCTCATCGGCTTCATGATCGTGATGGCGGTGATCGCGCCGTGGATCTCGGTCAGCAACCCGACCGACTTCAACATCCTCGCAACACGGCAGGCTCCCTCGTGGCACCACCTCTTCGGCACGACCGACCAGGGCAGCGACATCTTCTCGCAGGTCGTGCTCGGGACGCGCCGCTCCTTGATCCTCGGCGCGTCCGCCGCGGTGCTCGCGACCGTCCTCGCGACCACGCTCGGCATCCTCGCCGCGTACTCGGGCGGGATCGTCGACGAGATCGTCAACTTCCTGACGAACGTCTTCCTCGTCATCCCGACGATCCCGCTGCTGATCGTGATCTCGAGCTACCTCAAGGCGCGCGGGATGACGACGATGATCCTCGTCCTCGGTTTCACGCTGTGGGCGTTCGAGGCGCGCATCTTGCGCGGGCAGGCGCTGACGCTGAAGAACCGCGACTTCGTCCAGGCGGCGAAGGTCGCCGGCGAGTCGACGTGGCGCATCGTCTTCACCGAGCTGATGCCGAACATGATCAGCCGCATCGCCGCCGCGTTCGTGCTCGTGTTCTACGTCGCACTGCTCGTCGACGCAGGCCTCGAGTTCCTCGGGCTCGGCGACACGACGCACGTCAGCTGGGGCATGGTGCTGTACTGGGCTCAGACGAACTCGACCGTGCTCCAGGGCGAGTGGTGGCCGTTCCTCTTCCCCGGCCTCGCCCTCGTGCTCACTGTCGTCGGGCTGGTCTTCCTGCTCGCGGGGATCGACGAGGTCAGCAACCCGCGCCTCCGCAACCTCGGTCGGCGGTCGTGACGGCCGCCGTGCAGGAGCCACAGGCCGAGGCACGGACGCGCGAAGCGCTCGTCGAGCTGCGCGCGTTGCGCGTCGCGTACGGGGATGTCGTCGCCGTCGACGGCGTCGACCTGACGATCGGGGCCGGCGAGATCCTCGGCCTCGCCGGCGAGTCGGGGTGCGGCAAGACCACGGTGGCGAATACCGTCATGCAGATCCTGCGCCCGCCGGCGCATGTGGTCTCCGGTCAGATCCTGTTCCGCGGCCGCGACCTGACGGCGAGCAGCGCCGAGGAGCTGCGCCGCCACCGGTGGCGCAACGTCTCGATGGTCTTCCAGGGTGCGATGAACGCCCTCAACCCGGTGATGCGCGTCGGCGACCAGTTCGTCGACATGATGCGCGCGCACGAGCACGTCTCGCGGCGGCAGGCGCTCTCGCGCGCGGGTGAGCTGCTCGACCTCGTCGGAATCGACGCCCGCCGCGTGCGCGCGTACCCGCACGAGCTCTCGGGCGGGATGCGCCAGCGTGTGATCATCGCGATGGCGCTCGCGCTGAAGCCCGAGCTGGTGATCATGGACGAGCCGACGACGGCGCTCGACGTCGTCGTGCAGCGCGAGATCCTGCAACAGGTGCGCGACCTGCAGGCGGAGATGGAGTTCGCCGTGCTGTTCATCACGCACGACCTCTCTCTGCTCTTCGAGTTCGCGAACCGGGTCGCGATCATGTACGCGGGAGAGGTCGTCGAGGAAGCACCGGCCACCTCGCTCCGGGACGGCGCGCGCCATCCGTACACACTCGGCCTGATCCGGTCGTTCCCGCCGCTGACCGGCCCGCAAGAGCGGCTGACGGGCATCGCCGGCGCGCCGCCCGACCTCGCGAGCCCACCGTCCGGCTGTCGCTTCCATCCCCGGTGCCCCCACTGCACCGGCGAGCCGGGCCAGCTGCAGACGCTTCAGACAACGGTCCGCCCGATCCTGAAGCCGGTCGCGCCCGCGCACCGTGTCGCCTGCCACCTCGTGGAGCAGCAGGGATGACGCCTTCCAACGCTGTCTCCATCTCCGCGCCGCTCGAGGTGCGGGGTCTGACGAAGCACTTCCCGGCAGGCGGCACCCTGCCCGGTCGTCGCAGCCGCGTTCACGCGGTCGACGACGTGACGTTCGCGCTGCGCCCCGGCACGATCACGGCGCTCGTGGGCGAGAGCGGCAGCGGCAAGAGCACCGTCGCGCGGCTCCTGCTCCGTCTGTACGACCCGACGGGCGGCACGATCCTCTTCGAAGGCAGCGACGTTACGAGAGGGCGGCGCCGGCGCGACGTCCTCGGCTATCGCTCGCAGGTGCAGATGATCTTTCAGGATCCGTTCGGATCGCTGAATCCCGTCAAGACGGTGCGTCACCACCTCGCGCGGCCGTTGCGCATTCACGGGCTGGCGCGGCGCGACGGTGTCGAGGCACGCGTGCTCGCGCTCCTCGACCAGGTCGGCCTCGTGCCGCCCGAGAAGTACGCCGACAAGTACCCGCACGAGCTATCTGGCGGCCAGCGTCAGCGTGTCGCGATCGCACGCGCTCTGGCGGTGCAGCCGACCGTGCTGATCGCCGACGAGCCGACGTCGATGCTCGACGTCTCGATCCGGATCGGAATCCTCAACCTAATGGTCGATCTGAAGCACGACCACGACCTCACGTTCCTCTACGTCACGCACGACCTCGCAAGCGCGCGCTACATCGCCGACACGGTGCTCGTCATGTACGCCGGCCAGATCGTCGAGCAAGGACCGGCCGAGCCGGTGCTGCAGACGCCGCTTCACCCCTATACGCAGCTGCTGCTCGCCTCCGTGCCCGATCCCGCCACGCGCGACCGCGAGCGCATCGAGATCCGCAAGGGACTCGCGTCCGCGGCGGTCGACCCGCCTCCAGGCTGTCGCTTCGTCGAGCGGTGCCCGTTGCGCATCGACATCTGCTCTCACGTCACGCCTGAGCTCGTCGCGGCACGCCCGGGCCAGAGCGCGCGTTGCCATGTCACTGCCCCGTCACCCCAGATCCGAGAGGAACTCCATGTCCAACCAACTCACTAAGTCGTTCCCTGCCGAGTTCGTGTGGGGCGCCGCCACCGCGTCGTACCAGATCGAGGGCGCAGCGAACGAGGACGGGCGCAGCGAGAGCGTCTGGGACCGGTTCTGCGCGACGCCGGGGAAGGTCCGGAACGGCGACACGGGCGCAGTCGCATGCGACTTCTACCACCGGTACCGCGACGACATCGCGCTCATGCGCGAACTCGGGCTCGACGCCTTCCGCTTCTCGATCGCGTGGCCTCGCGTGCTCCCCGACGGCCGCGGGCGTGTCAACGCTGCCGGGCTCGACTTCTACGACAAGCTCGTCGACGAGCTGCTCGCGAGCGGAATCTCGCCGTACGTGACGCTCTTCCACTGGGACACGCCGCAAGTGCTCGAGGACCTCGGTGGCTGGCCGGCGCGCGACACCGTCGGCGCGTTCGAGGAGTACGTCGAGGCCGTTTCGGAGCGGCTCGGCGATCGCGTCGGCCACTGGATCACGCACAACGAGCCGTGGGTCGTGGCCTGGGTCGGCCACGGCTGGGGCCACCACGCGCCCGGCCGCGAATCCGACGCCGACGCCCTCGCCACCGCGCACCACCTCCTCCTCTCGCACGGGCGCGCGGTCGAGATCCTCCGGCGGAACTCCCCCGGCGCCGAGGTCGGGATCACGCTCAACCTCGACAACCCATACCCGGCCAGCGACTCGCCGGAGGACGCCGCCGCGACCCGCTGGGTCGACGGGCTGCACAACCGCTGGTTCCTCGACCCGATCTTCCGCGGCGCCTATCCCGAGGACATGCTCGAGGCGTGGGCGGAGATCATGCCCGAGGTGCGCGACGGCGACCTCGAGACGATCGCCGCGCCGATCGACTTCCTCGGCGTGAACAACTACACCTCGCCGCTCGTCGCGGCCGACGACAACGGCGGACGCTCGCAGATCGTGCGGCGCAACGACGTCGACCGCACCGACATGGGCTGGGAGGTCGTGCCGGAAGGGCTCCGCGACCTGCTGCTGCGCCTGCACCGCGACTACTCGCCGCGCGCGATCTACGTGACCGAGAACGGCGCCGCCTACCCGGACGTCCGAAGCCACGACGGCGCCGTCAGCGACCCCGAGCGGCAGTCGTACCTCGACCGCTACCTCGCGGGTGCCGCAAGCGCCGTCGCACAGGGCGTGCCGCTCCGCGGGTACTTCGCCTGGTCGCTGCTCGACAACTTCGAGTGGGCGTGGGGCTACTGGAAGCGGTTCGGGCTCGTCTTCGTCGAGTACTCGACGCTCGAGCGCGTGCCCAAGGGCAGCTTCTACTGGTATCGCGACTTCATCGCCGCGCAACGCGTGCGGGAGGAAGCAGCCTGAAGGGCGGCTAACGTCGCGGCGTGACGCCGCTGCGCCACAATCGAGAGTACGTCGCCCTCTGGGTGGGGAACGCGGTCTCGAGCCTCGGGATCAGCATCTCGTCGTTCGCGTTTCCGCTGGTCGTGCTCGGGGCGACCGGTTCGACGGTGAAGGCCGGGCTCGTCGGCTCCGTGCTCACGGCCACAACGTTCTTCCTGCGGCTCCCTGCCGGCGCCTTCGTCGACCGGGTCGACCGCAAGCGGCTGATGATCGTCTGCGACGCAGGCCGTGCTCTCGGCTCGGCGAGTCTCGCCGTCGCGCTCGCGCTCGGCCACTTCTACCTCGCGCACGTGCTCGTCGTCGCGTTCTTCGAGGGACTGCTCGGCACGCTCTTCGGTCCGGCCGAGTCGGCTGCCGTGCGCCGCGTCGTTGCGCCCGAGCAGCGCCGCGAAGCGGTGGCACGCAACCAGAGCCGGCAGCAGATCCCCGGCGTGATCGGGCCACCGCTCGGCGGTGTGCTCCTCTCCGCGAGCCGCGCGCTGCCCTTCGCGGCGGACGCGATCTCGTACCTCAGCTCGCTCGTCGCGATTCTCTTCGTGCGCACGCCGTTGCGCGATCCGGTGATCGAAGAGCACGAGGAGATGCGCGGCATCTTCGACGGCATCCGCTGGCTGTGGGCGCGCCCGTTCCTGCGTGCGCTCCTCTGCTGGATGTCGGCCGGGACAATCGCGTTCGGAGGGATCGGCCTCGTGATCCTCGTCTATGCGCGACATGAAGGCGCGTCGTCCTCGCAGCTCGGCCTGATGTTCGCGATCACGGCTGCCGGGAGCGTCGCCGGCGCACTCGCGACCCCGCGCCTCATGCGCTCCCTCTCTCCGCGCGTGATCGTCACGGGGGCGTTGTGGGCGGTCGCCCTCGCCATGTCCCTCCTGCTGGCGGTGCGGTCGCCGTACCTGGTCGGCCTGCTCGGAGCGTTCTCCGTCTTCTTCGTGCCGGCACTCGGGAGCCTGCTCTTCGCGGCCATCGCGGCGGAAGCACCGGACTCCCTGCAAGGGCGCACGACGGCGGGCGCGATCCAGATCTCGAACCTGCCCGCGCCGATCGCGCCGCTCCTCGCAGGCGTCCTGCTCGGCGGGCTCGGCGTGCGGCACACGGTGCTCCTGTACGCGGTCTTCCTGCTTCTGCTCGCCGCAGGCGCGACCGTCAGTCGCGGCCTCCGAGCGACCAGCTGAAGCGGGTCAGCGTGCGGTCGGGCGCGAGCCCGCTCGGACGAAGCCCACCGTGCACGAGGAGCACCGGCACGTCGGCGTGCGCGCGCAGCTCGGTACGCGTACGGTCGAGCTCCGCGCGGGGAAGCGAGGCGACGATCGCGGCGCCGCGCTGCTCGAGCACGCCGTCCGCGCCCGGAGCGACGAGCGCCGTCTCGGCGGTCACCCCGCCGAAGCGCTGCAGCGCGAGCGATGCCCCCGCGAGCAGCCTGCTCGCATCGCGCCTCTCGCCGGTCGCCTCGACGCCGAGCAGCCGAAGCGGCTTGCCGTGCGCGCGGGCGAGCCACGCGCCCAGCTCGAGCGCCGGCCATTCGTCGCGGCCACCCCCGAAGGGTACGAGGACGGCGCCGTCGCCGAGCACGTCCACGCCGTTCACCAGCGCAACGTCGCATGGCGACGATGCAAGGAGCGCGTCCGTCACGCTCGCGACGACGAGCAGCTCGGCCGCCTGCTCCGTCGCGAGCCGCACCGCATCGGCAGCCACGTCGCTGGAGGTGAACGCCGCAGTCCGCACGCGCGCGCCCTCGACGCGCGGGAGCGACGACGCCGCGCCGGTGAGGCTGTCGCCCACCGCGACGACGAGCAGCTCGCGGTCGAGTGGCGCGAGCACGTTCACGAGGGCGGTGCCGACGCAGACGATTGGCCCGCGCGCGGCCGGGCGCGCTTCGAGCGAGAGCGCCGCGTCCTGCCGCAGGATCGCGCGCTCGAGGTCCTGCAGGGAAACGCCGGGCTCGATGCCGAGCTCCTCGACGAGCAGGCGGCGGCCGGCGCGATAGGTCGCAAGCGCATCCGCTTGGCGGCCGCTGCGGTAGAGCGCGAGCATCAGCTGGCGCCGGGGCTGCTCGCGCAGGGGCTCGGCGTCGACGAGAGCGCCGAGCTCCGGCACGAGCCGCTCGTGCTCGCCGAGCTCGAGCTCTGCATCGATCCGCCGGATCAGCGCGTCGAGGCGAAGCTCGGCGAGCCGCGCCCGTGCCGTCCGCGCGAACGGCTCACGACTGAACTCCGCGAAGGGGTCGCCGCGCCACAGCGCGAGCGCGTCACGAAGCAGTGCCGCACGGCGCTGCGCGTCCCGCTCGTCGCGCGCCCGTCCCGACAGCTCCTCGAACCGGCTCAGGTCGACCGGCGTGCCGTGCAGCACGTATCCCGGCGACCGTGTCTCGATCGCGCCGGCGCCGAGCGCCTTTCGGAGCGTCGATACGTGCGCCTGCAGGACCTTCGGCGCACTCGGCGGCACGGGCTCCTCCCAGAGCGAGTCGACCAGCGCTTCGGCCGAGACGACGCGACCCGCGTCGAGGAGAAGGCGCGCGAGGAGCGCCCGCGGCTTCCCTCCCGGCAGCCCGACGGGCCCCTCCAGCAATCCGAGCACGCGGAACTCCATCATCGGTCGCGGATAATCGCAGCATGGAGGTCGGGCGCTACCGCGTGCTCGAGGTGCTCGGCGAGGGAGCGAGCGCCGTGGTCTACCGCGCGACCGACGGATCGCGGGAGGTCGCGGTGAAGCTCTTGCGGGATCCGAGTGCCGAGGCGCTGCGGCGATTCGAGCGCGAGGCGCGCCTCGCCGCAACCATCGAGTCGCGTCACCTCGTGCGCGTGCTCGAGGTCGGGGACCGCTACCTCGTGCTGCCGCTCTACGCGGGAACGCTCGCCGAGCGCGTTCGATCGCATGGCGCGCTGCCGGTGGCCGAGGTCGTGGCGCTCGCCGCCGAGGTGGCACAGGGACTGGACGCGCTGCACGAGCGTGGCGTGCTGCACCGCGACGTGAAGCCGTCGAACGTGCTCCTCGACGACGCCGGATCCGCGGCGCTGTCCGACTTCGGCCTCGCCCGTGGCGCCGACTCGACGCAGCTGACGCGCGACGGCCAGCTCGTCGGAACGGCGCACTACCTCGCCCCGGAGCTGATCGAAGGCGCACCGGCCACCGTCGCGAGCGACGTGTACGCCTTCGGCTGCCTGCTCTACGAGTGCCTCACCGGAGCGCCGCCGTTCGGCGGGCGCGACGACGCCGAGGTCGGGTTCGCCCACCTCGTCGAGCCTCCGCCCGACCCGCGCACGCGCCGGCCCGAGCTCTCCGCCGACACCGCCCTCGCACTGCTCACCGCGTTGGCGAAGGATGAACGATCGCGGCCGACGAGCGCGACAGCGCTGGCCCGGATGCTCCACCTTTCAGGCAGGCGCGCGCCTGCGTGATCCGCGGGCGGATGTATTGCCGCTGGTCGGCCGCTTCGATGCGCAAGGCGTGCTGCAGAAGCGGAAGCGCGGCGCCGCACTGACCGACCTTCAGCAGCGCGAGACCGAGGTTGAAGGTCGCGTAGCCTCGCGTCAGGCTGCCGGGCGGCGTGTGCTGCACCGCGCGGCGGGCGAACGGAATCGCGCGCGCGTACTCGTTCGCCTTGATCAGATAGAACGCCGCGTCGTTCAGCGTTCGGCCGTCGACGCTCGTCAGGACGAGCGTGTCGAGCGCCACCGGCGAGGCCGAAGGCGGCGTCCTGACGGCAACGGTCGTCGTCCTCGTCGTGGTGCCGCCCGTGCTCAGCGCCCCGATGCCGAAACCGGCTCCCGCGCCGATCACGCCCGCGCCGGCGAGCAGCGCCAGCGAGACCGCGAGCCGCCGGCCGTGCACCCGCTTCCCCGAGACTGCGGCTCGCGCGGCGGCCACGAACTCGCCGCAGGTCGCATAGCGGTCGAGCGGCGACTTCGACAGCGCCTTCGCGAGCACCGGCTCGAGCGCCGGAGGAAGGTCGGGTGCGGCCTTCGTCAACCTCGGAGGCGCAGCGTGGAGATGCGCGTTCAGGATCGCCACGTCCGACGACCGGTGGAACGGCGCGACGCCCACGAGGCACTCGTACAGAACGCACGCGAGCGCGTACTGGTCCGCGCGCGCATCGACGTCGCGGCCTTCGATCTGCTCGGGCGCGCTGTATTCGATCGTGCCGACGAAGCCGCCGGTGCGTGTGGCGCCGCCGGAGGCCAGATCCTTGGCGACGCCGAAGTCCGAGAGCAGCGCGCGATCGTTGCTCCCGACGAGGATGTTGGCCGGCTTCACGTCCCGGTGCACGAGTCCGCGCGCGTGCGCGGCGTCGAGGGCCGAGCCGACCTGGCCGACGATGCGCAACGTCCGTCGCAGCGGCAGGCGCCCGTCGCGCACGAGCAGCGCCTTCAGATCGCTGCCGTCGACGCAGGGCATCGCGATGTACAGGACGCCATCCTCTTCACCCGCGTCGTAGACCGGCACGATGTTCGGATGGTCGAGCGAGGCCGCGAGCTTCGACTCGCGCAGGAAACGCTCGCGGAAGTCGCTCTCGCCGAGCGACGGCGCGAGCAGCTTGACGGCGGCGGCACGGCCCAGCCGGACGTGCTCGGCGCGGTAGACCACGCTCGTGCCACCGCGGCCGATCGCCTCCACGATCCGGTAGCCGCCGACCTCCGTGTCGATTCGCCGGTCGAGCATCCGCACGAGTTGTAGCGCCATCAGCGCTTGACTGCGAATGTCGCGCTGACGACCGCCGTCACGTCCTTGAGCCGGCTCGACGTGTCGTTGATCCCGTAGTCGCTCACGTCGGTCGAGTTGCGCGGGGTGATCTGATAGACGCCGAGCGTGCTCGCGCGCATCCGGCCGAGCTTTCCGCCGAGTCCCTTGACGAGAATCTCGGCGCGCCGCCGCACCTCGGCCGTCGCCGCGCCCAGCGCGTGGAGCTTCGCGTCCTCGAGGTCGGTCGAGATGTACGCGAGCGGCTGGGCCTGGACGTCGATTCCGCGGGCAAGGAGGTCGCCGATCCGCGTCGCCGCCGCCTCGACGACGTCGATCTGCGGCGTTGCGACGTCGAGCCCCTGGGCGACGCGATAGCTCGTGCGCGTGGTGTGCTTGTTCAGGCGCGTCACGATCGTCTCGCTCTGTACGACCTGCGGCGAGACGTCGCTCGCATGGATACCTGCCGCGCGGAGGAACGAGACGACCGCCGCGCTCTCACGCTTCAGCTTCAACGCCGCCTGCACGGGTGTCGCGGCGCGTCCGTCGACCTCGAGCGACCAGCGCACGAGGTTCGAGCCGATCGGCTGGCGCGCGGAGCCGGTGATCGTGATCGTGTCCGCGGTGTGCTTGGCGTCGTGGATCGTGCTGGAGAAGATGTGCGCGATCCACACGGCGGCCACGGCGATCGAGAGGAGCCCGAGGAAGAGCTCGGGCAGCGCGATCGCACCTGGTTGCCTGCGCATCGGTCGAGGATGCAACGACGCGGTTCGAACCCGGTTCAGGATCGGTTCAGGGCGGCGAGCCGCGCGTGCGGGAAGCGGCCCGAGCGGAACCGTGCGAGCCGCCTCGGCGTCTGCGTGTCGAGCCAGTCGGCGAGCTCGCGGAAACTGGCACAGCGCACCTCGGGCAGCCTGCAGACCTTGACGACAAAGCGCGTGAGCGCGTGATCGTAGGCCCAGCTCTCCCAGGTCTCGAAGTGGTTCCCCAGCGCGAGCGGCGCGCGATTCCGTGCGTAGCTGGCGCGAAAGGCGTTCCAGAGCGTGCGATAGGTCTCGCTCTCGATCTGCGCCGGCGACTCGCCGCTCTGGTTCGCCATGAAGTTGTAGTCCATCGACACGACCTTGAACGTGTGCCCGATGAACGGGAGCTCGAGTAGCGGGAAGCTCCAGATCCCGAGCCGTCTCGTCGGCCACGTGCCGAGCAGGGCCGTGTGACTTGCGTCGTAGCGGAAGCCGTGCCTCGCGAGCACCGGGTAGAGCACGTCGAGGTCGCCCTCGAGGCAGGGCGTGCGCCCGCCGACGATCTCCTTCGGGCCGAATGGCAGCTTCGGCCGACCGCCGAAGAGCAGCGCGTCGAACTCGTTCAACTCCGTTTCCCAGTCGGCTGCGTTCCACGTGCCGACGCCGGCCGCCCCGCAGAAGTGGCCGTTGTAGTGCGTCCCGATCTCGTGCCCGTCGCGGTAGCCGAGTGCGATCTGCTTACGCATCGCGGTGATCCATCCCTGGTTCGGCGCGAAGCCGATCGCCGAATCGCCGCGGGCGTTCTCCGGCGGCACGTAGCGATCGTGGTGTGCCCAGTCGACGAGGTACACGCCGCTGACGAAGAAGCTGAAGTGCGCGTGCACGCGCTTCGCGACCGCGCGCCAGTAGGCCCAGAGGCGGGCGCCGCCCGAGCCGTCGTACGAAGAGACGACGAACTGCGGCGGGCGGGCAGGGGCAAGGGCCGGCGGCCGCGCCGCATGATGCGCCACATGCGGCGGCGGCCGCCGGGGCTGCGGCTTATCGGAGAGCCGCGTCCCGTAAGCGACGCCCACGAGCGCGACAGCGAGGACAGGAACGAGGAGCCAGCGCATACGCCGATCGTCGTTCGCCCCGGCTCAGATCGGGTTCAGCGCTGGTTCATGCGGCTACAGTGGGCGGGCATGGCGAGCACGATTCACGGCGTGAGGACGCGGGGGGTCTTCCTCGCGGGCGAGTGGCTCGAGACCGGCGAGTGGGACGACGTCACCTCGCCGTACTCCGGCGACGTCGTCGGCCGCGTCGCACGCGGCGGCGCGAAGGAGACGCGCGCGGCGATCGACGCGGCGGAGCGAGCACTTGGGTCGCCGCTTCCCGCGCACGAGCGCGCGGCGATCCTCGACCGGATCGCGACGGCGCTGGGCGAGCGCGTCGAAGAGGCTGCGCAGCTGATCTCCGCCGAGGCCGGGAAGCCGATCAAAGCGGCGCGTGGTGAGG
Source organism: Gaiellaceae bacterium (assembly GCA_045806045.1). Lineage (GTDB taxonomy): Bacteria > Actinomycetota > Thermoleophilia > Gaiellales > Gaiellaceae > PALSA-600. The sequence goes on along the minus strand of JBJMKB010000097.1, from coordinate 63,615 downwards.
CCGCGCGCGCGGTCGACACCTACACCGCAGCCGCGGTCGCGGCGCGCACGCTCACCGGCGAGACCGTGCCGATGGACGCCTCCGCCGCGGGCGAAGGGAAGCTCGCGTTCACGCTGCGGCTGCCGATCGGCATCGTCGCGGCGATCTCGCCGTTCAACTTTCCGCTCAACCTCGTTGCGCACAAGCTCGCGCCCGCGCTCGCCGCGGGCTGTCCCGTCGTGCTCAAGCCTGCGCCCGCGACGCCGCTGACCGCACTCTTCCTCGCCGAGCTGTCCGCGGATGCGGGCCTGTCCGGTGGGTGGCTCAGCGTCGTCTGCGGCCCTGCGTCGGAGATCGGCGACGTGCTCGTCGAGGACGAGCGCGTGAAGGCGATCACCTTCACCGGCTCCGGGCCGGTCGGCTGGTCGCTGCGCGAGCGCGCCCCGCGCAAGAAGGTGTTGCTCGAGCTCGGCAACTCGACACCGATGATCGTTGCTGCCGACGGCGATCTCGACGCGGCCGCGACGGCAGCCTCGAAGTACGCGTTCGCGTTCTCGGGCCAGGCGTGCATCTCGTTGCAGCGCGTACTCGTGCAGCGCTCGGTGTACGACGAGTTCGTGGAGCGGCTGCTGCCGAAGGTGCGCGAGCTCGTCATCGGAGATCCCGCCGACGAGGCAACCGACGTGGGCCCGGTGATCGACGGACGGAGTCGCGACCGCATCCTCGACTGGATCGCGCAGTCCGGGGGCGACGTGCTGGTCGGCGGCGGCCTGACCGACGACGGCCTGATCGAGCCGACGGTGGTCGCGGCGCCGAAGCGCGAGGCGCAGCTCTCGTGCGCGGAGGCATTCGGTCCGGTGTGCACGGTGCAGCCCTACGACACGGAGGACGAGGCGTTCGAGCTCGCGAACGCGACGCCGTACGGCCTGCAGGCGGGCATCTTCACGCGAGACGTCTCGCTGGCGCTCCGTGCCGCGCGCGCGCTCGAGTTCGGCGGCGTGATCGTGAACGACGCGCCGAGCATCCGCGTGGACAACATGCCGTACGGCGGCATCAAGGAATCGGGCAACACCCGCGAAGGGCCTGCCTATGCGGTACGCGAGCTGACCGAAGAGCGGCTCGTCGTCATCCAGCTGTAACGCCTACTTAGCGCGCCCAGTCGAACGGCGGCGGCTGCGGGAACGAGGAGTGAACCTCCACTGCTCCGCCGTCGCGGCTCGAGGTGGCGATCGCGTCCAGGATCTCGACGACGTGCGCGGCGTGGGCGCCGCTCGCGCGGGGCGGCCGGCCTTCCTCGACGGCTTCGGCGAGATCGAGCAGCGCTCGGCTCCAGTCGATGCCGCGATACGCGGGACGGACGAGCTCGACCGGTGCGTAGTCGTCGCCGTTGCCGGTGGTCGAGAGCAGGAGGTCGGAGTCGAACTCGCCCCAGGTCGGCAGGCGCAACATGCCGCCGTCGCCGTGCAGCTCGATCCCTCGCTGGTACCCGGGGCCGACGTAGAAGGACGCGGTGATCCGCGCGATCACGCCGGTCTCGAGCTCGAGCACGGCGACGACGATGTCCGGCGTGTCGATGCGGAACGGCGCGCCGAGCTTGTCGACGCGATCGGGCACTACCGTGGTCGCGAACGCCGTCGCCCTGCGCGCCGGGCCGAAGATCGCCGTCAGGATGGCGATCGGATAGACCCCCACGTCTCCCATTGCACCGACGGCGTGCAGCGTCATCGGCGCGGGGTGCCACGACTCGACTCGCCCCCAGTTCGCCTCCGCGTAGGCGACGCGCACGGTGCCGATCGCATCCTCGCGGAGGAGCTTCCACATCGTCTGCTGCGCCTCGCCGAGCAGCGTCGCCGGAGAGGCGCTCAGGCCGAGGCCCCGCTCGTCGGCGAGTGCGACGAGCCGGCGAGCGTCCGCGTAATCGAGCGCGAGCGGCTTCTCGGAGTGGACCTGCTTGCCCGCCTCGAGCGCCGCGCGCGTCACCTCCACGTGCGCGACCGCCGCCGTCAGGTTGACGACGGCGTCGACGCGCCCGTCCGCGAGCAGCGCATCGAGCGTCGCATGCGCCGTGCCGCCGAAGGCCGCGACGAGCTCCTCCGCCCGCTCTGCCTGCGCGTCGAATGCCGCGACGAGTTCCAGCCCCTCGGCGGCTGCGATCGTCCTCGCGTACGGGACGGCGATGTTCCCCGCGCCGACGATCCCGACTCTCATCCGAGCCACTCTTCGAGCTGCTCGCGCATCGCACGCACGTCGTCGCTCGGGTCGAAGGTCTCCGGCTCGTGCTCGACAACGACCGTCCCGTCGTAGCCAATGCGCTGCAGCGCGTCGACGCAGCCCTCGATGTCGACGACGCCCTCGCCCCAGCGGCAGGTCTCGTGAGGTTCGCCGACCGCGAGCACGTCCTTCAGGTGGACGTGGAAGACGCGGTCGCCCAGCTCCTCGAGCGCCTGAGGAGCCGGGTAGCCCTGCGTACCGAGCCAGCCGGTGTCGACGCAGACGCCGGCGAACGCCGGCAGCTTGGCGAGAACCTCGGCGGGAGTCTTCTCGGGATGGTTCTCGAACGCGAATTGCAGTCCGCGCTCGGCGAGCAACGACTCGAGGCGCGGATCTTCGACGGGAACATTGCCCGACAGCGACCGCGAGCCGAGCACGGCCGCGATGTCGCAAGCACGCTCGAGGTTCCGCGGACCGACCCACACCTGATAGCTGCCGATCGTCATGCCGTGGTCGTCGAGCAGCCGGCGCGCGGTCGCCACGTGCTCGTCCGTCGCCCAGTCGACGTTCAGGTGCGCGCCCCAGACGTCGATCGTGTCGAACCCGAGCATGCGGACGTCGCGGAGCAGCTCGTCGAACTTCGTCTCGAACCCGGCGCTGAACGCGTCGTTCGTCATGCGATCGCCATGACCCCACCCGTGCATCGCGAAGCCGGTTTCCCGGGCGACGTAGTTCGCGCTCATGAACGAGATCCTCACGCTGCTACCGCCACGTCCTGCACCGGAACGCCGCGACGCGCCGCCTCGGCCGCGGCGCGGCCCGCGGCCTCGCCCAACATCATCAGCGTCGGCTCCATGCGCAACGATCCGAACGCGACGTGCGAGGCAGAGACGCAGACCGAGACGAGCAGATTCGTCGCATCCTCGCGACGCGGCGTGAGCGCGCGGTACGGGATCGGGTACGGCGCCACGGCGACGGAGAGGTAGCCCTCGTTGAAGACGGCCGGCTCGCGCACGTACTCGGGGAGGTAGCGCCACGTGCGCTCGATCTCCCTGATGTCGATGTTGTACGAGCCGCGCGCGACCTCGTCGGGCTGCGGGCGCGCGTCGAGCAGGTCGCGCTCGGTGAGCACGTGCGCGCCGAGCATCCGCCGCCCGTCACGCACGTAGAGCTGATGCGGCCACCCGCCGGTGTCGCCGAACTCGTCGGTACACGTCCCCCACCGCTGCAGCTCCAGGCGGATGCGCGCGGGAACGTCCTCGTCGTGCGCGAGGAAGTAGAGCAGCGACTGGGTGTAATGCAGGTGATGGCCGCGTACCCGTGCACGCGTGTCGCCTTCACCGTCGGGATAGCCGCGGTTCGAGCCGTCGAGCAGGTTGAGCGAGAACGGTCCGATCGAGTTGACGTCGCATTTGCCGTTCGGCAGCAGGTCCGGGACGAGTCCCAGCAGCTGGCCGGGCTCGAGTTCGGCGGCGGCCAGATAGCGGCGCAGGAGCTCGAAGGCGTCCGGGTCGTAGCCGTTGGGCTTCTCGAACGGCACCCGGTTGTCCTCGCGATCGGTGAGGCAGACGCGGAAGCCGTAGGCCTGCAGCCCGCCGTCGCCTTCGCCGAACCGATCGGCGGGCCAGCCGCGTTCGTCGAGCTCCGGCTCGCGGATGAACGGGAGCAGCGATCCGTCGGCGGCGAACGGCGAGAGCAGCACCGGGAAGTTGTGTTTGCCGGGTCGCGTCGCGGGCTGCCGGCCCGCCCAGGTCTCGCCGTAGAGCCCACGGGACTCGCGCCCGACGGCGTACGGCACGCCGAAGCGCGGCAGCAGATCGCCCTCGTAGCTCGCGTCGACATACACCGCCGCATCGCGGAGCTCACCCTCGCCGAGCCGGACGTCGACGCCGTCGAGCATCCCGGCAAGGAGCGCCTCCGCGACGTGCGGTTCCGGGCCCTTCACGCCCCACAGCGGCACGTCGTAGTGGTCGGCGATCGCGGCGTAGAAGCGCCGGGCAAAGCCGCCGATCACGCCCTCGTCGCCAACGTCCGTCCACGAGAGCCCGCCCGAGACCATGCCGCCCACGTGGGTGCCGCGCTCGACGAGCGTCGTCGTGGCGCCGGCCTCGGCGGCGGCGACCGCGGCCGCGACGCCGCTCGCGGTCGCCCCGTAGACACACACATCGCTCACCTGAGTGCGGCGACGACCTCGTCGCCGTAGGTCCGCAGCGCGCGGACGAACGACGCCTCGGGGTCGTACGCCTCCGGATCACGAAGGAAGTCGGCGACGGTCGCAAGCGGCAGCTTCGATGGAACCGCCTGCAGCATCGCGTTCGCGATCAAGCCGGCGCACCGTCCCTCGAAGAGCTTCGGATCGCGTCGCCGCAGCGGCCCGAGAAAGAGCTTCTCCGGCGCGAAGTCGTTGACGGGATAGTTGTCCCAGATGAGCAGCTCGTGACCGAACGCCTCGACCGCGCCGTCGAGTTGCTCGCGCGTGATCTCTTGCGACACGACCTCCGGCCCCGTCCAGTAGACGACCGTGCCCTCGTCGAGCGCGCCGCCGAACGCATCGCGATACGGGGTCGGGCCGACGCCCGCGTAGCCGCACGGGCACGTCACGATCGGCGCGTCGCCGAGGTACGCGTCGCGGAAGCGGTTCGTGAAGTCCGCTTGCGCTCTCGCCGACGGCGGTCCCTCGTGCTCGATGTCGTCCCACAGAATCTGGAACGTGCGCACGCCGATCGAGCGCAGCTGGTCGCACTTCCGCATGGCGGTCGTCAGCTCGTCCTCGTCGGCGTAGCGGATATCGAGCCCCGGCGCGAGTGAGTATGCGAAATCCACACCGTGCTCGCGACAGGCGCGCACGATGTCCGCGAGTTGCTCGAGCTCCGCGTCGGGGTACGGCTCACGCCACAGCTTGCGGTGGTACGGGTCGTCCTTCGGCGCGTGCACCCACGTGTCGAAGCCCTCGGCACCGCAGAAAGCGACCATCTCGAGCCGCTCGTCATGCGTCCACGGCGGTCCGTAGAAGCCTTCGATCACGCCCTTGATCATTTCTCCCTCCACGGCCGCCCGTACGTATCGACGATCGCGCCCAGCTGCTGCAGCCGCGGCACCGAGTGCTCGCGCAGCAACTCGGTCGGATCGTCCGCCGCGAGCGTTGCCGTCCACACCGCGCGCCCGGCGAGCATTCCGGAGGCGCCGCCGCGACATGCGGCTTCCACCGCCAGCGGGTACCGGTCCGGGTCGACTCCCTGCGAGAGCACGACCCACGGGCACGGCGTGGCGGCGTCGATCTTGCGCGACCACTCCGTGATCTCCTCCGCCTCCCCCGCTCCGTGCGTGGGCACTTCGCACTTGTAGAGGTCGCAGCCTGTTACGGCGAGCTCGGCGGCGGCCTCCACGATCGACGTCTCGCGGTCGAAGCCCTCAGGCCCGCGCACGACGGGTTCGAGCACGGAGAGCAATCCATGCTCGCGCGCAAGACCGGCGAACGCGCGCGACATCTCGATCCGGTGCGCACGCTGCTCGTCGTCGCGCCAGATCACGAGCAGCTTCAGCGCGACGACGCCGACGGCACGCGCTGCAGTCGCGTCGACCCCGCTGTCGAGCTCCGTCTCCTCCACGATCCCGCCCGGCGGCTGCTGCAACGCGTCGGCGGCGAGGATCAACCCGCAGGAGGCGGGCAGCAGGCGCTCGCGCACGATGTCGCGGTAGCCATACTGGCGATCGATCAGGAATCCCGACACGTACGGGCCGAGCTCGCGCGCCACGGCGAGCTTGAAGCGGACCATGCGCGCGTCGTCGACGTCGTCGAAGTGCTGAGCGAGCATCGTGCGCAGCGACTCGCGCTGGTCCATCGCCACCATCAGGAACGTGCCGCTCGGCCGGGCCAGAGCGTCGAGGTTCATCCCATCGCCTCCTCGTCGTCAGCGGCCACGCAGCTCCGAGCGCAGCCGTGCCTTCGCCCGCTCGTCCGCGCCCACGGCATCGAGCGCCGCAAGGGCCGACCCGACAACGGGCTCGTCGACGGCCGCCACCGGGTGCAGCGACGACGGCAGCCGGTCGACGACCGTCTCGTAGAGGAGCCCTTCGCCGCCGTGCAACATGCCGCCGCCGAGGACGACGTCTGCCTCCTCGACGCCGAGGTCGCGCAACGCGCGCTGCGACATCAAGACGATCTCGTCGGCGAGCAGATCGAGCAGCGAGCGAGCGATCACGTCGCCGCCGGCTGCGGCGGCGACCACCTTCGGCGCAAGCTCGCCGAGGCGCGACTGCGGCATCTGCTTGTAGTGCACCGCGACCCCGACCTCCTCGACCGTACGGGTGCCGAAGTGCGACCGCACGACGTCGATGAGCACCGTCGGCTCGCCGCGGCCATCCTCGGCGCGGGCCGACAGCCGCAGCACCTCGCGTCCGAGCATCTCCGCGCCGCCCCAGTCGCCCGTCTCCCAGCCGAGGGACGGGTAGCGGGCGATCGTCCCGTCGCCGCCTCGACCGACGACGTTAATGCCCGCCCCGCAGATGATCGCGATCACGTCCGGCGCATCGCTTCCGGCGCGAAGCAGCGCGAAGGTGTCGTTGTCGACCGTCAGCTGCCGCGCCCAGCCGCGCCCGCCGATCGCACGCTCGAGGCCGTCGATGTCCGACGGCAGGTCCGCACCGCAGAGGAAGAAGACGCCGTGGTCGGCCTGCTCCTTCAGCTTCGCCTTGGCGACGAGGGCGCCGATCACGTCGGCGACCGCCTCGGCACCGACGGCGTGCGAGTTCGTGCCCGGCCCGATCTCGTAGGCGAGCACCTTGCCATCGCTCCTGGCGGCGAGGAGGGCGGTCTTCGAGTTGCCGCCGTCCACGGCCACTATCAGGCCCATGGCAGAAACCGCCTGTTCGCGTCGATCAGCATGTCCGTCAACGCCTCCGCCTGGCGATGCTGGCCGATCAGCGGGTGCGCGAGCAGCGCCCGGAAGACGCGTTCGCGCCCGCCGTGCAGCGCCGCCTCGAGCGCGAGCTCCTCGTAGGCCGACACGTGCGCGACGAGGCCGCGCGCGACGGGATCGAGCTCCGGCATCTCGAGCGGGACGAGGCTGTCGGTGTCCACGCGCGCGGGGACCTCGACGACCGCGTCGTCCGGCAGGGACGAGAGCGTGCCGCGGTTGCGAACGTTGACGACGTGGCGATGGTTGGCGCTCGTGCCGAGGAGGCTCGAGAGCAGCTCGACGGCGGCTTCCGAGTAGTACGCACCGCCGCGGCGCGAGAGCAGCTCCGGCTTCTCGTCGACCGTTTCGTCCTCGTAGAGGTGCAGCAGCTCCTGCTCGATTCCGTGCACCTCCTCGGCACGCGACTCGTGCGTCCTGTGATGCTCGACGAGGTCGTCGTGGTCGTAGAAGTAGTGCAGGTAGTACGACGGAACCACGCCAAGACGGCGCACGAGGTCGGGCTTCAGCCCGCTCGCCGGAGCGACGCGATCGACGTGCTCGTTCGTCAGTGCACGCAGCACGTCGTTTCCCTCGACGCGCACGCCGAGCTCCCACGTCAGGTGGTTGAGGCCGACGTGGTCGAGCTCGACCGAGTCCGGGTCGACCTCGAGCACCTTCGCGAAATGGCGCTGGAACACCATCGCAGCACTGCAGAGCCCGACCGCCTTGTGCTCGGCGTCGAGGAGCGCCTTTGTGACGATCCCGACCGGATTCGTAAAGTCGACGATCCAGGCGCGGGGCGCGAGCTCGCGGACGCGCTCGGCGATCTCGAGCACGACCGGCACCGTGCGCATCGCCTTTGCGAGGCCGCCGAAGCCGGTCGTCTCCTGCCCGATGCACCCGCACGCGAGCGGGAGCGACTCGTCGACCATGCGCGCCTCCTGGCCCCCCACGCGCAGCTGGATCAGGACCGCCGATGCGCCCTCCACGGCCTCGTCGAGCCTCGCCGTCACCGTCAGGTTCGCCGGATGCGCGCCCTTCGTGAGCATCCGGCGCGTCATCCCGGCGAGGATCGCGAGCCGCCGCTCGTCCGTGTCTACGAGCGCGAGCTCGGTCACGGGCAGCAAGTCGCGCATGCGGATCAGGCCGTCGACGAGCTCCGGCGTGTAGGTCGAACCCGCTCCGACGACCGCCAGCTTCATGCCAGTGCCCGTTCCGGCTGGACGACGGCGTTCGCGCGCGCGACCTCGCCGAAGTAGCGGCCGCTGTCCTTCACGGTTCGCGCGAGCGAGTTGTAGTCGACGTGAACGACCCCGAAGCGCTGCCCGTATCCGAGCGCCCACTCGAAGTTGTCGAGCAGCGACCAGTAGCAGTAACCGCGCACGTCCGCGCCTTGCTCGATCGCGGCGTAGACCGCCGCGACGTGATCGTGGATGTAGCGAATGCGCTGCTCGTCATGGACGGGCTCGCTGAATACCGCACCGTTCTCGGTGATCAGCGTTGGGACGCCGTAGTCGCGCTGCAAACGCAGGAGCAGGTCGGTGAACGCGTCGGGAACGATCTCCGTTCCGGCCTCCGTCATCGGAACCCCACCGCTCCCGCCGGCGGTCGTCGGAGCATTGCCCGTAACGACCTCCCACGGGTACGGCGCGCGGCCCGGCGCGGCGCGCATGATGCGGCGCGAGTAGTAGTTGACGCCGAGGAAGTCGCTCGGGGTCGAGATCACGGCGAGGTCGCCGTCGCGGATGAAGTCGAGCGGACCTGCGATCCGCTCGAAAAGATCGAGCGTGTCGCTGGGATAGTCCCCCTTGAAGACGCTGTCGAGGAAGAAGCGATTCACGTAGCCGTCGGACTCGCGAGCCGCGGCGACGTCGGCCGGATCGTCGCTGAACGGATAGTGCGGCATGAGCGCGTTCGTGATCCCGGCGGTCCCGTCGTGCCGCGATGCGCGCAGCTCCTGGACGGCCCGGCCGTGCGCGAGGAGCAGATGGTGGAACACGGTGACTTCCTCGCCTACGTCTTGGTGCCCGGGCGCATGCAGGCCGAGCCGGTAGCCGAGGAGGCCGACGATCCACGGCTCGTTGATCGTGATCCAGCGGCGCACACGGTCGCCGTAGGCATCGAAGCAGAGGGCGGCGTATTCGGCGAAGCGCTCGACAGTCGCGCGGTTCAACCAGCCGCCTCCATCCTCGAGCGACTGCGGGAGATCCCAGTGGTAGAGAGTCACGAGCGGCTCGATCCCGCGCTCGAGCAGCCCGTCGATCAGCCGGTCGTAGTGCGCCACCCCGCGCGCGTCGTGCATGCGCGGCCAGGCGATCGAGAAGCGGTAGGCGTTCGCCCCGATCCCGGCGATCAGGTCGAGGTCCTCGCGCCAGCGGCGGTAGTGGTCGCAGGCGACATCACCGGTCCCGCCGCCCTCGACCTTTCCCGGCGTGTGCGAGAACGTGTCCCAGATCGACGGAACGCGACCATCCTCGTCCACCGCACCCTCCACCTGGTACGCCGACGTCGAGACGCCCCACGTGAAGCCGTCGGGGAAGCGCCTCACAGGCCGAGCTCCAGCGCATCCTCGCAGCCGAGCAGCAGCGCACCGACGCTCCAGGCGTGCGACAGCGTCAAGAGCATCCCCTTCGCCTGGAAGCAGTCGGTCTGGTAGTACCGCTCGCTCGCCATGCCTCGGTAGGCGTCGAAGTCTCCGTCCTCGCGCGCGATGAACTGGCGGAAGCACGCGAGGTTCTCGCGCGCGGACTGCACGTAGTAGTCGTCCCCGAGCGCGCGCCCGAGCTGCACGAGCTCGCGCAGGCAGATGAGGCCGAACGCCTGGAGATGCTGGTTCGCCGGCGAGGCATTGTCGGCACCGCGTGTGCGGAAGTCGTACCGCCCGAGGATCGTGCGGTCGGTGAACGACACGTCGTACGTGTAGCGGAACGTGAGCATCCAGTCCGCTGCGCGCCGCGCCGTCTCCCAGTCCTCGAGCGCGACGAATGCCATCAGCGCCGCGTATCCGTCCTCGGACGTCGGCGCGAGGTCGACGTCCTCGGGTGCGCCGTACCACGCGCCGAACCCGGCGTAGTACGCGCCTGCGCGCCGCGCGGCATCGACCTCGCCCGCGGCCACGAGCGCCGGGATCCACGCCATGCCGGCGGTGCCCTCCCACGCGACTGCGTCGCCGGTCTCGACGTGGTGCGCCGCCGGCAGCGCGCCGTCGTCGCGCTGCGTCCGCATCGCGACGGCGACGTTCGAGAGCGCGGACTCGGTCCACCGTCCGCCCGCGCGCAGCATGAAGAGCGCAGCGTCGGCGAGCGTCCGCGCGTGCAGGCGCGTGTGGTCCGGATGCCAGCCCGCCGTCCAACCGCGCTCGACCGTCCACTGCGACCAGTACGTGCCGCCCGGCGTCAGGTTGCCCGCGATGTGGTCCAGCACCGACTCCGCGGCGGCGACATACGCGTCGTTTTCGAGTCGGCGGCCGTGCCGCAGCAGCGCGTACGCGTACGGCGCGCCGCTCACCCACGAGACGTGCATGTGGTCGCGGTCGCCCCGGTCGCCGAACGCATCGCGGTCGAACGCGGCCGTCTCCATCAGGCGCGGCGGATCGGGCTTGTAGTGCCAGCGGTAGAGGCCCCACGCAGCGAGGGCGGCGGCCTCGTCGACCCCGACCCACGCCGGATCGTGGAACGGGCCCTGCAGGTCCCGCAGCACCGACGGGTCGCCGACGGCGCGGTAGTCGAGCTCGACGCGCTCGCCCGGCTGCCAGCTGTAGGTTCGGACGTCCGGGCCGAGCGGCGTCTCGGACCCGTCGTAGCGGAGCGGCTCCTCGCGGTACGGGAAGTCGAGCCAGACGGCCGGACGACCGTCGCGATACGCGAAGCCGACGCCCGCTTGCCCCACCGGGCTCGTCTCGCGCGTGAGGAGCCCGCCGCCCCGCGCGAACACAGCCGGGGTTGCACAGCGATCGGCGCGGAACGACCACGTGTCCGACTCCATCCGCTCGACGTCGACGTGTCCGGGGGTGAAGCGGGGATAGATCCGCGTGCAGCTCGCGGGCCGGTTCGAGCGGTAGAAGAGGCCCGGCACGAGCCAGTCGGGGTCGTCGGTCTCGGGAAGCTCGAGCTCGACGCGGATCCCTGCCTCCACCGCCGTGCTCCCGGTCCACGTCACGGTCGGACCGTCGAAGACGAAGCCCTCGACGGGCGAGCCGTCCGGCGCGAGCGCCCTAAGCGACGGCATTCCAGCCCTCCGCGGCAGTCGCGCCCGCGACCCGCCTCGACTCGCCGGGCAGCAGGTCGATGACGTTGTCGTCGACGTCGCCCTGCAGCACGATGCCGAGCGCCGCCACCGCGCCCGTGTTGCGCAGTGTGTCGCCCGCGAGCTCGATCCGAGCCGGCTCCAGGTCGAGGAGCGGTGCGAGCGTCTCGCGCGTCGTCATCACGTAGCGGTTGCGCCCCTCGAGGTCGAGCACGAACACCTCGCTCAGGTCGGCGGCTTGCGCCGCGATCTCGTCGCTCGCCTCGGCCACGACGGTGCCGTCGAGATTGACGAGCCGGGCTGCGACGTCGCCGTGGATGCGCGCGCGCACCTCCCGCTCCCCTCCCCACGCACACGTTGCGAACTGCGCACTCGGCGCTCCGCGGTACGCACGCGCCACGCCCCAGTACGCCGGCTTCGGCTCCCCGTGCCAGTCCACCGCGGACGTGCACCACGCGTTCGGGAACGATTCCGCGAACTGCCACGGGAGCACGCCGACCGAGCGCGAGCGGCGCATGTTCGCCTCGACCGCGTAACGCAGCCCGTCGTACTGCAGCCATTGCGACGCGCGCCTCATGGTCTCCACGTCGCCGATCCGGCCGCCGAAGCACTCCTGCACGAGCGGCGCATTGTTCCACCATGCGCCGAGATGCTCGTAGACGGGATTGCTGCGGTCGGCCGGCCACCGCTGCGGCTCGTCGATCAGCTCCTCGAGCGCGCGGCGGCTCGTCATTCCCTCGACGCCGAACTCGCTGTGCAGGATCGCCGTGCCGGCGTCGTAGAGCGCGTACTGCGCCCGCAGTCCCTGGTGCTCCCAGGGGCCGTGCACGTCGTGCTGTCCCTCCGGGTCCTCGGCGATCACGTCGAGACGGTTCAGGAACCGCGGGCCCGACGGCGAGGTCGGAAGCCACCCGCGTCCGGGATCGAGCGCGCACACCACTCCGTGCAACGCGGCGAGCACCGGGTGCGAGTCGTCGAGGGGGACGTCGTCGGAGCGGCCCTCCTCCTTGTCCGCCAGCTCGTTCCCGCCGCACCAGATCGCGAGCGACGGATGACGGCGCAGGCGCGGGACGATGGCGCGCGCCTCGGCGCGCATCAGCTCGACAAACGCACTGTCGGCCGCCGGCACGCTCTCGATTCCCGAGCTCGACTGCGAGAACTCCTGCCAGACGAGCAGGCCGAGCCGGTCGCACGTCTCGTAGAACTCGGTCGTCTCGATCAGTCCGCCGCCCCACACACGCAGGAGGTTGACGCCCGCCTTCCCCGCGAGCTGCAACAGGCGCTCGAGCTTCTCTGGACGCGGCACCCCGTAGAGCGGGTCGAGCGGGCACCAGTTCCAGCCCTTGACGTACATCGGCCTGCCGTTGACGACGACGCAGTAGCGGTCGAGCTCGATCGTCCGGAACCCGACCTGGAACCCACCGGCGTCGTAGAGCCGCTGCGCGCCCATGCCGTTCGGCCACCACAGCTCGGGCTCGTCGACGCGCAACACGACCTCGCCGCCCACCTCGACCGTCCCGACACCGCCCTCGAGGCGAACGACAGGAAACCGCTCCGGTGCGCCGTCGCACGACGAGACGCTCCGCCAGATGCCCTGGTGGACGAGCCGGGGACAGAAGTCCCAGCCGTAGTTCATGCGCGGCTTGTGCACGCGCACGCGGCTCGTGCGGCCGACCTGCGGCTCGCTCTCCGGCGCCGGATGCACGACGACCGCGAGGAGATGCTCGCCGCCGTCGGCGTAGGCGCTCACGTCCACGTCGAACGGGCTGAACAGCCCCTCGTGCCGCGCCAGCTCGTCGCCGTCGACGAGCACGGTGCACGCGTAGTCCACGCCCTCGAAGCGCAGGGCGGGATCGCCGCACGTGAACCGCCGCCGGTAGACCCAATGGCGGTCGGCAGTCCACTCGGCGAGGCGGCTGTCGCGCTCGTGGTAGGGACTCGGCAGCTCGCCGGCACGGACGAGGTCGTCGACGACGCTGCCGGGAACGCGCGCCGGAAGCCACCCCGGGGCATCCCATCGCTTGTTCGGGGCGACGTGCCACTGCCACTCGTCGCCGAGGCACCCGCGGAGCTGCCAGCCATCGCCGTCGAGCGACGTCAAAGCTCGAGCAGGTCCGTCTCGACGACCGCGTCGCCGGACAGACGGAAGGTCTTGATCTCGCTCGCACCGAAGTCTGCTTCCCAGGCGAAGCCGAGTACGTCGAACGTTCCACGCGCATCGCGTCCGGCGCTCTCGAACGCGCGCACGACGAAGCCGTCACCGTCCTCGGCGCGCTTCACGACGGTGACGACGACGTCGCCCTCGCCGTCGCTGCCATATGAAGCCGCCGGCGCGAGCGGCCCGTCGTGGAAGCTCTCGAGCATCGCGAACGGCGGCTGGTTGAGCTCTGCTGCGAGCCGCACGACGCCCGCGTCGCGCCAGTCGCCGGCGTGCGGCACCAGGCGCACGCGGAACTGCTGCCTGCCCTGGTCCATGTACTCGAAGTCGCCGCCCGGCTCGAGCTCGCGCGGCGCGTGCCACGCCCAGACCGGCGAGCGGACGGCGCTGATTCCGATGTCGCCGCCGCGGACGTCGTAGCCCGACTTCGCGTCGTTGACCACGGCGAGTCCGCGGCCGCCGCCCGAGACGTCGACCCAGGACTGGCCCGGGTCCTCGTGGCCGTTCGCCTCCCGCTCGAGGTGGCCGTAGGGCGTCTCGGTCGTCGCCACGCCGTCGTCGATGCTCGTCGGGTAGCGGAGCTTCAAGAGCTTGAGGCGCTCGCGCCAGTCGAGGACGACGTTCACGTCGACATGGCGTGCGTCCGCCGCGAGCGCGTAGTCCTCGCGCAGCAGCGAGTCGCCGTAGCGACTCTCGACGCGGACGATCGCCCGCACGGGGCCGTTCTCGACGAGCCGTACCGACACGACCTGGAACTCGCCCGCCTCCTGGTCGTACGCGACGACGTCGTGGCCCCACGTGTCGGAAACGTCCTCGACGACGACGGCGTGCTTCGCAGCGGGAGCAGAGACGTCCGCGCCGCTCTCCTTGTGGACGAGCCGTGCGATGCGACCCGTGTCGGGATCGAGCTCGAGCAGCACATGCTCGTTCTCGAGCGTCGTGTCGCTCGCGTCCAGCTGCGCTCCTTCGACGGCGCCCTTGTGGATCGTGTACACGCGGTAGCCGAGCGGCGGAACGTCCGCGGGAAAGACGAGACGTGCACGGTTGCTGCTCATCGTCGTCAGCGAGCGCGTGAGCTGCAGCGGCACGGCGCTGCCACGGTCGTCGACGAGACGCACGCCCTCCGGCTTCAGCCAGTTGTACTCGAGCTCGACGTCGCTTCGCAGTCGCCATGGATGCGGGTTGAAGACGACGACGGGCCACGTGTCCTCCTCGAACGGGATCTGGATCTGGCGGGCGATCGACTGCACCGCACGGTTGAAAGCGAGCGCGGCGATCGACGACGCATGCCCTATCTGGTCGCGCGCGTCCTCGTACGCCGGTTCGATCGAGGTGCCTGCGAGCGTGTCGTGGAACTGGTTGAAGAGCAGGAGCCGCCACGCCTCGGCGAGCTCGCGCAGCGGATAGGCCTGTGCGCCGGTCCGGTCGGCGACGGCGCTCCACTTCTCCGCGCGCTGCAGCAGATTCTCGGCGCGGCGATTCCACCGCTTGATCCCGGAGTGGGTCGTGTAGCAGCCGGGTGCGTGGTACTGCAGCTCCCCGCGCCAGACGGGCAGGTCGTCCGCTGCGACCGCGTCGAAGAAGCTGCGGAGGGAGCTCAGCTGCAGCCGCTGCGCGCCGCCGTTGTCGTTCAGGCGCGCGATCGAGTCGAGGTTCGCCTTCGTCGGCCCGCCGCCGTGGTTGCCGACGCCGTAGAAGACCGCGAGCTCGTCGAGGTCGGCCGGCAACGTCGCGAGCGTCTGTTCGACGTGGTCGCCGAGGTCGTCGCGCGGCGCGCAGTACTCGTGCGGAATCCGGTAGGTGAGCACACGCGACCCGTCCGCCGCCTCCCACCAGAAGAGCGGCCCCGGCACCGCGCCGTTCTCCTCCGGCTTCGGGCGCATGAACACGTAGGAGTCGAGCCCGCTCTTGCGCAGGATCTGCGGCAGCGAAGCGTTGTGCCCGAACGAGTCGAGGTTCGCGCCCGTCGTGGCGGTGATCCCGAGCTTCTCGCGCAGCCAGCGCTGGCCGTAGAGGCCCTGGCGCACGAACGACTCGCCGCCGGGGATGTTGCAGTCCGGCTCGATCCACCACCCGCCGACGACCTGCCACCGTCCTTCGGCGACCCCGGCGCGGATCCGGTCGAACATCTGCGGATCGCTCTCCTCGATCCACTGCAGGAAGAGCACCGACGTGTGCGTGAAGACGAAGTCGGGATACTCGTCCATGCGGTCGAGCGCCGACGCGAACGTCGCACGCACCTCCTGGTAGCCCTCGGGCCATTGCCACAGCCACACCGGGTCGATGTGCGCGTTGCCGATCATGTGCAGGGTTCTCATCGCGCGGCCCAGGCGTCGACCTCGTCGAGGATCAGGTGGAGCAGCAGCACGTGCATCTCCTGCACGCGCGCCGTCGACTCGGCCGGGACGATCAGCTTCAGGTCCGCGTGATCCGCTGCGGGCGCACCCGTACCGCCGCCGAGGAGAACCGTGGTGGCACCTGCCTCCTGCGCGGCCGCGAGGCCGTGCACGACGTTCGCCGAGCGGCCGCTCGTCGTGAACCCGACGGCGACGTCGCCGGCGCGCACGAACGCGCGAACCTGGCGGGCGAAGACCTCGTCGAACTCGTAGTCGTTGGCGATGCAGGTGAGCACTGTTGGATCTGCGGCGAGCGACTGCGCCGGAAGCGGTCGCCGCTCGCGCTTGAAGCGCGCGACGAGCTCCTCGGCGAAGTGCAGGGAATCGGCGGCGCTGCCGCCGTTCCCGAAGGTGTACACGCGGCCGCCCCGCTCGTAGCAATCCGTCAGCGCGGCGACGACGCGACCTGCTTCGGGGAGGAGCTCGTCGATCCGGCCGGCGAGAGCGAGGTGCTCGGCGATCGCCGCCCGGGCATCAGGCATTCGGGCGCACGTCCCCCAATGCCGCCCGGTCGTAGACGATCGCGGCGGCGCCGACGACGCCCACCTGGTCCCCGAACGCCGATGCGACGACGTCGGCGGCGTCCCCGGCCGGACGCATCGCGCCCGAGCGCACCAGCTTGCGCACCGGCCCCATCAGCTGCTCGCCGGAGCGTGTCACGCCGCCGCCGATCACGACGAGCTCCGGCTCGAAGAGGTTGACGATCGACGTGATCCCGCACGCGAGCGCCTCGACCGTCTCGTCCCAGATCGCGCGCGCGCCGGGGTCGCCGTCCCGCGCCGCCGCGGCGACGGCCTCGGCGCTGGCGAGGTCGAGACCCGCCTCCTGCGCGCGCTCGGCGATCGACGTCCCCGAGACGTAGGCCTCGAGGCAGCCGCGGCGGCCGCAGCCGCGGCAGAGGCGACCGTGCCAGTCGACCGTCACGTGACCGAGCTCGCCGCCGTTGCCACGCGAGCCGCGGTAGAGGCTGCCGTCGATGACAATGCCGCCGCCGACGCCGGTCGAGATCGTGAGATAGACCATGTTGCGGATCCCGGCGCCCGCCCCCCAGCGGTGCTCGCCGGCGGCGGCCGCGGTCGCGTCGTTCTCGAGGGTCACCGGGAGGCGGAACGCTGCCTCGGCGAGCTCGACAACAGGTACGTCGTGCCAGCCCGGAAGGTGCGGCGGCGCGATCAGCACGCCGCGTTCGGCGTCGAGCGGGCCGCCGCTGCCGATGCCGACCGCCCGAACCTCGTCCTGGTCGACGCCGGATTCTGCGATCGCCCGGCGCCCGAGCTCGAACAGGCGCTCGAGGCCGCTCTCCGCACCCTCGTCGACGCGCGTCGGCGCCACGACGAACGAGTGCACCACGCCGTTCGCGTCGACGACACCGGCGGCAAGCTTCGTCCCGCCGATGTCGAGCCCGAGCGCCGGCGCGGCAGAGCCTTCGCGCTCGGCGGCGGGCGCAACCCGAAGCGAGCGCGTCAACCCTTGCGCCCCTGAGTGGCGATCCCTTCGACGAAATACCGCTGGCCGAGGAAGAACACGATGATCATCGGCAGGGTCGCGATCACCGTCGCTGCGACGATCACCTGGTAGTCGCCGTGCCCGCCGTTCGAAGGCCCGTAGAGGTCGAGGAGGTTCTTCAAACCGCGCGGCACGGTGAACGTGTTGTCGTCGCGCAGGTAGATGAGCGCCTTCTGCAGCTCGGTCCAGTTCGCCTTGAACTCGAACACCGCGGTCACGATCAGCGCCGGCTTCGCAAGGGGCACGGCGATCCGCCAGAACATGCCCCAGTAGTTGTCCCCGTCCATGCGGGCGGCTTCGAAGAGCTCGCGCGGGATGCCGAGGAAGAACTGCCTTTGCAGGAAGATGTAGAACGCGCTGCCGAAGAGGTTGGACGCCCAAAGCGGGTACTGGTTCTTCGAGAGGAAGAGGAACGTCCCGGCGCTCGTGAAGTGGAGCTTGTTCCAGATCAGGTACGTCGGCACGAGCGTGACGACGCCCGGCAGCATCATCGTCGCGAGCACGCACCCGAAGAAGAAGTTGCGCAGCGGGAACCGGAAGTAGGCGAACCCGAACGCGACGAACGCGCTCGAGATCGTCACGGTGACCGCTGCGAGCGCGGCGATCCAGAGGCTGTTCCACAGCCACGTCGCAAAGGCCGCCTTGTACACGACGTCCGAGACGCCGCGGAAGACGTCGAGGTAGTTCGACCATTGGACCGGATGCGGGATCAGACGGCTGTTGTGGTCGAAGAAGTCGTTGCGCGTCTTCAGAGACGAGCTGACCGCCCACACGAACGGGTAGAGGAAGACGAACGTGCAAAGGCTGAGCAGCGCGAGGTAGAAGACGCGGCCGAGCGGGTTCGCGGTCGGCCTACGCCACCACCGGCGACGGGGCACCAGCGGCTCGACCGGCGGGAGCGCCTGCGCCGGACCTTGCGGTCCCTGGACCGGGGTCGCCTGGCTCATCCGCGCGACTGCCCTTCGTAGTACACGTAGCGACGGCTCACGACGATCTGGATGGCGGTGATGACCGCGATGATCGCGAAGAGCAACCAGGCGAGCGCCGACGCGTAGCCGAACTTGAAGAAGCCGAATGCCTGCTGGAAGATGTAGATCGCGTACATCAGCGACGCATTCGTGCCGTACGGCGTCGACTGGTTGAAGAACGCGGTGTAGACCTGGTCGAAGGTCTGCAGGCCGTTGATCGTGTTGATGATGACGACGAAGAAGATCGCGGGACTGATCATCGGCAGCGTGACGTCGCGGAACCGCCGCCACCTCGACGCGCCGTCCATCTCGGCCGCTTCGTACAGATGCTGCGGCACGCCGACGAGCGCGGCGAGGAAGATCACGACGCCCGCGCCGACGGCCCACACCGAGATCATGAGCGCCAGGCCGGGCTTCACCCAGTTCGGATCCGTCGTCCAGAAGGGCCCGGTGATGCCGATGTAGCCGAGCCCGGTGTTGAGCACGCCGTAGGAGCCGTTGAAGATCAGCAGGTAGAGGATCCCGATCGCGACCCCCGGCGTCATGACCGGCAGGTAGAAGATCGTCCGGAAGAGGCCGGCCGCGCGCCCGACGCGCGCGAGCACCGAGGCGAGACCCAGCGCGACGATCACGTGCGCGGGCACCGACAAGAGCGTGAAGATGAACGTGTTGCGGAGCGCGGTCCGCACGTATGGGTCGTGGTAGAGCGTCTGGTAGTTCGCGAACCCGACGTTCTTCGTCTGCTGAATGATCGAATAGTCGGTGAACGAGATGATGAGGCTCGCGATCATCGGCCCGGCCGTGAACACGACGAAGCCGAAGAGCCACGGGCTCAGGAACGCGAACGCAGCCCACGTGTCGCGATCGCGAAATCCGGCGAACCAGCGCCGGGCCCTCAGACGAGGGCCCGGCGTGGTTGCAGTGACAGTGGCCATGAAGGCGGCCCCTGGTGGTGCTACTTGGTCGCGGCCTTGATCGCCGCGACGGACTCCTTCTGAGCCTGGTCGAGCGCCGCCTTCGGCGACTGCTGACCGGCCAGAACGCGAGTGATCGCGTCATTCCAGGCCTGCTTGAACTCCGCGCTCGCCGGCGAGGCCGGGACGTTGAAGGAGAAGCGCTGGACGTCCAGCACCTTCTTCACGGCCTGGTCGAAGAACGGGTTGATCGACGTGTAGGTCTGCTTGTAGATCGCCTGGTCGGCGAGCGCGTTGCCGGTCGAGATGCCGGTGTACGGCTGGTTCTTCGACTTGCGGATCGCCGCACGGTTCTTCGCCGCGGCCAGCCACGTGGAGACCGATGTCATGTTCTTCATCCACGTGCAGGCGGCGGCCGGGTTCTTCGACCCCTTCGGGATCGCCCATGCCGAGCCGGTCTCGTAGTTGATCGGCTGCCGCTTCTTGTTGCGGAACTGCAGCGCGGTGATCTTCACCTTCGGCGAGGAGCCGGCGAGCACGTTGTAGTACCACTGCTCCATCGGGAACGCGCCGACCTGGTCGGCGGCGATCTCGTTGTTGCTGCCGAAGAAGTCCCACGTGTCGCGGAAGGACTTGAACTTGTCCCAGCCGCCCTGTGCATTGATCAGGCTGACCGCGTACGCGAGCGCCGCGACGGCCTTCGGGTCGTTCAGGTGCGGGTGCAGACCGTCCTTCGAGAGGATGTCGACACCGTTCGCCTTCGCCCAGAGCGGGAAGAACTCGGGGATCTTCGGGTCGAAGCCGATCCGCGTCACCTTGCCGTTGTCGATCTTCACGAGCTTCTTCGCCGTGGCGAGGAGGCGCGGCCAGTTCGATGTGTCGAGCCCGGAGAGCTTGACGCCCGCCATGTCGAGCACGTTGTTGTCGACGAGGATCGTGCGAACGTCGTAGAACTCGGGGATCCCGTAGATCTTGCCCTTGTAGGTCACTTCGTTCAGGGCGGGGATCCGGTACTGCTTCGTGTTGATCTTCTGCGAGGAGATGCAGGAGGTCAGCGGCTGGAACGCGCCCTTGGCCGCGTACGTGCCGACCTTCTGGCGGTCGAGGTAGACGATGTCCGGCGAGTTGCCGCTCGCCACCGCGGCGAGGAACTGCTGGTCGTTGAAGCTGCCGGACGGACGGTTCACCGAGCCGCCGACGGCCTTGATGGCGATCGCGGCGCGCGTCTCGGCCACGTCGTCGCCGGTGCCGAAGCCCATGATGTTGAGCGTTCCGGCCTTGCTGGTCGTGCTATGAGCGCTCGCGAGCGTCGCGGCGAACGCAAGCACTCCCAGTGCTGCGATCAGCGACGTGAACGCGAGGCTCTTACGCCAACCCTGCATGTGTGTCCCTCCGACTCGAATTTGGCTCACTGGGGGCAAGCTTGTGGGAACGTAACCACATCTCTTCGACGCGTGCAAGGCGGGTTGGTTAGGGGTCGTTCGCTAGGAGCGGGCGGCGCCGGTCGAGCCGCGGACGACGAGCCGCGGCTGGAGGCACTCGACGGCCGGATCGAGCGCAGGCCCGTGGAGCCTCCGGATCAGGAGGCGGGCCGCGCAGCGGCCGAGCTCGAGCGTCGGCTGCTCCACGACGGTGATCGGCGGGTCGACCATCTCCATCCATGGGACATCGTCGAACCCAACGAGCGAGACGTCCTTCGGGATCCGCAACCCGCGCCGGCGCAGCACGCGCCAGGCCTGCTCGGCGAGCGTGTTGTTGGCGGCGAAGATCCCGGTCGGACGCCCGCTATCGAGCAGCGACTCGATCCGCGCCTCCGTGTCCGGCGAGTGCAGCGGGATGCGCACGACGAGCCGGGGGTCGAAGGGGATGGCAGCGTTCTTCAGCGCGGTTCGGTAGCCCTTGAGACGGCCGGCGTCGCTCGTCCAGTCGGTCTCGACGCCGAGAAAGCCGATGCGCTTGTGCCCGAGGCCGACCAGGTGCATCGTCGCCTCACGGCCACCGCGCTCGTTGTCGATCACCACCGCGTCGCACGGCACGGAGGCGAGGCGACGGTCGACCTCGACGACTGCGATGCCTTGCGATCGCAGCAGCTCCGTCGCGTCGGCGCCGACCGGGGTCATGATCACGCCGGGCGCCCGCATCGCCATGAACGTGCGGGCGCCGGCGACCTCCTCGGCCGTCTCGCTGTTGTCGCCGAGCACGACGATCTGGTAGTTCGCGGCGCGCAGTACCTGCTCGATCCCGGCGACGAGTCGCGCGTAGAACTGATTGCCGAGGTCGGACACGACGACGCCGACGACGCGGCTCGTCCGCTGCTTCAGCGTGCGCGCCGACGCGTTCGGGACATAGCCGAGGCGGTCGGCGACCTCGAGCAACCGGTCGCGCGCGGCGTCCGAGACATAGCCGCGCCCGCTGAGCGCGCGGGACGCGGTCGAAGCGGAGGTCCCTGCCTCGCGCGCGATGTCCGCCAGCGTCACCGGCTCCGTCAGGATCGTGGGTGTCGGCTCGGCGTTCACGCTTGCTCCCGCCGCGGCCAGGTTGCCGCGTCCGCGTTTGCCGGGTCCGTCGCGCCGACGCCGGTCAACACCCTGCGCATCGCCGCGTAGTCGTCGTCGTCGAGCTCTTCGCCCGTCAGATCGAGGTGCGTCGCGTAATACACGGCAGGCACGCCGAGCGACGGCTTCAGCTCGAGGTACTCGCGCCAGGTGCGCTTGTCGGGGATCGCCCAGTCATCCGTGTCGACAAGCACATCGGGCACCGCCGCATGGGCCACGGCCGCGCGATAGAGCATCTGGGGAACGACCGCCTCGACCGGGAGCGGCCCGGGATCGTCGAGCCGGAGCATGTCGTTCAGCCGCACCATGTCGGTGACGTCGGCGAAGCTTGGATGCGGGGTCTGGGTGATCACGAGCGCGTCGGCCTTTGCGTCCTTCGCTTCGGCATACACCACAGACAGCAGTTGGTGCAAGAGCGCGATGCCCCATCCGGCTCCCGCGGCACTGAGCGCATGGCCGCTCGGGGTCCGCGCCGTGAAGTCGATCTTGAGCCCGTCGGCGTCAAGCCCGGCCGGCCCGAGCACCTCGTGCAGCACGTCTCGCAGCAGCGCGCGGGTACGCGGGTTCGAGGGGTCGACCGCAACCGGCGCTCCGTCCGGCCGGCGGATGCACAGCTCGTCGGGCAGGCCCTCCGGGTCCCAGGCCTTCCACCAGACGAGGACGTGCTGGCCGCGCTCGTGGCGCTCGGCGATCCATGCCCGTAGGTCCGGCCACTTGGCCGTGTCGGGCTCGTTGTAGCCGTAGGTCTCCTGCCACTTGTCGTCGACCACGATCGTCCCCGGCACGACGCCGTGCTCTTCGAGGGTGTGCAGAAAGCTGTCGTAGTTCTCCTGGGTCGCGAGCGACGGCGCAGGCCCGCGGCCGATCGACGAGAGATGGCACTGCGCGCCCCAGCCGCAGAACATCCAGCGCCGCCACCACTCCGGAACGTCGCGTCGCGCCACCGGCGGCGCGATGCGCTGCGCGCCGAGGCTCCGGCGCTGCGCGCGGAGGCCCTCGTACGGCGTCTCGAGCAGTGGCGTGAGGACGAGCGCCGGCGCGTCGTGCCGACCGGCGACGGCCGTGTGTCCTTCGTGCTCGAGCACGAGCCGCAACGCGCGGTCGCCCGGCTCGTAGACGGCCTGGACGAACGTGAGCTCCTCGACCGGTGCAGCGAGACCGAGGCCGAGCCACGGCCCGTCATCTCCTCGGGAAAAGGCGTAGAAGAGCGGCGCGGGCGTGAAGAACCAGTGACCACGACCGAGCTGGCCGTCGCCGTTCACGCCGATCACCGCCTGCTCGTGTGCGTGGCGGACGAGCTTCGCCGGATCGCCCGGGTTCGGCGAGAACAGCGACGTGAAGCTCGTCCCCGTCGGGAAGAAGCCGGTCGCACGGCCGCCGCCGGGGATCAGGCGGCCCCCGAGGAGATGCACGTCGGTCAGCCGCCCGTCTCCCTCGACCCAGGAGCGCACCTCGAGCGAGTCCGCCTCGCACGAGAGCGTGACACCGGCGGCGCGCCAGATCGTCGACGTGCGCGCGACGGTGATCTCGTCGCCCTCGACCGTCGTCTCGTAGTCGAGCGTCTCGTCGGCTCCGCCGATCGTGTCGAATGCGGCCAGCAGGCTCAGCGTCAGCCAGTGCTCGCCGAGCGCTGAGCTGAGCGTCGCGCGTCGCCCATCCGGCTCGAGCTCGAGACGATATGACGCCCGCTCGACGATCACGTCACCGTCACCAGCGCTTCTGCCTGCTGTCCGAACATCGTCTCGCCGATCGTGACGTCGGCCGCGATCACGACCTGCGCGGGCTCTCCACTCGGCACGACGGTGAACGTTGCACGCCCCTCGCCATCGAGCTCGAACGTCGCAGGGTCAGGGTGCGCGTGCCAGCCTTCCGGCAGCACGAGCCGCACGGTGACTGCCCGCGCCCCCACGAATGGATTGCGCACCTCGACGGCGAGCTCGAGCTCGCTCCCCGATTCGACGCTCGAGCGATACGGAGTCAGCCGCGCGGGGAAGCCCTCGGCGTCGCCGAACGGCAACAGCTCGCGGTGCAGAGCTGCGACTCGCCGCCCGTCGTCGGACAACCGCGCGAGCTGCTCGCGTGTCAAAGCGTGCGCGCCCCAGTGGCCCGTGAGGAGCAGGTCGGGCTGAAGGCGTTCGTACAGCTCCGCGCTCTTGACGTAGTCGTCGATCGAGAAACGGTTGCGGTACTGGTAGTTGAGGATCGAGGTTCCGTCCGCCTCCCGGCTCTGCTGGTCCCCGGTCGCGAGCACGCGCAGCCCGTCGGCCTCGAACTCGATCGCCGCCGCGTAGCGCGTGTGTCCCGGCAGCGGGTGCACGGTCAGCTCGTACTCGTGCCACGCGACGGGCTCGCGCGGTCGCAGGACGCGATCGACGCGAATCGGCTCGTACCAGAGGCACGGCAGGTCGTAGCGCTCGGGGTGCTCGAGGATCGACGCGACGTTTTCGGGCGACCACACTTCCGTCCCTTCGACGTCGCGCAGCAGGTTGAGGCCCGCGACGTGATCGTCGTGGTAGTGCGTCGTCACGACGGTCTCGATCCGCTCGACGCCGTGGTTGCGGCGGAGCGCGCCGATCGACTCGAGCAGCGGTCTGCACGTCGCGAGCTCCCCGCCCGACGGCATTCCGGTCCAGAGGTCGTACCCCCAGTCGATCAGCAGCGCGGAGCCGGAGTCGGAGAGCAGTGCGTACGACGTCGCGAGGCTCGTGCGGTTGCGCAGCACGTGCGGCGAGAGCACCTCCCACGGATCGTCGAGCCACCGCTCGAGGTTCCAGGGCTCGCGCTCGACGCGCCGCAGCTCCATCAACTCGGCGAGCCGCGCGCGCGTCTCGCCGATCGCGCCGGGTGGATCGTCGATCGGTTCACCGTGCGTCGGCAGCAGCACGTCGGGGCGCTGCCGCTCGAGGAGGCCGAGCGAGAGGATGGTCGCGGCCTGGCCCTCGACGCCCGTGTACGTCCACTGGGTTGCGGCGAGGGACCAGACTTGCCCCGGCCCGTAGATCAGGTCGCCACTGAACGCGAGCTTGCGGCCCTCGGCCCCGACGAGATACGTCACGGAGCCGGGGGTGTGCCCGGGTGTCGGCTGCGTGAACACCTCGATCCCGCCGTACTCGCGCGTGCGGTACTCGGCTGCGACGCCCGCGATCGGGACCGATTCGAGCAGCGAGAATCTGTCCTGGAGGAGCGAGTAGTCGTTCTCGGGCCGGCGGCGTGCCCACAGCTCGCGGGCGCCGGTGAAGAGCTGCCGCTCGACCGGCGGGACCCAGATGCGGGCTCCCGCGGCGGCCGCGCGTGCGAGCCCCTGGACGTTGTCACGGTGGTGGTGCGTGACCAGGACGTCGGTGATCCGGTCCAGTCCGAGCTCCTCGAGCTGCTCGAGAACGAGGCCGCTGCCGAAGTCGAAGCAAACGCCGTCGCGGCCGCGCCGGAGGACCCAGACGTTGCAGGTGTCGCGGACGCGGATGGCCTCCGTCGCAGGCACCCGCGCGAGTCTAATCCAGCGCTCGTTGTGGCAACGATTGCATCGCGGTCCGGAAACGCGCTAGATTCCGCATCCGGATGGGCGAGATCGTCCTCGACGGGGTCTCGAAGGAGTTCGTGGGCGGCGTCCGCGCGGTCGACGACGTCGACATGACGATCGAGGACGGCGAGTTCATGGTGCTCGTCGGGCCGTCCGGGTGCGGAAAGACGACGCTCCTCCGCTCGATCGGCGGGCTCGAGACGGTCACCGCCGGCCGGATCCTGATCGACGGCCGCGACGTCACCAAGGCACAGCCGTCGGAGCGCGACCTCGCGATGGTCTTCCAGAACTACGCGCTCTACCCGCACATGACGGTGCGCCAGAACCTCGGCTATGCGCTGCGCGTGCGCAAGCTGCCGAAGAAGGAGGTCAACCTGCGCGTCGAGGAGGCCGCGAAGCTGCTCGGGCTCGACGGGCTGCTCGACCGGCGGCCGAAGGCGCTCTCGGGCGGTCAGATGCAACGGGTCGCAATGGGCCGCGCGATCGTCCGCGAGCCGAAGGCGTTCCTGATGGACGAGCCGCTCTCGAACCTGGACGCCAAGCTGCGCGTGACGATGCGCACCTCGCTCCAGCAACTCCACCGCCGCATCGGCACGACGACGATCTACGTCACGCACGACCAGGTCGAGGCGATGACGCTCGGGGATCGCGTGGCGGTGATGCGCGACGGCCGCACGCAGCAGGTCGACGTTCCGGCGCACCTCTACGACGAGCCCGCGAACATCTTCGTCGCCGCGTTCATCGGCTCGCCGTCGATGAACCTCGCGGAGGCGACGGTCGAGGGCGACACGCTGCGGGTCGGATCGATCGCCATCCCCGTCGACCGTGAGCGTCGCCCGCCGGCCGACGGATCAGTCACGGCAGGCATTCGCCCCGAGGCCTTCGAGGATGCCGCGTTCGCCTCGCGAGAACTCCCGCAGATCGAGGTCGATGTCGAGGTGCTCGAGAGCATCGGCTCCGACGCGTACGTGTTCTTCCGCGTGGATGCCGAGCCGGTGATCGTCGAGGACGCACTCTCCGACGACGAGGACGAGGACGGCTCGCTCCTCGCCGAGGAGAGCGGCCGCGCGCTCTTCGCCGCGCGCGTCGACGCGCGGACGAAGGCGCAGGTCGGGGGGCGCATGACGCTCGCGCTCGACCCGTCGCGCGTGTACTACTTCTCGCCGGAGACCGGCGAGAGCCTGCTCGGCCGCCAGCTCGCCGGCGCAGCTTCCTAGTCGAGTTGATCCGCCACCCCGAGTACACGCGCGAACGGCTCGCGCAGATGTCGGAGCGTCTGCTCGCCGGCGTGTACCCGGAGACGGCCGCTCCCGACGAGCTGCTCATCGCCGGGCCGGCCGACCGCATCTCCTTCGACGAGGCCGCGGCGCTCGACTACCGCCCGGCCGAGCTCGGCCAGCGGCTCGGCCCGCTCTGGGCGACCTACTGGTTCCGGCTCAAGGCCACGGTTCCCGAGCACTGGCGCGGCCGGCCCGTCGACCTGATCTGGGCGACGGCGGCGGAGTCGACGCTCTGGATCGACGGCCGGAGCGTGCAGGGCCTGCACGGCGCCGATCACACGCGGCGGCCCGACGCCCGGGTCATCGGGAAGGCGCGCGGCGGTGAGCGGGTCGAGCTCGCCGTCGAGCTCGCGTGCAACGGCCTCTTCGGCAACCTGGACGCCCCGCCGGAGCTGCAGCGGTGCGAGCTCGCGCTGTTCGACGCGGATGCATGGAACCTCTACTTCGACTTCGAGGTCTTACGCACGCTCGAGGACTCCGGCACGCTCGAGCCGAGCTGGCGCGGCAAGCTGCGCGCCGAGCTGAACCGGTTCTGCAACGAGCGCGATCCGGCGATCCTCGCCGCACTCTACGAGCACCACAACGGCACGCACGCGCACGCCACGGCGGCGATCGGACATGCGCACATCGACACGGCGTGGCTCTGGCCGCTCGAAGAGACCTACCGCAAGCTCGTGCGCACGTTCAGCAGCCAGACGCGCTACATGGACGAGTACCCGGAGTACCGCTTCGCGTGCTCGCAGGCGCAACAGTACGCATGGATCAAGGAGCGGAACCCGGATCTATGGGAGCGCATCCGCGCGAAGGTGGAGGCGGCGCAGTTCGTCCCCGTCGGCGGCAGCTGGATCGAGCCCGACTGCAACATCCCGTCCGGCGAGTCGCTCCTCCGCCAGTTCGTCCACGGCCAGCGCTTCTTCGAGGACGAGCTCGGCATGCGCTGCCGCGAGTTTTGGTCACCGGATGCGTTCGGCTACTGCGGGCAGCTCCCTCAGCTCATGCGCCTGTCGGGGATAACGCGGTTCGTGACGCAGAAGCTGTCGTGGACTCGCTTCAACCGTCCGGACTCGCATACGTTCGTCTGGCAGGGGATCGACGGCAGCGAGGTGCTCGGCCACTTTCCGCCCGCCGACAACTACAACAGCGACGCCAGCGTGCAGGAGCTGCTGTACGCGCAACGCGAGTTCAAGGATCACGAGTCGAGCTCGACGAGCCTGCTCGTCTACGGGTACGGCGACGGAGGCGGCGGGCCGACGCGCGCGATGCTCGAGCGCCTGCGCCGCATGCGCGACCTGCAAGGTCTGCCGCGCGTGCGGACGGCGACGAGCGACGAGTTCTTCTCCGCGCTCGAAGCCGAGGAGACCGAACGGCCGGTCGTCGTCGGCGAGCTGTACTTCGAGTACCACCGCGGCGTGTACACGTCGCAAGCGTTCACGAAGCGCGGGAACCGCGTCTGCGAGCAGCTGCTGCACGACGCCGAGTTCCTCGGTTCGGCGCGCGGCGGCTACGCGCGCGACAAGCTCGACCGCCTCTGGAAGCTCCTGCTGCTCCAGCAGTTCCACGACATCCTTCCCGGCTCCTCGATCGGCCTCGTCTACGACGACACGCGGCGCGACTTCGCCGACCTCGAGGCTTCGCTCCACCGGTTGATCGGCGACGGTGCGACACCCGTGAATACGGTGGGCTTTGCCCGGCGCGAGGTCGTCGACGGGCCGGCGGGGCTCTGCGTGGTCGAAGCGCCGCCGTACGGTGACGGCGCGCTCGTCCAGGCGATCGACACCGCAACCGTCGACGGCCTGACGCTCGAGAACGCGTACCTCCGGGTCGAGCTCGGCGAGGACGGAAGCGTCCTCTCCGTCCTCGACAAAGCGAGCGAGCGCGAGACGCTCGCGGCGCCGGGCAACCGCCTCGAGCTCTACGAGGACCGGCCCGTGAAGTTCGACGCCTGGGACATCGACCCGTCGCACCTCGAGACACGGGCCGACTGTCCTGCAGCCGACGCGTGGCAGGTCGTCTCCAGCGGTCCGCTGCGCGCCGAGATCGCATTCGACCGCCGCATCGGCGAAGCGAGCACGATGCGACAGGTGGTGCGCCTGGACGCGGGCGCGCGCCGCGTCGAGCTCCACACGACCGTCGGCTGGCACGAGGAGCACAAGCTGCTCAAGGTGTGCTTCCCGATCGACGTCCGCGCCACGAGCGCCACCTACGAAGCGCCGTTCGGCTACGCGGAGCGGCCGACGCACTTCTCCACGAGCTTCGACCGCGCGCGCTACGAGGTACCGGGCCATCGCTGGGCCGACGTCTCCGAGCACGGCTTCGGCGCCGCCCTCCTCACCGACTCGAAGTACGGGTACAGCTGCCACGGCAACGAGCTGCGCATCAGCCTGCTGCGCGCGCCGAAGAGCCCCGATCCCGCCGCGGACATCGGTCAGCACGAGTTCGCGTACGCGCTCTACCCGCACACCGGCGGCTGGCGCGAGGGCGGAGTCGTCGCCGAGGCCATCCGCTTCAACGCTCCGATGCGCTGGACGAGCGGGAGCGGCAAGTCGTTCGCAGCGGTCGACGACGAGAACCTCGTGCTCGACACGATCAAGCGCGGCGAGCGCTCGGACGCGTTGGTGCTGCGCCTGTACGAGGCGCACGGGGCGCGCGGTGTGGCGCATGTCCGACTTGCGCAGCCGTTCTCGCGCGCGCGACTCGCGAATGCGCTCGAGGACGAGCTCGGCAGCGTGACGGTCGACGAGGGAACGCTCGTGCTGCCCTACCGGCCGCATGAGGTGATCACGGTGCTGGTCGACTGATGCAGGTCGCCTGCGTCGGCCTCGCGACCCGCGACACCATCTGGCGCTTGCCGTCGCACCCGCCACCCGACGGGCGTGTCGTCGCAACGGAGGTGGTCGTGGCGGGCGGAGGCCCCGCGGGCACGGCGGCGGTGACCCTCGCGCGGCTCGGCATCGACGTCGCGTTCGCCGGCGCGGTCGGCGACGACGACGCAGGCGACTTCGTCCGCGCGGGCCTGGCGTCGGAAGGCGTCGACATCACGCAGCTCGCCGTCGTCCCCGCTGCGCGCACGCCGCAGAGCGCGATCCTCGTCGGCCCTGAGGGAACGCGATCGATCGTCCACCATCCGGGCGATGCTCCGTTTCCCGATGTCGCGGCGCACGCCGATTGGGTGCACGTCGACCACGTCGGCTACGCCCACGCGCAGGGGCGAGTCTCGGTCGACGCCGGCAATCCCATCGACGGCCTCGACCTGCGCGGCGTCGCGCTCTACGCGCCGACCGAAGAGCGGCTGCGTGCAGACTTCGGCGACGCGCAGACCGCACTCGATGCGGGTGCCGAGCTCGTCGTCGTGACGCGTGGCGCGGAGGGAAGTGTCGCGACGACACGCGAAGGCGAGGTCATTGCGCCCGGCGTGCCGTGCGATCCTGTCAGCACGCTCGGCGCCGGCGACGTCTTCCACGGCGCCCTGCTCGCCTACCTCGTGCGCGGCGCTCCGCTTGCCGAGGCGCTGCACGCCGCGAACGCCGCCGCGGCTCTCTCGTGCCGCGCGCTCGACGGGCGCTCGGCGATCCCGACTCTCGACGAACTGCAAAGGAGCCTGATCGCGTGACGCATCGTGTGGCAGTGATCGCCGGCGACGGCGCCGGCCCGGAGGTGATCGCGGAGGCACGGAAGGCGGTGGACGCGCTGGCGCTCGAGATCGACTGGAACGAGCTGCCGTGGGGCACCGACTACTTCCACGAGCACGGCGCGATGATGCCGCCCGACGCGCTCGACGTCGCACGCGCCCACGACGCGATCCTGCTCGGCGCCGTCGGCCACCCCTCCGTTCCCGACCACGTCACGCTGTGGGGCCTGTTGCTGCCGCTGCGCCAGGGCCTCGACCTGTACGCCAACCTCCGTCCCGCGCGGCTCCTCGACGGAGTGCCGTCCGCTCTGGAAGGCCGGCCGCAGGTCGACATGCTCTTCGTGCGCGAGAACACCGAGGGCGAGTACTCGGGCGTCGGCGGTCGCGCGCACCAGGGACTCGAACTGGAGGTGGGGATCGAAACGAGCGTCTTCACGCGCGCCGGCGTGCGGCGCGTCGTGGAGCATGCGTTCACGGTTGCAGAGCAGCGCCGCGGCCTGCTGACGAGCGCGACCAAGTCGAACGCGTCCCGCTACGGCTACGTGCTCTGGGACGAGGTCGTCGAAGAGGTCCACGCATCGCATCCGGCCGTGCGCGTCGAGCGCGTGCTCGTCGACGCGCTCGCCGCGCGCATGGTGTCGAGCCCGGGCAGCCTCGACGTCGTCGTCGCGTCCAATCTCTTCGGCGACATCCTCACCGATCTCGCGGCCGTGCTGCAGGGAGGCATGGGGATGGCGGCGAGCGCGAGCCTCGGCGCAGAGCGCGTCGCGATGTTCGAGCCCGTCCACGGATCGGCGCCCGACATCGCAGGGCAGGGGATCGCCAACCCGCTCGGCGCGATCTGGAGCGCATCGCTGATGCTCGATCATCTCGGCGAGGCTGACGCCGCGGCGAACTTGATGCGCGCGATCGAGTCGGCGTGCCGCGACGGCGTGCTGACGCGCGACCTCGGCGGGAGCGCATCGACAAGTGAGGTGGGCGACGCTGTCGTCGCGCGTCTCGCGTGACGCCCTCCTGCTCGCGCTCGTCCTGGTCGCCTCCGGCTGCGGCGGGCGGCATGCGAAGGTCCAGGTCAAGCCGTCCTCATCGCTCGCGGACGCGCCGATCGAGATGCAAGCATCTGGCTTCCCCAAGCGCGCGCAAGTGTCCGTGGTCTTGACGTCGGCGGACGCCGCGCTCACGACATGGGCGGCCCGCGTGAACCTGACGACGGACGACCACGGTGGCGTTCGTGTGCCGATGATCGCGTTCACTCACATGCTCCCGACCACATCGACGCTCGCGACCGAGTACAAGTGGAACGGCGCGTCACCGCTCCGCTTCCGTCTGAGTGTCACCCGCGGTGACGTCGCGGCGACGACGAGTTTCGACCGGCGCCTCCTCGGCGCGCCGGTGGCCACCAAACACCTCGCGGTGGCCGCAGACGGGCTCGAAGGAACGTTCTTCGCGCCTTCAGGCGCGCACCGACATCCGGCGATCCTCCTCTTCGGCGGCTCGGAGGGCGGCTTGAGCGCGTACGTCACGAGGATCGGCCTGGTTCTCGCGGGCCACGGCTACCCGGTGCTTTCGGTCGCCTATTTCGCCGCGCCGGGGCTCCCGCAAGAGCTCTCGAACGTCCCGCTCGCCTACTTCGCCCGTGGTCTGCGTTGGCTCGCCGCGCAACCCGAGGTCGACGGGAGGCGGCTCGTCGCGTTCGGCATCTCGCGCGGGAGCGAGGCGGCGCAACTCGTGGGGGCGTACTACCCGACGCTCGTGCACGCAGTGGTCGCCTCGGTGCCTGGGAACCTCGTCGGCCATTGCTGGGGTGGTAAATGCACCGGGTCGGCGTGGAGCTTCCACGCCAAGCCGCTCCCGCAGTTCGAACCGATTCCGGTCGAGCGGATCGCCGGGCCCATGCTCGCTCTTTGCGCGACGAAGGACACGATCTGGCCCTCGTGCCCGCAGGCGAAGGCGATCATGGCGCGCCGCCGCGCGCACTACCTCGGCGCAAACGACATGCTCCTCGTCGCGAATGGTGCGGGTCACTTCGTCAGCGCCTCGATCGCCTACTGGATCTACGCGCCGAACCTCAACAACACCGAAGCCGACGCCGATGCGCGCGAAGCGGCGCGCACGTGGCCCGAGCTCCTCCGGTTCCTGGCAAGGGCAACCGCATGAGCTGGTGGCACGACGCAGTCTTCTACGAGATCTATGTCCGGAGCTTCGCCGACTCGGACGGCGACGGGATCGGCGACCTCGAGGGAATCCGCTCGCGCCTGCCGTACCTGCGCGAGCTCGGTGTCGACGCGATCTGGTTGACGCCGTTCTATCCGTCGCCCGGTACCGACCACGGCTACGACGTCTCGAACTACGTCGACGTCGACCCGTTGTTCGGCACGCTCGACGACTTCGACGCGCTCGTCCGCGAGGCACATAGGCTCGACTTGCGCGTGATTGCCGACATCGTCCCGAATCATTCCTCTATCGAGCACCCGTGGTTCAGGAGCGCGCTCGCCGACCCGTCGAGCCCCGACCGCGCCCGGTACGTCTTCCGGCCCGGACGTGGCGAAGGGCCGCCGAACAACTGGCCGTCCAACTGGGGCGGCCCGGCGTGGACGAAGGACGAGGCGAGCGGCGAGTGGTACCTGCACCTCTTCGCGCCGGAGCAGCCCGACCTCGACTGGCATACGAAGCAGGTACGCGACGACTTCGACGACGTCCTTCGTTTCTGGCTCGCACGCGGCATCGACGGGTTCCGCATCGACGTCGCGGCCGCGCTCTACAAGGACGCGACCCTCGCCGACGAGCTCGAGCCGTTCCCGCAATCGAAGTTCTCGACCGATTGGCGGCGCGCGGTCGACCAGCCGGAGGTGCACGACGTCTACCGCAACTGGCGGCGCATGGCGGGTGACGACAAGGTCCTCGTCGGCGAGGTCGTCTTCTCCGACCCGCGGCGCATGACGCCGTACCTCCGCGACGACGAGCTGCACATGGCGTTCAACTTCACGCTGCTCTTCCAGAGCTGGAGCGCCGACGGGATCCGCGACGCGATCGACCGCTCGATCGAGGCGCTCGCCGAGCTCGCCGCACCCCCCACGTGGGTGCTCGAGAACCACGACGTGACGCGGCTGCCGACACGCTACGGCGGCGGGGCCGAAGGACTCCGCAGGGCGCGCGCCGCCGCGCTGCTGCTGCTCGCGCTTCCCGGCCCGGCGTTCGTCTACCAGGGGCAGGAGCTCGGCCTCGAGGAGGTCGACCTGCCCGACAGCGTGCGCCAGGACCCGATCTTCCACCGCATGAAGGGCGTGCGGAAGGGTCGGGACGGCTGCCGCGTCCCGCTGCCGTGGGAGAACGACCGGCCCGGCTTCGGGTTCACGACCGGCACGCCGTGGCTGCCGATCCCGAACGCGTGGACGGAGAAGGCGGTCGCGCGCCAGCTCGAAGAAGCGACCTCGGTGCTCGCGCTCTACCGGTCGGCGCTTGCGCATCGGCCGACCGGCGAGTTCCAGTGGCGCGACAGCCCGAGCGGCACGCTCGTCTTCACCCGCGGCGCCCTCACCTGCGCCGTCAACATCGATGGCGACCCGCTGCCGCTCGACGGCGACGTGCTGCTCGCGAGCGAGCTCGTCACGGGCGACCTGGACCCCGGCGCGGCGGCCTGGCTCCGGTGAACCCGCGCGCCGTACGCGACCGCCGGGTCTCGCTCGACGGGATGTGGGAGGTGCGGCTCGACCCGACGGGGCCTTTCGAGCCGATCAAGGTCCCGTTCACCTTCGAGGCGTCCCTGTCGGGGATCGGACGCGGCGACGAGATCCACGAGCAGCTCCGCTATCGCCGCACGTTCGCGGTGCCGGACGAGTGGGAGGGCCGCCACGTCCTCCTGCACTTCGGCGCCGTCGACTGGCAGGCGGTCGTGCACGTCGACCATCGCCTGATCGGCGGCCACTCTGGCGGCTATGGCCGCTTCCACTTCGACCTCGGCCCGCTCGCGCCCGGCGACCACGAGCTCGTCGTCGACGTGTTCGACCCGGCGGACGGCTATCAGCCGCGCGGCAAGCAACGAGGAAGCGGCGGCATCTGGTACACGCGAACCACCGGCATCTGGCGGCCGGTGTGGCTCGAGGGCGTGCCGCGCGCGCACATCCGGTGCTTCGAGCTGGAGCCGTCGATTGACGGCACGCTGCGCGCCAGGGTCGAGACAACGGAGCCGGTCGAGGTGGAGCTTCGCATCGACGGGCAGCGCGTCGCGTTCCGCGACCACGCCACCGTACGGGTCGACGCGCCGCGCCTCTGGAGCCCGGAGTCGCCCTCGCTGTACGACGTCGAGCTGGAGACGGCGAGCGGCGATCTCGTCCGGTCCTACGTCGCGTTCCGATCGATCGAGCGGCACGGCCGCGAGCTCCTGCTGAACGGCGAGCCGCGGTTCCTCCGCGGCGTGCTCGACCAGGCCTACTGGCCCGACGGCGTGTACACCGCGCGGGACGACGGCGCGCTGCGCGCGGACGTCGAGGCGGTCAAAGCGCTCGGCTTCGATCTTGCGCGCATGCACGTGAAGGTGGCCGACCCCCGCTGGTACGCCTGGTGCGACAGGCTCGGCGTGCTCGTCGCGCAGGACATGCCGAGCCCCCTGCGGCTCGACACGGAGGACGCGCGCCACCACTTCGTCCGCGAGCTCGACGAGATGATCGAGCAGCTCCGCGGCCACCCGTGCGTGGCGATCTGGATCGTGATCAACGAAGACTGGGGCGAGCCGCCGGAGGACTTCCAGCGTGCGCTCGTCCAGCGCGTGCGCGAGGCTGACCCGACGCGGCTCGTGATCGACGCTTCCGGTTGGAAGCACCGCGGCGAGACCGACGTGCTCGACGTGCACGACTACGGCCACGACCTGAGCGCGCATCGGTCGCCGCCGGAGGTACCGCTCTGGATCGGCGAGTGCGGCGGCGTGTCGCTCGTCGTCGAGGGCGCCGAGGACTTCGCCTACAAGCACGTTCGGTCCGGCGACGAGCTCGCGGCGGAGCGCGATCGGCTGCTGGCCACCGTCGGCGACGTGGCCGGCGTCGTCTGGACTCAGCTGACGGACGTCGAGGGCGAGCTGAACGGGCTGCTCACCGCGGATCGCCGGCCGAAGACGCCGCCGCCGGCGGCGTAACCGGTTTCAGCAACCGGTTGGGTTACGCTCAACGAGTGAAGGTGCGCCCGACGATCTACGACGTCGCGCGACTGGCGGGGGTATCGACCGCGACGGTCTCTCGCGCTCTGAACGGGACCGGCCAGATCGCCGGAGGAACGCGTGCCGCCATCGATGCGGCGGTCGAGCAGCTCGGCTACCAGCCGAATCGCGTAGCTCGCAGCCTGGTGACGAAGTCGACGCAGACGATCGCTCTGCTGCTACCCGACATCACCAATCCGTTCTACGCGACGCTCGTAACCGGCATCCAGCACTGTGCGCTCGAGAGCGGGCACACCATGCTCCTGTGCACAACGGAGGGCGACCCTGAGCGCGAAGAGCAGTACCTCTCACTGCTGCGTTCGAAGCAAGTCGACGGCGTGCTCGTCGACGGTCTCGTCCTACCGCCCGAGCGGATCGCGCGCTTCGTGCGCGAGGGGTTGCCGATCGTATGTCTCGACCGCGACATCGCCTCGGAGTCGGTGCCGCTCGTCCAGGTGGACAACCGCATGGGAGCGACGCTCGCGACGCAGCACCTGATCGAGCTCGGTCACAAGCGGATCGCCCATGTGGCCGGCGCGCCCCAGCTGCGGATCAGCGACGACCGGATCCTGGGATACCGCGACGCGCACCACACGGCCGGCATCGAGGCCTCCCGTGAGCTTCTCGCCGTCGGCTCGTTCACCGAGGAGGGCGGGTACACCGCGACGCGGAAGCTGCTCGGGTCGACCGATTTCACAGCCCTCTTCGCGGCCAACGACCTCTCGGCGATCGGCGTCCTGAGCGCGCTCGCCGAAGGCGGTCGCCGCGTCCCGGAGGACGTCTCGGTCGTCGGGTTCGACAACCTGCGGCTCTCGCGGTTCACCACGCCCTCGCTCACAACCGTCCACCAGCCGGCACGAGAGATCGCCGAGCACGCGACGCGGCTGCTGCTCGAGCTCGTGGCCGGCCAACGGGTCCCGATGCTCCGCCTGCTCGAGCCGGTGCTTGTCGTGCGGGCTTCGACCGCCGCGATCTGAGCCGCGGCCGCATTGCCTCGGCAGGAGCAGTCGGCACCGCGCTCGACCACGGTGCTCGACCACGGCGCCGAGACCCTGCTTGACACCTCGTTCTGTAACCGCTTACTGTAAGCGCTTCCATGGCGGCCGGGCTCCATGTGGGACTGGTCGGCGTCGGCAGGATCGGGTCCTTCCACGCCGAGACCCTCCACGCCCTCGAACCGGTCACGGCGATCACGCTCACCGACCTCGACCACGATCGGGCCCGCGGCTTCGGGACGACGATCGGCGCCCAGGTCGTCGAGACGCCGGAGGCCGTCATCGGCGCAGGCGTCGACGCCCTCGTGATCGCAACGCCCACGGCGGGCCACGCGCCGCTCCTACGGCTCGCCGCCGATGCTGCGCTGCCGGCGTTTTGCGAGAAGCCGGTTGCGCTCGACCTGACGACGATGGACGACGTGCTCGCCTGCACCGCTCGCGCCGGCACGCTGGTGCAGGTCGGCTTCCAGCGGCGGTTCGACACCGGCTATCGGAGCGCGCACGACGCCGTCGCGAAGGGCGCGCTCGGCAAGCTGCTCGTGCTGCGGGCTGCAACACACGATCCTTCGCCGCCGCCCGAGGCCTACATCGCGACGTCGGGCGGGATCTTCCGTGACCTGCACATCCACGACTTCGACGCGGTGCGCTACGTCACGGGCGCGGAGATCGTCGAGGTCTACGCCGATGGCTCCGTGCGCGAGACGGCGTGGTTCGCAGAGCACGACGACGTCGACGCGGCGGTCGCGGCGCTGCGGCTCGACAACGGCGCGCTCGCAATCGTCTCCGGCGCGAGACACGACGGGCTCGGCTACGACGTCCGGCTCGAGGTTTTCGGGACGTCGGACAGCATCGTCGCCGGCGTCGACTCGCGCACGCCGCTGCGCTCCGCCGAGCCGGGACCGCCTGCGCCCGCTCATGCCTATCGCAACTTCCTGGAGCGGTTCGAAGCCGCGTACCGCGCGGAGCTCAGCGCCTTCGTGGACGCCGTGCTGGACGGCGGCGGCAGCCCCTGCACGCTCGCCGAGGCCCGGGCCGCTCTGCTCGTGGCGCTCGCCGCCGACCGCTCCCGCCAGGAGC
This sequence comes from Gaiellaceae bacterium, assembly GCA_045806045.1. GTDB lineage: Bacteria > Actinomycetota > Thermoleophilia > Gaiellales > Gaiellaceae > PALSA-600. The sequence goes on along the minus strand of JBJMKB010000097.1, from coordinate 26,097 downwards.
ATCGCCCGGTCGCAATCGAGGAGGTGGCTAGCGCAGAAGCCGTCCGCGGGTGAGAATCGCTCTGACTGCACTCCATGGTGACCCGACAAAGGAGACGGGAACACGATGAACGACGAAGTTCTCGACACGATCGAGGAGACGCAGATTTCCCGCCGCGGCCTCCTCCTCAGGGGCGGCGTCGCGGCGGCCGGCCTCTCGGCACTCGGCTCGCCGGCCGCGGCGTTTGCCGCGGCCAACGCGGGATCGATCAAGATCGCCGTCGTCACGCACGGTGACACCGGTTCGTTCTGGTCGGTGTTCAAGCGTGGCGTCGACCAGGCGGCGAAGGACCTCAAGGGACGTGGTGTGCACGTCACCCAGGTCTACGCAAACAACGACGTCGCGAAGCAGGTCGCGGGGATCAACGCGGCGATCGCCGCACGCGCTCAACTGATCGCGACGTCGGTCCCGGACGCGAGCGCGCTGAAGGATCCGCTCACGAAGGCGTCCAAGAAGGGGATCGAGATCATCACGGTCAACTCGGGGCTCGGCGCGTTCGACTCGTTGCCGACGTACGAGGTCCACGTCGGTCAGACCGAGGACGTGGCCGGCAAGGGCGCTGGCAAGCAATTCAAGGCCGCCGGCGCCAAGAAGGTGCTGATCGTGATCCACGAGGCGAGCAACTCGGGCCTGCAGCAGCGTGCGGCAGGCGTCAAGTCGGTCCTTGGCGGCTCGGGCGTGAAGGTGCTCACGATCCCGAACGCGAAGTCCGACATCCCAGGGACGAAGGCGAAGGTGCAGGCCGCGTTCAAGGCAGACAAATCGCTGGACGCGTTCCTCGGCCTGGATCCGGACGTCACGATCCCGTGCCTCGACGTGCTTCCCACCGGAACGAAGGCGGGAACCTTCGACGTCGGCGGCTCGATCAAGGAGATCCAGAAGGGCAGGATGCTCTTCGCGATCGACCAGCAGCAGTACCTGCAGGGTTACCTCCCGGTCGTCTTCGGGGCCCTGTACGTGACGAACCTGAACACCGTCGGGAACGGGGCACCCGTGCTGACGGGTCCGGGGATCATCAACAAGGCGAATGCGGCGAGAGTCGCTGCGCTCGCGGCGAAGGGCACGCGCTAGCGCGCGATCGGGAGGCGGGCGGGCCTGCACGGCCCGCCCGCCCGGTCCGATCCGTCCGGCGAGACGATGACCGAGGCAACTGCCCAGCCACCGAAGACCGACGAGCGGCTCGTCAAGGTCGGCCCGCTCACGGCGCTTCTGATGCGACCCGACATCGGCGCGCTCCTCGGCGCGGTCGCCGTCTTCTTCATCTTCGGCTACTTCGCCCGCGGCGTGAACTGGATCGGCGATCCGGCGATCGCCGCGGGCTGGACCGACCAGGCGGCGCAGTACGGGATCGTCGCGGTCCCCGTCGCACTGCTGATGATCGGCGGGGAGTTCGACCTCTCGGCCGGTGTGATGATCGGCAGCTCGGGCCTCTTGCTCGCCTACCTCGCGACGCATGCGCACATGAACATCTGGCCCGCGATCGGTGTCGTGCTTCTCTTCGGGCTCGCGATCGGGTTCATCAACGGGCTCACGGTGGTGAAGACGAGGCTCCCGAGCTTCATCGTCACGCTCGCCACGTTCTTCGTCCTCCAAGGGGTCAATGCCGCCGGCACGCTCAAGCTCACCGGCACGACCGCGATCGACAACGTCGACAGCGCGCCCGGCTTCGACTCCGCGCGCCGGTTGTTCGCAACCGACCTGACGAGCTACAGCTTCAAGGTGAAGGTCCTCTGGTGGATCGGCCTGACGGTCGTCGGTGCGTGGCTCCTTGCAAAGACGCGGTTCGGCAACTGGATCTACAGCGCCGGCGGCGATCCGAACGCCGCTCGCAACGTCGGCGTGCCCGTCGCCCGGACGAAGATCGCGCTGTTCATGATGACGTCCGGCGTGGCCGCCCTGATGGGAATCATCGAGGCGCTGGAGCTCCGTTCGATGCAGTCGAAGGAAGGCATCGGTCTCGAGTTCATCTTCATCATCTGCGCCGTTGTCGGCGGCTGCCTGCTGACCGGCGGCTTCGGCTCGGTGATCGGCACGTTCTTCGGCGCGGCGATGCTGGGCATGGTGCAGCTCGGGATCATCGACGCGAATTGGGACAGCAACTGGACCTATACCTTCCAGGGCGGGATCCTGTTCGCCGCCGTCGTGCTCAACCTCTTCGTCCGCAGCCGTGCGCAGAGAGCGAGGTGACGATGCATCTCCTCGAGGCAGAGCATCTCTCGAAGTACTACGGGAACGTCCTCGCGCTCAACGACGTCTCGTGCCACGTAGACGCCGGCGAGGTGACGTGCATCCTCGGCGACAACGGGGCCGGCAAGTCGAGCTTCATCAAGATCCTCTCCGGCTGCCACCAGCCCGACGGCGGCCGGCTGCTCATCGAGGGCGAGCCGGTCGTGTTCCAGTCGCCGCGCGACGCGCGTGCCAGCGGGATTGCGACGGTCTACCAGGACCTCGCGATGGTGCCGCTGATGTCGATCTGGCGCAACTTCTTCCTCGGTGCCGAGCCGCGCAGGGGATTCGGCCCCCTGCAGTGGATCGACGCGCCGAAGGCGAAGGGGATCGTGCGGCGCGAGCTGAACGTGATGGGGATCGACCTCCGCGACCCGGACCAGGCGGTCGGGACGCTGTCGGGCGGCGAGCGCCAATCCGTCGCGATCGCGCGCGCCGTGTACTTCGGCGCGCGCGTCCTGATCCTCGACGAACCGACGTCGGCGCTCGGCGTCAAGCAGGCAGGTGTCGTCCTCAAGTACATCCTGCAGGCGCGCGAGCGCGGCGTCGCAGTCATCTTCATCACGCACAACCCGCATCACGCCTACCCGGTCGGCGACCGCTTCGTGATCCTCAACCGCGGCCAGAGCCTCGGCACGTTCGAGAAGTCGCAGATCGACCGGCAGGAGCTCGTGCGCCTGATGGCGGGTGGGCGCGAGCTGGCAGAGCTCGAGCACGAGCTCGAGCAGATCCGGGCCGAGGTGTGATCGTGCGGCTGACGGCGGCGCAGGCGCTCATCCAGTTCCTCGCCTCGCAATACGTCGAGCGCGACGGAGTCGAGCACCGATTCTTCGGCGGCTGCTTCGGCATATTCGGCCACGGTAACGTCGCCGGGATCGGCGAGGCACTATACGCGAGACCCGATCTCCTCACCTACCGCCAAGCGCGCAACGAGCAGGGCATGGTGCACACGGCGGTCGGCTACGCGCGAATGAAGAACCGTCTCGGCGCACTCGTCTGCACCACTTCGATCGGTCCGGGTGCGACGAACATGATCACCGGCGCGGCGCTCGCGACCGTGAACCGGCTGCCCGTGCTGCTGCTGCCCGGCGATGTCTTTGCGTCACGACGACCGGACCCGGTCCTGCAACAGCTCGAGCAACCTTCCGCGGGCGACGTCTCGGTGAACGATTGCTTCCGCCCGGTGTCGAGGTACTTCGACCGCATCTCACGCGCCGAGCAGCTCGTCCCGGCCGCGTTGCAGGCGATGCGCGTCCTGGCGAACCAGGCGGAGACGGGCGCGGTGACGCTGGCGTTGCCGCAGGACGTCCAGGTCGAGGCGTTCGACGTGCCCGCGCCGTTTCTCGACAAGCGCGTCTGGCACATTCCGCGCCCGCTCCCGGATGAAGCAGCTCTGCGCCGTGCCGAAGCGCTGATCCGAACCGCAACGAGGCCTTTGATCGTCGCGGGCGGAGGCGTCATCTACTCCGAGGCGACGGACGCGCTCCGCGAGCTTTGCGAGCGTACGGGCATCCCGGCCGGGGAGACCCAGGCCGGAAAGGGCTCGCTGCCCTACGACCATCCATCCGCGCTCGGCGCGCTCGGCGTCACCGGAACGTTCGCCGCGAACCGCATCGCGGCCGACGCCGACGTCGTGATCGGCATCGGCACCCGGTGGTCCGACTTCACGACCGCCTCGAAGACGGCGTTCCGCAATCAGAACGTGCGCTTCGTGAACATCAACGTCGCGGACTTCGACGCAGCCAAGCACGCCGGAGTCGCGCTCGTCGGCGATGCACGCGCGACGATCGACCGGCTCGCGGAGCTGCTCTCGGGCTGGAGCGTCGACGACGCGTACCGCGCCGAGGCGACGAGGCTGAACCGCGAGTGGGACGAGGAGGTGTCGCGCCTCTACGCACTCGACAACGACCCGCCCGCGCAGAGCGCCGTGATCGGAGCCGTGAACGACGCGGCGCGTCCACAGGACGTCGTGGTCTGCGCGGCCGGCTCGATGCCGGGCGACCTCCACAAGCTCTGGCGGACGCGCGACCCGAAGGGCTACCACGTCGAGTACGGCTTCTCGTGCATGGGATACGAGATCGCCGGCGGGCTCGGCGTGAAGCTCGCCGCGCCGGAGCGCGAGGTGTACGTGATGGTCGGCGACGGTTCCTACCTGATGCTCCCCGGCGAGCTGGTGACGGCGGTTCAGGAACGGCAGAAGCTGACGATCGTCCTCGTCGACAACCGCGGTTTCAAGTCGATCGGCGGCCTGTCGCGCGCGCTCGGCACCGACGGCTTCGGAACGCTCTACCGCTACCGCTCGAACGGCTCGCTCGGCGTGGACAGCGAGGAGTCGACGGACTACCTCCCGGTCGACCTCGCGGCGAACGCCGAATCGCTCGGCGCCACCGTTTTCCGAGCGGCGACGGTGGCCGAATTGCGCTCGGCGCTCGAGAGCGCGAAGTCCGAGGACGGCCCGGTGGTGATCGCGACCGCGACCGACCGGTACCTGGGCGTGCCGGACTACGAGAGCTGGTGGGACGTCGCCGTCGCGGAGCGCTCGGAGGTGGCCGCGGTGCGCAAGGCGCGCGAGGCGTACGACGCAGCGCGGCAGGAAGAGCGGAGCCACGTGTGATCGACGCCGCCGTCATCGGACGCGTCGGCATCGACCTCTATCCGAACGCACTCGAGACGCCACTCTCCGAGGTACGGAACTACACCCGCTTCGTCGGCGGCTTCGCCGGCAACGTCGCGACCGGATTGGCACGCCTGGGAGTGCACGCGGCGATCGTTTCGCGTGTCGGCTCCGACGGGCACGGCGAGTTCGTGCGCAACTGGCTTGCGAGCGAGGGCGTCGACGTGCGCTTCCTCGCCACCGACGCGTACTGGCAGACTCCGCCGACCTTCTGCGAGGTCTGGCCGCCCGACCGCTTCCCGCTCACCTTCTACCGCAAGCCGACTGCGCCCGATTGGCAGGTCACAGCGGGCGACTTCGACGAAGAGGAGGTGGCAGCTGCGCGCCTCCTCTACGCGACCGGGACCGGCCTCGCGCAATCGCCGAGCCGCGTGACGACGCTCGCCGCCATGCGCGCGCACCGCGGGACGACGATCTTCGATCTCGATTGGCGGCCGTCGCTGTGGGACGACCCGAGTGAGTATCCGGCGCTCGTCGCCGAGGCCGTCGCGAACGCCGACATCGTCGTCGGTAACGAAGAGGAGGTCGAGGCGGCGCAGGTCGACCCGCCGACGTTCGTGCTCAAACGGGGCGAGCGTGGCGCGACCGTCCGCGAGCACGGCGAGGAGACCGACGTGCCGGGGTTCCCGGTCGACGTCGTGAACGGCCTTGGGGCCGGCGATGCGTTCGCCGCGGCGCTCGGACAATCGATCCTGCGGCGTCTTCCGCTCGTCGAGGCGGTGCGCCGTGGCACAGTCGCCGGAGCGATTGTCGCTTCGCGACTCGCGTGCTCCGAGGCGATGCCGCGGATCGAGGAGCTCGAGGCGGCACTCGTATGAGCGAGCTCCTGCTGAGGGACGGCGCGTGGGAAGACGTCACGCCCGAGTCGGCCGGCTGGCACCATCTCTCCTTCGGCGTGCGCAAGGGTTCGTTTGCGTCGGCGACCGGCGAGACCGAGATCGCGGTCGTGCCCCTTGCCGGCCACTGTCGCGTCGAGGCCGAGGGTGACTCGTGGGACCTCGGCGGTCGCGCCAACGTCTTCGCGGGGCTGCCGTCCGTCCTCTACCTCCCGCGCGACACGGCCTACCGTGTCGACACAGAGGGTGAGGTGGCGGTCTGCGGCGCTCGTTGCGAGCGGCGGCGCGAACCGGCGCTCGTCCGGCGCGAGGACGTCGAGGTCGAGGTGCGCGGTGCGGGGAACGCAACTCGCCAGATCAACCATCTCCTGAAGCCGGACTTCCCGGCCGAGCGGCTGCTCGTGGTCGAGGTCTACACGCCATCCGGCAACTGGTCGAGCTACCCGCCGCACAAGCACGACGAGGACCGGCCGCCGGCCGAGGTCGTGCTCGAGGAGACCTACTACTTCCGCACGCCGGCGCCGGAGGCGTTCGCGGTTCAGCGCCTCTACAGCCCGCGGCACGGCCTCGACGTCACCGAAACGGTGCGCGACGGCGACCTGATGCTCGTGCCGCACGGCTACCACACGACGGCCGCGGCGCACGGCTACGACCTGTACTACCTGAACGCGCTCGCGGGCGACCGCCGCTCGATGGCGTCGGCCGACGACCCTGGGCTCGGGTGGATCCGCGACGCGTGGAGCACGATCGAGGCTGACCCGCGCGTGCCGCTCGTCAAGTGATCCGGGTCGCCAACGCACCCGTGAGCTACGGCGCATTCGAGTTGACCGTCGGCGTGCTGCCCAACGTCCCCGACGCCGAGCAAGTCCTGGACGCGATCGCGGCCGCCGGGTACGAAGGCACCGAGCTCGGTCCGCGCGGGTACTTCGGCGAGGGCGCCACGCTGCGGCATCGCCTCGACGAGCGGCATCTCGCGCTCTGCGGAGCGTTCGTCGAGCTCGACTTCGGGGGCGACGACCACACCGCACTCGCGGCGACACTCGACGTTCTCGACGGCTACGGAGCGACGCCCGTGCTGTGCGACCACGGCCCCCGTGACGGCGAGGTCGATCTCCAAGGCGTGCAGCGCGCGGTCGACTTCACCCGCGGCCGCGGCTACGAGCCCGTGTTCCACCACCACATGGGCACGCGTGTGCAGACGCCTGCGGAGATCGAACGGCTGCTGGAGGGAACGGACGTCGCGCTCCTGCTCGACACGGGCCACCTGGCGGCGGGCGGCGGCGATCCGGTGAGCGCCCTCCGCGACTGGCGCGCGCGCGTCGCCTACGTGCACCTGAAGGACGTTCGCCTCGACGACCTACGCCGAAGCGGCGACTGGCATGCCGCGTTCTGCGAGCTCGGCACGGGCGACGTCGACCTGGAGGAGTTCTTCGCCGAGCTGGACGGCTACGCGGGCTGGATCGTCGTCGAGCAGGATTGGGTCCCGCAGCCAGGAGAGGATCCCGCTCCCCAGATCGAGGCGCAGGCGCGGAATCGCCAGTGGCTCCGCGATCACGCCGGTTTCTAAACCGTGCTCGAGCGCGCCCACAGGTTGATGTCCGCATCGGTCGCGAACGTGTCGATCTCGGCCAGCTCCTCGTCCGAGAAGTCGAGGTTCTGGAGCGCCCCGAGCGAGTCCTCGAGCTGCTGCACGCTGGATGCCCCGATCAGCGCGGAGGTCACGCGAGGGTCGCGGACCGCCCATGCGATCGCCAGCTGGGCGAGCGACTGGCCCCGCCGCTGCGCGATCTCGTTGAGGCCGCGGATCTTCGCGAGCGCCTCGTCCGTGAGCAGGTCGGGCGAGAGCGACGAGTTCTCCGACATGCGCGAGCCCTCCGGGATGCCGTTCAGGTACTTGTCCGTGAGCATCCCCTGCGCGAGCGGCGAGAAGACGATGCAACCCGCGCCGACCTCGGCGAGCGCGTCGAGCAGCTCGGGCTCGATCCACCTGTTGAGCAGCGAGTACGACGGCTGGTGGATCAGGAGCGGCGTCCCGAGGTCGCGCAAGATCGCCGCCGCCTCGCGGGTCTTGTCCGGCGAGTAGGACGAGATGCCGGCGTAGAGGGCCTTGCCCGCCCGCACGGCGGTGTCCAGCGCGCCCATCGTCTCCTCGAGCGGCGTGTCCGGGTCGAAGCGGTGCGAATAGAAGATGTCGACGTAGTCGAGCCGCATGCGCGCGAGCGACTGGTCGAGCGAGGCGAGCAGGTACTTGCGCGAGCCCCACTCGCCGTACGGGCCGGGCCACATGTCGTAGCCGGCCTTCGTCGAGATCACGAGCTCGTCGCGGAACGGACGCAGGTCCCGGTCGAGGATCTCGCCGAACGTCGTCTCGGCAGAGCCGTACGGCGGCCCGTAGTTGTTCGCGAGGTCGAAGTGCGTGACGCCGAGGTCGAACGCGCGCGCGGCGATCTCACGGCCTACCCCGAGGCGGCCCTCGCCGAAGTTGTGCCAGAGCCCGAGCGAGACGGCGGGGAGCTTCAGTCCCGAGCTGCCGCTACGGCGGTACTGCATCTGGTCGTAGCGCTCGTCGGCCGGGGCGTAGCTCACAGCCGCATCATTGCGGATCGGAGGGAGCTCAGTGCGCGTGCAGGTGCTCGGCGCGAAGCGCGCGCTCGGGCAGCTGGAGCGCGAGCAGCGCCGCCAGCGCCGTCGTCACCGGCACGGCGGCGATCAGCCCGATCGACCCGACGAGCGTCGCCACGATCGGCGCGGCGACGACCTCGCCGTTCACCGCGCTGCCGAACGACGTGCCGCCGAGGCTGAAGATCAGCAGCACCGGAAGGGCCGCGCCGGTGTAGGCGAGCACGAGCGTGTTGACGGTCGCCGCGATGTGATCGCGACCGACGGAGGTCGCATGGGTGACAAGCTCCTTCCAGCCGAGCGCCGGGTTCGCGCGGCGCAACGCAATCACCGTCGATGCCTGTGTGACCGTGGTGTCGCCGAGCACGCCGAGCGAGCCGATGACCATGCCGGCGAGCAGGAGCCCCTTGATCGAGACGTGGGTCGTCGACTGGAGGTAGATCGCCTCGTCCGTCGTCAGCCCCGAGAGGTGCGCCAGCGACGTGAAGAGATCCGCGAGGCCGAGCGTGAGCAGCAGGGCGAGGGCGGTGCCGAGGCACGCGGCGAGCGACTTCGCGCCGCCGCCGTGGACGAGCGGGATCGTCGCGAGCATCACGCCGAGCGCGCCGAAGGCGGCGACCTGGAGCGGCGGTCGGCCGTCGGTGATCGCGGGCACGACGAAGAACACGACGGTCGCAAGGCTTGCGGCGAGCCCGACGAGGGCGCGCAGCCCGTGGAACCGGCCGGCGGCGAGCACGACGAGCACGAACACGGCGAGCAGCCACAGCATCGGCTGCTCCCGCTGGAAGTCCGAGAACGCGTACGGCGGCACCTTCACGCCGTTCAGCTGCGCGTTCGGAGGCAGCGGGTTCTTGTAGACGAGCACCTTGTCGCCGAGCGACAGCTTGGCGTCGCTCCCCGTGTCGCCGAAACGAAAGTTCTGGTGCGTGCCCTTGTCGCTGCCAGCGTCGATGCGCACCGTCACCTTGCTGCAGCTGCGTGCCCCGGGCGCTTGGCATCGCACCGCCTGCAGGCCCGTCACCGTCGCGTCGACCGACTTCGGCTGCTTGAACTGCCCGGCTCCGACCGTGCGGTGCCGCGGCCAGTTCTCGACGATGCCGAGGATCGTCGTGCCGACGAGCACGGCGAAGAGCGTCATCAGCGCGAGGACGACGAGCGTGGAACGGGACTCGTTATCCACGTGCCCGAGCATACGAGGCGACTCGGGCGGCGAGGTAGAACCCAAAGGAGATCGCGCTGATGAAGAAGCTCGTCGGCCACGGCTGTGCGAGCGAGAGCAGGATGCCGCCCTCCGTCGAGACGAGGGCGATCCCGACGCTGAGCGCCAGCGTCAGCCCGGGCCTCACCGTCAGTCGCTGCGCGGCGGCCGCAGGCGTGATCACGAGCGTCAGCACGAGCAGGACGCCGACTACCTGGATCGCCTCGGCCGTCGTGAGCGCGACGAGCAGGAAGACCGCGACGGTCAACGCGCTCACCGGGACGCCGCGCGAGGCGGCGACCTCGGGATCGACGCCGGAGAAGTAGAGCGGGCGCCAGAGCACCAGGACGGCAACGAGCACGATGACCGCGACGATCACGAGGTCACGCAGCTGAGCGTCGTCGACGCCGACGATGCTGCCGAAGAGCAGGTTCGTCGCGGTCGTCGCATAGCCCTGGTACAGCGAGAGGAAGAGCACGCCGACGCCGAGCCCGAACGCGAGGACTGCCCCGATCGCACTGTCACGCTCGCGGCCGCGGAGCGAGAGCACGCCGAGCGCCGTGCCGACGGCGAGCGAGCCCCCGATCATCCCGAGCACCGGATCGAGACCGATCACGAGCGCACCGGTCGCCCCGGTGAAGCCGAGCTCGGAGATTGCATGCACGGCGAAGCTGAGCCCGCGCATGACGACGAAGACGCCGATCGTTCCGGCGACGACCGCGACGAGGCCGCCCGCGATCAGCGCGCTGTGGACGAAGTGCTCTTGAAGGAGCTCAGTGAACATGGTGAACGTGCTCGGCGTCCGGCGTGCCGACGACGACGACGCGCCCGCGTACGCGCAGCACGTCGATCTCGGTCCCATAGAGCCGGGACAGCGTGTCCGAGTTGAGGACCTCGTCGAGCGGACCGATCGCCCAGCCGTCAGGCCCGAGGTACAGCACCCGATCGACGACGTGGATGATCGGATTGACGTCGTGCGTGACGAAGACGACGGGCGTACCGGCGTTGCGCCGCCGTTCGTCGAGCAGCTGAACGATCACCTGCTGGTAGGCGAGGTCGAGCGAGAGGAGCGGCTCGTCGGCCAGCAGCAGCCGCGGATCGGAGACGAGCGCTTGGGCGACACGCAGGCGCTGCTGCTCGCCACCCGAGAGGACCCCGATCGGCTTGTCGGCGAGCGCCGCTGCACCGACGGCCGCGACGACCTCGTCTACGCGGCGGCGCCCGTCCGCGTCGAGCCGGCCGAACCCCCAGCGGTGACCGTCGAGGCCGAAGCGCACGAGATCGCGACCGCGTAGCGGGAGGTCGCGGTCGAACACGCGCTGCTGCGGCACGTACCCAACGCGGTCGCGGTCGAGGACGACCCGCCCACGGGTCGGCTCGAGCTGGCCGAGCAGGATGCGCAGCAGCGACGTCTTCCCCGCTCCGTTCGGCCCCAGCACGGCGAGAAACTCGCCGTCGCTCAACTCGAAGCTCAGGTCGTGCCAGAGCTCACGGTCGCCGAAGCTGAGCGCCAGCCCCTCGACGGAGACGACGCTCACCGCGCGAGCGCTCGCTTCAACGCGTCGATCTGCCCGAGCTGCCACTGCTGGTAATCGAGGTGCGGCGGCAGCGTCTCGGTGATCGGCACGACGGCGATCTTCTCGCGCAGCGCGAGCTTGCGCAGCCGCGACGTGATCGGCGACACCGCCTGCTGGTTGTAGAGGAGCACCTTGATCCGATGCTGCGTGATTAGCGCGTTCATCTCCGAGACCGCGCCTGCCGACGGTTCGTTGCCCTCCTCGATCTGACGCGTGAACGAGTCGGGCGCAAGGTTCCGCAGCCGGGCGGCCTCCGCGAGGTAGCCCGGGACGGGCTCCGTGTACGCGACCGGCGCGCCCGCGGGCAGCGCATGGATGGCGGCGATCACCGGCGCGAGGGACGCGGCGAATCGGCGCTCGCCCGCGCGGTAGTCGGCGGCATGCTTCGGGTCGGCGGCGGCCAGCTCGCGCGCGATTGCCGCGGCGACCCGCGGCATGGCCGGGACGTCGTACCAGAGGTGAGGGTTCGACGTGTGCGGGATCGCATCCGCGACGACGAGCACGTGCCGCTTCGAGCTCGGTGCCGCGTTCTCGAGCTTGGTCATGAAGTCGTCGTAGCCGAGGCCGTTCTGCACGACGACGCGCGCCTTCGAGACCGCGAGACCGTTGGCCGTGCCCGGCTCGAAGAGGTGCGGGTCGGCCGACGGGTCGGTGAGAATCGACTTGACGCTCACGTGCGAGCCGCCGATCTGGCTGACGATGTCGCCGTACACATTCGACGAGGCGACCACCGGCAGCGCCCCGCTCTTCGATCCACCGCCGCATGCGGCAAGGGCGAGAGTGACCGCGGAAACGAGAACGATTCTTGTCACCATGCTCGGGACAATAACGATTATCGTTATCATCGCGCCATGAGAACGTGGTCGGAAGACGCAAGCGAGCGGCTGAGGGCCGCCGGATACCGCAGCGGAGCCGCGCGCGCGGCTGTCATCGACCTGCTGGAAGGCGAGAGTTGCTGCGTGTCCGCGGCCGACGTCCACGCCTCGCTGTCGACGCGCGTCGGGCTGGCGAGCGTCTACCGCGTCCTCGAGTCGCTCCACGACGTCGGCTCGGTGCGGCGTGTGGACGTCGGCGACGGGATTGCCCGCTACGAGCCGCTCCGCGACGAGCATCACCACCATCTCGTCTGCACCGAATGCGGGAAGGTGGAGGCCTTCGACGACGCCGCGCTGGAGCGCGCGATCCGGCGCGTCGAGGCGCAGAGCGGATATGCGGTGGAGACGCACGACGTCGTCCTCCAAGGGGCGTGCGACCGCTGCCGCGACTGACGCGCGAGGCGCACTTCACGCTGCGCGTCCTCCCGCTCGACCCCCGCTGACGGTTCTGCTCGAGACCGTTCCGCCGCTGCAGGCAGGATGCACGATCGCCGAGATCTGGGATCCCGTGCCGGACCTGCGCGCCGCGGCCATTCTGGGCCGGGCGCTGCGCGCGCTCCCGTACACCGAGGAGTCGGTCGAGGAGCTGCTCGGGGAGGACGGCCCGGCGGCGGGGCCGGCCGACGTCCAGGTCTTCCACCGGCGCCTCCCGGACTCGCCGCTCGCGAACGCGATGCGCCTGCTGCTCCTGCAGCTGCCGATCTCGCGCGACGCCGCGCTCGAGGCCTTCTACGAGGACGGCCTCGAAGCACTGCTCGCGATCGGCCTCGCGCGAACGGCGGGCGACGCGATCGCGCCGCGCGGCCGCATCGTCCCCGCCGAAGGGCTGCTGCTCTCGTTCGACGGGTTCACGCAGGGCGAGGACGACCCGCCGGGCTGGGTCGCGAGCTACACGCCGACCGCCTCGTGGCTTGCCGCGCTCACGTCGCGGCGTCGCGTGCGCCGCGCGCTCGACATCGGCACCGGTAGCGGCGCCCAGGCGTTGATCGCGACGCGCCACGCGGATGAGGTGATCGCGACGGACGTGAACCAGCGTGCCCTGCACTTCACCGCGATCAGCGCGGCCATGAACGGGATCGAGAACCTCGAGGTGCGCCTCGGCAGCCTCTTCGAGCCCGTCGCCGGCGAAACCTTCGACCTCATCACGTGCAACGCGCCGTACGTCGTCTCGCCCGAGGATCGCTGGCAGTACCGCGACGCAGCGGGCTTCGAGGCCGATCAGCTCTCGCAGACCCTCGTACGCCAGGTGCCGGATCATCTCGCGCCGGACGGTTACGCGTCGATGCTCGTGAGCTGGCTCGCCGAATCGAAGGACGATCCCGACGAGCGCATCGACGAGTGGCTCGAGGACAACGGCTGCGACGCGTGGGTCCTCGCGCTCAGCGGCTCCGACCCGCTCGATCACGCCGCGGGCTGGAACGAACATCTGGCCGAGAACCCCGAGGAATACGGCGCCGCGCTCGACAAGTGGACGGAGTACTTCGACGCACTCGGCGTCGGCTGGATCACGGAAGGCGCGGTGCTGCTCCACAAGCGGGCGGGCGACGTTCACATGATCCGCACCGATTCGGCGGACGAGGACGAGCTCGAGTTCGCCGGCGACCAGATCGAGCGGGTCTTCGCGGCGCTCGAGCTCGTCGCCGGCATCGACGATCCGCAGGAGCTGCTCGGCGAGCGCCTCGCGCTGGCCGAGGAGACGCAGATCGAGTACACCGCAGACGCGGACGGCGCACGCGTCGTCCTCGAGGAGGGAACGTGGCCGTCGCTCGACGTCGAGGACGAGACCGCCGACGTCCTGGGTGAGCTCGACGGGCGCGCGTCGCTTGTCGAGGCGCTCGATCGCGCGCGCGTCCCGCGCCGCCGTTCGACGCTCGAGGAGATCCAGGAGCTGCTCGAGCTCGGGATGCTCGAGCTCCGTTGACGCCCACCGCCGATCTGCTCGACGAGCACCCCGACGCGGCGGTCTGCGAGCTGCGGCTGCAGCAGTTCGGCGGCGTCGACTCGTTCGACGGCGAGATCGCGACCGTCCGCTGCTTCGAGGACAACGTGCTCCTCCGCCAACGGGCAAGCGAGGACGGAGGCGGACGCGTGCTCGTCGTCGACGGCGGCGGCTCGATGCGCGTCGCGCTCGTCGGCGACAACATCGCGGCGCTCGCACTGTCCAACGGCTGGGTAGGCCTCGTGATCAACGGCTGCGTGCGCGACACGGCGGCCCTGCAGACACTCGCGATCGGGATCAAGGCGCTCGGCGCGCATCCGAAGGCGAGCGCGAAGACCGGGGGCGGCGAGCTGGGCGTGCCGGTCACCTTCGGCGGCGACACGTTCCGGCCGGGCTCCCGCCTCGTGAGCGACGACGACGGCGTCGTCGTCGTCCTTTAGCCGCAAGGAGCGGCAAAATCCGGCGGCGCCCCTCTTGCGGGACACGGCCGTTCCGTCGTACAGTGCGGCTCCCGCAGGGCACGGAGCGCGAGTAGGTCGAAGCCTCCGGAGCGGTCGTAAAGGGCGCAAGCCCGGATCGGTCGGTTCGGAGGTGGACGAAAGCGCCACCGGCCCGGCGGATTTTTTTCTTTCTAGGCCGCGGGGAAGCCGGGCGTCGAGAGCACGGTGGCGTCGGCGAGGATCGTCATCGCCTCGTAGCCCTGAAGGCCCGCCGTCCACCGCGGCCCGTCGAGGCCCATCGCGAACGCCGCGGTCGCGTACGCATCCGCGGTCGCAAGCACCGGGCCGGTGATCGTCACCGAGAGCACGCCTCGCGGCGCGCTCCGGGTGTGGGGATCGATCACGTGCTCCCCGCGTGCGTAGGCGCCGGAGGTCGCGACGGCGAGGTCGTTCGCCACGACGACCTTCGCGACCTTGTCACGCTCGAGCGGATGCTGGATGCCGACGCGCCAGCGATCGTCGGGAAGCGCGCTGCCGCTGAGGCAGACGTCTCCTCCGGCGTTCACCGCGTAGTGGCGCGCGCCTGCGCGCTCGAGGATCGCCGAGGCACGGTCGACCGACCACCCCTTCACGAGTCCCGACGGGTCGAGCGCGTCCGGCGCTGCGGCGCGGGCGTCGAAGAAACCACGTGTCTCCTCCCGCAACTCCTCGCAACGCGCGAGCACCTGCTGCACGTCGGGGTGGGCATCGGCGGCGGCGAGCTCGCCGCGGTTGATGCGACTGATCTCGCTGTCGTCCTTGTAGGTGCTGAACGTCGCGTCCACGAACCGGAACCAGTCGAACACGCGCTCGAAGAGATCGTCGCCGACACCCTCGTCCCGGATGTCGACGACGATCGGCATCCCCATCACGTGCTCGACGCGGTGCACTAGAGGCTTGAGGTGGATTGGGTGGCTACCAGGCCTTCTCTTTCAGGATGGCCGACTGGAGCGACTGCGCGAACGCGTCGCTGCTGTTCGTCGCGCCCGAGACGACGTAGATGTGCGCGCTCTGCGCCTGCAGCGTCTCCTGGACGAGCGTCGGAAGCGCCTGCTGGTTGATGAAGACGGACCGGTCGGTGTGGTTCGGATACACCGGAACGTGCACCGACGTGATCTTCCGCCTGACGGTCTTCCTCGTCCCGATCGTCGTGGTGGTCTTCCTGACGACGATCGTCACCTGCAGCGGTCCCCAGCGGTCGGCCTCCGCCGCCGAGCCCGTGAACGTCTTCGTCGCGACGACGACTCTCTTCTTGATCGTCGTCTTCGCGGCCGTCGTCTTGGCGGCAGCCCAGGCATTCGCAGTCGGCAGCGCGAGCGCGACGAGGCTGAGGGCGACTGTTCCAGTTTTACGCATGGCATCTCTCCTTACGTGAGGGCGAAGCGTTCGGTATGGATCTGGCGGCGTGGAACATCCGCGCCGCGCACGTTCCGTTGGATCGCGAGGGTCATCGCCGGCGGACCGCAGACGAACACGTCGCGTTCGTCGATGTCCGGCACGAGCTCCTTCAGGTGGGCCGGCGAGAGCAAGTCCGCACCGGTCCCGCGATGGTCGCCGACGACGTAGTGCAGCGTGGCTCCGCGGGCGCCCGCAACACGGTCGAGCTCGTCACGAAAGATCACGTCGTCGTCGGCCACGACGCGATAGAGGACGATCAGATCGCCCGGCATCGTCTCGAGCAGCGCGCGGATCGGCGTGATCCCGATGCCGCCCGCGATGAGCACGGCCTTGCCGCGCGTGCGCACGTCGGGGGTGAAGACGCCGAACGGCCCCTCGGCGACGACGCGCGTGCCCGGCCTGATGTCGCCGAAGCGGGAGGTGTGATCGCCGAGGGCCTTGACGGTTATCCGCAACGACCGGCCGTCAGGCGCGGCCGAGAGCGAGAACGGATGCGCAGTCCACCAGCGATGCCGCTCGAGAAAGCGCCACAGGAAGAACTGCCCGGCGCTCGCGCGCAGCCGGTCGAGGTTACGTCCCGTCATCCGGATCGACACGACGTCGTCGGTCTCGTACGTCACCTCGGCGACGCGGATCCGGTAGCGGAACGCTGCGATCGTGGGAGCGAGCACGCGGAAGGCGACGAGGATGACGAGCGTCGCGATGTAGAGCCCCCGCCAGTAGTTCGCCGCCGTGCGGTCGAGGACGAGCTCGTTGCCGGTCGGAATCTCGTGGAACCACGACAGCGCGATGCCCGCATACGCCATCAGGTGCACGACGTACCACCATTCGTACGACAGCCTGCGGCGCACGATCACGAGCGAGCTGGCGACGACCGCGAGCAACAGCGCGGTGCCGACGGTGGCGGTGATCATGCCGGGGTAGATGCCGCCGCCGAGCATCGTCGAGATCTCCTTGCCGAGGCTGATGCGGTCGGCGAGCGTGTAGCCCCAGACCGTGAAGATGACGTGGGCGATCACGAGGTCGATGCACGCGTGACCGTTCCACCGGTGCCAGCGACTCAGCCGGTCGAAGCCGACCGCGCGCTCGAGTGCCGGCAGACGCGCGAGGAGGATCACCTGGATCAGCGCCAGGTACGCGCTGAGGAGGCCCGTGATGCGGCCCACGCTCGTCAGCGCCTCGGCCGTCGTGTGCACCTTCGTCACGTTGCCGCCGTGGAACCAGAGCCACACGATCGCGACGCCGTTCCCGACGACGAGCAGGGTGACGATCGCCGCCGGCACGAGGCGCCTCAGCCGGGGCAGCGCAGCCACGGCGATCGGCCTGGCGAGGCGTTCGGCGGTCGCTCCGTCCACGCGGCGGACGGTAGGCGGCGTTCCTGAGAATCCCATGAGAATCCGCTCCCGGGCCGAAGAGCGAGGCCCGGGAGCGATCGGAGGATCGTTAGGTCCGGCTCCCGAGGGTGACGTCGACGGTCTTCGGCGAGCCGCCGCGGGTGATCGTGACCGTCAGCTTGTCGCCCGGCTTGTGTCCCGCGATGACCGCGCGGAGCTTCTCCGCGGTCGTGACCGCGTTCCCGTCGACGGCGGTGATCACGTCTCCGATCTTGAGCCCGGCGTTGGCGGCGGCGCTTCCAGAGCTCACGTCGGCGACACCGACGCCATTCGAGGCCGTCTTGACGTTCACGCCGAGGAGCGCGTGCTGGGCGCTGCCGTTCGCGATCAACTGCGCCGCGATCGAGGAGACGGTATTGGACGGGACGGCGAATCCGACGCCGTCGTTTCCGCCGGAGTCGCTCTGGATCTGCGACGTCACGCCGATCACCTTGCCGCTCAGGTCGAACAGCGGGCCGCCCGAATTGCCGTGGTTGATCGCTGCGTCGGTCTGGATCGCGCCCTCGATCGGCGCGTTGTTGGGCGAGACGATCTCGCGATTCACCGCGCTCACGATGCCGCTCGTGACGGTCCCGTCGAGACCGAACGGGTTGCCGATCGCGACGACGCCGTCACCGACGGCGACCTTCGACGAGTCGCCGAGCGCGAGCGGAGTGAGCTTCGACGCCGGCGCGTCGATGTGCAAGACCGCGAGGTCGGTTGTCGCATCGGCGCCGACGACCGTCGCCTTGTACGAGGACCCATCGGACAGCTTGACGCTGACCGACGTCGCCCCGGAGACGACGTGCTGGTTCGTCACGATGTCGCCCTTAGTGTCATAGACGAAGCCTGTGCCCTCGGCGGTGCCGCCGCCGCTCTGCGCCTGCGGGAATGGCGAGTCGCTCGCTCCCTGCACCGCGTCGACCTCGACCACGCCCGGCGTAGCCGCCTTCGCGATCTGGCCGACTGTCGACGTCGACGATGCTGCGGCGTTCGACACGCTGGGCGAGACGGTCGCGACCGGCGTGGGCGTAGGCGCGCTGTCGTGAGTGAGCGCGACCGCGCCGGCGCCGACGCCCGCGCCCACGAGGGCGGCCGCGCTGACGGCTGCTGCAATCCGGGATCTGTTCCTGGCCATGTTCTTCGTTCCTCCTGGTTTCTAGAGCACGCGGTTTCTTGGGCACGCGGTTCTTCGGTGCGGTCCCTCCAGGGAACCGGTCCGGCTTGTGCTGCCGCTGAGTGGGACCTAAGAACATGCTCAGAAGCCGGCCGAGGTGGAATCGGCAGAGTGTGGCGGTGCCGTCGCTCCCGCCCGCGATGCACCACCGCGACTTCCGCCTCCTGTGGGTCGGCGTGCTCACCTCTGGATTCGCGGCGCAGATGGTCGCCGTCGCCGTCGGCTGGCAGGTCTACGCGATCCACCACAGCGCATTCGATCTCGGCCTGATCGGGCTGGCCGAGTTCGTGCCGCTCCCGCTGCTCGCGCTCCCCGCGGGCCAGCTCGCCGACCGCCTGCCGCGGACGATCGTCTTCGCGTCATCGATCGTCGCCGAGGCGGCCGTCGCCGCGGCGCTGCTCGTCGTGACGATCGGCGGCGCGCGGCAACTGTGGGCGTTCGTCGCGCTCGCGGTACTGACCGGGATCACCGCCGCCTTCGGCGCCCCCGCGGCGCGCGCCCTTACGCCGGAGCTCGTCCCGGCCGATCTGCTGGCGGGCGCCTTGGCGCTCCGATCGATCGCCTTCCAGGCCGCGACCGTCGCAGGCCCCGCTCTCGGCGGGCTGCTCTTCGCCGTTCGCGGCGAGTCGGTCTACGCCGTGGCGGTCGTCCTGTTCGGGGTCGCGGCCGTATGCGTCGTGCGTGTCTCGCTCCCGCCGGCGGTGGAGCACGTTACAGAGCCGGCGCTCCAGAGCCTGCTGGGCGGCATCCGGCTCATTCGCTCGACCCCGATCCTCCTCGGCGCGATCACGCTCGACCTCTTCGCCGTCCTCTTCGGGGGGGCGGTGGCGCTGCTGCCCCTCTTCGCGAAGTCGATCCTGCACACCGGCCCTCTCGGGCTCGGCGTGCTGCGGAGCATGCCCGCCGCGGGTGCGCTGGTCGCCGGCGTGATGCTCGCGCGGAAGCCGCTCGGCGGGCACGCCGGGCAGAAGCTCCTCCTCGTGGTGGGCGCGTTCGGCGCGAGCATGGTCGTGTTCGGCCTGTCACGCACGTTCTGGCTGTCCGCGATCGCGCTCGTGGTGAGCGGGTTCGTCGACATGTTCTCGATGAACATCCGCTCGACGACGGTCGCGCTCTCGACGCCGAACGCGCTGCGGGGCCGCGTCAACTCGGTCGAGATGGTGTTCATCAGCGCCTCCAACGAGCTCGGCGCGTTCGAGTCCGGCGTCGCCGCCTCGCTGCTCGGGGCAACGCCTGCCGTCGTCGCGGGCGGGGCGATCACGATCGTGCTCGCGCTGATCTGGCCGCGGATCTTCCCGCAGCTCGCACGGGTCGACCGGCTCGAGTCGCTGCGACCGTCAGCCGCCGGTGGCGGAGAAGTGCTGCCAGTCGGGCGACCCGGTCCAGCGGCCGCCCCAGAGCCAGCCGACTGACGCGAAGGCGCGCACGAGAACGCCACCCGCCACCGCCATGCCGGGCCGGTAGCGCGAGCGGTCGAGATACGCGCGGCCGGCGGGCGGAAGGACGCGGCCGCCGTCGACGTAGGGATTCTCGACGGCGTTGACGTCGATCGCCTCGCCGTAGGCGTGCACGGACCAGCGCTTCGGCCCGGCGGCGACCGCGTAGCGGCAGTTGAAGCCCGAGGTGTTGTCGGCTGCCATCGAGCGGTCATCGCTGCCGGCGTACTTCGCGACCGGCTCGATGCGCCGGACCGGGAAGCGCGCCGCGTAGAGCCGACGAAAGATCGCCGTCACCTCGCTGGTCACTGCATGGTTGACGACGATCGTGCCGCGGTGCGCGCGGCCGTCGAACCCGACGTACGAGACGTGGAGCGTCCGCAGCGTCGCCGGCCCGACGGGGCAGCCGGGATGCCACGAGCGACCGAGCTCGGCTGCGGTCACGGGGGAAATGGTTGCGTGGTACGGCGGCAGCGCGGCCATGCGCGGGGCAGCGTACTCTGGCCGCGCCGATGCTGACGCTCGCCGTGGCGCTCCTCCTGCAAGGCTGCCCGCAACAGATCCGTGTCGCCGTGCCGAGCGCGCGCTCGACGACCGCGACGCTCACCTTCACCGAGTGCGGGCGCCGCGTGTTCGGCCCGTGGCGCGCCCGTGTGGGCCGGAACGGGATCTCGGCCCAGCACCGCGAAGGCGACGGCACGACGCCCCTCGGCACGTACCGGATCGGCCCGGTCGCCTATGGAATCGCACCGGATCCGGGCGTCCGCCTCCGGTTCCACCGGCTCGTCTGCGGCGACTGGTGGGACGAGGACTCGCGCTCGCCGACGTACAACCGCTTTCGCCACGTCGGGTGCGGGACGAGCCCGCCCTTCGGCGGCGGGAGCGAGGCACTCTGGCGCATCGCCCCGGCCTACCGGCTGTTCGCGGTCGTGGAATACAACGCAGCGCCGGTCGTGCCGGGGCGCGGCTCGGCGATCTTCCTCCATGTCGACACCGGACGCGCCACGAACGGCTGCGTGTCCCTGCCGGAGCGAGAGCTGGTGCGGCTTCTGCGGAGGTTGCGGCCCGGGGCGACCATCTCCGTGCTGACGTAGCCGTACAGCTCATCACTTCTGCATACTAAGCAGTTACCTGTATAGTTTTCGACATGGCAACCGCCGCCATCCTCGGCTCGGCCGGCTACGCCGGGCAGGAGACGCTCGACCGTGTGCTCGCGCACCCGGCGCTCGAGCTCGTCGCGCTGGGCTCCGACTCGCTCGCCGGACAGGCCGCCTCCGCGCTCGACGCACGGCTGAACGGGGCCCTGCCTGCGTTCGTGCCGAACGCCGAAGCGGCCGCGAGCGGCGCCGACGTCCTGTTCCTCTGCCTCGAGAACGAGGAGGCAACGGCGTTCGCGCCGCCGGCAGACACGGTCGTCGTCGATCTCGCGGGCGTGCACCGCCTGACCGACGACGAGCTCGCGCGCACCTGGTACGGAACGGCGCCCGGCGCGTGGAGCTACGGCCTGCCCGAGCTCTTCCGCGCCGAGGGACCGCTGATCGCGAATCCGGGCTGCTACGCGACTGCGGCGCTGCTGGCGCTCGCACCGCTCGCGGCTGCGCTCGAGGGACCCGTCGTCGTCGACGCCAAGTCGGGCGTGTCCGGCGCCGGGAAGAGCCTCAAGGCGTCGTCGCATGCCGGTTTCGTGCTCGAGAACTTCTCGCCATATGCGGTCGGCGCGCACCGGCATGCACCGGAGATCGCGCAGCAGCTCGGCTTCCCCATCTGCTTCGTTCCGCACCTCCTCCCCGTGCGGCGCGGCCTGCTCGCGACCTGCTACGTGCAGACGCAGTCGGATGCGCGCGCGCTGCTCGAGGAGGCGTATGCCGACAGCGCGGTCGTGCGCGTGCTCGCGGAGGAGGTCACGCCAGAGCTGGCGCGCGTGCAGGGGACCGATGCGGCGGAGATCGCGGTGTTCACCGACGGCGCGACCGGCATCGGGATCGTGATCTGCGCGCTGGACAACCTCGGCAAGGGCGCAGCGGGGCAGGCGATACAGAACGCGAACCTCGCGCTCGAGCTCGACGAGACCGCAGGGCTGCGGCTCGCGGGAGTGCCGGTTTGAGCGTGACCGCCGCCAAGGGCTTCGTCGCCGCCGGCGTCGAGGCCGGTATCCGTCACGCGAAGAAGGACGTGGCAATCGTTCGCTCGCTCGAGCCTTCCGTCGGCGGTGCGATGTTCACGCGGAACAAGGTGCAGGCGGCGTGCCTGCGCGTGAACCGCGCGCATCTCGACGCCGCAGAGCCGCAGGCGGTCGTGATCAACTCGGGAATCGCCAACGCCTCGACCGGCGCCGAGGGCTACGCAAACGCCGGCGCGACCGCAGCCCACGCTGCCGACCTACTTGGCATTCGAGCTGAGCAGGTCCTCGTGCTGTCGACGGGCGTCATCGGCATGCACCTCCCGATGGAGCGGCTGCTCGCGGGAGTCGATCAGGCGGCCGGAGGTCTCGACGCGAACGGCGGCCACGACGCCGCCGAGGCGATCATGACGACCGACACGACCTCGAAGGAGACGGTCGTGGCGCGCGACGGCTTCACGGTCGGCGGGATGGCGAAGGGCGCCGGGATGATTCATCCCGATCTCGCGACGATGCTGTCGGTGATCACGACGGACTATCCGCTCGAGCCCGGCGAGGCGAGCGACTTCCTCCGGCCTGCCGTCGACCAGACGTTCAACGCGATCACGATCGACGGCGACTGCTCGACCAACGACACCGTGATCCTGCTCGCGAACGGCGCCAGCGCGATCGAGCGGACGGCCGAGAGCGACCTCTCGTTCGGAGCAGCGCTGCTCGAAGCATGTGCCGACCTCTCGCGGCAGATCGTCGCGGACGGCGAGGGCGCGACCGTCCTCGCCGAGATCCGCGTCGCGGGTGCGGTCGACGAGGAGCAGGCCAAGGCGATCGCGAAGCGCATCGCCACCTCGCTGCTCGTGAAGACGGCCCTCTTCGGACACGACGCCAACTGGGGCCGCGTGCTGATGGCGGCAGGCAGCGCGCCGTACAACGGCGGCTTCGCCGACATCGACGGTGACCGCGCGACGCTTCGCTACAACGACACGATCGTGCTCGACCGCGGCTCCCCCACCAACGTCGAGCCGGACGTCGCGGGTCCGAGTTGCACGATCGCGCTCGAGCTGGGCCTCGGCGACGGGAGCGCCGCGTACCTGACGAGCGACCTCTCCTACGACTACGTCCGCATCAACGCGGACTACCGCTCATGACGCGCCTCGTGGTCAAGGTCGGCGGTGCGGTCGCCGCCGAATCGGCGGACCGGATCCTCGGCTTGCGCGAGGACGGCCACCAGGTCGTCGTCGTGCACGGCGCCGGCCCGCAGATCACCGAGGAGATGCGGCGGCGCGCCATCGCCGTGGAGTTCGTCAACGGGCGGCGCCGCACGTCGCGCGTCGCACTCGACGTCGTGCGCGAGTCGATGGAAGAGGTGAACGCGGAGCTGTGCGCCGCACTCGGCGACAACGCCGTGCCCGTCTTCGGCGACCGCGCCGGCTTCCTCGCCGTGCCCGTCCCGCCACTCGGCTGGGTGGGCGACCCGCTTCCGTGCCGGCCGCCGCGGATCGTGGCGGCGCTCGACGCGGGGCTCATCCCGGTCGTCGCCCCGCTCGCGGTCGGTCCGCTCAACGTGAACGCCGACGACGCCGCCGCGGCGCTCGCGCTCGGCCTCGGGGCAAAGCGGCTCGTCTTCCTCACCGACGTCGCCGGCCTGTACGTCGAGAACGAGCTCGTGGACGCGATCGACGCCCGCCGCGCCACGCGCATGCTCGACGAAGGCGCGTTCGAGGGAGGAATCGTCCCGAAGCTGCGCGCCGCCGCGCTCGCCGCAGGCAGCGGCATCACGGCGCACATCGGGAGCACGGCGGTCGTCGCGTGACCGCGACCAAGCACGGCGTGCTGCTACCGACGTACGCGCGCGCCGACGTGACGTTCGTCGAGGGCGAGGGCTCGTGGCTCACGGATGCCGACGGAAAGCGCTATCTCGACCTGCTGGGCGGGATCGCCGTCGTCGGGCTCGGCCACCGCCACCCGGCACCGTTGCAAGCAGCCCACGACCAGCTCGACAAGCTCTGGCACACGTCGAACCTCTTCTACACCGAGCCGATGGAGGAGCTCGCCGGCAAGCTCTCCGGCCGCCTTGGCGGGGGGCAGGCGTTCTTCTGCAACTCGGGCGCGGAGGCGATGGAGACGGCGCTGAAGTGGGGTCGCAAGGTCACCGGCCGCACCGAGCTGGTCGCGCTCGAAGGCTCGTTCCACGGGCGCACGATGGGCGCGCTCTCCGTCACGGGGCAACCGTCGAAACGCGCGGCGTTTGCGCCGCTCGTTCCCGGCGCGGTCTTCGCGACGCCAAAGACCCTGGCCGATCACGTCGGCGCCGCCACGGCTGCCATCCTGCTCGAGCCGGTGCAGGGCGAGGGCGGCGTGCATCCGCTCGCGCCCGAGGTACTCGCCGAGGCGCGCGCACTCGCGGACGAGCACGGCGCGCTGCTCGTCTTCGACGAGGTGCAGACCGGAGTCGGCCGCTGCGGATCCTTCTTCGCCTGGGAGCGACTCGGGACGAAGCCCGACGCGCTGACGCTCGCGAAGGGCCTCGCAAACGGTCTTCCGATCGGGGCGTTCCTCGTCTCGGACGACGCGCCGACGGGATTCGAACCGGGCGATCACGCATCGACCTTCGGCGGAAACCCGGTCGCGTGCGCGGCCGCTTGCGCCGTCGTCGACACCGTCGACGACGAGCTGCTGGCGCGGGTGCGCGCATTGTCCGACCGGTTCGCGGCAGAGCTGCCGAATGTGCGCGGGCTCGGGCTGCTGCTCGCAGTCGAGCTCGACGGCCCGGCGGCGCCGGTCGTCGAGGCGGCACTCGCGAAGGGCCTCGTCGTCGGCACTGCCGGCCCGAACACGCTGCGCCTCACGCCGCCGCTCACGCTCTCGGACGGCGAGGCCGAGCTCGCGATCGCGACCCTGAAGGAACTCCTCTGACGACGAAGTTCGAACGGCAGGGAACGATCCTGCGCCTCGTCCAGGAGCGCCAGCTGTCGACGCAGGAGGAAGTCGCGCACGCGCTGCGCGCGAACGGGATCGCCGCCGTGCAGGCGACCGTATCGCGCGACATTTCGCAGCTCGGGTTGACGAAGGTGCGCGACGAGAAGGGCAGGCTCATCTACGCGCTGCCCGGCGCCGCCGACCTGCGTCGCACCGACGAGCTCGCCTCCGCGCTCCGCCGGTGGATGGGCGAAACGACGACGTCGGGCTCGCTGCTCGTGATCCAGACCCCGCGGGGCTTCGCCGCCGCCCTCGCCGACGCGATCGACGCGGCGGCGCTTCCCGACGTCGCGGGCACGATCGCCGGCGACAACACCGTCTTCGTCGCGTGCGCCGACTCGACGACTCCGTCCCAGGTCGGCACCGAGTTCCGCGGACTCAGGAGCCACCTCGGATGAACGTCGTCCACGAAGCGAGAGTCATCCTCGCGTCGCTGCCCGTCGGCGAGAAGGTCGGGATCGCGTTTTCGGGCGGGCTCGACACGAGCTGCGCGCTCGCGTGGATGCGCGAGAACGGCGCCGTTCCCTACGCGTTCACGGCGGACCTCGGCCAGTACGACGAGCAGAACATCGAGGCGGTGCCGGAGAAGGCGAAGCTCTACGGCGCGGAGGACGCGGTGCTCGTCGACTGCAAGGACGCGCTCGCGCGCGCCGGCATCGAGGCGCTGCAATGCGGCGCGTTCCACATCCAGACGGCAGGCAGGCGCTACTTCAACACGACACCGCTCGGCCGCGCGATCACGGGCACGATGCTCGTGAAGGCGATGGCCGAGCACGGCGTCGACATCTGGGGCGACGGGTCGACCTACAAGGGCAACGACATCGAGCGCTTCTACCGCTACGGCCTGCTCGTCAACGAGCACCTGCGCATCTACAAGCCGTGGCTCGACAGCGCCTTCGTCGAGGAGCTCGGCGGGCGCAAGGAGATGAGCGAATGGCTCGTGGAACGCGGCCTGCCGCACGGAACCTCCGTCGAGAAGGCGTACTCGACGGACGCGAACCTGCTCGGCGCGACGCACGAGGCGAAGGACCTCGAGCTGCTCGAGACGTCGATGAAGATCGTCGAGCCGATCATGGGCGCCGTACCGTGGGCCGGCGCGATCGAGGAGGAGACGGTGACAGTCGCCTTCGAGCGCGGCCTCCCTGTCGCGGTCGGC
>JBJMKB010000096.1:0-3928 GCA_045806045.1 Gaiellaceae bacterium | reverse complement strand
GCCCGCACGGTTTGCCGCACGGATCGACGAGACGATCTGATCGCCGTTCTGCGCGATCGCGATCACGCCTGTGACGTGCTGCGAGATGAAGTTCTGGATCTGCTGCGACTGCTGATTGGCGTCGTTGTTCGCGACCGAGAACAGAATCTTGACGTGCTTCTTCGCAGCGTATTGCTTGATGCCCGTCAGCTCTGCTTTGCGGATCTGGTTCAGCAGGTCAAAGCTGACGCCGATCGTCGGCGTTGCAGATGGTTTGGCACCCGCGCTCCCTGCTGCAATGACCGCGACCGCCAGTGCGCCTGCGGCGGTGGCGATCAGCATCAAACGAATGTGCTTTCCGAGCATGTCCCTCTTCCTCCTTGGAATCGAGATCGCATGAGTAATCTGAGATCCAGTCGAGATGGGAAAGGCGCTTCGCGAACCCGTCTACGGCCCCACCTCCAATCGACGCCGACGCACGATCGGGACCGCGCGGAGGCTCCGTGCCCGGGAAGTCCCGACGAGAACGGCGACGATGAGCACGGACGCGCGCAACATGTCGAAGACGTACGGGGAGATGTGAGCAAGGACCAGACCGTCGGCGACCATCTGCAGAAGCGCGACGCCGAACAGGCTGCCGAGGATGCTGCCTTTGCCACTGAAGAGGCTCGTCCCGCCGAGCACGACGGCCGTGATGACGGTCAACTCTTCACCGAGGCCAACCGTTGGTTGCAGCGCGCCGAGCCGGCCGTTCTCGATCAAGCCTGCGAACGCCGCGGTGAGCCCGCTGATCGCATAGACGCCGACCAGCACACGTCGCACTGGCAGTCCGAGGTTGCGCGCAGCTTCCGCGTTGGCGCCGATCGCCTGCACGTGTCGCCCGAAGACGGTCCTCCTGAGCACGACGCCGCCGACGAGCGCGACGACTACCGCAACGACAATCGGCGCGGGAATCGAGGCGACGGTCCCCGTTCCGAACTTCGTCATCCCGGGTGGCAGGTAGACCGTGCCGAAGCTGGTGAGATGACCGCCAACGCCGCGATAGAGGTTGAGCGTTGCGAGCGTCACGATCAGGGGATTGATGCCGACGAACGCGATCGACGCGCCGTTGAGGGCGCCGAGGCCGAGGCCGAACAGCACCGCGACCAGCGGAGCCCACACCACCGGCAGGCCGTGGACGAACAGCTCGCCAGCGCCGGCCGTCGACAAGAAGAGGATCGCCCCGATCGAGAGATCGATGCCGGCCGTGATGATGACGAACGTCATGCCGACCGCCATGACTGCCGAGCCCGACCCCTGAATCGCGATGTTGCGCAAGTTCGACCCACTCGCGAACTTGCTCGACGCGAGGCTGAATGCGACGAAGACAACCGCCGCCGCGATGAGCACCGTGTTACGGAGGAGCACCTCGCCGAGCGTTCCTGTGTACCGGCGCGTCGCACCGGTGAACGTCGCACTCACTCCGCACCGCCTGCTGCGAGCCTGATGACCTTCTCGGGTGTCGCGTCGCGGCGATCGAGGATGTCCACGAGGCGCCCGGAATGCATGACACCGATCCGGTGAGCAAGGCCGAGCACCTCTGGCAGCTCGCTCGAGATCAGCAGCACGGCGATCCCCTGCTCGGCGAAGTCGACGAGCAGCCGGTGGATCTCAGCCTTCGCCCCGACGTCGATGCCGCGTGTCGGCTCGTCCATGATCAACAGACGCCGGGGTCGCCACAGCCACTTGCCGAGGACCACCTTCTGCTGGTTGCCTCCTGAGAGCGAGCGCGCGGGTGCCTCGAGGCCGCTCCGCGCGGTCAACTGGAGCCGCGCACCTGCGCTCTTCGCCGTGGCCGCCTCGGCCCGGCGGCGGATCCATCCGACTCCGCGAACTCGGACGTCCTGGAGCCCGACCACCGACAGGTTCTCGCGGATCGAACGATCGATGAAGAGGCCTTCGCCGCGGCGGTCCTCTGTCACGAAGGCCATTCCGGCCGCGATCGCACGCTTTGGAGTCATCCGATGGATCGCGCGGCCGTCGACCTCGATCGAGCCGGACGCGCGGTTGACACCAAAGATCGCGCGCGCGACCTCCGTCCGCCCTGCACCCATCAATCCCGCCAGCCCGAAGATCTCCCCACGGCGGATGTCGAACGAGACTCCGCTAATTCGCCGGCCGTCGCCGAGATTCGACACGCGCAGGACGACGTCGCGGCCGGGCTCGGCGGCCCGCGGCATGTCGCCCGACAGTTCGCGGCCGACCATCAGAGACTCGAGCTCGTTGCGCGTCAGGAGTGCGGTCGTGCTCGTGGCAACCAGCTTGCCGTCTCGCAGAACGACCAGCCGGTCGCTCAGCTCGAAGATCTCGTGCATGTGGTGGGAGACGTAGAGAACGGCGGCGCCATCCGCGGCAAGCTGGCGGACGATTGCGTAGATACGCTCGCGATGCCCCTCGTCCAGCGACGCAGTCGGCTCGTCGAAGACGATCACCGACGGCTCGAGTGCGAGTGCCTTTGCGATCTCGACGAGCTGCCTCTGACCGGGCGCCAGCGTGACGAGCTTCGCAGCGGGCGAGAAGTCGGCGCCAACCCGCTCGAGCAGGGGACGCACGCGCGCGTACAGCGCGGAGGATCTGACGATTCCGCGCGAACGGCCGGCGAGCGACGCCATTAGGACGTTCTCAGCCACGTTCATCGTGGGAAACAGGCTGAGCTCTTGATGGATGGTCGCCACGCCGACGTGGCGTGCGTGGCGGGCATCGCCGGCGATCTCGACCCCGTTGACGACGATCGAGCCGGAGTCGGGTTTCACGATGCCGGCGAGAAGGTTTTTGATCGTCGACTTACCTGCGCCGTTTTCCCCGACGAGTGCGACGACCTCGCCGGGCGCCATCGTGAAGCTGACGTCGCTGACCGCGATGATGCCGCCGAACCGCTTTGTTACGCGATCGACCGCGACAGCCGGTTCAACGCCGTTGGGCTGCACGTCAGCGTGGATACGCGGCCGAGATGCCGCCGTCGACGTTGATGATGTTCCCGGTCGACTTCTGGGAACGTGGGCCGGCCAGGAACGCAATCGCTTCGGCGACGTCCTCGGCGTACACCTTGACTTTCAGCACGCTTCGCTCGCGGTAGAACGCCGGCAGGTCGTCCTCGCTCACCTCGTAGGCGACCGCGCGCGTGGCTTTCCAATCGGATGACCAGATGCCCGAGCCTTCGATCACCGCGTCCGGGTTGACGGTGTTGACGCGGATCCCGAAGGGACCGCCTTCGTCCGCGAGCACGCGAGCGAGGTGGAGACCGGCTGCTTTCGCCGACGAGTACGCGGATGCATTGGCACCGCCGACGAGCGCGTTCTTCGAGCCGATGAAGATCATCGATCCGCCCTGGCCCTGGCGCTGCATGACGCGGAACACCTCGCGCGCCACGAGGAAGTAGCCGCGCGCGAGGATCTCGTGGTTGCGGTTCCAGTCGGCCATGCTCGTCTCCGTCACCGGTGCCGCGGTCGCGATGCCGGCCGAGCACACGACGATGTCGATGCCGCCCCATTCCAGAACGGTCTGGCGAACCATCGCCTCGACCGCGTGCTCGTCGCGGACGTCGACCGGCACGTGCACCGCACGTCGCAGGCCATGCGCCGCGACGATCTCGTCTGCGACGGCCGCAGCAGCTTCGACGTTCACGTCGGCAACGGCGACGTGCGCGCCGAGCTCGGCGAGCCGGCGAGCAGCCGCACGACCGATGCCGCTCGCGCCGCCGGTGACAAGTGCGACCTTGCCCGCAAGCTCGCCACCGGGTGGCGCCTGCGCGAGCTTGTAGCGCTCGAGCGGCCAGTACTCGATCTCGAATGCCTCTTGCTCGGTCAGCGAGGAGAAGCCACCTGCCGAGTCCGCCGCAGACTCGACTGCGATCGCACGACGATAGAGGTCGCGGGAGAAACGAGCCTGGCCCGCATCGGAGCCGCACGTG
>JBJMKB010000095.1:0-30551 GCA_045806045.1 Gaiellaceae bacterium | reverse complement strand
GAGGGCGTCGACGAGCAGTTGCAGGCCCACCGCGAGCGCGAACGCCTTGTGCGCCTGCTCGCCGCCGAAGGGAATGAGCTCGCCGGGGCGTGCGCGCCCGGCGAGCACGTCGCCGTACGTGACGGCGCCCATCGACACGTCGACCACGACCGGGTCGCCGTCGCTCGACGGGATCGCGACCGCGAGCGGGTTCGTGCCCACGAGCGGCTCGCCACCTTCGGGATGCGCGAGCCGCCGCGGCGACGTCGCCGTCAGCATCGCGACGAGGCCCTCGGCGGCGAGCCTGCGCACCCAGTAGCCGAGGGCCCCGGTCGGGAAGGTCCGCGAGCAGACGACGAGACGGGCAGGGTGAGGGGGGTCGTGCAGCTGCGCCCGAACGACCGCCTCGAGCGTCAGGTAGCCGAGCGCCCCGTCGCCGTCCCACTGCTCGTAGCCGACCTTCGACTGAACCCGCCGCGGCCGGGGACGCGTGTCGAGCTGCTCCCACGATTCGAGCCATTCGATCCGCGAAAGGCCGTGGCCGAGCCGCCCGCGCGCCTCCGAGTCGAGGAAGTGGTTCGCGAGCGTCTCGACGTCGTCGGCGCGGAAGCCCAGCTTCGCGAGCCGTGGCCGCGCCTCGTCAGGATGCAAATTGCACCACGGGCCAGCCACGCTCCTGCGCGATCCTCCGCAGCTTGCGGTCGGGGTTCGCCGCGAAGGGATGCCCGACCGTCTCGAGGAACGGGACGTCGCTGTAGGAGTCGGAGTACGCGGTGGAGGCGGTGAGCTCGATTCCCTCGGCCGCCGCGAGCTGGCGCACCGCCGCCGCCTTCCCCTCGCCGTGCGCCGCGCGCAGCGTACGGCCGGTGTAGACGCCGTCGACGATTTCGCACGTCGACCCGATCGCGCCGTCGAAGCCCAGGTCGTCGGCGATGTGCTGCACGATCTCCTGCAGCGTCGCGGAGACGATGTACACCTTCTCGCCGCGCGCGCGATGGCGCTCGACGAGATTGAGAGGCTCCGCGTAGACGAGCGGTCGCAGCACGGTCTCCATCGCGTCGCCCACAAGGCTCTCCATCTCGGCGACGGAGAAACCGTTGAGCATCTTCATCCCGTCCTCGGCCGCGCTGCGGACACGCTCCGCGCTCGCGCCCCGCAGCACGAAGAGGACCTGCCAGAACGCCGACTTGACCAGGTCGAGGCGCGAGATGAGCCCGCGCTTTCGAAACGAGCCGGCGAGCGCGAGCACCGACGACCGTTTGATCAGCGTGCGGTCGAGGTCGAAGAATGCGGCGGCGGACACCGCTACGAGACGAGTGGCAAGGTGCGCGTGAAGCCACCGGCGCGGCTCGCGTCGATCACGCGCGCAAGCTCGAGGATCGCCTCGGCCGTCTCGGACTCGGGATCGCTCGTCACGAGCGGCTCGCCGGCGTCGCCCGACGCGCGCAGAGCCGCGTCGAGCGGAATGCTGCCGAGCATCGGCACGCCGAGCTCGGCGGCGAGGCGGTCGCCGCCTCCGGTGCCGAAGATGTCGGAACGCATGTTCTCGATCACGCCGACGACGCGCATGCCCGTCTTCTGCGCCATCGTCGCGGCACGCGACGCCACCTCCTGTGCGAGCGGCTGCGGCGTCGTCACGACGATCGCCTCCGCGCGCGGCAGCAGCTGACCGAGCGAGATCGACACGTCGCCGGTTCCCGGCGGCATGTCGACGACGAGCACGTCGAGCTCCCCCCAGTGCACGTCCTGCAGGAACTGCTCGAGCGCGCGATGAAGCATCGGCCCGCGCCACATCACGGGTTGGTTGTCGTCGAGGAAGAAGCCGATCGACATCAAGCGCAGGTCCTGCGCGACCGGCGGCACGATCATCTTGTCGACGACGACCGGCTTCTGGTCGATGCCGAGCATGTGAGGGATCGAGTGGCCGTAGATGTCGGCGTCCAGGACGCCCACCTCCCGGCCGAGGGACGCGAGCGCTGCGGCAAGGTTCACCGCCAGCGTCGACTTCCCGACTCCGCCTTTGCCCGAGGCGACCGCCAGCACGCGGGTGGTCGGTGAGAGCTGGATGCCACGTGTCTCGGCGCCGCCACGCAGCTGCGTCGTCAACGCCGCGCGCTCGTCCGGCGACATGACGTCGAAGCGCAGCGCCACGGACCGGACGCCAGAGAGAGTCCCGACATGCTCCGCAACTTGTTCCTCGAAGCTCGAGCGAAGCGGGCAGCCGACGACGGTGAGCGCGATCGTGACGGTCACGTCAGGCCCCTCGATCGCGACCTCCCGCACCATGTTGAGCTCGGTCACGGGCTTCCGCAGCTCGGGGTCGATCACCTTGGCGAGCGCTGCGAGGATCTCGTCGCGCGTGAGCATGAGTCGAGCGTAGCGAAGCTACGCCGACTGGGACGCGGCCGCGTTTGCGAGCGCCCGCAGGTCGTCGCCCACCCCCACCGGCTGGCCCAGCCGCTCCTTCAGGTAGAGGGCGTTCTCGATCGCGTAACCCTCCCAGTCGTTGTTGAAGTACGCGAAGACGTCGACCTCGCTCGACCAGCCGGCGAGGCGCCCGGCCCATTCGTCGAGCTCGGCGTGGGAGTAGTTCCCGTTCGCGCCATGGGTGCCGCCGTGGAAGCGGACGAAGGTGAAGTCTGCGGTGAGCTCGCGCGTCTGGAAGTCGTTCACCTGAGGCCGGTCGCCGATCACGAGCGCCGCGCCGTGCTCGCGCAGCAGCGTGTAGGTCTCCTCGCGGAACCAGCTTGGGTGACGGAATTCGAACGCGTGCCGTTGCCCGTCATGGAGGCTCTCGAGCGCGTTCGCGAGCCGGTCGAGGTCGCACGCGAAGGTCGGCGGAAGCTGCCAGAGCAGCGGCCCCATCTTCGGCGAGCGGAGCAGCGGCTCGATCCGCTCGTAGAGCAGCGGGAGGTGCTGCGGCACCTCGAGGAGTCGCTTGACATGGGTGATGTACCGGCTGACCTTGACCGCGAACACGAAGTCCTCCGGCGACTCCTCGACCCACCGCCGGACGATCGCCGCCTTCGGGAGCCGGTAGAACGTCATGTTGATCTCGACCGTGTCGAAGAACTTCGCGTACCAGCGAAGCCAGTTCCGGGACGCGCAGCGCGGCGGATAGAAGACGCCGTTCCGCCAATGGTCGTAGTTCCAGCCCGAGCAGCCGACCCTTATGCGGTGAGCGCTGTCGCGAGACGACGACACAGCTCGTCATTCCCCGCAGCAGCGACACGTGAACGTCCGACGAGATCGAGCGGCGCGTTCTCGAACGGCGGGTCGTCGGGCAGCTCGATCGAAAGGCCTTGCTCCCGCACGAGCAGCTGTGCGGCAGCGATGTCGACCGAACGCGCGGCCTTCAGCGAGACGACCCCGTCGACACGGCCGGCGGCGAGATGGCAGAGCGTGACCGCGAGCGACCCCATGATCCGCAGGCGGTGCGCGATGGCGTCGAACCGCGCCGCGTTCTCGGACACGTAGGCCGTCGTCGTCGCCTCGAAGGACAGGATCTCCAGCTCGTCCTTCGGCCGCTGCGTGATGCGGGCGCCGTTCAGGAACGCGCCGCCGCCGCGCGTCGCCGTCCACTCCTCGCCGCTCCCGAAGTCGAAGACGTAGCCGAAGACGACGTCGCCCATCGTGTCGCCGTCGGCGACGGCGATCGAGATCGAGAAGAACGGGATCCCGCGCTTCGCGTTCAGCGAGCCGTCGATCGGGTCGACGACCACGGTCCAGCGGCCGTCGCCGACAATCCCGACCTCCTCGCTCACGAGCTTCACGTCCTCGTTGCGGAAGCGCTCGAGGATCACCTTCTCGGCCGCGGCGTCGATGGCGGTCGTCTCGTCGCCGCCCTCGCCCGCGCCGACGACGGGCTCGCGCTCGAGACGGTACGGCAGCTCGACGAGCACGCCCGCGACGTCGTCGCGCGCGGCACGGCACAGGCTCAGCCAGTCGGGTGAAACAGGAGTCCCGATGTCAGCTTGGGGTAGAAGAACGTCGACTTCTGCGGCATCGTCTCGCCGGCGCGAGCGAAGCGCGACACCTGCTCCACGGTCACCGGCTGCAGCAGGAACGCCGCCTCGGCGTCGCCGCGATCGACAGCGGCGATCGCCTGCGCGGTGGAGGCAGTGTACGAGACGCCTTCCGGCTCGAGCGACTCGACGACGCGCGGTCCGAAGTCGTCGTCGCTCGCCACGTGGAGGTAGCGCCCGTCGCGATAGAGCGTCACCCCCTCACCGGGCGCTTCGACCTCTTCGCCGGGCACGTCGCCGGCGTGCTGCACGAGGCGATGCGTCGGAAAGATCTCGAGCCCCGGCGCCCGCGAGGAGACGAGGATCGCGAACGTGTGCGTCGCCGCGGGGTTTTCCTGCCGGTAGGCGACAGCGGTCTCGTAGCGATGGTGCCCGTCGGCGATCAGGAGCGGCGTGTCGATCGCGAGCGGCCCTGCGTCGATCGGCCACATGCGCGTGCGCACACCGCTCTCCTCGACGTCGACGGCCGGATCGCCGTTCGGGCGCGTCACCAGAGGTTCCTCGTCGTAGAGGAGGAAGATCGGCTCGAGCTGCGTGCGCGTCGCACGCAGCAGCCGCAGCCGTCCCTCCTTCGGCCCCGCGTGCGTGCGCTCGTGCGGCAGCACCTCGCCCGCCTCGTACGGCGTCACCGGCACCGACGCCGCGAGGCCCTCGCGCGTGCGCGCGACGCCGTCCGGGCCCGTGTAGTCCTGGGCGACCCACCAGTAGCGGTCGTCCTCTTCCACGAGCGCGCCGTTCTCGCGCCACGTACCGAGGTCGGCGGCGGCCTGCTCCGCCGAATCGGGCAGCGTCAGGTGGACGACGTTGTACGGGCTTCGATCGAGGTAGTCGCGTCGTTCGAGGTCGGAGATGACGTCGTAGGGAGGCGCGACGAGGCGCTCGAGCGGGCCGGCCACCGCCGGGTCGTAGCGGAGCGCGCGGAACGGCTTCACGGTCGGCACTCCTGCAGACTAGAGACGTGATTCGGACGCTGACGCA
Organism: Gaiellaceae bacterium; assembly: GCA_045806045.1. Lineage (GTDB taxonomy): Bacteria > Actinomycetota > Thermoleophilia > Gaiellales > Gaiellaceae > PALSA-600. The sequence goes on along the minus strand of JBJMKB010000095.1, from coordinate 25,569 downwards.
GGCGGCGGCGTGGATCGAGACGGTCGGCCTCGCACCGCTCTTTCCGAAGGCGGACGTCGTGCTGCCGTCGCTGTGGGAGCAGGTGAACGGCAGCGCCGAGACGAACTGGGCCGTCCGCGATGCCGACGGCGGCTTCGTCGCCTGGACGGACGAGATGGGCTTCCTGTGGTCGGCGAAGGACGAGCTCCCCGCGCGTGGGCTCGCCTGCGTCGGCAAGCACCTGGCGCGCGTCGCGACCTGCGTCGCGCCGTCCCTCGTTCCGACGCTGGTCGCGGCCGCCGAGCCCTACGAGCCGGAGGGGGCGGAGAGTACGGTCGTGGACGCCGTGACGGAGCTGGGCGCGCTGACCGGTCCGGCGCTGCGCGAGGCGGCGGGGCTCGAGAAGAAGGCTGTCGAACGGGCCGTCGCCTCGCTCCACCGCCGCCTCGTGCTCACGAACTCGCACCTCGTCGACCAGGACGGACCGTGGGGCGCACTCGCACACGACCTGCTCGCCCGCAAGTGGAAGGTGCCGCGCACACTTCCGGGGCGCGAGGACGCGCGCCGGGAGCTGGCGCTGCGGTTCCTGGACGCCGCGGGCGAGATGACGGCGGCCGACCTCGCGGGACCGCTCGGCTGGCGCCGCACGGACGCGGCGGCGGTGCTCGACGAGGTCGCCGAGGGCCGCGACGGCGAGAGCTTCCGCATCTGGGCGCGGCGATAGGCTGCTCGAGTGACGATCGCGGAGCTCTCGGAGGACCGAGTCGTCGAGGGCATCTACGCGGTCCGGACGAAGCGCAAGCTGCAGACGAAGTCCGGCGCGTCGTACCTCGCGCTCGAGCTCGTCGACCCGACAGGCCGCATCGAGGCCCGGGTCTGGAAGGACGTCGAGCTGCTCGACGGACGCTTCGGCGAAGGCGACGCGGTGCGCGTGCTCGGGCGCGTGGAGAAGTTCCGCGACCGGCTGCAGCTGGACGTGCGCTCGCTCGAGGCGGCGGACGTCGATCCCGCGTCCCTCACCCCGTCGATCAAGCGCGACAAGGACGAGCTCGCCGGCTTCCTGGAGTTCCTCGCGACGGAGATCTCGCATCCCGGGCTCGCGATGACCGTGCAGGCCGTGCTCTCAGACCGCGAGCTGTCGGCATATCCGGCGACGCCGGACGACCACCACTCCTACGCCGGCGGTCTGCTCGAGCACACGGTCGGCGTGGCGACGCTCTGCCGCGAGACGGCACAGCTGCATCCGCGCCTGCGCGCGGACCTGCTGCTGGCCGCGGCGCTCGTCCACGACGTCGGGCGAACGCTCGAGCTCGGACGCGGGCCGTCGTTCACCGTCACGGACGAGGGTCGCCTCCTCGGACACGTGCATCTCGGGGTACGGCTGGTCGAGGAGCGCGCGCACGGGCTGAGCTCCGGCCAGCTCGCGGAGCTCGTCCACTGTGTGGCGTCACATCACGACGCACGCGCGACGCGCACCGCCGAGGCAGCGGTGCTGTACCACGCAAACCAGCTCGACGCGATCGCAGCCACTCGCCGGGTCGATTGACCCCGCTGTTCCTCGCGCTCGGCGCGAGCCTCGCGTGGGGCCTCGCGGACTTCTTCGGCCCCCTCGTGAGCAGGACGCTCGGACTTCTGCGCGTGCTCTTCTGGGCGCAGGTCGGCGGCACCGTCGCCATGGCGATCGTCATCGCTGTTCGTGGTCAGGGCCCTGCGGCGTGGGGCGTGCTGTTCGCGATTCCGGCGTCGATCGGCGGGATCCTCGGCATCTTCGCGTACTACCGAGGCATGCAGGCGGGCGCGATGAGCGTTGTCGCGCCAATCGCGGGCGTGTCGGCGATCGTCCCCGTGATCTTCGGGTTCGCGACCGGCGACAGTCCGTCTGCGACGCAGATCGCCGGCATCGCGTGCGCCCTCGTCGGGGTCGGCCTCGCGTCGATCGAGCACCGCGAGGGCTCCCGGCGCGTCGCGGCCGGTGTCGGCCTCGCATTGCTGGCAGCTGTCGGATTCGGGTTCTACTTCCCATGGATGCACGAGGCAGGAAAGGTCGACTTCTGGTGGGCATCGCTCGTCTTCCGGTCGACGGCGCTCCTGCTGCTCGCCGCCGTCGTCGCGGCGCAGCACACGCCGCTGCGCCTCCGCCCGCGCGAGCTCGCGATCGTCTTCGCCGTCGGGATCGGCGACACGGTCGGGAACGCGCTCTTCGCGGCGTCGTCGAGCCACGGCCTCGTCAGCCTGACGGCGGTGCTCGCCTCGCTGTATCCGGTCGTGACGGTGATCCTCGCCGCGAGCGTGCTGCACGAGAAGGTCGCACCGCTCCAGAAAGCCGGGATCGTGCTGACGCTCGCGGGCGTCGTGCTGATCTCGCTCTAGAAGCAGCCGCCGCGTAACCCCCAGGGGCGGTCTCCGGACCCGTCCCTCGACGCCCGATCGAGTGATTCCCGTCACGGCTCGCGCCCCCGCGGCCGATCGGAGTCGTGCCGCCCCATGAAGACCTATGCCGCCGCACTCGCCGCCTGCGCAGCACTCGGACTCGGCGCCGCCGCAGCGGCGACGCCGGGCCACTCGTGCGCGGACGGAAAAGGGTGCGGCAAGAACCGCCCGACGACGACGGCGACCGCGACGACGGTGGCGACGACCGGCTCGTCCACTCCGCCGGCGCCCGCGGTCACGACGGACGCGACGCCGACCGCGTCCACCACGACCGCTGCCGCCACGACCACCTCCAGCCCCACGACTACCACCAGTCCCACGACCACGATCTCGGCGCCCGCCAGTGTTGCGTGGGGAGTGGCGGGCGGTTATACCAGCGCCCAGCTCTCGGACCTGAGCGCCCGCGGCGTTCGGCTGTCGCTCGTCGAGATGAGCTGGGCTCGCGCAGAGCCGCAGGAAGGCGTTTGGGACGAGTCCTACTTCCAATCGCTCCGCGATCAGATCAACACGATGCGCGCGCTCGGCTTCCGTGTCGTGCTGAACTACGGGCTCCACCACGCACCCGCGTGGCTCCTGGCGAAGCAGGACGCACGGTTCGTCGACCAGTACGGAGACATCTACACCGCGAGCGACGAGGCGAACCTGGTCTTCGCCCGCACGCTGCGACCGTATGGCCAGGCGTACACGAGCAAGGTCTTCACCGAGCTGGGCACCGACTTCTATGCCGTCCGCGTCGGCGGCGGACACTGGGGCGAGCTGCAGTACCCGGCCCAGAAGGACGCCGCCGGGAAATGGGAGTGGTGGGCGTTCGACACCGCCGCCAAGGCGCAGAGCCCCGCCCCCGGCTACACCCCGTGCACCGGAGATCCAGCGCTCGCCGGCACGTTCTTGAACTGGTACCTCGGCGCGCTGACGGAGTTCCAGAATTGGCAGGTCGCGACAGTTCGGCAGTCCTACGGCGGACCGGTCGCCGTGCTCTACGCGTCGTGGGGCATGCGCTCAGGTGACTTCGACAAGACGACGGCCGGCAACCTCTGCGGCACGTCCTCGCCGGAGATCAACGGCGAGGTGCAGCGCGGCTACGACCACTCACGTCAGGTCGCGGGGCTCACCGACAGCGGCGCCGTCGTCTGGGGCACGTGGGGCGAGAACGCGGGCACGATCAGCTATCTCGCCGGCCTCGCGGCGGCGAAGGGCCTGCAGGTGATGGGCGAGAACTCGGGAGGCGATTCAGCCGCCCAGATGCAGACGGCGGTCACGACGGCGAAGCAGTACGGGCTCGCTGCATTCCTGTGGATCCGAGCGTCGGACCTCTACTGCTCCTGCAACGGATACGCGTCGATCGCCGACTACTCGCAGTACCTGCGGTAGCCCTAATGACAGGCGCCGGAGCCTGAATCCCGGAAGCCGTCGCTCCGGTCCGGCGCGAAGACCCAGTCGTAACCGGCGGGCCGGAGCGCGAGCTTCAAGACGCCGAACGTCGTCGCATCCCCAACCTGGCTGTTCGCGGCGGTGGTCTTGAACGCGTAATGCTCCTTGCCGCCGGTCCCCACGACGAACTCGCGGATCCCCGCCCCGGCATCGAGATTTCCGGACGGATCCTGCGGTGCGAAGCGCTCGTAGTCATGATCGTGGCCGTTGAGCACGAGCTCGGCGCCCGCTGCGTACAGGTCGGCCCAGAAGGGCTGGTAGTCCGTGTTGTTGCCTGCGTTTCCTGAAGAGAATCTCGGCTTGTGCCAGTAAGCGAGCGTGCACGCCGCAGGATGCGATGCAAGGTCGTTCTTCAGCCACGCCTCTTCCGGTGACCCGGCGCCACACCCGCTGATGGCGTAGCACTCCGAGTTGAGCGAGATCAGGTGCCAGGTGCCGATGTCGTAGCTGTAGTAGCCCTTCGTCGGGTCGCCGGCCGACGCGCCGAAGTAGTTGAAGTACGCGCTTGCATTACCGGTGCAATCGGAGGACCCGAAGACGCTCGTGCCCTGGTACTCGTGATTTCCGATCGTCGGATGGATCAGCGCCTTGGCCCGTCCCCAGCTCGGATCGAACGCCGCGCCGAAAGCGCCCGCCCCTCCGCAGTCGTACTGGTTGTCGCCGAGCGCGAGAATCGCCTGCAGGTTCGCGTTGACGAGCAGATCGGACGTGGCCTTCTGCTCGCAGTGGCCTCCGGTGCCGCTACCGCCGTTGAAGGCGGGGTCGAGCGGATCGCACGCGATGTCTCCCGCTGCAGCGATGACCGGATCTGTCCCGACGACGGACGTAAGATTCGAGGGCGCGGAGGCACTCGACGTCGCGCTGCTCGCGGTGACCGCGACCAGGACCCTCGATCCGGCATCGGCCGAGGACAACACGTAGCTCGGGCCCTGCGGGCCCGAGATGTCAGTACAATTGCTGCCGTTCGCCGCGCACCGTCGCCACTGGTACGAGTACGCCGTGGGCGCGCCGTCCCAGCTGCCTTGATCGGCGGTGAGCGTCTGGCCACTCTCGGCGAGACCGTAGACCTGGGGCGCGGCGAGCATGACGACGGTCGCCGCCTGGCTGGATGTTCCCGGCGGAACCGAGGCGGCGAACGTGTCCACTTCGGCTTGCGCAGGCGGGGCCGTGGCCGAGGAGGCAACCCGCACGCCCGCGCCGGCGGCGGCTTGCAGGGCTGCGGTCGTGTCGGTCCCGGTCACCTGCCACGTCGCCGGCTCCGACACTCCGTCCGCCCACAGCCGGCCGCTGAGCGTCGTGGTCGTCCCGTCGCCTGTCGCGGTCAGCCGGAGCCAGTACCAGCTGCCGGCAACGAGCTCCTGGACGCCTGCCGTCGACCCGACCTTCAGCGTCCCGGCCGTGCTCGTGTTGAGGTTCAGCTCGAGATCGTCGCCAGCTCCGGCGACACTGCGTACGCGAAGGCCGTACCAGTTGGTACTGCTGCCCACCCGCGCCAGCGCGTAGACCCCGTCCCAGCCGGCCGAAGGCAGAACCGGGAAGCGGAACTTGACGAGCACCGAGATGTCGCGTTGAGCGACGGGGAGCGATGCGGTCCGTGAGCCGGTGCTGCTCTCGGTGACGACCCCCGCGCTGCCGTTCACGGAGAAGTCGGTTGCGGTTCCGGCGAGCGCCCAGGCCAGGCTGCCGGCACTGCCCCAGGCGCCGCTGAGCGTTCGGTTGAACGCGTCGTACGCGTAGTTCGTGAACGCCGAAACCACGTTCGAGCTCGTGGAGACGTTGCCGGCCGCGTCCACTGCGCGGATCCTCGCCCAGTACGCCGTGCCGCGCGCAAGACCCGACAGCGGGTAGCTCGTGACGTTTCCGACGGCAAGATTTTGGAAGCCGGCCGCGAAGCTCGCGAAGCCGGAATCGGTGGCGACATCGAGGCGGTAGCCGACCACGCCGACGTTGTCGGTCGCCGGTGACCAGCTGAGCACGAAGCCGCTGTCGGTGACGGCCGTCGGCGCGTCCAGCGTGCCGATGGTCGGAGCTGTCGTATCGCTGGTGGCGGGCGCTGTGACCACCGCAGTCTGCGACGAGACCGCCGTGCTCGAGCCGGCCGAGTTCGTCGCGGTCACGGCGACACGAACCGTCGAGCCCACATCAGCCGCAACAAGCGTGTACGAGCTCGACGTCGCCAACGCGATATCCGCGCACGCCGTACCGTCGCTCGCGCAACGGCGCCAGACGTAGCCGAACGTCATCGGCGCACTCCCGCTCCACGTACCGGTCGACGCAGTGAGCGTCTGGCCCTGAACAGCAGTCCCGCTGATCGCCGGAGGCGCAGAGCTCGACGGAGCGACCGTCGTGCTGCAGAGATCGCCCGTCCCGGAAGGCGACACGTTCACCGAGAACTCGGACGTATTGCCCGCGCTGTCCGTCGCCGTTGCAGTCACGCCGCCCGTGAGAGTCAACCCATTGACGCACCAACTGCCGTTGGTGGCAGCCCTGGCGGCCGCGAGGTACGAACCGCCCTCGCCGTTCGTCTCGCCCGTCCCTGGGCGCGCCGCGAACAACTCGACGGTCGATCCCGCCGCAGCAGTGCCCTTCGCCGAGTTCGCGGTCGCCTGTGCGATGACGGGGAAGTCGAGTCCGATGTTCCCCACCGAGCTGCTCGTCGTGCCGTCATTTGCGTTGACACCCACTCCCGGCAGCAGGTCGATGCCGAGCCCGCCGTTCGACCAGATTTGGTTCCTCGTGATCGTGTTCCGCTGGGTCGTCGTCGTTCCGGCGATCTGCTCGATGGCGACGCCGGCGAGCGCGCTCCCCGCGATCGAGTTCGAGTCGATCGTGTTCTGACTTGCGCTCGATGTGACGTCGACGCCGTATTCGGCGTTGCCAAGAACCGTCGAGCCGTCGGCGGCGGTACCGATGAGATTGCCGCGAATGATGTTCGTGCGGGCCGATGACGACTCGATCTTGACTCCGCTGAACCCACTGGCGCTGATCACGTTGTTGACGACGGTGTTGCCTTGCGCCGTGAAACGGATGTGCACGCCGTTCTGGAGGTTTCCGATCGCAGTCTTGCCGTCGGCCCCGACGCCGATGTAGTTCCCCTGGACGACGTTGCCGTTCGCACCCGAGGACACGATGTCGACACCCTCGTTGTCGTTCGCCGAGATGATGTTGCGCGCCGCAACCGTCGTGCCGCCGATCAGGTTGTTGCATGCACCGTTGGCAATGTCTATGCCGTCTTGAACATTCGGGCGCTGGGCCTTGCCCGTCGGATCGAGGCCGATGACGTTGCCCTGGACGGTGTTGTTGCAAACGGCTCCCACCGGGCCGCCGGCGCCATTGATCTTCACCCCGTCGTCGTGGTTCGACGACATGACGTTGCCCGCGCCGGCGGTTGTGCCGCCGATCACGTTGTTGCTTGCACAGGTCGAGAGTTGTACGCCCTCGCCCTGGTTCCCGTAGGGCGACGGCTTCTTGCCACCCGAGGTCAGTCCGACGTAGTTCCCTTGCACGACGTTGTTCTGCGGCCCCGAGCAGGTCCCGTCGACGTTCATGACACCGAGCAGCTGGATGCCGATTCCGCTGTTCCCGGAGATGACGTTGCGTTCGCCCGCCGTTACGCCGCCGATGCGGTTTCCCTGCGAGGCTCCGTTCAGCTCGATTCCGCTGTCGGCGTTCGGGAGCCGGCCGACGCCGTCGGCGGCCATGCCGACGTAGTTGCCCACGATCACATTGTTGCTCGAGCCTTGCAGCTGGATCCCGTCGGAGCCGTTCCGCGAGGCCGAGACGATGTTGCGATCGGCGGACGTGGGGCCGCCGACCGTCGTGCCGCCTCCACCTGTGAGGTGGATGCCGCCGCTTCCGTTACCGGCAGCCGTCGTGCCGTCCCCCGTCCCGATCCAGTTCCCGGCGATCACGTCTCCGGTGGAAGTGGGATCGGCGAAGATGCCGAACGCGTCGAAGCGCGTGATCGCAAATCCGCGAATCGTGATTCGCGGCCCATCGAGGACGAAGCCCGATTCTCCACCGCCCACGTCGGGGTCATCGATCTGAATGCCGTGATTGGCTCCGCCGGGCTGCGTTGTCGCGTCGATCGTGATGTCGCTGCCGCTGATCAACGGCAAGCCGTTGTCCGCACCAGCGCCGACGCTGATCGTCTTCGTGCCCGCCGGCTGGATGTTGAAGACGATCGCATCGCTGCCGGTCGAAGCGTTGGCCGCGGCGATGGCGGAGCGCAGCGTGCAGAGAGTCGAGCACGCACCGCCGGTATCCGCCGTCGACGTCACCGTCCAGGTGTTCGCTGCAGATGACAAAACCGCCGTCGACCGTTCGACAGCACCGGCAGGCAACGCCGTCACCAGCACCAACGCGAGCGGCACGACCGCGAGCCACATCCCCCGGATCGGCCACTTACCCGATAACCGAGCCACGGGTCCGAAGCTAACTCGGGAGCCGCATTCCCGGACCCACATTCGGCTGGTATCTCCCGGGACCAAGGTCCTGAACCATCCGCGAGCACCGGCTCGTGCGGCCACGTTTGCGACAGTGCCCGGAATGGTCGACGTCCGTCCCACCCCGCGGCCGCGCCGGAAGAGCGACGACGGAGCGCTCGAGCGCGAGGCCTTCCGGTTGCTCGCGTCCGTGCTCTGGCGGGGTGAAACCGCCTCGGCGACGGCCCCCGAGCTCACACCCGCGCTCTGGTCGCTGGCGTCCCGGAACGATCTGGAGGGCGAAGCCGCGGCGGCCTTCGACGTCCTGGCGCCCAGGCGCGCGGACGTGGAGCTCCAAAGCGCCGCGTTCCGGCACAACCTCCGTGACTCCGCAACGAGACTCCGCGATGCGGATCTCCATCCCCTGCTCGTCAAAGCTGATCCTGACTCCGCATATGTCTACTCCAACTTCGACATCGTCGTCGACCGGCGGCACTGGGGTCAAGCGCTCGCGGCACTCGGCCCCTGGGTGGCGACGACACGGCAGGATCGCCTCGAGCGGCAGAAGCTCTTCGTCGTTCCGCACGAGGGGCCAGCCCTGCACCTCCACGCGGCGATCTGCTGGTACGACATTCCATCGATCTCAACCCACCGTGCGCTCGAGCGTGCGCGGGGGGAGGATGGCGTCCCGTGGCTCATGCCGGCCCCGGTCGACGATTTCAAGATCCTCGTCGCCCACATCGGCTTCCAGACCATCGCCCCGACCTTGTCGGACCTCCTCCTGTACCGGAGGGCCGGGACGGAGGTCATCGAGGCGGCCGCCGCGGAGGCGCGAGCCGAGGGATGGGAACCGGTGTTCAGCTTGGTCGTCGATCGACTCGACCGGCTGGCGCGAGTCCTGGACGCGGGAGGCTCGCCGGCGCTTCCCGCCCCCCTTCCCCCCGGCCGCGCCATCGCCGTCGGGCTGCAGCATGCCGTCACGCTGATTCGGCGCGGCCGGTGGCACGCGGCTGCTCGGGAGCTCGCGCTGCGGATTCCACTCGTCGTGGCGAAGCAGCGGTGAGCGGCGGCCCGCTGATCGTCGGGATCTCAGGCCCCGACGGGGCCGGCAAGACCGAGCTCTCGCGCCGGCTCGAGCGCGAGCTCGGCGCCGAGGCGCCCGTGATCGGCGTCTATCTCTACGGATGCATCGCCTGCCGCCGGTTCGCCAGGCCAGTGCAGCGGAATGCCGGCGGGGGCCGGTCTCATCGACGCGCCCTCCGGGGGTTGCTCCGCCTGCACGCATTCGTCGACGCGACCGAGCTCGCACTGAGGCTGGCCGTCGCCATGTTGCGGGCGCGAATGCGCGGCGCGAGCGTGATCGTCACGGAACGCTCGCCGCTCGACGGTCTCGTGAAGCATGGAGCGGGCTCGGGGGCCTTCGTCACCGGGATGTCTGCACGACTGATCGGTCTCTACGATGTGATCGTCTGCCTCGACGTCGATGAGCACCGCCTGGTGGATCGTGACCAAGAGCATTCCGCAGGAGAGCTGGGCCTGATGCGGCAGGAATTCAAGCGATGGTCCGCACAGTTCCCGCAGGTGGTCGCCGTGTGCGCCGGCGATCCGGCTGACGCGGTCGCCGCATCGGCCCTGGCGATCGTGGCGGCACGACGGGAGCGATCCTGAGCGCGGCGAGGAGGTCGACGCTCTTTCGCGGCGCGGTCGGCGCCGCGCTCGTGCTGCTCGTCTGCCTCGCAGCGGCTGCACGCCTCTCCCAACCGTCGGTCGCCGCACCGGCGGACATCCTCTGTCAGGGCGCGCGCTGGCCGGTCAAGACGCTCACCGATCCCGATGCCGCCTCGGTCGTCAGGCCCGCGAGGAAGACGTGGGTGCTGGCTCTGAACCAGGCCGCTCGACCGGCGGACCTCAAGACGACAACCGGTCGCCTGGCGCCCGAGCTCGTCACGTTCGTCGTGAGCGCGCGGCTCGGCGAGGCGCGCATCATGGGCGACGGCGACATCCACCTCGTGATCAAGGGGCTGACGACGAGCGCGACGATGGTCGTCGAGCTCCCCGACCCTCGCTGCAGCGAAACCGCCGACCCGGCCGAGGCAGCTCGCATGGCGGGGGCGCGCGCTGCCCTCGAGCGGGTGTGCGGCCGGATCTCATACCTGCCGGTGAACCTCGTCGGTCGTGCCGAGATCACGGGCGTCTTCTTCTTCGACTTCGTCAATGGAGCGGCGGGCCAGGCCGCCAACGAGGCCGAGCTCCATCCGGTGACAGGGTTTCGGCTGCAGTCGGCCCGCTGCAGCCGGAGCGTGCGCTGACGCACTAGCCCAATGTCTCGATTTCTCCCGTCCATGAGGTTGGCGCCGCGGCAGCCCGTCGATCCTACGATCCGGATCGTGCCGGGGCGCTCTCCAGGAAACCTTGCGCTCTGCGCAGCCTCCCTCCTCGCGTGCGTCGCCAGCGCGGCCGCCACAGCCGCGGGACCGTCGTCGCTTCCCAAACACGCCTGCAAGGCAGGTAGCAGGCTCCTGGCCGGCTACTGCCGCACGCTGATCGCCTACGACACCTACTCGCGGGCGCTCGGCCCAGGCGAGCTTGGGCCCAGCAACCGCGGCGGGCTCTGGTCGGTCTATACGACACGCACGGTCGCCGTCGACGGCAGGGCCGCACAGGCTGTCGTCGCTCCGGCCAAGACGAACCGTGATTACCTGAACGCCGTCAAGTGTGGCGACTGCGACGTCGAGATCGACGTCAGGTGGGACCGGCTCCCGACGGGCTCGGGTGCGCACTTCTACCTCTGCGCGCGCACGAACCCTGCCGGCAACCCGGCCGGCTACTCGCTGCTCCTCGATTCTCGGGCGGCTCCGGCGGGAACCGTGCTGTTGCAGCTGGCGAAATACGATTCGCAAGGCCGCAGAACGCTCCTCGGGCGGCCGTTCAGCGTGACCGGCAGCTACAAGCCCGACACCTTCTTCCACCTCCGCTTCCGGCTCCTCGGCAAGAACCTGTACGGGTCGGCGTGGCTCAGAGGCACGAAGCCGCCGGCGCGCTGGCAGGTTCATGCCGTGGACGCGAGCTTCCGTCGCGGCGGAGTAGGCCTGCGGATCGTCAATACCCAGCAAGCCCAGCACGCGCCGCTCTACACGGTCGACAACCTGGCCGCCTACCGCCTCTCGAACTAGAGGCTTGAGCCTCAGGCGCCGGACGGCGCGTCGCGCATTCAAGTAGAGGGCGCTCGATGCCGTTCATCCAGCTATGGACCCGGCCAGGGGCCTGTCCGGCCTCACGACTACGCTCGAGCGGGAGATGCGGATCCTCGCGCTCGGCTCCTCCCTGTTCGTCATCGCCATCGTCCTGCTCGCAGCCTCCGCGCGAGCGGCGGCTGCGCAGCCGGGCGCGAAGGGACGATCCGTCGCCTGGGGCGTGGTCGGCAACTACACCGCGGAGGATGTCGACGCCATGACCAGCCGGGGCCTCAGGCTGGGCCTCGTCGAGATGAGCTGGTCGAGCGCCGAGCCGGCCGAGGGGCGCTGGAACGGGTCGTATTTCGCAGACGTCCGGGCTCGCATCGCCAGGCTTCGCAGCAGTGGAGTCGGCGTGATCCTGAACTTCGGGCTTCAGGACGCGCCGGCCTGGCTTCTCGCGCGGCCGAACGCGCGCTTCGTCAACCAGCGCGGCACACCCTTCACCCAGGACGACGCGGCCAACCTCGTCTTCGCAACCGGCCTCCGGCGCTACGCAGCGGCCTACACCCGAAAGGTCTTCCGGGAGCTTGGCACAGGCTTCTACGCCGTCCGCGTCGGCGGTCTCCACTGGGGCGAGCTCGCCTACCCCTACCTGGGCCGGGGAACGAACGACTACTGGGCCTTCGACGCGAGCGCCGTCGCGGCGCGCGCGCGGACGCCGTTCGCCCAGTACGTCCCGTGCCAGGGGCCCACATCGCAGGCACAAGGCTTCGTGTCCTGGTATCTCGGGCGTCTCGTCGAGTTCCAGAATTGGCAGGTGCGAACGGTGCGGCGCTTCTTCCGCGGCCCCATCGCCGTGCTCTACCCGTCGCATGGCTTCGCGTCCGGCGATGCGGCGGTGGCGGCCCGCGGCAACCTGTGCGGCACGACGTCGGCCGAGGTCAACGGCGAGTTGCAGCGCGGGATCGACCACCGGCGCCAGATTCGCGGGCTGCCGAACCTTCAGTGCCTCGCCGCGTGGTCGACCTGGGAGAACAACGCGTCCGCCGCCTCGGACGTCTTTGGTCCAGCGCGGCAACGCGGCATTCTCCGCATGGGCGAGAACTCAGGAGACGATCGCGATGCGGCCTCGATGCAAGCTGCCGTGCGAAACGCGCTTCGCTTCCGCCTGGCCGCATTCCTCTGGATACGTCTCGACGGCAGCGAACCTGCGACATCGACCATCGACCGGTTCGCGACGACGGTCGGCGCAGCCGCGGCAGCGTCGACCCCGTTGGCCGCACGCGCCGCACGCCCGGCGCCGGCGCCCTGCGTCGCGAACAAGCCACGCGGGCGGCACGGCTAGACTCGGGGGATGGCCCGCGCTTTCCTGGGCGTGGGACGTGTGCTCGCGCCGCTCGCGGCCGGCATCCTCGTCCTCTCCGCCTTCGCGTCGGCCGGGTCGTCCAGCTTCCGTCCCCCGAAGCTGCCGCCGCGCCTCATAGTCGCATCCGTGTGGGCCGTGGGAGACGGCGCGAACGGCAGCCCCGAGGCGCGAGCCCTGGCGGCGCGGATCGCTGCGAGCGGCGCGAATCTCTTCCTGTATCTCGGCGACGTCTATCCGGACGGCACGGCGGCCGATTTCGCGAACGGGTACCAGACGACCTATGGCCGCTTGGCTCCGACCAGCGCGCCCACGCCCGGAAACCACGACTGGCCGAACGCACAGACCGGATACCTCCCATGGTGGCGGAACGCCGACGGCGTCTCTCTGCCGCCCTACTACAGCTTTGCAATCGCAGGCTGGACGATCTTCAGCCTCAACTCCGAGGCGCCCCACGGGCCGGGCTCGCCACAGCTCGCATGGCTGCAGGCACGGCTGCGGGGGGCGAGCACATGCCGGATCGCGTTCTGGCACCGGCCACGTTGGAGCGGCGGCATGCACGGTGACGCGGTCGACGTGGATCCTCTGTGGACGGCGCTCGCGGGCCACGCGCGCATCGTCCTCAGCGGCCACGACCATGACATGCAGAGGTTCTCCGGACGGAACGGCCTCGTCGAGTTCGTCTCCGGTGCGGGAGGGGCCGGCCTCTACGCGGTCGATCGGTCGCACCGCGGGCTCGCGTTCGCAAACGACGTCGATTACGGCGCGCTCAAGCTCGTGCTGCGCCCCGGCCGTGCCGCCTATTCCTTCGTAACGAGCGACGGCCGTACCCTGGATTCCGGATCGCTGCGCTGTCGCCGCTAGAGACTGCGCGCGCGCCGACCCGGCTCAAACGATCTCGGAGTACAGCTCCGCGTACGCGCGTCCGGCCGCCGCTGCCGAGAACCGGCGCTCGACGAGAGCGCGCGCCGAGCTCACACGCGATGACCACGCCGCGTCGTCCTCCAGCGACTGGATCGCCGCGGCGAGCGCCGTGACGTCGCCTCTCGGCACCCGGACAACCGACGGGCCAAGCGCGTCGAGTTGCGGCAGGTCGCTCGTGATCACTGGTCGACCGCTCGCCATCGCCTCCAGCAACGTCAGCGGGATGTCGGCCTTGCCCGCGAGATCGAGCGGCGCGTACACGACAGCTGCGGCGCCGCGGATCAACGGCCGCATGTCTCTCACCTCTTCGACGATCTCCACGTCGAGACCCGCCAGCTGTGCGCGCCGCCGCAAGGCCGCCGCTTCACCGCCCGCCGCACGCGCCCGGTGACGCAAGGCGAGCACGAGCCGCGGCGGCCGGCCGTCGATCCGGACGCGAGCCACGGCCTCGACCGTCTCCTCGAGGGCACTCGCCCGCTCGAGGTGCGCCGCGACCAAGATCCCCTCGCCCCGGCCGGCGACAACGCCCCACCGGTCGAGATCGAGGCCCGGTGGGATGACGCGCACGTTTCTCGCTCCCAGTCCGCGCAACACATCGGCGCCCGGCTCCGACAGCGCCACGACGTGCGCGTCCGCCTCCCGGAGGGCAAAGCGGGCGTCCGGAAGGATTCCCGGAATCGTGTAGACGAGCGGCCGCCGCAGGCGCGAGGGAACGAGGCGCCACAGCCGAGCGAGCTGAGCGAAGCCGGGGCCGGGGCTCATGACCACGTGAACGATGTCCACGGTCGGCTGCAGGAGCACGCTGAGGAGCGCTGCCTGCGCCCGCTCGATCCCACCGGGCTTACCTCGCCGCGAGACGACCGGGATGCCCCGTGCCGGCAGGTCTGTCCGCGCACCGGCCCGCCGGAAGTAGATGTGCCGGTGCTGCGGGAGCTGGACGATGACGACGCTTGCGATCTGCTTGTCCGCACTGTCCCAGGGAGCCGATACTGGGTGCGACGTGACGATCAGGACACGCGTCACCAGCGGCCGCGCGCAACGGAGCGGTAGGCCCGCGCGCGGGCGCCGGATGGAACGGCGCCGTGGTGCCAGAGCGCTACGACCTGGAGGCTCGCGTACTGGCGTGGCGTCGGTTGTCCCGAGCTCGGGAACGCGCTTCTGAGGGCAGCCGTCAAGCGCTGTCCGTGCAGGACGAGCAGCAATGCCGTCGTCGCCGGCGCTTGATCCAGCCCGAACTCGTCGTAGACGATCACGGCCTTGCCCAAATGCCTGCGGCTCGCCATGAAGTGTGCGGCGGCTCGAAGTTGACGGGCATCAGGTGCGCGGCCAGGTGCGACCGCGAGCGCCAGGTATGCAACGCCGTACGACCGTGCGACCGCTGCATCGAGCGGGCTTGCGTCCGGGCGAACGTCGATGAGGCCGCCGATGTTGAGCGTGTCTCGAAGGTTGACGAGGTCGATGTCCCGTGGCTGGCCGGCGACCATCAACACGCCCGGGAGCGCCCAATGCGCATTCTTGCCTGGGATCGCCGGCGTCGGAGGAAACGCCACGCGGCTTCCGAGCAGCAGGAACCCGATGCCGAGACCAACCGCCAGGAGCCGGAGCCTTGCCTTCCTCGCGTGAGGGTCGAGCTCCTCCTGGCCGGTCGCCGCGCGGGAGGGATATCGCGACGCGACCGCCACCAGTCCCGTTTGAACACGGCCGGCGGGCGGCGGCCTGCGCTGGTCGACCGTCTCCCTCAACGCCGCCACCAGCCTGTCAGCCGCCCCCTCCCAGGTGTGGCGGCCCGCCCTGGTGACGCCGCGCCGGACGAGCCTCCTCGCGAGCTGCGGCTCGGCGATCACCCGCCCGAGCGCCTGCGCCCAGGCGACTTCGTCATCCGGATCGACGAGAAGACCTGCGTTGCCCATAACCTCCGCGAGCACCGGAACGTCGCTCGCGACCACCGGCACGCGCGCCGCCATCGCCTCGAGCACGGGAAGTCCGAAACCCTCGACCTTTGACGGAAACGCGAAACACGATGCCGCCCGGTAGAGCGCCGGCAGCAACGACTCCGGAACGTCGTGGATGCGATGGACACGATCGGCAACGCCCAGCTCGCGCACCAGAGGAGCTACGTCGTCGGGGAACCGGTCATCGCTCGCTCCCGCGAGCACAAGGTGGACCGTCGGCTCGAGCTCGAGCAAGTGCGGCAGTGCTCTGACGAGCACCGCGCGATTCTTGTGCGGCCGCGCGGCCCCCACGTGCAGCACGTACCGGCGAGGCAGATCCAGGGTCTGGCGCGCGCGCGTCAGTTCCTCCGCGCCGATCCGTCGTCCGAACGAGGGATCGACGCCGTTGCCGATCACGCCTTCAGCAGGAATCCGAAGGCCGTAGTGATGCTCGAGGGCTCCTCGCGTGGCCTCCGAGACTGTGAGGATGCGTGAGGAGCGCGCGATCGCGAGGCGCGTCGCGAGCTTGTAGAGCGCCGACACCCGCGTGCTCGGTGCGTACCGGCGATCTTCTTCGAAGATGCAGTCGTGGACGAAGCAGGCAACGGGCAAGCGCGAGAACCATGGAACTGCGAGGTGGTACGGGACGAGGAGCACGTCCGCCTCGAGCCGCCGCAGAAGTCTGGGCCAGTGCAGCTGCTGGGCACTGGACGCAACCGGGGATTCGAGGAGGTGCAGGTGACCGGGTTCGACCGGCACGTAACGGAGCGAGAGCCGCCCTGGCGGATCGAGGGTGTGAATGAGGTCGAGCGAGATGTCGTCACGAGCTTCGAGAACGCGCAGCAGCTCGAAGGTCTGGCGGCCGATCCCGTGGTAGGCGTCCTGCACGACGCGCGCGTCGACGGCGAGCCGCAGCGGCGGTGCCTCCGGCTGCACAGTGGGTGCCCTCTTGGCCGCGCTCGTCACGCTGCACCCTTCTCGACGCGCAGGAGTCTCTCGTCGGCGGTATCGCCGAGCCGGGCCAACAGGTACGCCAACAGGACGAGTGCGAGGAGTGCCAACACGCCACCGGCAAGCACGACGAAGGATGCGATACCGCTGGCCGCATGGACACGAGGCGGTCCGACATCGAGATGCGGGACCGGCAGGGGTCGCCGGGCGGCGGCCGGTACGAGGTTCGCAGCTTTGACGAGAGGCCCGATCGACGCGAAACGGACGTGCGTGCTGCCGGGGCTGCGTTCGAGTATCACGCCCTCGAACGGTTGACGGATCATCCCGTCCGGCATCCGTCTCGGCGGCCCGAGCGGGGAGCCGTACCGGCGAAGGGCGGCCGGCCAACGCCCCGACAACGCATGCCGTCCTCCGAGATAGAACGCGGCGATCGACCGATCGCGCAGGAGCTCGCGACCCTTCGCCCAGTCCGCCGCCGGAGCGACCGTCGGAAACGGAAGCGCCGTCTTTCTCACCAGTGCCGGGCGCCGGCGCGCCAACATCTGAACGACGGGCAGCGTTCGCCGCGGATGTGGTTCGAACGTTTGAGCCGCCGCGTTGTGCGTGCGCGCCCAGCGAGCAAACGCCGAGCGTGAGAGACCGAGCCTTCGCTTGAACGCCCGCTCGTCGTGCGGTCCCCAGTGCCGCCCGGCCCAAGTGAACCCGGCGGGCACCGAGAGCACCGCGCCGCCGAAGAGTTGCAGCTTGCGCACGCCGGCAGCCCACGGACGGCTCAGTGGAGGACCGAGCATGGACTTGCCGCCAAACGACACGTACAGGTCGAGCATGCGCCCGCCCTGATTCGTAATCGCGTAGCCGCCGCAGGCGGAGCCGGCGCTGTTGACGAAGATTCCGCGCCGCACTCTCTGCACGTCCGCGAGTTGCGCGAACGCGCTGGAGTCGACGCGCCAGAGCTCCAGCCCGCGATAGGTGTGACTCGGGAACGTGCGCACGAGACTGCCGGAGCTCCGGATCCACGTCGCGAACTCGGGGGTCATGTTGGTGTAGCGAGCGATCACGTCCTTCGGAGAGAGCAGGAAGTAGTGGACGCCGTGACTCAGCGCGCGAGGACCGCTCGCGTATCTCGTGATCCGGTGGCCGTTGAGGGCCGCCGCGAACTTCTGCGGGTCGCCGGTTGCGTTGATCACCGCGCACGAGGGAACGCCGAGGGCGAGCGCTCCGCTCATCCGCCGGACCCCGTCGTCACGGCCGAATGCGTAGAACCGCCCCCAGTTGACGACGCCGCCGATGAGGCTCGCGGCGATCACCACAGCGGCGGCGCCCGCGAGCCAGCCGCTGTTGCTCAAGCCGCGAGCACGTCGCGGCGCCGAGAGACGCCGGGCAAACGCCGAGGCCGCTATGTCACCCACTACCACGGTGGCGACAATCGCTCCGGGCATCAAATAGGTGAAGAACTGCTCGTTCAGCTGTCCCCGGCTCACCGTGTACAGCCCGAGCGCGTACGTCGCGAGGAGCCACGCGGTGAGAAACATCGCCTCGGCGCCCGACCGCCGCAACCACAGCACGAGCAATGCGACGATTCCGGCCGACAGGATCAGATAGCTCGATGCGTACTGCGACAGCGATGTCGTCAGGCCGGCGAGAAGAGAGACGCCGGGCCGATTCCAGCCGGTCGTCTGAACGATTCCGACCAGCCTGTCGAACGTCCTCAACTTGTCGGCAAAGAACCGACCGCCTTCGCCAAGCAGGAGCGCCCAGACGACGAACGTCGACCAGAGGGCGATCCCGACCGCGAGAGCGGCCACGGCATTGCCCGCCAGCCGGCGTGACCGGGTAAGCGCTGCGTACAGCAGCGGAACCGCGAGCAAGAAGATCGAGATCTCCTTCGTCAGCAGCGCGAGCCCCGACAGCGGCCCCACGACCAGAACCCAGAGGAGGCGGGTGCGCGCGCGAAGCGTCCACGCGCTGTACAGCGCGAACAGCGTCGTGAAAAGCGCCGTCGATTCGAGCATGTCGAGCCGGCCGTAGCGCAGCATGAATGGATCGACCGCCGCGAGGGCCGCAACCGTCAACGAGACGCCGACGCGTCGAACGGCTCCGCCGCGATATGTGAGCCGCAGGGTGAACAGCATCAGCAATGCAACGCAACCGGCCATCGCCGCCGTGGTGAGAAGTCGCTCTGCGTGAAGTACCGTGAAGTAGTCGTCACCGGCGACGCCTGCGAGGCGGAGCCATCCGGCTTGCAAGAGGAAGAAGAGCGGCGGGTGCACGAACAAGGGCGCTCCGGTCCACGTCAGCGTTCCGTGCAACGCGACGTTCTGAGCAGCCGTCGTATAGACGGCTTCGTCGTAGATCGTGTCCGGGCTCCGAGAGAGGTTGATCGTCTCGAAGAGGAACGTGCAGATGCCGACGAGCGCGACCGCCGGCGCTGGGTGGTTCACGGTCATGCGCGCGAGCCATCGCACGCGCGCCGCCGCGGTTCCCGGTGGAGCGATCACCACACCGAACACACGCAGCTTCGGAACTGCGCCGACGAGGAGCAAGGCATACGCGTAGATCAGCGCCGCCGCGACGATCTGCAAGAGCCGAACGCCCTCCGACTGGTCGACCGGGAACAGGAGCACGCACGAGAACGCCGCGAGGGGGACAACGAACCGCGACGGCCACCGCGCGACGAGGAGATTCGTGTTCTGCGTTCGCGCCCAACCGATCGCGAGCGAGATCGCCGCGACCCAGCTCGCGACGGCGAACGCAACGGCAGCGCCGGTAGCACCGAACGTGGGCAGCAGCGCGCCGAGCAACACGATCTCCACCCCGACGCCCAGCAGGACCCCGTACGCCGACGTCCGGCGTTGAGCTCTTGCCTGAAGCGCCTTGCCGAACGCGTTGGTCGCGACCGCCCCCACACCGCCGATCGCGAGGATCCGGATCAGGACGACGGCATTTGCGTACGTATTGGGGAACGCGAGCTCGAGGATCGCCTCCGGTCGGAGGATCAGGACGAGCTCTAGCGGGATGACGACGTAGACGAGCCTGCGGACGATCTCGCGAAACCGCTTTTCGGCCACTTTCGTGGACGTGCGGGCGCGTGCGATGAACGGGAAGCCGGCGTCGGTCAAGGCGTCGCTGACGAAATACGGCGCACGCGCGATGATCGCGGCGACCTGGTAGAGCGCAATGGTCGCCGCGGGCACGGAATGGAACGCCCGCAAGCTGAGCAGGTCGATCGTCACGAGCAGCGCGAAACCGACGGCCCCGCCGAACATCGGGATCGTTCGCGTCACGAATTCCGCCGGGGCAAGCGGGCCGCGGTCCGGGATCAGGTCTCGTCCCAGCCACGCGGCGACGCCCGTTGCCGCCACAGCACCCGCCAGGAAACCCACCGCAAGCCCGCCGGCGCCTGCTCCGAACGCCACGACCAGCACGACCGCAACCCCGAACTTCACGACGACCTCGGCCGTCTGGAAGAACGCAATCTCGCGGAACCGCGCACGGCCTTGAAGGGCGCCGCGGAACGTCGAATTGACGGCGAAGAACGGGAGGCAGGAAGCGGCAACGAGGAGAAGCGCAGGTGACCCGCCCGTCGGCCAGATCACGTCGCCCAGGCCGAGCAAGACGATCGCGACGCCGCCCACGATCCCCAGCGCGAGGTTCCCGAGGAGCGCGGTCCGCGTCGCCTCATCCTGCTGCTTGCGAGTGACGCCGCGTGTCTGGGCGGCCGTCCAGGCAAGCGTCCAGGGAAACCCCGAGTTGAGGGCGATCGCGCTCAGCCACAACACCGCCTGGAGAATCGCGACGTGCGCGAACTCTTCAGGGGCGAGGAGCCACGCAAGCGCGAGGCTGAGGGAGTAGTTCAGGGTGGTGATCGCGATCAGCCGTGCGACGAGCAAGGCGCCGCCGGTGCCGGAGGAGGCAACCGGTCGGCGCGCCGACGCGCTCGCCCGCGGGCGGGTGCGCGCTGTCGGCTCGCGCAGCAAATCGACTCTACGCCGACAGAAGATTTACGACGGCGTCCAGATCCTGCTGGCCGTACGGCGGTTGGTCTTCCCCGGCGGCAATCGAAAGGTTGAGCACGGCGCTCCCGTAGACGGACTTCAGCGGTACGACCAGCGAGCTCGCGATCTCGCTCCGGCGAAGGAAGACGCGCAGATCCGCGGGCGCCGACTGGCTGTCCAGGATGAGCGGACGGCGCGTCCTGACGACGTACTCCGAGATCCGCGGCCGAAAACGCCTGAGCTCGTCGACCGTGAAGCGACCCCACGCAGCTCGAAGCTGTGCGGCGGAGTGGGTTTCGAAGAGAAGCAGCGAGCCCCAGCTGGCGCGGAACTGGCGCACCACCTCCTTCAGGACCTCCGCGGGTGGTCTCAGCGGATGCGGCAAGGCAATCGTCGCCAGCCGCTCGGTCGCCTCGTACGCCACCTGGGTGAAGATCCGCTCGTAGTCGCTGACGACGTTCGGCCAGCCCATTCGCTCCACGCGTTCGCGCGATGCACGGGAGAGAGACAGGGCGGTGGCGGGATCGTTGGCCAGGCGGACGAGCTCCGAACGCAGGTGCACTGCGTCTCCGGGCCGAACAAGCACCCCGGTGTGACGCGCGACGTCACGGACACCGGGAAGGTCGGACGCGACCGGGATGCACCCGGCTGCCATTCCTTCGAGTAGCACGAGCCCGAACGCCTCCGCCCGCGTCGTGGAAGGCAGGACGATCACGTCGTGCTCGCCGTACAACTGCACGAGGACGTCGTCCGGCACTCTCGAGAGGAGCGTGATGTTCCCGGGCGACAATTCCGCGAGCAGGTCGCGGTACCAGTCGCGGAGCATTCCATCTCCCACGACGGTGAGTTGAAGCTGCGGGTTCCCGGCGACTGCCTCGGTCAGGACGTCGAGGCCCTTGTATGGACGCATCTGGCCGACGAACAGGACTTTGAGCGGTGCCTCGAGATGGCGCGGCGGCCGGGGCGAGCGCGCGAACCTGTCGACGTCCACGCCCCAGGGCACGACCTCGACAGGGACGTCGACCCGTCGCTCCACCAATTCCTTGTAGGACTCGGTGGTGACGACGATGCGATCGGCGTGCCGCATCAGCCGATGGTGAAGCCGGCCATAGAGAGCCGATGCCCTTGGGAAACCCGGGAGCTCGAGGGAGGAGTGGTGCGTGTAGACAAGAGGCGGGCGTCGCAGGGGGTTGACGGTCTGCATGCACGCGACGAACGCATCGCTCACGGTCGGCGTCGGCCCATGAACGTTCACGACGTCGTAGTTCGGAAGGCGATTCCGGATCGACGGCAGGCGACGGGCCAGGCTGCTGACCCGGACCTCTCCGTGCGTCCAACGGGGGATCTCGGGCGCGGAGATGACGTCGACGGCGTGGCCGCGTTCGGCGAGGCTGTCCACGAGCGTGGCGCCCGACCGGGCAACGCCGGACACGATCGGCGGCATTTCTGCGATCACCACCAACAGCCTGAGGCCGTCTCCCACTGATGCTCCCTCGTCCCCTCGCCGCTTGACGCCCGTCACATCTCAGAGTGATAGACCGCGCACTCCTGGGACCAGGCGCAAGGTGTGGTCATGCCTAGCCAAAATGGTGGCGATCGTGGTTTTAGGCCCCCTGCGGGCCTCCTGCGGGCCCGTTCGGCCGACCGCGCGTCCGACCCGCGTGCGACACTGACCCCTAGATGTCCGCCCCCGAGGAGCGGGCGACCGAAGCGGATGAGCTCGCGCCCGAGCACACTGATCATAAGATGAACACGTGGGTGGAGCCGCATGGCCCGCCCTTCCGGTTCGTCCTTCGAGCATTCGCATCCCTGATCGGGTACACGCTGGTTGCGCGGGTGGCGCGAATCTACTGGGCTCTGCGGCGGCGCCGGGGCTTTCGCTAACCCTCGAACGGCCTCGACACGAATGCGGTGGTCCGCGATGCTGTACGACGTGGCGCGCGGACTGCTCAGCGGACGGCGCCGGCTCGCAGCCGTCCTCATCTGCGGAGCGCTGCTCCTCGCGCCCGGCCTGCGCAGCTCGACCGCGGCCGGCGCGCGCGCGGCGACGTGCCCCGTGAGTCACGTCCATTACGCCCCCGACCCCGCCGCAGCGAGCGGGCTGCAGCCGATCCCGTGGCTCGCGAGCGCGCCGGCAGGTGCATTCCACGCGCATCTGTTCTTCTACGGCGGCACGCCCTGGGCGAGGGAGCATCTGATCGGCGCGCGGATCTTCACGACGGTGAAGCAGAGGGCGAGCAACCCCAAGGTGCTCTGGACGACGCGCCGCCCCGGTGCGGGCGCGACGCTGCTGATCACCGGTCGGCGCCTCGACAAGTCCGGTCGCTTCTCCAACCGCTACCCGCGCGCCTCCGGCGCGGGCATTCAGTTCCCGTCGTACGTGGAGGTTCCGGAAGCAGGCTGCTGGCGCGTCACGATCAGGAGCGGAACGGTCGCGGGCGCCGTCACCTTCGCAGCAGTCGACTCGTACTGAGCGAGCGTCAGACGTTGAAGCGAATGTTGAGGACGTCGCCCTCCTCGACGACGTAGGTCTTGCCCTCGAGTCCCTGTTTGCCCTGCTTCGCGACCTCCGCGGCCGAGCCGAGCTCGACGAGGTCGCGCCAGTTGATCACCTCGCAGCGGATGAAGCCGCGCGCGATGTCGGTGTGGATCGCACCGGCCGCGTCGAGCGCCGTCTGGCCGTTCCGCAGCGTCCACGCGCGCGTGTCCTGCTCGCCCGCCGTGAAGAACGTGATCAGGTCGAGCGCCTGCGCGAGGCGGCCGGCGATCTCCTCGAGCGCGGACTCGCTGCCGTCGCGGAACGCCGCCGCCTCCTCGTCGGGCAGCTCGGCGAGCTCGGCCTCGAGCTTCAGATCGATCCCGCCCGGACCGTTCACGACGGCGATCAGCGGCTTCGTCGTCAGCGGCTCGAGCTCACCGGGTAACTCCGACCCGTAGTCCGCCAGAGCTCCGCCCGCGTCGACGTGCGCCAGGATCTTCCGCAGCTCGTCCGCCTCGGCGCGGACCTTTTGGAGCCGCGGACGGGGTCGCTGACCGCGCTCAGGATCGTCGAAGTGCCCGAGGGCATGCCGCTCTCCGACGGCGCGACCCGCGCCCGCCACGCCCGGCGGCTCCTGCAGCGGGTCCTCGACTTCGCGCCGGAGGGAACGGCGATCCACCCGATCGTGCGGATCGGCCGCCATGCCGCCGAGGGGATTGTCGAGGCAGCCGGTGAGCAGGAGGCCGACCTCGTGATCTTCGGCTGGGGCGGCAAGTCCGGGCGCGACGCGCGCGATGCGCGGCCTCTGCGGGACGGCGCAGTCGAGCGCAACGGACACGACGGGCGCCCGGCCGAACGGCTCGACGGCCGGCCGCGCGACGGCGGCTTCTCGCCGACGATCGACGAGGTCGTCCGCGACGCGCCGTGCGACATCGCCGTCGTGAAGCAGCGCGGCGCGGGCGAGATCCGGCGGATCCTCGTCCCGATCCGCGGCGGACCCCACGCCGAGCTTGCGCTGCGGTTCGCGGACGCGATCGCCCAGCGCCACGGAGCCACGATCGTCGCGCTCCACCTCCTGCCCGCCGGGGTCACCGAGGCGGTCCGCGCCCAGGCGGAGCGCGCGCTCGCGGCGGTCGTGCGCCAGCACGTCACCGCGGCGGCCGAGCCCATCCTCCGCGAGACATCGGGCGTGCGCAACGCGATCCTGCGCGAGGCCGAGCGGTGCGATCTCGTGCTGATGGGCGCATCGGCGCGACCCGGCGCCGAAGACGGCGCGCCGCACCTCTTTGGGGCCCTGCCGGAATCGATCGCCCAGCGCTCGAAGACGACGGTCGTCGTCGTCCGCACCCGCGAGCCGATCGGACGGGGGACGTTCGAGCAGCTCGCGCAGCGCGCGGAGTCGCTGGCGGCCGCCGATCGCGCCGCCGAGGAGATCCGCGCCGTCCCGTCGCGCGTCGAGCGCTGGTTTGCCGAGGCGAACTTCCATCACGCCGAGTTCGCCGACCTCCGCCGGCTCGTCCAGCTCAA
The DNA here is from genome assembly GCA_045806045.1 of Gaiellaceae bacterium. Lineage (GTDB taxonomy): Bacteria > Actinomycetota > Thermoleophilia > Gaiellales > Gaiellaceae > PALSA-600. The sequence continues at coordinate 959 of JBJMKB010000095.1, read as the reverse complement.
GGAGAAGCAGGGCGTCAGCGTGAGCCTCGTGCTGCCGACGCTCAACGAGGCCGAGACGATCGGGCCGATCGTTCGGCGGGCCGTCCGCGAGATGATGGGTCGCGTTCCGCTCCTCGACGAGATCCTCGTGATCGACTCCGACTCGAGCGATGAGACGCGGCAGATCGCGGAGGCCGAGGGCGCGCGCGTGGTCGGCCATCCCGAGGTGCTCAGTCGCTACGGATCGTTCAAGGGCAAGGGCGAGGCGCTCTGGAAGTCGCTGTACGAGACGACCGGCGACATCGTCGTCTGGGCCGACACGGACGTTCGGAACTGGCATCCGCGGTTCGTCTACGGGACCCTCGGTCCGCTTCTCCACGAGCCGCGCCTGCAGTACGTGAAGGGCTACTACCAGCGGCCGATCGTGGAGGCCGGCGTGCTCAAGGAGGGCGGCGGCGGACGCGTGACCGAGCTCGTCGCGCGACCGCTCATCAACCTCTTCTACCCGGAGCTGTCCGGGCTGATTCAGCCGCTGTCGGGGGAGTACGCGGGGCGGCGCGCGCTTCTCGAGTCGATCCCGTTCTTCACCGGCTATGCCGTCGAGATCGGCCACCTGATCGACGTCGCCGAACGGGTCGGGATCGAAGGCCTCGGCCAGGTGGACCTCGAGCGCCGCGTCCACCGGAACCAGGAGCTCGAGGGCCTCAGCCGGATGTCGTTCGTCATCCTGCAGGCGGTGATGAAGCGACTCGAAGAGCGCCGCAAGGCGCGGCTGTTCGCCGAGATGGGCTCCACGATGAAACTGCCGCGGTCGGGACGCGGGCGGCTGTCACTCGAGGTGATCGAGCTCGCCGACCAGGAGCGGCCGCCGATGGTCCGGATTCCGGAATACCTCGAACGCCGCCAGGCGCTCGCGGCCGAGATCGCGCTCGAACCTGTGCCCGCGACGCCCGAGCCGATCGGGCGCTGACGACGGGACG
>JBJMKB010000094.1:0-112525 GCA_045806045.1 Gaiellaceae bacterium | reverse complement strand
GAGGCGAACGAGAACGCGATCAAGCTCGCACGCTGGTACACCGGCCGCCACAAGATCGTTGCGCGCTACCGCAGCTATCACGGCGCGACGGCGGGCGCGATCACCCTCACCGGCGATCCGCGCCGCTGGGCCGCCGAGCCCGGCATCCCCGGCGCCGTGCGCATGTTCGACCCCTACACCTATCGCTGCCCGGCCGGCCATCCCGATCCGTGTCCGGTGTGCACCGGCGCGCCGCATCTCGAGGAGATCCTGCAGTACGAGGGCGCGCACACGGTCGCGGCCGTGATCCTGGAGACGGTCACCGGCACGAACGGGATCATCGTCCCGCCCGACGGCTATCTGCAGTCGATTCGCGAAGTCTGCGACCGCCACGGCATCTTGCTGATCGCCGACGAGGTGATGGCCGGCTTCGGACGCACCGGCAAGTGGTTCGCCGTCGACAACTGGGATGTCGTGCCCGACATCCTGACCGTCGCGAAGGGGATCAACTCGGGCTACGTGCCGCTCGGCGCAATGGTCGTGCGCGAGCCGATTGCCGATTGGGTGCGCAGCCGGTACTTCGCGGGCGGCCTCACCTACAGCGGGCACCCGCTCGCATGCGCGTCGGGCGTGGCGTCGATCGAGGCGTTCCAGGAGGAAGGGATCGTCGAGAACGCCGCAGCGATGGGCGACGTCTTCCGGGTCGAGCTCGCGAAGCTTGCGGAGAAGCACCCGTCGGTCGGCGACGTGCGCGGGCTCGGCTGCTTCTGGGGGCTCGAGCTCGTGAAGGACCGCGAGACGCGTGAACCGCTCGTGCCGTTCAACGGCAGCGGCGAGGATGCAAAGCCGGTCGCCGCCGTCATGAAACGCGCGCTCGACCGCGGCCTCTACCTGATGACGCACTGGAACGTCGTCATGTGCTGCCCGCCGCTGACGATCACGCGCGACGAGCTCGACGAGGCTCTGGACGCGCTCGACGACGCGCTCTCCGTCGCGGACGAGTTCGTCGCGTAGCACGGGCCTGTGATCAGCGACGACGTCCGCCGCTTCGCCGAGGACCCTGGCGCGTGGGGCGAGATCACGCCCGAGTCGGGGCTGACGCGCATCCTCACGGACAGCTACTGCCTCCTGCTCGGGCCGGTGCCGACGTTCACGACCGTGTCGCGGCTACGGCTCGACCCCGACACCGTCAGCGAGACGCTCGCGGAGGTGCGCGCGCACGTGGCCGAGCACGCTCACAGCGAAGCGATGTGGTGGGTCGGTCCGTCCGCGACGCCCGGGGATCTGGCGGACCGCCTGCAGGCACACGGGCTCGTGCCGGACGAGCGTCCGGGCTCGGAGCCGCACTCGACGACGATGGTGCTGTCCGTCGAGCCGCCTGCGCCTCCCGCGGGCGTCATCGCGCGTCGCGTCGAGAGCCGCGATGAGTTCGCCGTCGCCGACCGGATTGCGAACAGCGCGTTCGACGTGCCCGAGGAGGACGCGAAGGCGTACGAGGCGATCGCCGAGGAGCGATTCGCACGCGAGCGCTCGGGCCATTCGCCGCGGACGTACCTCGCGTTCCTCGACGACGAACCCGTCGGCGTCGGCCGCGCTCTCTTCGCTCCCGACTGTCCCGCGGTGCTGATGATCGGCGGCGGCGTCCTCGCACATGCGCGTGGCCACGGTGTCTACCGCGCCCTGGTACACGCTCGCTGGCGCGACGCTGTCACGTCGGGAACGCCTGCGCTGACGACGCAAGCCGGGACGATGTCGCGTCGGATCCTCGAGCGGATCGGCTTCCAAGCCGTCGCGGAGCAGGAGATCCTGCTCGACCCCGCGACGTGATCGACCGTGCGCTACGTGAGTACGCCGAGACGCCGGATCGGTTCTCGGCGATCGCAGGCACCTCGATCTCGCGCGACGACGACGGGCGCATCTGCATCCTGCAAGGAAAGCTCTGGGCGAGCTTCAGCGCACCGCGGTTCGCGGAGGAGGAGCTCGACGACGTGATCGAACACGTGCACGCACGCGTGGCGCCGGAGAAGCAGCAGGCGTGGTGGATCGGGCCGTCGGGGACGCCGGCGAACCTTCTCGAGCTGCTCCGGGCGCGCGGCTTTGCCGAGCCAGACGACCGTGTGCACGAGTTGCGCGCGGTCGTGCTCACCACGCCGCCGGCGGAGATCCCTTCGGGCGTCGAGGTGCGCCGCATCCACGCCTACGACGACTTCCTCGCAGCCCGCGAGGTCCAGTGGGCGGGCTTCGACACGCCGGAGGAACGGCGCGCGCTCCAGCGCCCGCATTTGCGTGCGGACTACGAGGAATCGATCGACGCGGGCGTCCCGGTTGGCTTTCTCGCGCTGCTCGACGGGAGGCCGGGTGCGACCGCGATGGCCGTTCCGTCCACGCGCGGCGTGTTCCTGATCGCCGGTGCGACGGCGCCGTGGGCGCGCGGGAACGGGCTCTACCGGGCGCTCGTGCGGGCGCGGTGGGAGTACGCCGCCGAGTGCGGCACGCCCGCGCTCGTGACACATGCGGTCGTCGACACGTCCCTCCCGATCTTGCGGCGCCTCGGCTTCGACGAGGTCTGCACGATCTGGCGCCTCGCCGAAGATCGTTAGATAGTTAGGCGATCGGGACGAGGCCGCCCGAGTCGAACAGCCGGACGAACGCATCGACCGCAGCGGGGTCGAACTGCGTTCCGGCGGACTCGCGCAGCCGGCGCACCGCCTCTTCCGCGGGCAGGCGCATGCGGTACGGGCGGTCGGTCACCATCGCGTGGAACGCATCGCAGACGAGGACGATCCGCGACTCGACCGGAATGTCGTCGCCGGACTTGCCGTCCGGGTAGCCGAGGCCGTCCCACCGTTCGTGGCACGAGCGCACGATCGGGCGGACGTCGGCGAGGCGGTCGATCGGCGCGAGGATCTTCTCGCCGAGCTCGGGGTGCTCCTTGACGACCTCGAACTCCTCGTCCGTCAGCGGACCCGGCTTCTGCAGGATCTCTGAGGGAATCCCGATCTTGCCGATGTCGTGGAAGAGGGCGCCGAGCTCGAGACGCTTCAGCGACTCGCGGTCGAGGGCGAGCTCCTTGCCGACGAGCAGCGACATGTCGGTGATCCACCGCGCATGGGTCGACGTGTATTCGTCCTTCGCCTCGAGTGCGTTCGCGAGCGCCGCAACCGTCGAGAGGAACGTGCGCTCGAGGCTCTCGTAATGCTCCGCGCTCTCGATCGCGAGCTTCGCCTGATGCGCAAGCCCGGCGAGCAGCCTCAGCTGTCGGTCCTCGATCGTCCGGTCCCCGATCGTCGCGGTCAACGCGCCGACGCGGTTGCCCTCCAGCCTGAGCGGAGCGACGACGATCCGGGAGACGTCCGCGGCGTCGACACCCGGCATGCCCGCGAGGTCGCTCGGCTCGACGACGAACGGGTCCGGGCGCTCGAGCCACGTATGCGCGAGGTCGTGCGGGAAGCGCCGGCCACGCCGCTCGTAGGGGTACCCGAAGGCGGCGCGGGCGACGAGGTCATGCGGCTCGCCCTCCTCCTCGATCCAGAGCATGGCGCGCTCCGCCGAGAGGACGCGGGCCGTCACCTGGACGCTGCGGCCGAGCACCTCTTCCGGCGACTCCGCCGTCCCCAGCTCCCGGCTTGCCTCGAGCAGCGCGTTCGCGATCTCTGCGGCCTCCTTTGCGAGCTCGGCCTCCTGCCGCTGCTGTTCGTAGAGCCGCGCGTTCTCGAGCGCGACGGACGCCTGCCCCGCGAGCACCTCGAGAAGACGAACGTCGTCCTCGTCGAACTGGTTCAAGCCGAGCTTCGAGATCACGATCACGCCGGTCACGCGCGCGCCGTAGCGCAGCGGCACCACGGCCAGCGACTCCTCGAGCTCCTCGGTGCCCGGAATCTTGATCGCGAACTCGCACTCCAACGCGTTCGGCACCAGCATCGACTCGCCTGTCTGCGCGACGCGGCCCGTGATGCCGACACCGACCTTCGTCGTGTACGCATCGACTGCCGCCCCGATGTTCGAGTTGTAGTCACCGACGAACGCGACAGGACGGAGGTCGTCGCCGTCGCGCAGCATCACGCGACAGTTGTGGTAGTCGATCAGCAGCCGCAACTCGGTCGCGATCGTCCCGCCGATCTGCTGTACGTCGTTGAGCCGGTTCAGCTTGCCCGCGAGCGACTGCAGCATCTTCAGGTGCGCGATCGAGCGCACGTCGCGCGTCGACCCGGGCGCGGGACGCTCGGTCGCACCGTCGTCGTACAGGACGGTCTGGTTCTTGCCGCGGGCCTTCGCTGTCATCATGGCGGCCTCCGCACAGGCGATCAGCTCCCGCGGATTCATCGCGTGCTGCGGTCCCTGCGAGACACCGATCGAGATCGTGACGCGCCCGGCGGGCTCGAACACGACCTCGCACAGGCGCTCCGTCAGGCGCGCGGCGAGACCGAGTGCATCCCCCGCGTCGCACGACGGCATGATCACGCCGAACTCCTCGCCGCCGATGCGGCAGATGACGTCGGACCCACGTACCGTCTCGCGCGCCACGCGCGCGAGATGCACGAGGAGCTGGTCGCCGGCGCCGTGGCCGTAGACGTCGTTCACGCGCTTGAAGTCGTCGAGGTCGAACATCAGCACCGCGACCGGATCATGCGAGCGCGAGGCGCGCGTCAGCTCCGAGCGCAGCCGCTCGTGGAAGAATCGGTGGTTGTAGAGGCCGGTCAGCGAATCGGTCTGGGCAAGGTGCTCGAGCCGCGCCTTGACCTCCGCGTTGTCGATCGCGAGCGCCGCAGCGTCGCCGAACCACTTCGCGAGCTCGAACTCGTGCTCGTAGAACGCCGCGTCCTCACCGAGGCGGTAGACGTTCAGCGCGCCCTTCAGCGCGCCGCGCGCGACCAACGGCACCGTGATCAGCGCCTCGGGCTCGACCGGGGTCCCCGGCACGTTCGCAACGCGCGGGTCGAGGTGCGCGCGGTTCGTCCACACCGGACGGCGGTGAACGACAGCCCAGCCGGTGATCCCCTGCCCGAACTTCGGACGGTCGCGCATGATCTCGTCCACGTAGTCGCTGCGTGCGAGCACCGGTACGAGCTCCCGGCGCTCCTCGTGGGCCTCGTACATCTGCAGAGCGTCGTAGGGCACGAGCTCGGCCAGCGTGTCGGCGATGCGGTCGAGGAGTGCGTCGAGACTCTGCTCCGAGAGCACGTGGTGAAAGACCTCCGCCAGCCGGCGATAGGACTCGACGAGAGCCTCCGGGCTCCCCGCCTGGTCAGGCGCGTCGGGCAGGGACGCGCGGGCCGCAGTGTGCCGCACCATTGCGGGATCATCGGCCGCGCGCCCCATGCCCTTGAGCGCTTCGTCACAGCAATCCGCACGCCCTACCGGTGTTCGGCCAGGGCGCGAATCCACGTCCCGACTGGTACGCGCGCGCAGCCGTCTGGAGCTGCGCCCAGGCCGGCCACTTGTCCGCCGTCCCCCAGCGGCCGAGGAAATCCCCGCCGTAGAGGCTCTGGAACGCCAGGTCCATCTGCAACCCGCCGTAGTACCCGTTCCCGGTGTTCGCGTTCCAGGCGCCCTCGTACCGGTGGATGCACATGAACGCGTCGTGGAGCCAGGGCACGATCGCCGGCGGCTGGCCGCCGTGGGCGGCATCCGCGTGCTCGGCGACCGCGACGGCCGCCTGGGCGCTCCGGGCCTGCCAGAGGCGCAGCGTCTCCCGGGCCGTGCGGGCCTCCGCAGCGGCGAAGCTCCGGGTCACCGTCCCCGGGTAGATCTGGCGCAGGCGAAGCGTCAGTCGACGGCTGTACGCCAGCCGGTCGTAGAGCTGCGCGTGCAGGGTCGGTGGTTCGGGGAGGGCGACGGCGAGCTGACGGTGGATCGCACCGATCGCGCTGATGCGAGCAAGATAGGCGCGCTTCGTCCACGTGTCGATCGACCACTGCAGGTACGCGCGATCGGAGCTGCGGCGGTACGAGAACGAGGTCTGGGTCCTCTTGACGTGAGCTGCACGCTCGTAGCTCCAGGTGAGCGTCCGGTAGTGATCGACGAGGGACCGCATCGAGCTGACGGTCGGCTGGTCCGGTCGCATGCCCTCGCGGGCGAATGCGGAACCGGTGAGCACGAACGCCAGGATCGCCGCGAGCCCCGCAAGGCTCAGCGGCAGAGAGAAACGCACGACAAGTTGTCCTCCTTTGGCCCGATCTCCGCAGTTGGCTACTTGGGGGGAAACCGGGAGCGGCTGGGCGGTCCGCTCCCGACGACCGCGGGACGGTACCTGGAGGCGCGCGCCTGGCGCAGAGAACGTCTAAGGATTATGTGAAGTGGGGTTTAACGGCCGAAAAGCGCTAGCCGCGGACCTCCTCAGGCAAACAGATCGAGCTCGGGCTCGATCACGATGTCCTGTCCCGTGCCGTCGCCGTCCAGCGTGAGCCCACGGACGATCACAGCCGGCACGCCTTCCGCCTTGCCGCGTGCGAGGTCGGCGGCCGCGGCGATCTCGTCGGCGATCGCCGTTCGGCTCGCGCGCAGCTCGTAGCCGATCCGGTCCTTCGTGCCGCGGAGGTCGAGGATCGGGTCGAATCCCGCGACCCCGATCGCGACGTCGGTCGTTCCCTGGCGGAAGGGACGGCCGAAGGAATCCGTGATCACGACGCCGACCTTCGTGCCAGCCAGCTCCTCGACCCGCGCGCGGATCCGCCGCGCACTCGCGTCCGGATCGACGGGGAGCAGGACGAGCAGGCCCGGCCCCGGTGCGTTGGAATGATCGACGCCGGCGGACGCGCAGATGAAGCCGTGGTGCGTCTCGGTGATGACGAGCGGCCCGCGCTCGCGCACCACCCGCTTCGCCTCGCGCAGGATGACCTCGATCTCGCGCGGGTCGCGCTCGCCGGCTGCGATCTCGACCGCACGTGGCGATGCGTCGATGCCGTCGAGTTCCACGATGCGGCCCTCCGACTTGGAGACGGCCTTCTGCGCGAGCACGAGCACGTCGCCGTCCTCGAGAGGCGCACGCTCGACGACGAGCGCGGCGAGATCGTCGCCCTGCCGGATCTCCGGCAAGCCGTGCACGGGGACGAGCGAGATCATTCGACGCCGGTGATGCGCACGCCGGCGTGTGCCTTGTAACGGCGGTTGAGATTGACGATCACCGCCGTGAGCCCCTCGAGCGCACGGGCGCTGCCGAGCGGCCCCGCGTCGAGCGCGCGTCCGGCGACGAGCTTGTCCGCCAGCTGCAGCGCGAGCTCCTTCGCCCTCGCGTCGTCCGAGCAGACGAGCGCGTCCTCCTCGGGCGGCTCATCCTCGAGGTTGGCAGCGGCGATCGAATGCAGCCCCGCCGCCACCGGCGCGCGAACGAGCGCCTGGACACGCTCCGCCAGGCTGAGCGCATTCGGGTCGGGCAACGCCCCGATGCCTTTCTCGAATCTGATCGCCGTCGCCACGCTGAGAAGCGGCGTCTCGCCGAGAGCCTCGGCAATGTCGTGTGCGGTGTCGAGCGCACCCTCCGCGTTGACCGCGAGCACGACCAGGTCGGCGTCGCGCACGGCGTCCTCGTTCGTCGCGCCGCTGACACGCTCGAGCCTGAGCGCCAGCGCCGCGTCGTGCGCGCGCGCGGCGTCCCTCGATCCGATCACGACGTCGTCCTCGCCGACGGCCGCGAGCCGCCGCGCGAGCGCATGCCCGAAGCTGCCTGTCCCTCCGAGGATGGCGATCCTCATGCGCGCGCTCCCGGCGCGTCCAGCGCCGTCTCGGCGAGCCGTCGCGCGGCCTCCAGATCGCGCATCAGCGTGCTGGTCGCAACGAGCCGGACACCGTCGAGCGGCTCGACCGGCTCGTCCGATGCGTCCACGACGAGCACGTCGATCAAACCGGCGTAGCACGAGGCGACGTGCGCAGGCGTCGTGCCGCCGGCCATGCGCAGGAGCATGCGGTCCGCGGGCCCCTTCACTGCGCGGCCGTCGATCAGCGGGCTGACGGCGACGCACGGGACAGACCGCCGCTCGAGCGCCTCGCGAATCTCCGCGACCGCCAGGATCGGGTCGATCGAGACGTAGGGATTGCTCGGCGCGATCAGGATCACGTCCGCCGCCCCGAGCGCCGCGAGGACACCGGGCGCCGGCGCCGCCTCGGGTGCTCCGGCGTAGTGCACCGCGTCGACCTCGTCACGATGACCGCGGGCGACGAACCAGGTCTGGAACGAGAACGTACCCTCGGGCGTCTCCAGGAACGTCCGTAGCGGATCGTCCGTCGCCGGGAGAAGGTGCGCGCCGAGGCCGGCGGCGCGCGCGATCCGGTTCGTCACCTCGGAGAGCGGGGCGCCGTGGCGCAGCAGCTCCGTCCGAACGAGGTGCAGGCCGATGTCGCGGTCGCCGAGCTTGAACCACGACTCGCCCCCGAGCTGCGAGACGGTGTCGAGCGCCTGCCACGTCTCTCCCGCGCGTCCCCAGCCTCGCGCCTCGTCGGCGAGACCCGTGAGCGTGTAGAGGATGCTGTCCAGATCGGGCGAGACCCGAAGGCCCAGCACCTCGATGTCGTCCGCCACGTTGCCTATGATGGAAACGTTGCCTGGATCGACGACACCGAGCACACCGCGGAGGAACCGCGCTCCGCCGACGCCGCCCGAGAGGACCGCGACGTTCACGCCGCCGTCTCGAGCTGCAGCGTTGCGAGCACCCGCCGGGTGTGTTCGCCGAGGCGCTCGCCCAAGCGCGCGAGATCGTCGGGCGTGTCCACGTCATCCATCAGATTCGGCGCATCGAGACGTATCGACGGCGCGAGCGCGGCGAACCGCCCGGCGCTGCCGGGGCCGTAGAGCGGCTCGAAGAGTCGTTCGTCGGATAGTGCGAGCGCGTTCGTCGTCCCGTCGGCCGCCGCCACGAGCGCCAGCCCGTCCTCGGGGGCGGCCCCCGCGAGCGCGAGCAGGTCGCGGGTCGTCGCGCAGGGCAGGTCGGCGTTCACGACGAGGTACGGCGCGGGCAAACCCGCCGCGACGCCGGCGTCGAGCGCGGCCCGGACCGCGGCGCCCTGTCCGTGACGCGGGTCGGCCACGTGGCGGACGCCGGGCGGCAGCGACGAGACGTCGCTCGCGACGACGAGGACGTCGCCGAGCGGCGCCGCGGCTGCGAGCACGTCGGCGAGCATCGCCCGCGCGAGCCGGACGCGATCGGATTCCACGACCGCCGCAAGGCGGCGCTTCGGGTCCGTGCTGCGGAAGGGGACGACGACTGTCGCCATCGCTCGTGGACACTACCGCCGTGGAGGCACCCGACAACGCGACGATTGCCGAGCGTCTCGACACGCTCGCGGCGCTGCTCGACCTCGCAGGCGCGAACTACTACAGCGTGCGCGCCTACCGCCGGGCGGCGGAGTTGATCCGGGCGACGCCCGCGCCGGTGGGCGAGCTCGTTCGAACAGGACGCGTCCGCGAGCTGCGAGGCATCGGCCCCGCGATCGAGACACGCCTGCGCGAGCTCGTCGAGACCGGGCGCCTCGCCGAGATCGACGAGCTCGAAGGCGAGGTGCAGCCGGAGCTCGTGGGGCTCGGCCGGCTCGTGGGCCTGGGGCCACAGCGGATGGTCGAGCTCGGCCGGGCGCTCGGCATCTCGAGCGCCGAGGAGCTGCGCGCGGCCGCGGAGGCGGGGCGCCTGCGCGAGGCACCCGGGATCGGGCCGTCGACCGAGAAGAAGATCCGCGAGGCGCTCGCAGGCCCACGGCCCGCGCCGCGGCGCGGGCTGCTGCTCAACCGTTCCCGGCAGCTCGTGGCCGACGTCGCCACGGCCCTCGGCGGGGAGGTTGCGGGAGATCCGCGGCGTTGGCGCGACTCGTCGGAGCGGCTCGCTGTCGTCGTCGCCTCCGATCAGCCGGACGCGACGATCGATCGCTTCCGCACGCTGCCGGAGATCGTGGCGCTCGTCGACCGCGGCGAGCGGCACGCACTCGGCGTGACGGTGGACGGGATCGCGATCGAGCTCGTCGTTGCCACGCCCGGCCGCTTCGGGACCGAGCTCGTGCGCGCGACAGGAAGCGAGGCGTACGTCGCTGCGCTCGGCGAGCTCCCCGCGGCGCCGGATGAGCGCGCCGTGTACCAGGCGCTCGGACTTCCGTACCTCCCGCCGGAGCTGCGGGAGGAGGCGTTCGCCGGCGAGGCGCCGCAGCTCGTCGAGCTCGGCCACGTTCGCGGCGACCTCCACGTGCACACGACGTGGTCCGACGGCAAGGCCTCGGTGCTCGAGATGGCGGAGGCTGCGCGGGAGCTCGGCTACGAGTACATCGCGATCTGCGACCACACGAAGAGCGTGCGCGTCGTCCCCGGCCTGGATGCGGACGACATCCGGCGGCAGGGCGAGGAGATCGCAGCGGTCAACGAGCGGCTCGCTCCGTTCCGGGTGCTGCGCGGAAGCGAGTGCGACATCCTCGCCGACGGCACGCTCGACCTGCCCGACGACACCCTCGCGGAGCTCGACTGGGTGCAGGCGTCGGTGCACGCGGGCCAGCGCCAGTCGCGCGACCAGCTCACGAAGCGCACGCTTGCCGCCGTCCACCACCCGGCGGTGCGATCGATCAGCCACCCGCAGGGGCGAATCATCAACCACCGCCCGCCGAACGCGGTTGACCTCGAAGCGGTGTTCGCCGCGTGCGCCGAGACGGGCACCGCTGTCGAAACGAACGGCCTGCCGGACCGGATCGACCTGACCGCGGAGCTCGTGCGCGACGCGATCCGCGCCGGCGTTCGCATCACGTGCTCCACCGACGCGCATTCGGTGCGCGGGCTCGCGAACATGCGCCTCTCGGTCGCGACCGCGCGGCGCGGCTGGGCAACGCCGGAGGACGTGCTCAACACGCGCCCGCTCGCGAGCGTCCTGTCGGCTAAGCGGAGCCGCTGATCTCGCGCACGTCGATCCAGTGCGTGCCCTGGAGCGCGTCGACGACGCGCGGATCCGTGTGCTCCGGATTGAAGACGTGCGAGTCGAGGTCACAGCAGATCGCTACCGTGCCCGCGTCGACGCCTTCGAGCTGCACGAACGCATCGACGGGCAGCTGCGCCTCGCCGAGGGTGTAGTGACGGAACTGCAAGTCCGGCGCGATCTCCATCAGCGCCGGCCAGTCGGGGCACGCACGCGAGCTCATCCGCCGGGAATTGGCGCGTCCTGGTCGATCTCCTGCAATGTCCACGCTCCGTCGAGCAGAACCGCGCCGGTCTCCTCGCCGGAAGGAAAGACGAAGAACCGCACCGCATCGTCGAGCGTGTGCAGGAGGCGCCCCGATTCGGCGTCGGCGAGCGCGAACCGGAGGTGGAAGCGCCCGTCGGCGAGCGGGAGGCTCGCCAGGCGAAAGCGCAACTCGCGCTCGCCGGCGTCGCCGTCGTCCCAGCCGAGAGCGCGGGTGTCCTGCGCAGCCGTCCCCAGGACTAGGCCCCCGTCGTCCCGCAGCTCGAGCGACACGCGCGGCGGGCCAACGCCGGGCTCGCTCGAAACGACGAGCCGCACCGTCACGGACTCGCCCGCCGCGAGCTGCGTGCGCTCGTCGCCCTCGTCGTCGAGAAGCTGCGCCTCCACGATGCGCGCTTCGCCGCTTCCCCACTCGCGCAGCCCGGCCTCGAGCTCCTGCGGGTTCGCGTCGGCGGCGAGCAGATGGCGATACGCGGCGATCGCATCGCGCGTGTCGCCGTCGAATGCGACCTCGCCCGCCCGCAACAGCACGGCCCGGTCGCACAAGCGCTCGACCGCTTGCGCGTCGTGCGAGACGAAGAGGATCGTGCCGCCCCGGTTCTTGAACTCCGCGATCTTGCCGAAGCACTTGCGCTGGAATTGCTCGTCGCCGACCGCGAAGACCTCGTCGAGCAGCAGCACGTCCGACTGGATGTGCGCGGCGACCGAGAACCCGAGCCGCATGAACATGCCGGAGGAGTAGGTGCGCACCGGCAGGTCGATGAACTTCTCCAGCTCCGCGAACGCGACGATCTCGTCCATCACCTCGCGCACGCGCGCCCGCGAGAGCCCGTGGATCGAGCCGTTCAGATAGACGTTCTCCCGGCCGGTGAAGTCGGGATGGAACCCCGCCCCGAGCTCGAGGAGCGACGCGATGCGCCCCGTCGTCTCGATGCGACCCGAGGTCGGCTTCATGATCCCCGCGATCAGGCGCAGGAGCGTCGTCTTGCCGGACCCGTTGCGGCCGACGAGGCCGACGGCATCGCCTGGCTCCGCTGTGAGCGACACGCCGCGCAGCGCTTCGACGTCGCGCCACTTGCCGCGACCGCGGGAGACGAACGCGTCCTTGAGCGTGCGCTGCGCCTTCGGGTAGACGCGAAAGGTGCGTGAGGCTCGGTCGACGACGATCCGGCCCGGCGTCATGCGGTCACCGCAGTGGTGCCGCGCACGATGTCGCCGAGCGCGCGAACGAAGCGCGGGTCGTCGTTCGGCATCTCGATCCGGTCGACGCGGATACCGAGCTCGCGTCCCTTGTCCTGCGCCTCCGTGTCGATGTCCCAGCGGATCTCGAGATGATCCGACACGAACCCGACGGGACAGATGAGCACGTCGTCGACGCCGCGCCCGGCGAGGTCCTCGAGGTGGTCGAGGATGTCCGGCCCGAGCCACGGCTCCCCGGTCGGCGACTCGCTCTGGAACGAGAACGACCACTCCTCGACACCGGCGGTATCGGCAACGAGTCGCGCCGTCTCGAGCAGCTGGTCCTTGTACGGGTCACCTTCGTCGAGGATGCGCGCCGGAAGTGAGTGCGCCGTGAACACAACGTGAGCATCGGCATCGCGAATCCGGTCGGCGAGGAACGACACGAACCCTTGGTCGTCGTGCCAGCTGTCGACGAAGACGACCTCCGCGCGACCGTCGACGGCGTCGTCGAGCAGCTTGCGGTAGCCGCCGATCGAGAGGCGACTGTAGTGCGGCGCGAGGACGAGACCGACGAGCCGCTGCGCGCCTGCGTCGATCGCCGCGCCGACCGCGTCGGAGATGCGCGGCGTCCAGTGCTTCATGCCCGTGAAGACCGGCAGTCCGAGCTCGGCCTCGAGCGCAGCGCGCGTCGCTTCGGTGATCGCGTTCAGCGGGTTCGACTCCTCGATGCCAAGACGGCGGTAGCGTGCGACGAGATCTTCAAGGTGCTCGGGCGCGATCGGCCGGCCGCCGCGGATGTCCGCGTAGTACGCGGGCACGTCGGCGACACGCTCCGGCGAGCCGTAGGCCATCAGGATCACCGCGGTCTCGCTCATGCGAAAGACGGTAGCCGAGCAGCTGCCGCCGGCGCGAGCGCCTCGTAGACGTTCGCATAGTGCTCGTTGATCGCGGACGCCGTCCGCCGATACCGCCTCGAGCTCGGCCGCCGGAAGGTCGGGCGTCAGACGCGCGCCTCCACGGTTCGCTCCTGCACGAGCGCGGCGAGCCGGGACAGGACATCGGGGTCGGTTCCGGGCAGGACGCCATGGCCGAGGTTGAAGATGTGCCCGAAGCGGCCGCGTGCGCGCTCGAGCACGTCGAGCGCTGCACTCTCCACACGTTCCCACGGCCCGAGCAGAACGGCCGGGTCGAGGTTCCCCTGCACGGCCCGGTCCTCGCCGACGACGTCCCAGCCGTCGTCGAGGGCGATGCGCCAGTCGAGACCGATCACGTCGCCGCCTGCGCGCGTCATCGCCGGGAGCAGCGTCGACGCACCCGTCCCGAAATGGATCGTCGGGACGTGGACCGACGCGAGGACGCGCGCGGACGATGGCGCGACGAACTCATCGTAGTCGGAGGGGGACAGCGCGCCGACCCACGAGTCGAACAGCTGCACGACGTCGGCGCCGGCGCCCACCTGCGCGCGGACGTAGCCGCCGAAGCACTCGGCGAGCTTGTCGACGAGCGCGTGCCACACGTGAGGCTCGCGATACATCAGCGCCTTGACGGTGGCGAACTCGCGCGACGGCTTCCCTTCCACGAGGTAGCCGGCAACCGTGAACGGGCCGCCGCAGAAGCCGACGAGCGCCTGCTCCGGCGCGAGCTCGCGCCGCACGATGCGGATTGCCTCGAGCAGCGGCGCGAACGCCTGGCCGGGATCCGGCACGAGGAGGCGCTCGACGTCGCCGAGCGTGCGCACCGGCTCGGCGACGACCGGGCCAACGCCCTCGACGAGCTCGACGTCGAGGCCCATCGCGAGCACCGGAGTCATGATGTCGGCGAACATGACGGCCGCGTCGACGCCGTGCCTGCGCACCGGCTGCAGCGTCACCTCCGCGCAGAGCTCCGGCGTCTGGGCAACCTCCCAGAAGGAATGCCGCTCGCGGACGGCTCTGTATTCGGGCAGCGATCGCCCCGCCTGCCGCATGAACCACACCGGCGTGCGCTCGACCGGCTCGCGCCGGGCTGCCCTCACGAGAAGGGGATCCATCACCGAGTTAGGCTAGCCGCGCCGTGTCGAAGGGACCTCTCGCCGTCCGCTGGGGCGCGCCTTCCTCGGTCGCACCGAGGGCCGGCGCGGTCGAGACCGTCCAGGTGGAGCTGGAGAACGCAGGGACGATCGCGTGGCGCACGGACATCTTCCTCGCCTATCACTGGCTCGACGACCGCGACAACCCGATCGTGTGGGACGGGACGCGGACGCAGGCGCCTCCGCTCGCTCCAGGCGAGCGCACGGCCATGGCCGCGCCGGTGCGTGCCCCGATGCCCCCCGGCCGATATCGCCTCGCGTTCGACATGGTGGCCGAGCGGCGTGCGTGGTTCTCGGAGCTCGGCAGCCCGATGCTCGTGCAGGACGTGAACGTCGCAGCGCGCGACGGCGAGCCGCACGCCGCCCTTCCCCCCGACCTCGAGCCCGCGCCCGACTGGGCGGAGCGCGTCGGCTCGGCGCATGCCGAGGGCTTCGCCGTCGTCGCCGGCGCGATCGAGTGGAGTGGCGTCCGCCGCCCGCGCGCTCTCGCACCGTACGAGCCCGGCCCGGGCCGCATCCCGGGCTTTCCCGCGCCGCTGATCGCGCCGTCGGTGCTCGACGGCATCGAGCTCGAACGTCTGGAGGACGTGGCCGGGCTTCCCGCGTACGCACCACCGCGCGACGAGCCGTGGATCTACGACGGGCGGATCGTGCTGCGCGTGCGGAGATAACTGCCCGCCGAACTCTAGAGCTCGACGGCGATCCGGTCGTCGACAGCTCGGAAGACGAGCGCGCCGACCAGGAGCGCGAGCGACGCCGCAACCACCAGGTAGATCACCTCGGCCGCACGGGGCATGTGCCCCGACCACAGCGCATCGCGAACCGCGGCGATCGGCGGCGCGATCGGGTTGCCCCAGCGCAGCACGTCGAGGAGATGCGGATGCCGCTGCGCCTTGTCGGGGAGCGTCGCAACGCTCCAGAGGATCGGCGTGAGGAAGAACCACGGCAGCAGCGCCGCGGTCAGGATGTGCTCGACGTCCCGATAGAGCACGTTCAGGCACGCGACGATCAGCGAGACGCCCGCGACGAACGCCGCGAACAGAAGCGCGAGCGGGATGGCGACCCAGACCGTCGATCGCGCCTCGGGCACGAAGACGAGCGAAACGACGATCAGGATCGCGAGCATCAGCGTGTACGTCACGGCCTGCGTCGCGACGATCGAGAACGCGACGAGCTGCCGCGGAAACCGCACCTTCTTGATCAGCTCGGCGCTATCGATCATCGACCGCGCGGCCGACTGCAGCGAAACCGAGAAGAAGATCCAGCATGCGAGCCCCGCGAGCAGGTAGATCGGGTAATGCGCGATCGTCTTGTTCTGAAAGAGCAGCCCGAAGACGACGAGGTAGACGCCGAGCAGCGCGAGCGGATTGAGCAGCGACCAGAGGACGCCGAGGAGCGACCCCTTGTACTTCGCCTGGAAGTCACGGCGGAAGAGGTTCGCGAAGAGCTCGCGGTAGCGCAGCAGGTCGGCATAGACCGTCATCGGCGCGAACTAGTCTAGGGATCGTTTGTGCGGGCAAACACAGCCCTAACACCGCTCCACTACCCTCGGCACGCGTGAGCACGATCGCGGCCGTCGCCGCCTTGCCCGCCACTGCGCTCGCGGTCTGGTTACTGCTTCGGTCGCCCGTCGCGACCCGGCTCGTCGCCGCACCCTCCGCCGACCGGTGGCACGAGCGTCCCACCCCTCTCTTCGGGGGCGTCGGGATCTTCCTGGGGATCACGGCCGGGCTGTGGCTCGCGATCGCGGTCGGCGCAGTACCGCTGACGAAGGAGATCGCCGGCATCTACGGCGGCATCTCAATCCTGTTCGTCGCCGGCTTCGTCGACGACCTTCGCGCATTGCCGCCCGTCGCGAAGCTCGCACTACAGGTCGCCGCCGCGGTGCTCGTCCTCGCGACCGGAACCGACGTCCAGCTGATCCACAACCACGTGATCGCCTGGGCGCTCGCACTCCTGTGGCTCGTCGGGATGACGAACGCGTTCAACCTCCTCGACAACATGGACGGGCTCGCCGCGACGCTCGCCGGGATCGCGTTCCTCTTCTTCGCGATCGACGCCGTCACGATCCATCCGAGCCATACGATCCTCGCCCTCGCCCTCGCCGGCGCCCTCGCCTGCGCCGGCTTCCTGCCGTTCAACCTGCGGCGGCACGGCAAGGCACTCGTGTTCATGGGCGACTCCGGCTCGCAGGTGCTCGGCTTCACGCTCGCCGCCCTCGGGCTCTCCGCGAGCTGGAAAGTCGCAGGGACGACGGTCGCGACGCTGCTGCTCCCGATCCTCGTCCTTGCCGTTCCGATCCTGGACACGACGCTCGTCACGATCGTTCGCCTGCTCGAGGGCCGGCCGATCTCGCAGGGCGGCCGCGACCACTCGTCGCACCGGCTCGTGCGCTTCGGCCTCTCGGAGAAGCACGCCGTGCTCCTGCTCGCGGTGATCGCGAGCACGCTCGGCGCGACGAGCCTCGCCTACAACGTGCTCGACGATCAGCGGCTCGCGCTCGTCGGCGTGCTCGTGACGTTCGTGCTGCTCGTCCAGTTCGCGAGCTTCCTCGCCGACGTCGAGAAGCGCCCGCCGGGAGTCGAGGCGCCGGGCCTGTTGC
The DNA here is from genome assembly GCA_045806045.1 of Gaiellaceae bacterium. GTDB lineage: Bacteria > Actinomycetota > Thermoleophilia > Gaiellales > Gaiellaceae > PALSA-600. The sequence continues at coordinate 95,553 of JBJMKB010000094.1, read as the reverse complement.
AGACGTTCGCGGTGCACTGGCGCCGGCTCGTCGAGGTGCTCGTCGATTTCTTCCTCATCGCCGGGGCATTCGCGGCGGCGTACGCGCTCGAGTTCGGCTGGCCCGGGACGACGAACCAGCGTCATATCGCACTGGTCACGTTGCCGATCGTGATCGCGGCGCGCTACCTCGCGTTCGTCCCGTTCGGCCTCTACCGGTCGATCTGGCGCTACGCCGGAGCTCGCGACGTGGCCGCGATCGGTTCGGCGGTTGCGGTGTCCGAGGTCGTCGCGCTCTCGTACATCGCGCTGACGCGAGACCTGGCTGACTTCTCGCGCTCGTTCTTCATCGTCGACGCGCTCCTCTGCACAGTCGTGATCGGAGGGTCGCGTCTCGTCGAGCGGGCGCTCGTTACCGGCCTGCGCACGTTCCACGCCCGAACCGGACGCCGCACGCTGATCGTCGGCGCCGGGCGCACCGGGCGCAGCCTGATGCGCGAGCTGCGCGAGACGGCCGGGGAGCGCGTCGTCGCATTCGTGGACGACAACCCGCGTCTGCGGCGCCGGCGGGTCCACGGGGTGCCGGTCGCCGGCGCGACCTTCGAGCTCCCGCGCCTGCTCGCGCGGTTCGAGCCGGACATCGTGCTCGTGACGATTCCCGACGCGGGCAAGGAGCGCCTCGATGAGATCGTCGCCGCGTGCGCCGGCGCGGACATCGAGTGCCGCTTCGTGCGACGCGAGATCGACCTGGATCCCCGCGTCGTTCTCGGCGCGGGCAGCGAGTGAGAGAGCGCTCTGCGCTCGACCGGTTCCTCGCTGCGATCCCCGTCGCGGTCGCCGCGCTGATCCTGCTCGCGATCCTCTTCTGGCAGGCGGCCGCGCGGAAGTCGCCGACGATCTTCACCGACGAGCTCGAGTGGACGCAGATCTCGCGCGCGATCGCCCACACCGGGCACGCCGCGCGGCGCGGCGAGCCGATCGGCTTCAAGTCGCTGTACGCGTACCTGATCGCGCCGGGCTGGTGGATCCACTCGACCGCCTCGGCATACGCCGCGATCAAGTACCTGAACACGGTCGTGATGGCGCTCACCGTCGTGCCCGTCTATCTGCTCGCACGGCTGCTCGTGTCGAAGCGGGCGGCGACGATCGCCGCGCTCGGGACGCTGTGCACGTCCGCGGTGTTCTATGCGGCGTTCCTGCTTCCGGAGGTGCTCGCGTATCCCGTGTTCGTCCTGTACGCCTACGCGGTCTTGCGCGCGCTCGCGGGGGACGGCCGGGCATGGACCGTCGCAGCGGTCGTGCTCTCGGTCGTCGTGGTCGAGGTCCGGTCGCAGCTCGTCGTCGCCGTCGCCGCGGCGGCGCTCGCCGCAGCGTGGCTGTGGCTCGTCGGCCCCCGCGGACGCCGCCTGCGCGCGGGCTGGACGCGCGCCGACCACTTGGGGGCGATCGTCCTTCTCGCCGGAATCCTGATCGTCCTCAACCGGATCGCATCACCGCACGCGATCGAATGGGCGAAGGTCACGCAGAACTTCCGCGGGCGCATCTGGTCGTACGCATTCGTCTCCGGGTCGGCGCTCGCGATCGGCCTCGGCGTCCTCCCCGCGATCGCAGGCCTTGCGTCGCTCTGGATTCCGGAGCGGCGCGCCGACCCCCGCTGGCGCGCCTTCGCCGCGTTTCTCGGCGCGTGCATCTTCACGTTCGGTCTCTACACAGGCGTGAAGGCCGCGTACCTCTCGACGTTCTTCACGTCGCGGGTCGAGGAGCGCAACCTGATCTATCTCGCTCCCCTGCTGCTCGTCGGCACCGTCGTCTTCTTCTCGGCGCGCCGCACGTGGTGGCCTGGAGTGCTCGCTGCGACGGCCTTCGTCGCGTGGCTCGTGCTCGGCTACGGCTACCAGCTCGGCTACCCGTACTTCGAGGCGCCCGGATACGGGATCGCCGCATTCGCGAACCGCGTGTTCCACTGGGACCAGGCGCACATCAGCAACGCGCTCCTCGTCACGGTGCTCGTCGCGCTCGTGATCGTCGCGCTGCGCCGTCACAGCGCAGTGATCGCGGTCGCGCTGCTCGCCGGCGCCGTCTGGATGTGCACCGGCGAGATCACGAGCGCGCGCGGGTCGGAGCACCAGGCGAAGCAGTTCGTCGCAAACTTGCCGCAGCCGCTCAACTGGGTCGACCTCGCAACCCACGGCCGGGGGACGACGTACCTCGGGCAGAACGTCGGCGACGCGACCGGGCTATGGCTGATCGAGTTCTGGAACCCGTCGCTGAAGCACGTCGACAGCCTCGACGCGACGGCGCCGGGACCTGGGCCGATGCTCACGCCCGGCCTGGCGCGGCCGGACGGCGCGCTCCGCGGCGACAGCGGCACTCCCTACGTGCTCGCCGACAACGGCGTCCGGGTGATCGGCCCGGTGGTCGAACAGCACGGTGACCGCTTCCTGACCCGCGTCCCACAACATCCCTGGAGGCTGAAGGAAACGGTCGAGGGCCGCGACCCGGGCGGCTGGATCCAGCACGACGGCCTGTACGCCTACTTCGGGCCGGAGCGTCAGCCGGGCACGCTGCAGGTCGACGTGGGACGTACCGCGTTCTGCGCGGCGACGGCGCCGGGCACGCGGATCGTCGTCGAGGTCGGGACAGTCGGCCTCGACGAGCAGAACAACCCACGTGTCGCGCGCGTGACGAAGCGCTCGGCGTTCGGCCTCCCGAACTGCGTCTCACGGAGGCGGACCTTCCGTGTCCGGCCGCCGTTCGCGGTGCACGTGCACGTCACCCGCCTCTTCGTGCCGCACGACTACGGCCTGACCGACCTGCGGCCGCTAGGCGCGCAGGTGGGCTTCTCGTTCAGCGGGCGCTGACGAGCAGCGGAAAGCGCACGCGTGTGAGGGCCCGCGCGCCGGGGAGCGGCTCGAGCGCGTGCAAAGCACGCTGCAGCAGGCCCGGCAGCGCCACCCGCTGCGGCATCAGGAACGGCCGGAGCTCGATGCGGTCCCAGCCCGCGGCTCGCAGGTCGGCGACGACCTCGCGCGTGGCGTAGGCGCGCGGGTCGAAGTCGAAGATCAGAACAGAGCGCGTGAAGCCGCGAGCGCGCTCGAGGAATCCTCGGCGGTCGTCCACGAGGTAGAGCGAGCGGAAGATCGTCGTCGCGTCGACGGGCGCGGGCGGCACGTGCTCGAACGTTCCGTGCACGACGCAGTTGCCGAGCGCGCGACGGGCGACCTCGACCATGCGCTCGCTCGCGTCCACGCCGTGGTAGTCGATGCCGAGCTCGACCAGATGGCGGCCGAGGCCGCCGTCGCCGCAGGCGAAGTCGAGCACGACCGCACCCCGGCCGACCTGCGCCGCGACCAGCTTCGCCCGGCGCGCGTAGTAGCGCTCCGCGTCCGCGTAGTCGTGCGCGCTGTAATGCTCGGCAACCTCGTCGTACTTGCCGACGACGTCCTTCACAGCGCCTTCAGCCGCTCTGGGTGCTTCCGGACGAAGCGTGCGATCCCCGCCCAGTGCCACAACGTTCGCCGCGTCAGCCAGCGCTTGTCGGTCTCGGCCTTGTGCTCGTGACGCACGACCGCCTGCGGCACGTACCAGCGTTCCCAGCCCGCCCGCTGCGCTCGGTACTGCAAGTCGATGTCTTCGCCGTAGAGGCGGAACCCGTCGTCGAAGCCACCGAGCTCGTCGAGCATGTCGCGGCGAAGCATGAGGAAGCCGGCAAGCATCCAGTCTGCCTCGGCCGGCTCGGACGGCGGCTGCTCGTCGAGATGGAAATGGCGGCGCTGGGAGAGGACGAGCCGGAGCGGCGTGCGGCGGACGATCGTGCCGGTGACGGTCGGGAAACGGCGGCGCGACGGCTGCCACGTGCCGTCGGGGAACTCCATGCGCGGTCCGGCGACGCCGCAACGCGGATGCGCGGCCATGAAGTCGCGGAGCACCTGCACGGCGCCCGGCTGCGGAACGGCGTCCGGGTTGGCCGAGATGACCAGCTCCGCGGTCGTCAGGGCAATACCCTTGTTGACGTTGGCGGCGAAGCCGAGCGGCTCGTCGTTGTGGACGGCGTCGATACCGTCGGGGACCGACCCCGGGACGTTGGCGATCACCACGAGCTCGTCGACCTGCGCGCGGAGCGCCGGCAGCGACTCGTCGAGCTCCCGCGGATGGCCGTGCGAGACGACGACGGCCGCAATCTTCATGCGAGCACGCGCCGGTAGACGTCGGCGGTCAGTCGCGCACTCTCTTCCCAGCTGAACTGCGCGGCGCGCTCGAGGCCGAGGCGGCGGTAGCGCTCGCGGTCCGCGAGCGCGGACGGGACGTCGGGAGCAGCCGCGTCGCCTGCGACCTCGCGCAGAGCCGGATCGTCGGAGAGGACGACCGGTGTGCCGCTCGCCATCGCCTCCAGCGCCGGGACGCCGAAGCCCTCGTAGCGCGACGGCAGCACGAAGGCCGCCGCCCGGCGGTAGAGCTCGGCGAGCTCCGGCTTGTCGACCCAGCCGCGCACGTCGACGCCGCGCGCGCGCAGCTCGCGGGCGAGCGCCGGCTCCTTCTCCGGCCCGGCGACGACGAGCGGCAGCCCGGCGGCGTCTGCGGCATCGGCCGCCGAGAGCGGGTCCTTGCGCGCCTGGACCGCGCCGACGAACAGCAGGTACCCGTCGTGCGTCCCGTCGCCGGGGCCGAACGCCGGATCGACGCCGTGCGGAGTGACGGTGATCTTCTCCGGCGGAATTCCGTAGAGCGCGATCGCGTCGCGCTTCGTCCGCTCGGAGACGGCGAGCACGTGGTCGGCCTTGCGGGCCGCGCGGGGCACGACCGCCTTGAACGTCAGGCGGTCGAGCAGGGCCATCGCCGACGGCTCGCGTTCGAAGTGCAGATCGTGCAGCGTGACGACGCTCGGTCCCTGCCAGCCGAGCGGGAGCGCGTGTTGAAAATGCGCGAGGTCCGGCCGCAGTCGCCGCAGCAGCCGCGGCAGGCCCCACGCCATCCGAGCCTCCTGCGTCCGCGCCTGCAGCTCGAGTGGCTCGACGCCTTCGGGCACGAGCTCGGGGTGACGCGTGACCGCGCCGAAGGTCAGGTCGGGTGCGACGAACGGCAGCTGCCGCAGGAGGTTCAGCACGTACGTCTCCTCGCCCGTTCGGTTGCGCCCGAGGACGTCCGCGTCGATGACGATCACGCGAGCTCCTCGTACACGGCCTGCGTGCGCGCGGCGACGTCGCGCCAAGCCGCGATCCGCCGCGGAGGCGGCGCGGTCGCGCGCGCGATCCCGTCCCGGATCGAATCGACGCTCGCCGGGTCGACATACGTCGCGTCGGCGCCGGCGATCTCCTGCATCGCCGACCCTTCGCTCGTCACGATCGCGCAGCCGGAGGCGAGTGCCTCGGCGACCGGAATCCCGAAGCCTTCGTAGAGCGAGGCGTAGACGAGGCAGCGCGCACCGCGGTAAAGCGCCGCGAGCTCGTCGTCGGAGACGTCGCCGAGCCAGGTGACGTTCTCCGGCGGCTCGACGCCGCCCCAACCCCGGGCCCCCACGACGCGCAACTCCCCGCCGACCGCCTGCGCGATCCGCGCGAGGTTCTTGCGCGGCTCGAGCGTCCCGACGGCGAGCACGTAATCCCCGTCGGCCTTCCGCCCTTCCGGAGTGAAGACGCCCTCGAGGCCGTTCGGCACGACACGGATCCTGCCCGGTTCGACCCCCAGCAGGTCGACGAGCTCGCGCTTCGTGAACTCCGAGACGGCGATCAGCCGCGACGCAGCGTGGATGACGCGCGGCACGGCGACGCGTGAGTAGGTGCGCGTCCAGTGGTTGAACCACTCGGGATGGCGCAGCACTGCGAGGTCGTGCACGGTGACGACGAGCGGCTGGCGCGGCCTGAACGGCCCGCGAAACGTCGGGCAGTGGAGCACGTCGGCGTCCGCGTGCAGGCGCGGGTACCAGAGCAGATCGGCGGCGACCGAGCGCGCGCGCGAGGTTGCCGGGTAGGAAACCTCGACCACGTCGAGCTCGTCCAGCAGCGCACGCACGTAGCGAGCGGTGCCGGCGCGCGTCTGGCGGAGCGGCGTCGTGTCGATCGCTACGCGAATCGTTCGTACCCCGCGAGGAAGACCTCGCCGGTCCGGCGCCAACTGAAGCGCGCTGCGTGCTCGAGGCCCCTGGCGCGCAGCTCGTCGCGGCGGGCGACCGCTTCGCGGATCGCGCCCGCGATCGCCTCGGAGCTCTCCGGATCGGCCCGCAGCGCGGCGTCGCCCGCGGCCTCGTCCATCGACGCGTGCGCCGAGGCGACCACCGGTGCGCCGGAGGCCATCGCTTCGGTGATCGGCATGCCGAATCCCTCGAACCGAGATGGGTAGACGACCGCCGTCGCGCCGCGGTAGAGGCGCGCGAGCTCCTGGTCGGAGACGCGTCCGAGGCGCACGATCCCCGGCTTGTCGAGCTCGGGCTGCTCGCCCCAGCCGCTGCCGCCGACGAGCACGAGCGAGAGGCCCGTGTCCCCGAGCCGCCCGAACGCCTCGACGAGCGTGCCCAGGTTCTTGCGCGGCTCGAGCGTTGCGACAGTCAACACGTACGGGCCGCCGAGGTCGGCCGCGTCCCCGTTGGCCGTGAACTCCGCGCCGATCCCGGGGTGCGCGACGAGCACGCGCTCGCGGGGAAAGTCCATCGTCCGCGCGAAGTCGTCGGCGGTGTAGGCGGAGTTGGCGAACACGACGTCGCACGTCAGCGCCGCGTTGCGGTACTTGCGCCGGTGCATGGACCGCGTGCGCTTCGTCGTCCACTCCGGATGGTGCAGCGGCACGAGATCGTGAATCGTCGTCGCGCGCACGCCGCGCGTCTGCGGCGGGTACATCCAGTCGCTGAAATGCATCACGTCGAACCTGCCGACGAACCGCTCGGCGGGCGGATAGCCCGCGACGGACCACGCCGTGCGCCACGCGTGCGCACCCGGGAGCGAGACGAGCTTCAGCTCCACGTCGATCCCCGCGAGCGCCTCGGGGATCGCCCGCTTGCCGGCAGGCGACGTCGGGGCGAACGCCACGACCTGGTGGCCCAGAGGCCGCGCGACCTCCGCAAGGCCCCGCAGCGACCCGCGAATGTAGTTGTTCACACCGGTCCGCTCGTGCGAGAGCGGCGAGACGTCGAAGGCGATCCTCACCGCCGCGCCGCTCTCGCACGAGCGTAGTCGAACGCGTAGTAGTGCACGGCGAGCGGACGGGTGTCCTTGCTCCCGGGCTGGACACGGGCAGGGACGCGAACGCCGGCCGCGGTGAAATGAACCGTGCACGTTCCGCCGCGGTTCGGCTGAAGCGGAATGCGCATCGTCGGCTGCGCCGCCGGGTCGACCCGAATGCGCCGCACGACATCGCCCCCTGCGCGCGCGGTCACGACTTGCGCGCGATCGAAGAGCTGCGAGTCGGTGCCGACCCGCACCGCGAGCGTGCCCGGGAGGCACCGCAGGCGCCGGTAGGTGACCGCGCGCCTGCCCCACGTGTCGTCGGGGAAGAGACCGCGGACCCGCGTCAGGATGACGAGCGGCCCGTCGACGCGGTACAGGCCGAGCCCGATCCGCGGGTCACGGCCGATCTGCGTCCCCGCGATGTCGGTGTACGAGACGGCGTATGAGACGCGCGGCACCGCGCCAGCGCCGGTCGCGAGCACGCCGTCCGCCCGCTCGCGGACCGGAACCTCCGGCAGGCCGCCGTCGGCCGGATCGGGGCCGTCGACGGTGTAGACCCGGCCGATGCTGCGGTTGAAGAACTCGTTGTTCCAGAGAGGCCGCGTCTCGCCGGCGTAGTGCCAGAGGAACGCGACCCGGGCGGTGCGACCGACGCGGCGATCGATCCAGTCGTAGCTCGCGACCCTGGTTCCGGCCCAGAGCCCGCCGACTGACGCCTGGTGCATGCCGTGACGTCCGTTCTCGGCCACGAAGGTCACAGCGACGAAGTACACCGCCGTCGCCGCGACGAAGACGGATGCGAGACGTCGCGGCACCAGCAGGAACGCCGCGCCCGCTGCGAGGCCGACGAGCAGCTCGACATAGCGCAGCGACGCGAACGAGATGCCGCGATCCTGCAGCCACCACCACGGCAGCAGCGCGAGCGTGTCCGAGACGATCGACGTGTTCACGAGCCTCCCGAGCGGGATCGCAAACGGGAGCACGCCGGCGACGAGAGCCGCCGCCACGACCGCGCGCCTGACTCGCGGGACGACGCCGTCGACGGTGAGCCCGAGCAGCGCGATCAGCGCGAGCGGCGCGACGTAGAAGGCGTTGCGCTCCTCGACGCGGAAGGACTGACGGGACGCGAAGGCACCGACCTCGACGATCAGGAACACGCAGGTCGGGAGCGTCGCCGCGGCGAACGCTCGCGCAGGCGGTGACGCGGCGCGCGGCGCGAACCACAGCGCGAGGAGCGCTGCAAACCCGACGATGCCCAGGTAGAGGTCGATCTCTGCCACGTGCCACAGCACGTAGCGCGCGACTTCGCCGATCGAGTAGCCGGAACCAGTCGCCGCACGGTAGGCACCGAGGAGAGAGAGCGGCGAGCGTCCTCTCCCGGTCGTGACGGCGAGGGCGAGAACCAGGAGGCCGCCGAGCACGCCGTACAAGGGCACGAACCGGCGCAGCCTCGCCCGCAGGTCTCGCTCGATCAGCCCGTGAAGCACGGGCACGACCACGAGCGCGGCGAGAAGCGCGACAGCCTGCGCGCGCGTCGCAAAGCAGACGGCACACGCCGCGAGCGCGGCGAGTTGCCGGAGCGCGGACGGACGCTCGAGCATCCACACGAACGCGAGGCACGTGAGGACGAAGAGCGGGTAGAACGCGTTCTCCGTCATCAGGGTGCCGGTGTAGAGCATCGACGGAACGAGCACCGACAGCGCGGCGGCGGCAACGGACTGCACCGGCGGCAGGAGGCGCCGCGCGAGCAGGTACGTGGGCACCGCGACGAGCGACATCACGACGGCGTTGATCGCCTTCGCCGCCGCGTAGGCGTCGGGGACTGCCGCGAAGAGGCGGAACGCGGGCGCGATCAGAACGGGATAGACGAAGCCGTAGCCGCTGCTCGGCTCACCGCGAACGAGAAACGAGCCGTGCGAGGCGAATGACTTCGCGAGCTCCGAGTAGACCAGCTCGTCGACCATGATCCACGGGGCGACGTTGCGTGGTGCGAGCGCGACGCGAACCGCGACCGAGACGACGACGACCGCTCCAACCCAGGCCCAGGCGGGGATCGACGTGGCGCGTGCTCGGACGATTGCCGTCGCGCTCACGCGACGATCCCGCTGTCTCGCGCCGCCCGCGCGAGCGCGATCTCGTCGTCGATCCCGACCTCCGCCGCGGCCTCGGCGATCCGCCAGAGCACTGCGTCCTCGACGGCGCCGCCACCCGCGGCGACCTCGAGCGCGGCGACATAGGCGTCCGCGACCTCGGGCAGCGCATGCTCGCGCTCGACGTACGCCCGCGCAGCGGCGCCGAGCGTCGGGCCATGCTCGACGGCAACAGCAAGCGCCGCCTCGAGCGTCGCGACCTCGTAGTCGTCGACCGGAACCTTCAGCACGGCGTCGTCCGGGAGCTCGCTGAACCACCCCACGTCGGAGACGACGAGCGGCTTGGCGAGCGACAGCGCCCGGATGACCGAGCCCGACGTCTCGCCCATGGTCGGATAGCGCAGGTTGACGAGCACGTCGCACGCCGCCATCAGCGACCACATCCGATCCTCGGGCACGTAGTCGAGGCGCTGAACGCCGTCGGTCAGCCCGAGCCGCTCGAGCCGGCGGTCGACGTCGAAGCGCTCGCCCGCCGCGCCGGCCAGCAGCAGGCGCGCTCGCGGGCGCGTGCGGCGGAACGACGCGAACGCCTGGAGCAGCTCGGGGATGCGCTTGTTCATGTTCAGGAAGCCGAAGCACCCGATCAGCGGCTCCCCGCTCACGTCGGTCGCTCGCTCGACCTCGTGCATCGGCCATGCCGGATGCGGGATGCGCCAGAGCGGCCCGCCGTAGCCCGCGGCGCGCGCGCGCTGCGCGACGTAGTCGGAGTGCACGATCAACCCGCTCGCGCGGTCGAGCACGACGCCGGAGAGCGGGAATCGCTCGGGCTGCGTCTCCCAGAGGAGCGGCAGCAGGTTGTCGAGCACGCCGAGGCCGAGCAGCCGCCCGGCCACGCCGAGCTCGCGCTCCATCGCGTCGAGATACCCGCGTCCGTTGCCGCGACCGATCGTCGTGCCGGCAATCAGGTGGTGCAGCACGTACTCGTGCAGGACGACGACCCCCGGTCGTGCGTTCAGCGCATCGAGGATCCAGCCGTGCGCGTCGGGATCGTTACCGACGTGGTACAGCGCGACGTCGGCATGCGGGGCGCGCTTGCCCTGTTCGGCGACCACGACGTCGATGCGCTCGCGCAGCGCGGGAAGAAGCAGCGTCGAGTAGTCCGCGATCCCGGAGCGGGACGGCGGGAGCGGCGAGTAGTACGCGACTCTCATGCGAGGAGCGTGTCGATGCAGGCGTCCCAGGTGACGCGCTCGGCAATCGCCTTGCCGGCGCTTCCCCAAGCCTTCGCCTGGTCGCCGTGTGCGCCGAGGTAGAGGGCGGCGTCCGCGATCTCCACCGGGTCGGGCGCCACGACGACGCCGGTCTCGCGGTCGTGCACCACCTCGAGCGGCCCGCCGGCGTCGAGCGTCGTCAAGACAGGCTTGCCGGAGAGAAACGCCTCGTACGGGACCATGCCGAAGTCCTCGTCCACCGGCGCGTAGTAGACGGCGAGCGAACGCGAATAGAGATCGGCGAGCTGCTCGTCGCCGACGCGCCCGACGAACTCGACCTGCCCGTTCAGACCTCGTGCCAGCCCTTCGAGCCGCTCGCGGTCCGGCCCGTCGCCCGTGATCACGATCCGCAGCGAGGGCTCTCGCTTCGCGGCCCCGATCAGCAGGTCGATCCGCTTCGCGCGATCCAGGCGGTTGACCGAGAGCACGAAGCCCTCGGACTCGCCGGTCCGGTACGGCAGGGACTGCGGCGGGTGCGGCAGGAGCTCGGCCGCGACGCCGTTGAAGCGCTGCAGCCGATCGGCGACGTTGCGCGACGTGGCGAACACCTTGCGAGCCTCCCCGAGCGCGACCGCATCGAGCCGCTCGATCGCACGACGCGTCGCACGGTCCTCCGGCGAGTCGTCGAACTGGCCGAGCTCGGTGCGGTCGTAGTCGTAGGCCTGGCGGAACTGGTGCAGCACCCACGCGACCTTGTTCGGATGGCGCACGGCATAAGCAGGGAACTTCGTCGCGATCACGCGGTCGATCGCACGCCCGTCGGACTCCGTCAGGTCGACGAGCCGCCAGAGGAACGCCTGGTCGAGAACGCGCGTGCCGGGGTACCACTTGAAAGGGATCGTCACGAGCTCGGCCTCGTGCCCGCGCGCGCGCAGCGCGTCGACGAGCTCGTCCGCCATCAGCTCCGCACCGCCGCGCACGAACGGCACCTGCGGCGCGCACACCGCGATCCTCATCGCTGTTCGAGCCGCTTGATGCGCTCGTCGAGATCGTCGATCAGCTTGAGCACGGCGTCGTTGAACGCGCGCTGGTCGGCGAAGGCCGGCTCGACGTACCAGCGCATGAACCGGCGCAGGAAGCCCTTCAGCGGGCCGCCCTTGCCGACGATCGGCCGCTCGGCCGAGATCGGCCAGAGCCGCTCGGCCTGGTCGCGCACGGAGAGGCGCACCTGCGCCGGCGGGACGTCGCTCCCCCGAGGGCCGGCCGCCCGGATCTCCTCCTTCAGCCGCGCGAAGAGGGCGGCGACGTCGGTCGTCTCCTCAGGCACGTTCCTGAGTGTAAAGACCGCCCATTACGGCTTTGTGAGCGGATGAGCGGCGTGCGCGACCGCCCGCGAGCTTCCGAGCACGACGGCGCCGGCAACCGCGACGGCGAGCGCGGCGCCGAACGCGAGGCCGTGAGAGGGCGACGCCGAGGTCAAGGCCGGGGCGAGGGCCGCCGGGAGCGACATCTCGAGCCCGAAGACGACCGGGACCGAGCGGGTCGCAGGCCACGTCTGGAGCGCCGTCATCTCGGACAGCAGGCCCGACCAGGCCGCCGCCGCGGCCCCGGCGCCCCAGCCGAGCGCCGCGAGCCAGTGGCGGTCCGCGACCGAGTTGTCGATCAGGGCCGTGGCGAGACCGACCGCGGCCCACGCAGTTCCGGCGGCGATGCTCGTCGGCAGCCCGCCCGGGCGGTGCGCGAGCCGCAGGGCGTAGGGCGCGAGGGCTCCGAGCGCGAGCAGCACCACGACGGCCCACTGCCCGGCACGCGTGAACGAGCCCGTCTCGGGCGGCGCCGCCCAGCCGAGCACGGCGATCGCCACGGCGATCGCCACGGCGCCGCCGATCTCCCGTGCGCCGACACGCTCGTGGAGCAGCCGCGCGCCGAGCACGAGCAGCACGATCAGCCCGAGCCCAAGCGATGGCTGGACGATCGAGACCGAAGCCAGCGAGAGCGCGACCGCCTGCAGCGGCCACGCGACAAGGCCGGCCGCGGTGCCGAGAAGCCACAGCCTGCTGCGCACGAGCGTCTGGAGCAGCGACGCACGCAGCGCGGTGCCGGTCGGCGAGCGGCGGGCCTCGAGCGCCTGCAACGACGTCGAGAGCGCGTAGAGCGACGAGGTCAGCCCGCCCAGCAGGATCGCAACGAAGACGCGCATTGGCGCAGACTACGATCGCGCGATGGTCGGCATCTCGCTCCTCACGCTCGTCCCGGGCGAGCTCGGCGGCAGCGAGACCTACGTGCGCGAGCTTCTGCGCGGCCTCGGGCGGGTCGGCGACCACGACTACGAGGTGCTGCTGCCGCCCGCGGCGCCGGCTGCGGCAGAGGGCCTGCCCGCCACGCTCGCCTCCGAGTACCGGCTCGCGCGGACGATCCCGCAACGACTCGTCGCGATGGGGCTCGCGGCCGTGCGGCCAGGACCGCTGCGCGCGCATCTGCGAGATGCGCGCGTCGTGCACTACCCGCTCACGATCCGCATCCCGCCCATGCGCCCGAGCGTCGTGACGCTGCACGACGTCCAGCACCTCGATCTGCCTGCGATGTTCCCTCGCGCCGAGCGCGCGTTCCGCGCGGTCGCATGGAACCGTTCCGTGCGCGGCGCGGACCGCGTGATCGCGATGAGCGCGTTCGTGCGCGACCGCGCCGTAGCGCGGCTCGGCGTCGACGCTGCGCGCATCCGGGTCGTCCCGCTCGGGATCGACCACGAGGAACTGCGGCCCGGCGGCGGCGAGCGCGAGCCGTTCCTGCTCTATCCCGCGCGGCGGTGGCCGCACAAGAACCACGAGCGGCTGTTCGAGGCGTTCGCACAACTGCGCCACGAGCGCCCCGCGCTTGGCCTCATGCTCACGGGCGGCGGCTCGTTCGGAGCGCTGCCCGAAGGCGTCGAGGTGCGCGGGCTCGTCGCGCGCGCCGAGCTCGTCTCGCTGCTGCAGAGCGCGTCGGCGCTCGTCTTCCCGTCGCTCTACGAGGGGTTCGGCCTACCGCCGCTCGAGGCGATGGCCTGCGGCTGTCCCGTTGCCTGCTCGAACGCCGCTGCGCTTCCCGAAGTGGTCGGCGACGCGGCGAGGCTCTTCGATCCGCGCGATCCGAATGCGATCGCAGAGGCCGTCCGCGAGGTGCTCGACACGCCGGAGGAATGGGCGCGGCGTGGGCTCGAACGCGCGCGAGGCTTCTCGTGGGATGAGACCGCGCGCGGGACCGACGCCGTCTACGCCGAGCTTCTCTGACCGAGGCGGCCGGCCCGCGCGTCGCGCCAGCCGGCCAGCACCGCGCGCGCGGCCGCGAGGCGCGAAGGATGCGAGAGCGACTGCGCGAGATGCGCGCCGACGATCACGCCGCGCCGCAGGGCGTGCGCGCCGCGCGGAAGACGCGCGTGACGCTCCGCGACGACGATCGTGTTCCGTGTGTCGTAGTAGAGGTTCGTCGTCGACCGCCGTCCGCCGCTCGCCGCCGAGCCCTTGTGCCGCACGCGAGCATCTGGGACGAAGACGACCGCAAAGCCTTCGCGGCGGATGCGCAGCGACCACTCCACGTCCTCGACGTAGGCGAAGAGCTGCGCGTCGAGCAGGCCGGCGCGTTCGACGGCCGCGCGCGAAACGGCCATCGCCGCGCCGTCGGCGCGGGCGACGTCGCGCACGGCGTCCCCGCCGGCGGTCTTGACCCGCCCCGAGTAGCCGAGCCACTTGTTGAAGCTCGCCCCGGCGTACTGCACCGAGCCGTCCTCGTGCAGCACCTGGCAGGCGAGCAGCCCAGCGTCGGGACGGGCGCGCGCCGCGTGCTCGAGCGCCTCCGCGAGGCCGGGCTCCGCGGTCGCGTCGTTGTTGATCAGCAGCACCCAATCGGCGCCGTGCTCGAGCGCCCGGCGAATACCGGCGTTGTTGCCGCCCGCGAAGCCGAGGTTCGCACCGGTGCGAATCAGCTCGACCTCAGGGAACCGCTCCTCGACGAAAGTGTCAGAGCCGTCGGTCGAGCCGTTGTCGACACAGATCGTCGCGATCCCGTCGAGCGAGGCGAGCGCGGCAACGGTGTCGTCCCCGCCGTTCCAGTTCAGGACGACGGCGAACAGCCTCACGATTTGACGAAGTGGGCGATCGAGCCGGCCCCCGGCTGCCGCTCCCAGCCCGGCCCGATCTCGGCGACCGCGCGCGCGACTCCGGGATAGACGTTGCCGTATCCGCCCGTGTCCACCGCATCGTGAAAGAGCACGTGACCACCCGACCGGACGAACGCGCCCCAGCGCTCGAAGTCCGCCTTGGCGCCTTCGTAGGAGTGGTCGCCGTCGATGAACAACAGCTCGAGCGGGCGCTTGGGCGGGTCGGCCGTGCGCGAGTCGGCGACGACGAGGTGCACCTTGTGCGCGAGGCCGAAGCGTTCGAGCGCCGCCGAGAGCTCCGCGTCGAGCTGTTCGCCCGGCATGTCCGGCCGCAGCGCGACGTGCGCATCGTACGACCACAGCTCGACGAGCTCGCGCATCGACGCTGCGAAGATCAAGGTGCTCCCGCCCTTGAAGCGGCCGAGCTCGACGACCGGCCCCGTCGTGGCCGCGGCGCCGAGCTTGTAGAGCAGCGCCGCCTCGTCGATCTGCAGCGACGCGACACCGTGGTTCAGCTGGTTCGACGAGAAGAGGAACGCGAGGTCCTCGAACCCGTGGACGCTCTCCGGCCAGCGCTCGACGTTCGGGAACCGCATCGCCGCCGGGTCCAAAAGCACCGACGCGTGGATCAGGTTCTTGCCGAGGGACGTGCGGCCGAGCCTGCGGACGAGCCCCTTCACGAGTTCACGAATTCCCCATGGGTTGCGGCGAGGATAACGTCATGACGCGATACCCTCCGCCCATGGCGGGCAGCGAGAACACGACCTTCGGCGAGCACGAGCTCGAAGCGCTCCGCTCCGAGTTCGGCGATGCCTACCGCGACCGTACCGTGCTCGTGACCGGCGCGGACGGCTTCATGGGCTCGCACCTCACCGAGGCCCTCGTCGCTCTCGGTGCCAACGTGGTCGCCTTCGTGCGCGCGACGTCCTCCGGCGCCCTGAACAACATCGGCCACCTGCGCGCCGACCTCAACGTCGTGTTTGCCGACCTGACCGACAAGACCTCGATCGACTACCTCGTGCGGGATCACCTCGTGAACGCGCCCGACAAGCCATATGTCTTCCACCTCGGTGCGCAGGCCCACGTCGGGGAATCGTGGCACCGGCCGTACGAGACCGTGATGGCAAACACCGTCGGGACCCTGAACCTGCTGCAGTCGATCGTCGACAACGACGTCGAGCTCGAGAAGTTCGACACGGCCGGGACCTCGGAGGAGTACGGCAACGTGCGCGAGTCGGTCGCGCACCATCACGACTTCGACGACCTCGGCTCGCTCATCCTCCACGAGCGCTCGCCGATCAACCCCAAGTCGATCTACGCGACAGCGAAGGTCGCCGCAGACTTCCTGACGATGAACTACCACGACGCCTACTCGGTCCCCGGCGTCGTCACGCGCATGTTCAACAACTATGGACCACGACAGAACCCACGCTACGTGACGGGCACGATCATCACGCAGGCGCTGTCGCGTCCGGAGATCGAGCTCGGCGCGCTCGAGCCGCTGCGCGACTTCTGCTTCTGCACCGACGGCGTGCGCGGTCACTTGACGGTCGCGGCGCACGGCGTGCCGGGTGACGTCTACGTCTACGGCCAGGGCGAGAACGTCTCGATGCGCGACTGGGTCGACCTGATCCTGAAGACGGGCGAGGAGCACGGATTCTGGCCCGACGATCGCCGCGTCGTGATCAACGAGAAGCGAATGCGGCCCGGCGCGACCGACGTGATGGCGCTGCGCGTCGGCTACGACAAGCTGAACGCCGAGACCGGCTGGACGCCGAAGGTGTCGTGGGAGGACGGCGTGCTGCGCACGATCCGCTGGTACGCCGAGAACCGCGAGCGCTGGCTCGGCCGCGTCGACTGGATGACGCGGCAGCCGGCCGAGACCCGTTGAGCAAGGCGCTCGTCACCGGCGGCGGCGGCTTCCTCGGATCGCACCTCGTCGAGCGCCTCGAGGCCGCGGGGCACGACGTCTTCGTCGCCCGTCGCCGCGACTACGACCTCACGCGCTTCGAGGAGGCGGAGCGGATGTACGCCGACGCGAAGCCGGAGCTCGTATTCCACCTCGCCGCGGAGGTCGGCGGCATCGGCGCGAACCGATCCAACCCGGGCCGGTACTGGTACGCGAACCTGATGATGGGCGCACACGTGCTCGAGCTCTCGCGCGTCCACGACGTTCGCAAGACCCTCATCACGGGAACGGTGTGCGCCTATCCGAAGTTCACGCCGGTGCCCTTCAACGAGGACGACCTGTGGAACGGCTACCCCGAGGAGACGAACGCGCCGTACGGCGTGGCGAAGAAGTCGATCCTCGTCGGCGCGCAGGCCTATCGCGAGCAGTATGGGACCGACGCGATCTACCTTCTGCCCGCGAACCTCTACGGCCCGCGCGACAACTTCGACCTCGACTCGTCGCACGTCATCCCGGCGCTGATCCGGAAGATGCTCGAGAGCGAGAGCGAGGTCGTGCTGTGGGGCGACGGGTCGCCCACCCGCGAGTTTCTCTACGTCGAGGATGCCGCCCAGGGCCTGCTGCTCGCGGCCGAGCGGTACGACGGCCCCGAGCCGGTCAACCTCGGCACCGGCGTCGAGACCTCCATCCGCGAGCTCGCCGAGTCGATCGCCGAGCTGACGGGCTTCGAGGGCGAGATCGTATGGGACACCTCGATGCCGAACGGGCAGCCGCGCCGGCAGCTGGATGCGACGCGCGCCGAAGCGCTCTTCGGGTTCCGCGCGCAGACGCCGCTGCGCGACGGCCTCGCGCGCACGGTCGCGTGGTATCGCGATCACGCACTCGCGCATGCTCGCTCGTAAGGCTGCGTTCGTCCTCGCCCAGTGGGTGGCGGTCGTCGCGCTCGTCGGGTTCAGCGTACGCGGCCTCCTGATCGCGGGCACGACCGCAGTGCTCGTCGTCACGTGCGCGGACGAGCTCGGCGGACGCGCTGCGGGCACGGTCGCGGGCGTCTTCTGGATCGGCGCGCCGGCACTCCTGCCGTTCTGGCGCTCGGACTTCGAGCCGCACTGGCGCCACGAGGTGCTGCCGGTGCTCTACGGCGCGCGCGACAGCTGGCGCGCCCTCGCCGGCGTGGCGGTGCTGCTGGCGATCCTCGCGGCGCTGCGCTGGACGGCGGCGGCCGCCGCGGTGGTCGTCGCATCGGTCCTTGCGTGCGCGCTCCGGTCGTTCTCGTGGAGTGAGCTCAGCATTTCGCTGTCGCGAATCCGCGAGGTCGGCTGGAGCGTCCGCGTCGTCGAGTACGTCCCGCTGGCCGGTCTCGTCGGCGTCGCGGTGCGCCGCCCGCGCACCGTCGTGCCCGTGTTGGCGGCGTTCGTCGCGACCGCCGTCTGGCCACTCGCGCACGACCGTGGGATGACGAAGAACACGGTCGCAGCGGTGCCCGGGCTCCCGCTCTACGCGGTGCTCGCCGGCTGCCTCGTCCTGCTCGTCCCGGCTCAGTGGAGGGCTCGCGCGTATGCCCACGCCTGGGCCAGGCCGAGCCGGCGGGCGAGCGCCAGCAGCACCCCGTAGGCGACGATCCCGACCACTGCGGCACCGGTTCCTCCGAACACGAGCGACGGCAGCAGGAACGCGAGGAGCGCGATCGCGACCACGGTCGCGGCCACACGTGCGAGCCCGGCCGCGACCTCCACGAGCGCGTCACGCGAGAGCGCGTTCATCAGGACGACGAGGGCCGCGGCTGTTGTGACGGCGAGAGAGACGGCGAGACCCTCGAGGCCGAAGAGCCGGCCGAGGACGTAAGCGACGGGAATCTGCACGAGCGGAAGCGCGACCGCGAGCGGCACGAGCACGCGCGGCTTCTCGAGCACGAAGAGCAACGGGAAGGCGACCGTGAGCGCCGTCGAGAAGAGCATCCACGGCGCGAAGGCGACGACGACGTGCCCGAGCTGCCGGCCGACCTCGCCGGAGTACGAGCCGCCGAGAAGCGCCGAGACGATGCGTCCTCCGACGAGCGAGAAGATCCCCGCGGCAGCCGCGATCACGGCCAGGGACACCCACGACGTCGCGACCACGTGACGGGCGGCCTCCTCTGGCGTCACACCGCGCCGCGTGAGCGATGCGGTCGAGACGAGCGCGAGCGACGTTGCCGTCACCGCGACCAGGAAGGCGGCGAACGTATACGCGTAGAGAAACGTCGTCGCGGCGCCGTGGCCGTGCCGCAACGCGAGCGGCGCAGCGATCGCATACAGCGACTGCAGCGCGAGCGGCAACGCCGCTCCCTGCGCAAGCTGTGCGAAGCGGGCACGCAGCGCGAGGTCGCCTCCCACGCGGGCGACGCGACGGCGCAGCGCCGCGGCCACCGGCACAACGGCGGCGATCGCGGCATTGACCGTGAGCCCGAGCGCGAGCGCAGCGGGGCCGATCGAGAGCGTCGCGACGAACACAGCGAGCCCGGCAACGCCAGCGGCCATGAAGCCGTACGCGGGCGTCGAGTAGTCGCCGAATGCCGCCAGTACGCTCGCCGCGAGGCCGGCGAAGAGCTGCAGGCAGCCGGCGAGCGCGAAGAGCGGGATGCTGATCGCGAAGGCGTGCGCGGTTCCTCCGGAGGCGAACGCCCCGACGAGCACGGCCGCGGCGAGCGCCAGCGCGAGCAGCACCGCCGTCGCGATTCCGAGAGCCGCTGCGTATCCCCCGGCGACGCGCTCCCACCCTCCTTCGGCGACGGCGCGTGTCAGATCCGGGAGCACTACGACGCGCAACGCTCCCGCCGCCAGGACGAGCACCAGGTAGACGTTGAGCGCCAGCGAGACGCCGTCCGTCTGCGGCGTCCGGCCGAAGTGGTGTGCGAAGAGGATCGCCGAGACGGCCGCAGCGCCGTTCAGCGCGACGATCGCAGCCGCCGTGACGGCGGCGCTGTGGAGGGCGTTGCCGCCGGGGGAGCCGCTACGCTCGTTCAACCCGCCGTCATCGTACGGACCATGCCGAACGACGAGCCCAACCGCAACGCGCCACGCCTCCTCTCGGTGGTCGTTCCCGTCCACGACGAGCAGGAGACGCTCGAGGAGCTGGTGCGCCGCTTGGTGGACGTCCTCGACGACCTGCAGGGCGTGAACGGCGAGGTGATCCTCGTCGACGACGGCTCTCGCGACATGAGCTATCCGCTGATGACGCAGATCGCCCGGCGCGAGCCGCGCGTGAAGGTCGTCCAGCTCTCGCGGAACTTCGGGCACCAGATCGCGATCACGGCCGGCGTCGAGCTCGCGCGGGGCGATGCGGTGATCGTCATGGACTCGGACCTCCAGCATCCGCCCGAGCTGATTCCCGAGTTCGTACGCCGTTGGGAGGAGGGCTTCGACATCGTCTACGGCGTCATGCAGCAGCGCAGCGAGGACTGGTTCAAGCGCGTGACCGCGCGAGCGTTCTACGCGCTTCTGCGCAAGCTGACGAAGGTGGAGATGCCGGCCGCCGCCGGAGACTTCCGGCTGATCGACAGGGTAGCCGTGGACGCGTTCGTCTCGATGCGAGAGCGAGACCGCTACGTGCGCGGCATGTTCGCGTGGCTCGGCTTCCAGCAGACGGGGATCGACTACGTCCCGCCTGCCCGCTACGCAGGCACGAGCAAGTACACGGTGCGGCGAATGGCGCGGCTCGCGTTCGACGGCATCTTCAGCTTCTCGATCTATCCCCTGCGCGTCGTGCTCGCGCTCGGGCTGGTCGTGTCGCTCATCTCGTTCGTGTTCGGGGTCGTCTCCGGCATTTCGAAGTACGTCGGCATCTACACGGTTCCGGGCTGGACGACGATCGTCGTCGTCGTCACCTTCATCGGCGGGATCCAGCTCGTGGTGCTCGGCGGGATCGGCGAGTACATCGGCCGCATCTACGAAGAGGTGAAACGGCGGCCGTTGTACGTCATCCGGCGCACGCACGGTTTTGAAGAGAACCGTCTCGACGAGTCCGGCGTCCTGCACGGGCTCGACGAGGAGCAGCTGCCCTGAGACGGCTTCGTCCCGAGCTCCTCGCGGAGCTCGGCTGCCTCGCCGCGATCGTCGCCGCTGCGGCCGCCGTCTACGCCCGCAGCCTGCATTCGGCGACGTCGTACGACGAAGGCAACTACCTCGCAAGCCTCGACGCGCTGCGTCACGGCCAGCACCTCGGGAGCGACGTGTTCCTCGACCAGCCGCCGGGGTGGTACCTGCTCCTGCAGGCGGTGGCGGTGCCGTTCGGGAACAGCGTGACGGGGATCCGGACGGCGATGCTCGTCATCGCGCTCCTCGGGCTCGTCGCCGCGTGGGCGGCCGCGCGCGCACTCGGCGGCCCGGCCGCGGGACTCGGCGCGGCGGCGGTGCTCGCGGTCGCGCCGCCGTACCCGACGCTCGCGGCAACGGTCGAGTCGGATCCACCGTCGACGGTGCTCGCGCTGGCGGCGATCGCCCTGGCGCTGTATGCACGCCGGCGCCCTTGGCTGTGGGCGGCGTCCGGGGGGATGCTCGCGCTCGCCATGTCGGTGAAGCTGTTCGCGGTCGCCGCCGGCCTGCCGATCCTCGCGCTCGTGATCTACCGGCGCCAGCTGCAGGCGTTCCTGCTCGCGGCCGCCGGCTTCGGCATCGTCGTGCTCGGGTTCGTCGCGGCCTACCGCCACGTGCTGCACGAGGTGTGGCAGGGCGTGGTCGGGGCGCACCTGGAGGCGCGCGGCGGCCACCAGCCCGGCGCGGAATCGAATCTGAGCCGTGTCCTCCATCTCCCGGACCTGCACACGCCCTTCGGCTGGATCGCACTGGCGGGGATCGCACTTTCGCTCTTCTGGCTCGTGCGCGGCCGCCCGCTCCGGCTCTGGCCGCTGTGGCTCTTCACCCTCGGAGCGCTGATCTTCACGCTCACGATGCGGCCGCTCCTCGACCACCACCTCGTCCTGCTCGCTACGGCCCTGGCCGTTCCGGCCGGCGCAAGTTGTGCGCTGTCGTTACGGCGCCTGCCGCTGGTGATGGCTCGCGCAGGCGTGGCGCTGTTCGCCCTCGCGGTGCTGGCCGGCCTCTTCCAGGAGCACCGGCGGCTCGCGCGCAACGACGTGGCCGAGCCCGCCGGCTACCGTTGGGCGGCGCGGACGATCGAGGCGCGCACCTCGCCGGACGACCTCGTGGTGAGCGACGTGCCGTCGATCCCGTACCTTGCGCATCGGCGCGAGCCGGGCCAGCTGATCGACACGTCGATCGCGCGAATCGTCAACGAGTACCTGTCGCCGGTCGGCGTGCTCCGCGAGCTCGATCGCTCGCACGCCGTGGCCGTCGTCGTCGCGCGCAACTTCCGGTCGAAGCCGGCGATCATCCGAGGGATCGCCGCGCGCTACCCGCGCAAGCTCGCGCACGGTGACGTCACGATTTATCTGCGCGCTCGTTGAGGCGCGACTCGAGCAGCGCGAGCCGCTGCGCGAGCACGACGTTCTGATCGGAGAGACGCGAGATGACCGTCGAGTAGTGCAGCAACACGAGGATCACGAACAGCAGGCCGACCGCGAACAGCACCGCTGGGGGGTAGCCCCTGACACCGAGCCAGCCGGCGATCGTGTTCAGGCCCCCGCGCCACGCCGACAGGATCACGAGCACGACTCCGGTGAGCAGCCAGAGCAGTGCATACCGTTCCCGCAACCGTCGCGACCGGATCAGCTCGAACACGACGAGCACGAGGACGAGCGACGCCGCGGTCGCAGCGAGCGACACCTTCAGCGGGGTGCCCGCAGCGATCACGCTTCCTCCGCAGGAACGACGCGACGCCGGAAGAGGCCGACGAACAACGCGACGAGCACTTTCGCCATGTAGTAGATCGAGCGCAGCGCCGTGATCGACGACCGACCATGCTCGCGCTCGCGCATCGCCACGGGGACCTCGCGCAGGCGCAGCCGGTGCTTGATCGTCATCACCATCCCTTCGACCTCGGGGTAGTCGTGCGGGTAGTCGGCCGCGAACAGCTCGAGCGCCTTCCGGTTCAGCGCCTGGAACCCGGACGTCGTGTCCGTCACGCGCTGCCCCGCGATCGCCGACACGATCAGCGCGAGCAGGCGGATCCCGATCCGCCGAGGTGCCGACGAGCGAAAGCCGTCCTCGCCCGCGAACCGGGACCCGACGGCGATGTCCGCCTCTCCGGCGATCACCGGCGCCAGCACCTTTGGCAACTCGGACGGAACGTGCTGGCCGTCGCCGTCACAGCGAACCACGAGCTCGTAGCCGTGCGCGCGCGCGTACTGGAAGCCTGTCTGCACCGCCCCGCCGATCCCGAGGTTGAAGGGGAGGCTCACGACGTGTGCGCCGTGCTCGGCGGCGACCTCCGCCGTTCGGTCGACCGAGCCATCGGAGACGACGACGATGTCGAGGCCGGCGTCGAATGCGCGTAGCTCGTCGATCACGCGGCCGACGTTCTGCTCCTCGTTGTAGGCCGGGACGATCGCGATGCGGCGCAACGCGTCAGCCGACACGCGCCGGCTCCCGCAGGCCGATCAGCTCGAGCAGCTGCCGCGCGCGGTGGCGGTAGGTGTGCTCGTCGAGCACGCGCTCGCGGGCGCGCCGTCCCAGCTCGTCGGCCTGCGCAGGATCCGCGAGCAGGTCGCGGTATGCGCTCGTCGCCTGCTCGGCGTCCTCGACGACGATCAGCTCGGAGCCCGGCTCGAACCACCGCTCGATGCCGTTGTACGGGTTGGAGACGATCGCCGCGCCCGCAGATGCGAGCTCGAACGGCCGGCACGTCGACGAGGCGTAGACGGTCGCGTGCGAGCGGCGCGTGATGCAGAGGTTGACGCGCGCCGCCGAGATCGCCTGTGCGAAGCCGTTGAACGGCACGTCGCCGATCAGGCGCGCGTTGCCGATGTCGCCCTGGAAGTCGCGTCCGCCGAGCGCGAAGTCCGCGTCGAGCGATCGCGACGGCTCGCCGACCATCGCCTGCATCCACTCGCGGCGGAACTTGTCGCCGTATCCGTAGAAGAACACGTCCATCGACTTCTCGACCTCCTGCGGCGCGAAGAAGTCCGGGTCGGCGCCCCAGAAGACCGCCTCCGCGCGGCGCGCACCGAGGTCGCGCAGCCGCTCGAGCGCACCCTCGGAGTTCGAGACGAGCAGGTCGTACTCGGAGGGATCGGCCTGGTGATACCAGTTGAACCCGGTGTCCATCCCGCCGAACTCGGGCAGGCTCATCGGCGCGTCGCCGTCGTAGAAGACGATCGGGATGCCGTGCCGCTCGCGCAGGTAGGTCGGCACCCCGCGCAGGTGGGCCATCGGCACGGTGAAGACGAGCAGCGCATCCGGGCGCTCGCGCTCGATCAGCCGGTCGAGGTGCTTCTGCCAGCGCGGCGTCACCCAGCGCCACACCGCCTCGCGCGTCATGCGCTCGCCGAAGCCGTCCTCGGGATTGTCCTCCGCGCGGCGGAGGTGCGTGTCTCCCTTGAGCCGCGCGACGACGTCGCGCACGCGCGCGAACGACTCGCCCTCGCGGTACGTGGGGTTCGGCGCCGTCCTCCACCACGGCGACTCGACGGCCCGGCCGCGGTACGGCGTGACGACCAGGTCGGCGCCCTCCTCGTAGAGGCCCTTCCAGAGCTGCCACCACGCGGGCGTGCAGCCGTACCGGAAGTCGAGGTCGATCGCAGAGGCGGCGACGAGCAGCTTCACGGCTCGAAGTCTCGCAGAGGGCCATTACGGCGCCGTAAAGCCAACTCGCGGGTAGTGCTATCGCGTTCTAGCGACCCGCCACTCGATCTTCTGACCGAGTGCCGCTGCGAAGCGCTCGACGGTCGAGAGCTTCGCGTCGAGCTCGCCTGCTTCCAGACGGGCCACGGCGGACTGCGACGTGCCCATGCGCGCTGCGACCGCGGTTTGGGAGAGGCCGAGCTTCTCGCGCCTCGCCGCGAGCTCGCGGAGGAGCTCTCGCCGACGAAGCGCGGCGTCGACAAGCTCGGGAAACTCTGGATTCCGCTTCGTGCGCTCGGCGACGATCTCATCCAGGAAGTCTTTCCGGTTGGCCACTCGCGTAGTATACCGCCGAAGGTATCTCATCCGTGAGATTGACGCTCGCCACGCCGCCGCCAGTCGGCCAGGCGCCTCTGGGCGAGCGCGATCTTCGCGGGCGGGGTCCTCTGCGTCTTCTTCGAGAATCCGTCGAGGGCGAGAAGCACCTGGCTGCGCTTGCCTTCCGGTGCGAACAGGATGCGAAACGTCTGCCGTTCTCCATCCGCGCGAACCTCGTAGATCGCGCCGCGGAGGTGGCGCGCCGCGAGGAATCCTGTCTCGCGTACGTCCTTCATCGATGCGACTACCGCGGCGGCGTCGACATCGGACAGACTGTCGATAAACTCCTTCACCGGCCGGCGGCCCGCAGAGGTGCGGTAGTCGCGCCAACGGCGCTTCGGCTCGGTGCTCATCAACTAGAGGCTGCCGAGTGCGGCGGATGACCTCCGGCCCACCGCAACCGCTTCACCGCGCCGCACAGCTCGTGTCCGGTGACGCGCGAGTAACGCTGCGTCCGCCGACGAAGAGCGCGCTTCGCCGTTCTGATTCGAAGCAGGCGCCGCTCGAGATCGACGTCATCCCAGTCAAGTCCGAGTAGCTCGCTTCGGCGAAGGCCGGCGTACGCGAAGAGCGCCAGAAGGAGCCGATCGCGCTCGCGCTCACGAACCCGGTTCGCTGCGCGAATCAGGTTCAGTACGCGCCGCGCTGCGAGAACACCGCCCAGGGCGTCTTGAAGAGGATCGTGACGTCGAGCCAGATCGACCAGTTCTCGAGGTAGTAGAAGTCGAGCCGCACGAGGTCGTCGAACGTGAGGTCCGACCGGCCTGCGACCTGCCACAGGCCCGTGATCCCGGGCAGGACGTTGTAGCGCTTACGATGCCACGGCTCGAGCCGGTCGAAATCGCGGACGGGCAGCGGCCGCGGCCCGACGAGTGACATCTCGCCGCGTAGGACGTTGAGGACGTTCGGCACCTCATCGATCGAGAACCGGCGCAGAATGCGTCCGACGGGTGTGACGCGCGGGTCGTCGCGAATCTTGAAGAGCGCGCCGCTGGCCTCGTTCTCGCGCTCCAGCTCCGGCTGCCGGACGTCCGCGTCCGCGACCATCGTCCGAAACTTGAGCATCCGGAACGGCCGCTCGCGCAGCCCGACGCGAGCGTCCGAGTAGAGCACCGACCCGCGCGAGGTGAACTTGATCGCGGCGGCGATCAGCAGCCAGAGCGGCAGCCCGACGACGACGATCAGCGCGCCGACGAGCAGGTCGAACGCGCGCTTGGTCGCCCAGTCCGTGCCGGCGAAGATCGGCGGGCGCAGCTCGAACAGCGGCACGCCCTGCCCCGGCACGTACTCGCCGCGCTCGATCAGGAGCTCGGTCGTGCGCGGCGCGACACGCACCTTCACGCCGCGCCGGTGCGCCGCCTCGACGATCTCGAGCAGGCGCGCGTCGTCGAGGCCCGCGTCGGCGACGAGGATCTCGTCCAGTGGACGGCTCGCAAGCGTCTCCTCGACCGCCGGACCCGGGTCGATCTCGCCGGCGAAGTCGTAGTAGATCCCGCCGCGGCTCGCGCCGAGCGTCTCGCGCAGGTGTGCTCGGGAAGCCGGCTCGCCGACGAGGACGGCCTTCCGGCGCACGCCGACGGCACGCATGAAGGTCCCCGTCAGCACTTCGTAGCTCGCGCGGAACAGCCCCACCAGCGCGGCGACCAGGATCGCACCGACGACGTAGAGCCCGAACGTCGTGAAGTGCTGGCCCGTCCCGACCGCGAACGCGAGCGCGAGCGCGGCGACGAGCATCACGCTCGGGACGACGCGCCCCGCTCCCTCGCGCAGCTCGCGCGGCGCGTAGAGCCCCGCCCGCCAGAACACGAGCACGAGGAGCAGGACGAGGAACGGCAGCCAGTCCGTTTCGTGGTTCCAGAGCAGACCCCACAGGATCGGCTTCGGGTCGAAGATCTCCGCGCGGATCGCCAGCGCTGCGTAGAGGCCGATCACGAGGCCCGAGATGTCGATTGCGAGGAGCGCGACGATGCTCGCCGCGCGTCGAGCCATCGTCTTCAGCGGCGACGCGGAGAGGAAGTACGGCCGATGAGCGCGGACGTCTTCGGCCGGGAGCGGCTCCTTCACGGCGCGATCGTAGACGGCCACGGAGCCTCGGGCGCCTCCGCCGCCCGTCGAGCGAGCTCGTCGACGGCAAGCGGACGCCTGCGCAGACGCAATGCGCGCAATACGACCTCGAGCGCGAGCGCGCGCCTGCGGTCGACGAGCTCCCAGTCGTGGAAGTGCACGTGAACGAGCCCGCGGAGGGAAACGAGCCCCCGCGCGAGCTGCCCCAGCGAATGCGTCGCCGGCAGCTCGAGCAACGACCGACCCGACGGAAGCGCCAGCCGGCGGGGGCCCGGAAGCTGGAGCCGCGCGGCGCCGTCGTCGAGGTACGGCAGCCGGAACGTGGTCGCCGAGCAGTCGACGTACTGGAAGCCCGCGAGCACCTCGGCGACCGGCGTGTCGACGTACCAGCCGCCGCCGCAGAAGAACCGCGGTGCGAGACCCCGTGCGCGGAGCCACTCGGCTTCGCCGGCGACCACTGCCGCGGCGTCGACGCCTGCGGGTGGGCGCGCCTGCGTCGGCCCGCCCCAGTGCGTGTGGTGGCCGAGCGGCGCAAGCTCGCCGGCGCGCCGTGCGCGCTCGAGCCACAGCTCCTCGTCCTCACCGGCTGCGGGCGGTCGCATGAACGGCGTCACGAGGAAGCCCGCCGGTCGCCGCTCGAGCAGTCGTTCGAACGCGCGCCAGACGGCGTCGTCGAGCGGTTGCTCGACGTGGCAGGAGACGACGGCGTAGCGTTCAAGGCCCTCCACCGTGCGCATCTTCGCAGCGAAACGCATGTCGACTCTGGTCGTCCTCACAGCCGCGGTCCTGCCGCGGCTCGTGACGCTGCTCCACGAGCGCGGCGCGATCCTCGGGTCCTTCACCGAGAAGAGCGACGACTTCGCGAGGACCTTCGTCTCGAGCGGGACGTACGGCTTCGTCCCGGGGATTCCCTCTGCGAACACGCAACCGCTCTACGGGTGGTTCCTGATCCCGCTCTACTGGATCGACCGCAACTGGGCGATCGTCGGCCTCGCGCAGATCGCGATCGCGGCCTGCACCGCCTATCTCGTGCTGACGATCGGGCGGCGGTTCCTGAGCGAACGCGCCGCCGTGATCGCGGCGCTCCTCTCGACGCTCAACCCGTACCTGATCTGGCACGACGTCCACGTCAACCGCGAGATTGTCGACCAGCTGGTCGCGGCCGCACTCTTCCTGCTCGTGCTGCTCAGGGCGCGGAGTGGGTCGCTGTGGCTCGCCGCCGCGACCGGCGCAGTCGGCGGGCTCGCGATCCTCGGCAACACGCGGCTGGTGGCGCTGCCGCTCGTGCTCGCGCTGTTCATCGCGTGGCACCAGAGACGGCGTGCGCTGACGATCGCGGGTGTCGTGCTCGCCTGCACGGTCCTCGTTCTGCTGCCGTGGCTCGTGCGCAACAAGGTGCAGGTCGGCTGCTGGGCGATCACCACCGATGCGCGCGCGCTCTGGAAGGCGAACAACATCCACACCTACGACACGCTGAAGGCGGGCAAGTGGATCGACGACGTGCCGAAGCTGCCCGGTGCTCCGATGCTCACGCCCGAGTTCGAGCGCGACATCTACCTGCAGGGCGGGCACGTCCCCCACGTCGACGAGTGCGCGCAGATGCGTCTGTACGAGCATGCGACGACATCGTTCTGGCGCCATCATCCGGGCGAGAAGCTGAAGCTGATGGGGCAGGCCACGGTGATGCTGTGGAGCCCGAAGCAGACGCGCACGCAGGGCGGGCCTGAGGCGAGCGCGGGGACCTTCCGTCAGTGGGTCGAGGCGCTCTGGGCGATCCCGGTCTACCTGCTTGCGCTGATCGGCCTGTTCGTCGTGCCGCGGATGTTCGCCGCGCTCGCGGTGACGTTCCTCGCCTACGAGACGCTCGCGGCGTGGATCTTCGCAGGCGCGACGCGCTATCGCGTCGCGTTCGACTTCGTCCTCGCGCTGCTCGCAGGGGCAGCGATCGAGCGTCTATGGAGCAAATCGCGGTACAGCAGCTCGATGCCGTCCGCCGAGGCGCCGGCCGAGAACTGATCGAGCGCGCGGCGCCGCGCCGCATGGCCGTACTGGCGCACGAGCTCCGCGTCGCCTGCGAGGACGACGATCGCGCGCGCGAGCGCGTCGACGTCCTCGGTCGGCACGACGACGCCCGTCTCGCCGTCCGCGACGATCTCCGGCAACCCGCCGACGCCGGCGGCGATCACCGCGCGACCGCGCTCGGCCGCCTCGAGCGCGACCATTCCGAAGCCCTCGCCGCGCGAAGGGACGACGACGACCGCGTTCCGTTCGTAGACCTCCGCCACCGGCGAGACACGACCGAGGAACGACACGCCCTCGGGAGCGATCCGTCGCAGCTCCGCCTCGAGCGGACCGGCGCCTGCGAGCTCGAGCGTGAGCTCCGGCACCTGCGCCCGTGCGACGCCGAACGCGCGCAAGAGCACGTCGAATCCCTTGATCGGAATCAGGCGCCCGACGGCGGCCAAACGCGTCGGCGCGGGGGGCGGCGGCGGCTCGGGGCCAGCGTCGATCCCGTAGTGAACGAGGGTGAAGTCGCTCTCTGCGAATCCCTCGGTCCGCGCGAGGTAGCGCGCGAGCCCGTGCGAGATGGCGATCTGCGCGTGCGCGAGCCGTGCCGCCGCCTTGTCGGCGGCCGCGACGGCGCGGTTCGCGCGAAACTCGTTGAATCCGTGCTTCGTGCTGATCCGCACCGGGACGCGCGCCAGCGCGCCCGCGGGCAACCCGAGGACGTCCGCGTGCACGAGGTGCGTGTGCAAGATCTCGGGGCGCCGGGTTGCGAGCCGTGCCGGGACACGTGGGTCGAGGTCGAAGCGCATGCGCCAGGCCTCGGTCGGCACGCGCCGCTCTCGCATCGCCTCGACGAACTCGTGTGCACCCGGCTCGTTCTCGTGCAGCACGAGCATGCGGACGTCCCAGCCGCGCTCGCGCAGCAGCGGAAGCACCGACAGCAGGTGCGCCTCGGACCCAGAGATCCCCGACACCTTCTGCACGTTCAGCACGGTCGTCATGCCGCGGCCCTCAGGACCTCGTCGGCCCAGTGCTCGACGGAGTGGTCGCGCACGACACGTTCGCGCAGTGAACGGCCGAGCGCACCGCGGTCGGCTGTCTTCAGCGCCTCGAGCCGCGCGACCAGCTCGTCCTCGCTCGCGAAGCGCAGCTCGTCCGGCAAGAGGGACGCGAGCGCGGGCGACGACGCGAGCACGGGCAGGCACGACGCCGCCGCCTCGTAGACCGCCTTGTCGGCCGAGCCGGCCTTCGTCGCCGAAACAAAGACGTCGAACTCGCCGAACAGCTCCGGCACGCGCGACCACGGCACCGCGTCCCTCGTACCGCGCAACGACGACCTGACGCGCTCGTCGTCGGCGCTCAGCACGGGTCCGACGAACTCGACGTCCACGCCCTCGACACGATCGACCCCACGCTGGATGACGTCGTAGTTCTTGACGGGCGAGAAGCGCCCGAGCGCGAGGGCGCGCAACGGCTCCCGGTCGGTCGCCTCGCGGCACGCGAAGCGGGCGACGTCGATGCCGTGGCCGATCGCGCGCACCTTCGGGGACGCAAAGGGGAACGAGCGCTCGTCCACCGTCAGCACGGCCCTCGACACGCGCGTCGCCGCGCGCAGGAGGCGTGAGTCCTGAGGGTGCGTGAACCAGAGCAGCACCGGCCGCGCGAGCGGGGCCGCGAGCACCGCGTAGATCGGCGCCATGTGCGCGAGCACCGCATCGGGCCGCTCGGGCGCGAGCGCCGCGACGAAGCGCACGCCGCGCAGTGCCTGGTTCGACGCGGCGATCGACTTCACGCGCACGTTCTCAGGCAGGTCGTGCTCGCCGGTGCGCAGCGTCAGCACGACGAGCTCGTCGAGGCGGTCGGCGAGCGCGCGCAGCTTCGGCACCGTCGCGCCGAGCACGGGGTCCTCCGCATCGACGGCCTGCGTGACGACGGCGAGCTTCATCCTTCGACCAGGTCGCGCATGCGCGCCGCGTACTCGTCGGGCCCAACGAGCCAGCGCTCCCCCGCCGCACGGGCGCTCGCAGCCAGGCGCTGGAGCTCTGCCGGATCGTCGAGCACCGCGAGGTCGATGCGCCCAGGATCGAAGAGGACGCCGTCGACGCCGTCGGTGACGAGATCGGGGATGCCGCCGACATTGGAGCCCAGGACCGCTCGCCCGCGGAGCTGCGCCTCGATCACCACGCGACCCATTCCCTCGGAGCGCGATGGGAGGATCAGCGCGGACGCCTCGTCAAGCGCGCGCACGACCTCGGCGGTCGAAAGCTCGGGTTGCCACGTCGCGAGCCCCTCGCTGACGAGCGATGCGACGACGTCCGTGCGCGTCCCCTTGCCGACGATGCGCAGCTCCGCACGTGGCCGCGCGCGCCGCCACGCCTCGGCGAGCCCGTCGATGTTCTTGTACGGCTCGAGCACGCCGATGAAGAGCGCACGCGTCTCCGGCGGCAGCGGCTCGGGGGGACCGGCGAACGGCTCGAGGTCCATGAACGCGGGAAAGACGGCGGCCGGCTCGCGCCCCACCTCACGGGCGAGCCGCGCCGTGTACGGCGAGACGGCCCGCACCTTCGCCGAGCGCTGCACAGCCCACGTTCCGACCGCGTCGGCGGCGCGGGCGATCGCGCGGCGGGCCCCCGAGCCGTAGAGGCGACCGAACGTGCGCCAGTCGCCGTGCAGCTCGACGATCACCGGTACGCCCGTACGAGCCACGAGTGCCGCGGCCGCCTCGAAGGGACTCTGCGCGACGATCGCGTCCGGCCGGAACGCCTGCGCCTCGCGGCGGATGCGAGCCGGCAACGCGAGCCAGAAACGCGGGCCGTCCAATGACGTGCGGGGGCGAAGCCGGAACGTCTCGTCACCGCTTGAGCTGTCGGTCGACGACGCGAGCACGCGCAGGTCGAAGACGCGGGCGAGCGCGTCCCACTTCAGGCGCAGGCTCTCCGACAGCGGGAGCCGGTAGCGGTTGCGCGCGACGAACAGGACGCGCGTCATGCGCGCTCCAGGATCGACTCCAGCCGGCCGTAGACGGCATCGGCGCCGTAGCCGGCGACGGACGGCGCCGCGTTGGCGCGCAGACGCGCGCGCAACTCGTCGTCGTCGAAGTAGCTGCGCACGGCGCCGACGAACGCTGCGGTGTCGCCCGGCTCGACGAGCAGGCCGTTCTCGCCGTCGCGCACGACCTCGGCGACGCCGCCCGTCCGTGTCGCGATCACGGGCGTACCGACGGCAAGCGACTCCACCACTCCATGCGGGAAGTTCTCCCACAAGGATGTGAGGATCGATGCGTCCGCCGCGGCGAGCAGGCCGAGCACGCCGGCGCGCGGCAGGGCGCCGAGGAGCTCGACGTTGGGTCCGGCGCCCGACTCGACGGCGGCCCGCTCGGGCCCGTCGCCCGCGATCAACAGCCTGACCCCGTCCAGCTCGCGCATCGCCGCGAGCGCGGTGCCGAGATCTTTCTGGGCAGTCAGGCGTCCGGCGAAGGCGAGCACCGGCCGGCGGCCCGGGTCGAAGGCGGTCGCCTGGTCGACCCGCGGCGCGGGGTTCGGCAGAAGCGTCACGCGATCCTCCGGGACGCCCCACGACACGACGAGGTCGCGCATGAACGCGCTCGGGCACACGATGTGGGAGGCGCGCGTCAACGCGGCATCGCGCGCCGACCGGAGCGCGGCGGCCACCGGTCCGCCCCCTCCCGCCTGGAAGTCGCCGACCTCGCCCTGGACGAAGCCGCGGCGGCGCGCGCGCTCGAATGCCGGGTCGGCGGTGAGCTTCAGAACGATCGGTCGGCGCGCGAGCAGCGCGCCCAGCGACGAGCGCCCGAACATCCCGGTCGAGTAGACGACGTCGGCGCCTCGCGCACGCCGTACGATCTCGGCCACCGCGGCCGCGTGCCGCACGCCGGGCGGCAGCGCTCGCGAGATCCAGTGTACTGGATAGTCCTCCGCCGCGGGCTTTCGATCCGCGGTCACGACGGCCTCGACCTGGTGACCGCGTGCCTGAAGCCACGCGGCGACCTCGGGCGCGTGGCTCGCCGGGCCGCCGACGTCCGGCGGCCAGATGCCCGACACGATCAGAACCTTCATGTCGCCTCCCGGACGCCCAGCAGAGCGACGCTCCAGAACGCGGCGAGCGCGAGCGCGCCGGCGAGAACGCCCGCAGCCGCGCCGGTCGCGCCGTAGCGATCGGCGAGGACGAGCACCGCCGGCACGAGCACCGCGATCTCGAGCAGCTGACCGACGGTGCGCAGGCCCGGCCGTCCGATCGAGACCGGAAACGACTTCGTCCACGCGAAGACGAGCTGGACGACGGCCGCCAACAGCATCACGCGGAACGCGTTCGCCGCAGGGACGTACTTCGACTTGATCGCCCAGCGGATCAGCGTCGGCATCGCGATCCAGAGGAGCGGCGTGATCACGATGCCGAGCGCGGCCGTCGCGAGGATGTACCGGCGCAGGAGCGCGTACGCGCGGTCGGCGCGGCCGTGCTCCACGTCGCGCGTCTGCTCGGCAAGGAGCACGAGGCGCGCAGGCGCCGACAGCGACGCGAACGCCGTCGACGGCGCCTGCGCCGCCCGGAAGTTCGCGACCTGCGTGCTCGAGCTGACGATCCCGACGAGCACCGTCGGCAGGCTCGTTCGCAGTGACGTGAGGCCGGACGCGATCGTCGACTGGATCGCGAACGCGCGAATCTCGGCTGCGTCGGCGCCGAGCGGCGCGCGCGGCGCACGCGGATAGCGCCGGTACGCCGCGTAGGCGACGGCGCAGACCGTCGCGCTCGACACGGCTTGCGCAACGACGATCGCAGCGAAGACCCACATCACTCCATGGTGAACGGAGACGGCGATCGCCACGAGGCGAAGCAGCATCGACCAGAAGAGGAGCAGCCCGCGGAGGTCGTAGCGGTTGCGCACGAGCAGCACTGCACCCGCCATGCCCTCGGGCTGCTGGATGAGCGGGATCAACGAGGCGATCAGCATCGGGCCGCGCAGCCCTGACGTCGACCAGATGTGCGGCGCAAGGAATGCCGCAGCGACGATCGCGAGCGACCCCGCGGCGCCGCCGGCCATCTTGACCGCGAGGCCGATCTCGAACAGCCGCCGGAAGCGGCCCCAGTCCTCCCGTGCGGCATAACGATTTCCGTACTTGACGACAACCTCGTCGATCGTCAAATCGACGAACAGCTGCAAGAGGCTCGTGACGGCGAACACGACCGCAAATCGTGCGAAGTCGTACTTCGACAGCTCACGCGCTGCGACGATCGTTGCGAGGAAGCCCACGAGCGCCGCGCCGTAGATCCCGAAGGCCGTCGCCGCGCGACGCCTGAGGACACGGGATCGCAGGACCATCTAACCGCGCGAGTATAGTGAGGGTACTTGGCGACTCTGCGCACGCGCTACGGCGCCGGCCCGCTGATCGTCGCTGCGGCGCTGCCGTTCCTCTTTCTTCACCGGCACTACCAGCCGTCCTTCGGCATCGGCTCGGTCGACGCCGACCTGAGCGACGTCGCGGTCGCCGTCGTGGTCGCCGCCGCGATTGCCTCGTGGTCGTGGCGACGACTCGCTCGGGCGCTGCCCGTGTGGGAGGGCTGGGCCGCGCTCGCGCTGCTGGTCGTGCTGTCCACGTTGTGGGGCTGGATCCACTTCGCCGGCTATCCCGCGGGGACGCACGCGACGACTGCCGCCAAGTGGCTGGAGTACATGCTGCTCGCTCCCGCGCTCGTCCTGCTCGTCCGCAGCGCGCGCGACCTGGAGCCGGCCGCCGTCGTCCTCGTGGGATGGTCCGGGATCGCCACGGTCGTCGGGCTGCTGCAGTTCTTCGGCGCCCTCGACGATCTCGACCATACGCCGGCAGGACGCCGCAAGCCGTCGTTCGTCGGCGTGCACGACTTCGCGGCGCTCTCCGGAGCTGCGCTCCTCGTCGGGCTGCTCGTGCTCGCACGCGGCGCACGAAGCCGCCTCGAGCTGCGCATCGCCATCACGGCTGTCGTCGCCGGAGGGCTCGGCATGGTCCTGGCCGGGCCGCTCGATGCGCTCATCGGCACGTATCTGGCGGTCGCCGCGCTCGTGCTCCTCGTGCACGTTCGCGACCCGCGCCGCCTGGCGACGATCGCCGGCGTCGTCGTCGCGGTCACGGTCGGGGTGGCGCTGATCCGCAGCTCCTCGCTCGCCGACGGCTTGAAGTTTCTCGGCATCAAGCAGGGAACCGGCGGCGCGTCGACGCACATCCAGTCGTACCGGCAGCGCGCGCTGCTTGCCTACATCGGCGGTCGCATCTTCGTCGACCACCCCTGGCTCGGCGTCGGCTGGCAGGGCTCGTCGGATCCGTACGCCTTCGAGCCGTATCTCGCCGACGCGCGGCGTCGCTTCGACCAGCCTGCAGATGCGTTCCCCTCACGGCGGCATCGGTGGGGTGTTCAGAATGCGTACGTGCAAAGCCTCGCCGACATGGGCGTCTTCGGCCTGCTCGCGTTCCTCGCGGCCCTTCTCGTGCCCGCGTGGGCCGCTGCACGGCGAGGCGCCGGCGACGCGCGCGTCCTCGGGGTCGCCTTGCCGCTCCTCGCACTCGGCGTGTGGAACGGATACGGCCTTGTCGCCGGCATCCCGCTCGCCGCCCTCACCTGGCTGGCCGTCGGCGTGGCCGGAGTTGCCGTGACGGAGGAGCGCACGTGAAGGCGCTGGTGACCGGCGGCGCGGGCTTCATCGGCTCGCACCTCGTGCGAGGCCTGCTCGACGCCGGGCACGACGTGCGCGTGCTCGACAACTTCTCGACCGGCAACCGAGCGAACCTCGGCGGCCTCGACGTGGAGGTCGTCGAAGGAGAGCTGCGTTCGTACGAGCGCGTCCACAACGCCGTGCGGGGCACGGAGGTCGTCTTCCACCTCGGCGCCCTCGGCTCGGTGCCGCGCTCGGTCCAGGACCCGCTGACGTCGAGCGCGGTGAACGTCGAGGGGACGCTGAACGTCTTGCTCGCCGCGCGGGACGAGGGCGTGCAGCGTGTCGTCTATTCCTCCAGCTCGTCGGTGTACGGACCGCGCCGCGAGTTGCCGGTGACGGAGGAGATGCCGCCCGACCCGATCTCCCCGTACGGCGTGGCCAAGCTCGCAGCCGAGCGCTACTGCGTCTCGTTCTCGCGCGTCTACGAGAGCTTCGAGACCGTCGTTGTCCGCTACTTCAACGTGTTCGGACCGCGGCAGAGCCCGTATTCGCAGTACGCGGCCGTGATCCCGCTGTTCGTGACGGCGATCGCGGGCGACAGGGCGATCGTCGTGTACGGCGACGGCGAGCAGCGCCGCGACTTCACGTACGTCTCGAACGTGGTCGACGGCACGATCCGCGCTGCGCAGGCACCGGGCGCAAGCGGTCGCATCTTCAACGTGGCGGCGAGCGCGCCGGCGACCGTCAACGACGTCGCGGCGACGATCGGCTCGGTCCTCGGCAAGCCCGTCGAGAAGACCTTCGCGCCGCCTCGCGTCGGCGACATCCGCGACTCGTGGGCCGACGTGACCGCGGCGCGGCAGGTGCTCGGCTGGGAGCCCGTGGTCGGACTGGAGGATGGACTGCGGAAGACGATCGACGCGCTTGTCTGAGCCGATCAGGATTCTGCGGGTGATCGCCCGGCTCAACATGGGCGGTCCCGCGCTCCACGTCTCATACCTCTCGCGGGGCCTCGAGACACGCGGCTACCACACGACCCTCGTCGCCGGCCGCCTCGCGCGCGGCGAGGACTCGATGGCGTTCGTCGCGGAGGAGCTCGGCGTCGACGTACTCGCGCTCGCAGAGCTCCATCGCGAGGTCTCGCCGATCTACGACCCCGCTGCCGTCTCGCGGCTCGTACGCGAGATCCGGCGCGTCCGGCCGCACATCCTGCACACGCACACGGCGAAAGCCGGCGCCGTCGGACGGGCAGCAGCGCTGATCGCCGGAGGCGCACGTCCGCCCGTGATCGTCCACACCTACCACGGCCACGTGCTGCGGGGCTACTTCGATCCCGTCCGAACGCAGTTCTTCCGCGAGACCGAGCGCGTGCTCGCCCGTCACACGACCCGGCTGATCGCGGTGGGGCCCGAAGTTCGGGACGACTTGGTGGCGCTCGGCGTCGCGCCGGCGGAGAAGTTTTCCGTCATCCGGCTGGGGATCGATCTGGAGTCGCGCGTCGTGGCGGGCGGCCAACGCGACGAGTACCGCCGGCTGCTCGGCATCCCCAACGACCGCTTTGTCGTCGGCTGGATCGGGCGGATGACGGCGATCAAGCGCGTGCCCGACGTTCTCCTCTCGTTCGCGCGCCTCCTGGATCTCGGGGTCGACGCGACGCTCTGCCTCGTCGGGGACGGGCCCGACCGCGATGCGGTGGAGGAGCTCGCGAAGGAGCTCGGGATCGCGAAGCACGTGCTGTCGCTCGGCTACCAGCGCGACGTCTCGCCCTACTACGCGCTCTTCGACGCGCTGGTGCTGCCGTCCGCAAACGAGGGCACACCGGTCGTCGCGATTGAAGCGCTCGCGGCGGCACGCCCGGTCGTCGCCACGCGCGTCGGCGGAGTACCCGACGTCGTCACCGAAGGCGAGGACGGGTTCCTCGCCGGCGTGGGCGATGTCGACGCGATCGCCGATCGGCTCGCTCGGCTGGCGCGCGATCCCGCGCTACGCACGCGGATGGGAGAACGCGGCCGCGAGCTCGTCGTCCCTCGCTACCGGGTCGAGCGACTCGTCGACGACGTCGACCAGCTCTACCGCGAGCTGCTCAGCCGGCAGGGTTTGCCGCTGCCGCCATCCGCATGAACGCCGCGTAGGCGGGCTTCTTCTTGCCGGAGGCGGTCAGCAGGCCGGACTGCCATCCGCCGAGGCTGGGTTCGTCCTTGAGCAGGAACCAGAGCATCATGTCGATGCGCGGGTTCTTGCGCGCGAGTGCGAATGCCTGCGTCAAATAGGCCGCCTGCTTGGCCCACGAGACGCCGAAGAAGGGATCGGGCGGATTCGTCTGGTAGCCGTACTCGGTGATCCAGATTCGCTTGTTGCCGTAGAGACGCGTGACCTCGCCGGTCAACTCGCCGATGTTGCCGAGCGTCACCGCCGTCGCCGGCGATCCCTTCGCCGTCACCGGCTTCGTCGTCGGCTGGTCACTCGGGCCCGCGTAGTACGGATGGTGCGCCCACGCGTCGAAGCTCGTCAGCCCGGCCTTCTCGCATGCCCGCAGGAACGCGAGCGGCGAGACGGACGGCCGGTCGCCGTTCGGGTTGTTGTTGCCGCGCGGAGAGGTGACGCCGCAGCCGACCCGCTCACTCGGCGCGAGCGTCGCATGGATGCCGTTGTAGACGGCGTTGCAGATCTTGGCGTAGTCGACGGCGCTCTGGATCGCCCACCCCGTCGCGGTCTTCTTGTACTGCGGCACGAGGAAGAGCGGATTGTTGGGCTCGTTCCACGCGAGCCATTCCTTAACCCCCGGCAGGACGCGTCCCTCCGCACCGAGATAGCGGCCGCTGTAACGGCGCGCCGCCGCGTAGGCGAAGTTGCGCAGGTCGGTGGCGCGTGTCGGGGCGACGTTCGCTCCCTTGCCGCCGTTCGCCCATCCCGGTGTGCCGTAGATCGAGAACAGCACGTGCACGCCGTTCTGGGCGGCGTAGTTGACCGTGCGGTCGTAGAGCTCCCAGTCGTAGGCGGGGTCGGCCGGGTTCGTCGCGCTCGCCGGCCGCGTCTTCGCCACGCCGTAGCGCCCGCCCCAGTAGAGGTTGAGACGCACCTCCTGGACGTGCAGCTGCTGGAACATGGCGAACGTCTTGTCCACCGGCCCGTAGAGCGTCTGCGCCTCGTCATAGATCCCGACGCGCATGAAGCGCGACGCATGCGCCGTCGCGGCGACCGCCGCCGTCAGGCAGAGGACGGCGAGCAACACCCCACAGCGATTGATCAAACCTCGACCGGCTCCCGGCCGAGCGCCTTCAACCAGCGCCGCAAACCTTCCTCGAGGTCGATCTCGGGCGCCCAGCCGAGGATCTGGCGCGCGCGCGTGATGTCAGGACGACGCACCTGCGGGTCGTCGGTGGGGAGTGCCTCGAACACGATCTCGCTCGACGAGCCCGCGACGCGGATCACCGTCTGCGCGAGCTCGAGCATCGTCACCTCGTGGTCCGGGTTCCCGAGGTTCACGGGAAGATGCTCGTCGCTCGTCGCAAGGAGGTAGAGGCCGCGGATCAGGTCGTCGACGTAGCACAGCGATCGCGTCTGCGAACCGTCGCCATATACCGTCAGCGGCTTGCCGGCGAGCGCCTGGTTGAGGAAGTTCACCGACGCGCGGCCGTCGTTTCTCCGCATGCGGGGTCCGTACGTGTTGAAGATCCGCGCGATTGATGTGTCCACCCCCTGTTGGGTGTGGTAGGTCATCGTCAACGCCTCGGCGTATCGCTTCGCCTCGTCGTACACGCCGCGCGGGCCGATCGGGTTGACGTTGCCCCAGTACGTCTCCGGCTGGGGGTGCACCTGCGGGTCGCCGTAGACCTCGCTCGTCGAGGAGATCAGGAAGCGTGCACGCTTCCATTTTGCGAGGCCGAGCGCGTTGTGCGTGCCGTACGAACCGACCTTCAGCGACGCGAGCGGCGCGCGAAGGTAGTCGACCGGGCTCGCGAGCGCGGCCAGGTGGTAGACGAAGTCGACGTCCTCGTCGACGTGAATTGGATCGACGACGTTCTGGTAGACGAACGAGAAGCTGTCGCCTCGGGCGTGCGCGATGTTCTCGAGCGAGCCGGTCTCCAGGTTGTCGACGCAGATCACCCGGTGGCCCTGCTCGAGGAGGAAGTCGCAGAGGTGCGACCCGAGGAATCCGGCGCCGCCGGTGACGACCGATGTCGGCATCGCGCCGCGCATCGTACGCGCGAGGGCGGAGGGCGGCTGCACTCCTTACGAACCCTTTTCATCCCGCGATCGTCGATCGCTCGCACTTCCGGCTGCACCGGGCCGTAGCATCCGCGTCATGCGCAGCTTCGTCGCCATCCCCATCGCGGCTTCGGGCGTCCCGTTCGTAGCAGCGGTGGCCGGCGGCCTCGTCGCCGTCGTGCTTCTGCTCGTGTGGCTTCTCGGCGCGCGCCGCAAGCGGGCACGCGGCCCGGGGACGACGCTCCAGCATCCCGCGGCTTCCCCGGAAGCAGCGCCGGCCCCGGCTGACGGCGACCCGGCGGCCGAGCCAATCGCCGCCGCGCCGGCGCCGGACCCCGACCACCTGTGGGACGTCGCCTACGAGCGCGGCGAGCTCGGAAGCGACGGCGTCTGGCGCTTCCCCCACCGCTGCCGGAACTGCGGCATCGAGCTCCTTGCACGCGACGTCACCGACGCGACGGCGCAGGCCGACGCGTCAGCGCTCCCTGAACGGGCGCCCTGAGCTCGACGCCAGACGCGCGACCGACTCCTTCACCATCTCGTCACGGCAGCTGTGTAGCGTGCGGCGCGACGTGAGCGGCGCGACCTCAGAGTGGCCCGCATGGCTGCGCCGTCGGACCGCCGTCGAGGTCCTCGGCGAACCGGGGATCGTGTTCCCATGGATCGCGATCGGCCTCGCGTTCCTTGTGATGGTGTTTGTCGGCGTGTGGAACGCGCAGCACTACCCCGTCGGGCTCGGGTACGACGCGACCGAGCATCTCGCCTACAGCGACACGATCATCCACCACGGCCATCTGCCCACGGCCGCCGAGAGCGCCGAGTATCGCTCGCGTCCCGGGTACTACGTGGTTGCAGGCGTCGCCGCCTGGCTTGGGGAGCAGGTCGGCGCTTCCGCCGACAGCTACCGCGGCGCGCAGTACCTGAATGTGCTCCTCGTGCTCGGGACGGCGGCGATTCTGCTCTCGCTCGCCCGGGCGGTGGCTCCCAGGCGACCTGTCGTATGGGCGGCGTCCCTTGCATTCTTCGCGTTCCTCCCGGTCGTCGCGAAGACCGAACCGATGTTTCATCCCGAGACGCTCAACATGTTCTGCTCGGCGCTTGCTCTCCGGCTCGCGGTGGCACTGGCGCAGCGTCGCCGAATCGAGCTGCGCGTCGTCGCGCCGTTGGTGATCGCGTTAGGCGCCGGGTTCGTGGTGCGCTCCTCGACGGTCTTCACGCTGGTGGCCCTCGCGATCGGCTTGACGTGGGTCCTCCTGTCGCCCGGCATCCGCCCGCATCTTTCCCGCCGAACCGTCGTCGGGGTCGCCCTCGTCCTCTGCGTGGCCGTCCCCGCGGCGTGGATTCTCGCCGGCGGCACCCCAGACCTTGCCCTCGGCCTGCTGCACCCCGGAACCCGCACCGCGACGGACACGCGATCGAACTTCGGCCACCTCGCGCTCGGGGACGTCTTTCGCGTGCCGTTCCGCCCGAACTTCGTGAACGCCGCGATCCCCGTCACCTACACCGAGATCTGGGGAGACTGGATCGGCGCGTTCTCCTGGTCGTCGTACAGCGTGGCCCCATGGCCGCCGGCGCTCACCTTGATGCGCGACCAGAACGAGATCGGGGTCCTACCCACGCTCCTCGCGCTGGCCGGCCTGTTGATCCTCGCCCTGCGCGCGCTCCGCGAGCGTCGCGAGCTCGCGGTCGTCGTCGCGCTGCCGGTGGTTGCGCTCGCCGGATACCTCTACCGCTCGTATCAGTTTCTCTCCTCCGACGGCGACCTGTTGAAGGCGAGCTACGTGCTGACGACGGCGCCGGTCTGGGCGCTCTGCTTCGGGGTGGCGTTCGCGGGCCTCGGTCGCTTCCGGCTCGCGCGAGTCGGGGTGGCGGTCTGCCTCGTGGTATTCGGGGTCCTCGAGCTGAGGTTCATGCTCTACGGGATCCGCGATCACCACCCGATTTTCTGAGCACGTCGGTCGCGAGCGGTCAGGAGCAGCGGCCGTAGACTGCCTGCGCTGCCGCGGCGGCGGCCGCGGCATTCGCGGCCGCGGTCCGCGCCCGGGCGAGGGCGGCAGTGGCGGCGGCGACCTTGGCCCGCGCATGCTTCGTCGCCTTTGCCTGCTTGGCCACGAACGCCGCGCGGAGCCGCTTCGAAGCGTGCGTCGCGAAGTACGCCTGCTTGGCGCGCAGCTGCGCGGCGGCAAGCGCCCTGGCGGCTCGCCGCGCCTTCGCCAGCGCCGCCGTTGCGCGGACGACGGCCGCGCGGGCCTCCCCTGCCGTCTCCACGGCCTGGTCCCGCGCCTGCTTCTT
Organism: Gaiellaceae bacterium; assembly: GCA_045806045.1. Classification (GTDB taxonomy): domain Bacteria; phylum Actinomycetota; class Thermoleophilia; order Gaiellales; family Gaiellaceae; genus PALSA-600. Next base: position 53,762 of record JBJMKB010000094.1, on the reverse strand, counting down.
GTTCGCCTTCTCGCTCGGGAGGCAGTAGGCGGCAGCGGCCGCGCCCCGGTGCACCGTGCGCGGTGCGGCCCAGGCGAGCATCGCCGACGCGGCGACCAGCCCCACCGCGCCGAGGACCGCTGTGACCCACCGAGCTCTCGCACGTCCGTTCATGCGCGGCAGGTTACGGATGGGGGCGGACGGTGCCGCCGAGGGCGAGCAGCGCCGGAATCGTGCAGGCGGGGAGCTGCCACATCCAGTCGACGGAGGCGACGACGAGCCAGAGCGCGAAGACGGCCGCGGCCGTGCCGCTCGCGCGCGCGACGACGCTGCCGTGGAGGAGGAAGAGCGCGAGCGCCGCGAGCCCGACCGCGCCGAGCTCGGCGAACGTCTGAAGCTCGAGCGAGTGGGCGCCGGCGACGGTGCGAAACGCCCCCGCGCCCACCCCCGTCACCGGTCGCGACACACCGGCGCGCCACGCGGCGCGCCACAGCTGCGCGCGCCCGTGTCCGGACAGCGTCGTCAGACGCTGCGCGCCGCGCGTGTCGGGGACCGGACGCTCGAACCGCGACCAGAGCGCCGGGCCGAAGAGCAGAGCTCCGACGACGATCGCTGCCGCGATTGCCACGACCGCCCGTGGAGGCACGCGCGCGGTCACCGCGGCGTAGACCACGACCGCGACACAGGCGGCGACGGCTGTCGAGCGCGAGTACGTGAGACCCGCCGTGACGGCGCAGAGCGCCGCGGCCGGGAGCGCGAGCCGCCGCGGCGCCGGCAAGGTGAGCCAGAGGATCGCTCCCGTCGCGGCGACGAGCCCCAGCCCGTTCGCGTAGGTGATCGGCCATTCGAGGCGCGACGAAGAGCCCCCGGCAGTAGGCGCGACGCCGAGCGCGTAGGCGCCGAGCGCGAGCAGGGCGATGCCGACGATCGCGACGCGCAGCGCGCGAAGGAGCGTCGCTCGGTCGAGCTGCTCGGCGAGCCAGAGCACGGCCGCGTAGAGCACGGCGAGGAGAACCGGACGCGCGACGTCGTGGCCGCCCCAGAGCACCGACGCGCCGGACCACGCTGACAGGAAGGCGAGCGCCAGCACCGCCGGCGAGGGTCGCCGAAGCCCGCGAACCGCCGCGACGAGCGCGAGTCCCGAGCAGGCGGCGAGCGCGAGCGCCGCCACCGTCCCGACGAAGAACCCGCCGGCGAAGAGCGCGGCGACAGTCCAGCCGGCCGCGATCGCCGGCGCGGCAAGCCTCAGCGCAGGTCCTTGTTCGACTCCATGTCGAACCACATCGCGAAGAGCGTGAACTGGCTGCCGGAGATGAGGAGGAGCGCGACGAGGACGACGGTGGCCGGCGTGATCGGATTGCCCTGCAGCCGCTTCATCGTCTCGAAGATGCCGAGCGCGAGGCCGACCGTCGTCATCAGGAAGCCGAGAAAGTAGAAGAAGACGAGCGGGTGGAAGTCGCGGATCACGTACTTCTCGCGCAGGCGCCAGAAGAAGCCCTTCCAGAGCAGCCACGAGATCCGCGGCACGACGCGCCTGATCTTGATGCCCGAGCGCTCGCCCACGCCGTAGATCGGCCGCGACTGGAAGTCGCGCACGCGCGCGTTCCACACGTTCAGGTGCACGAGCATGTCGTTGGGGAAGCCGTACGACGTATAGATGCGGTCGAGGTCGAGCAACTGCAGCACGCGCAGCGAGATGACCGTGTAGCCGGCCTGCGAGTCCGCGACGTGCCAGTAACCGGAGGCGACCTTCGTGAGCAGGCTGAGCATCGCGTTCCCGAGATAGCGGTTGCGAGGGATCAGTTTCCAGGCGCTGCCCGTGAAGAGTCTGTTCGCCTTCGCGTAGTCGAGCTCGTCGCGGACCACCGGCGTCGCCAGGAACTCGAGCTCGTCCGGGTCCATCTGATTGTCCCCGGCCATCACCGCCGTCGCGTCCATGCGGTCGGCGAGGGCACGTTTGTACCCCGTGACGATCGCGGCGCCCACGCCACGATTGGCGTCGTGCGAGATCACCTCCACGCGCGGGTCGTCGACCGCGCGCGCGCGCTCGGCCGTCGCGTCGTTCGAGGCGTCGTCGACGACGTAGACGCGATCGACGAAGCCCGGGATGCCTTGCAGCGTCGCCGCAATCAGGCCTTCCTCGTCGTGCGCCGGGACGACGACGGCGACGCGCTTGCCTTCGAGCATGGAGCGATCGTACGGTTAGCGGCGGCTGAACCGGGCCTCGCCGACGATCGCGGCGATGGCACCGAGGATCAGGCCGATCAGCGCGCCGACGACGACGGACGTGCGCTTCGAGTGCGCGGACGCCGCCACGGCTGCCGCCTCCTGCACGATCTTCGCGCTCTCGACCTGCTTTGCGAACGCGAGCTGCTGCTGCAGCGTCTCCTGCTGCGCGATCAGGTTGCCGAGGCGCGTCTCCGCGTTGTCCTCCTGGCTGACGACGACGAGCTGCTGCAGCGGATCGAGGTTCTTCGCAGCCTTCTCGGCCTCGGTGATGACCGCGAGCCGCTGATTCACCGACGCGATCTGGCCGGTCACGCTCTTCAGCGTGATCTGGAAGGTATGGATCTTCTCCCCGACGTACGGCGCCGTCGTGTCGCGGACGACGATCCGCGCAAGCGCGTTCGCCGCCCTCGCGCTCTTCAGCTGGCGCTTGCCCTGCACGGTCACGGAGATGAGCGGCGCCGTGCGAGCCGAGCCCGTGCCCGTCTGGAGGCCGACGACCCCGACCGACACGTGGCCTCGCAGCACGCCAGGCTGCATTCCCGCTTCGTGCGCGGCTTCGGCCTGCGCGGAGGCGGAGCTGGTGATCTCCGAGATCGCACGCGGGTTCGTGTTGTAGCTCGCGATCGGGACCCCGCCCGGCGAGACGGGTTGACCAAGGGAGATGAGCGCGCTCGCCGTGTACTGCGAGCTGCCGCCGACCGCAAAGACGAAGCCGGCGACCGCCCCGAGGACGAGGCCCGCCGCCGGGAGCCACCAGAGCGCGACGACCGCGCGGCGCCAGCGCGCGAGGTCGATCTCGCGCTCCGCGTCGAGGTCTGCGCTCATCGGGTCGTGACCCTACCGGAGGCCCATGACCACTGGCGCGAGAGTCCTTCCTCGAGCGAGACGGCCGGCTCCCACGCGAGCTCGCCGCGGATGCGCGACGTGTCTGCTTTCGTCCGGCGCTGGTCACCGGGCACCGCCGGGTGGCGGCGCACGTCGAGCTTTCGGCCGGAGATCCGTTCGAGCAGCTCGATCGACTCGTTCATCGACGCCTCGAGCGCGCCGCCGACGTTGTACGTCCCGCTGCCGCGCTCCATCGCGGCGATCGTCCCCGCGACGATGTCGGCGACGTACGTCCAGCTGCGCGACTGCGCGCCGTCGCCGTACAGCTCGAACGGCTTCTGCTCCGCGAGCGCGAACACCACGCGCGTGAACGCCATGTCGGGCCGCTGGCGGGGACCGAATGCGTTGAAGTACCGGAGCACGACGACGTCCAGCCCGAACTCGCGCGCGTAGGCGGCCGCGAGGTGCTCGCACGCAAGCTTCGTGATCCCGTACGGAGAGAGCGGATGCGGCACCGCATCCTCGGGCGTCGGGTACCGCTCCGTCGCACCGTAGATCGAGGAGGACGAGGCGAAGACGACCCTGACGGCGTCGCGAGCGGCGGCCTCGAAGACGCGCTGCGATGCGAGCGTGTTCCGGCGCAGGTACGTCGGGAAGACGTCGCCGAAGCTGCGCACGCCGGGCTGGCCGGCGAGGTGGAAGACGCCGTCGAAGCCCGCGAAGTCCAGCGGATCCTCCGCGAGGTCGACGCGGCGGACGTCCAGGCCGTCTGCGTTCTCCTCCTTCAGGGCGACGTCGTAGTAGTCGGTGAAGCAGTCGAGCCCCACGACGTCGTGGCCCGCCTCGGCGAGCGTGCGGCTGAGGTGCGACCCGATGAACCCCGCGGCTCCGGTGACGGCGTAGCGCATCGCGGGAGCCTAGCCTCCTCCGCAGGCCGTCCGGACCGCTTTGACGGCCTGCCAGAACGCCTGCGGCGAGGTGTGCCGCCGCTTGCGCAGGACGACGTTGCAGACCTGGACGCCGCCGGCCCGCGACGCCGCGGCGAAGGTGGCGAAGCGGCGCACCGCGACGCCCCCGCTCCCGCGCAGCGCGCGCTTCAGCTCGGGTGCCGACAGCACGTGCCTGGCCTGCGGCTTCGCGCGCTTCTCGACGAGGCCGTAGATGCGCGCATAGCCGACGAGGAAGAGATGGTCCGCATCGGCGACGACCGGCGTGTACTTGCCGTCGGGGTAGGTCCAGAGCAACCCGCCCGTGCGCGCGTTCAGGGCGTAGGTGCGCTGCTTCAGAGTCGCGAAGTAGACGCGGCCCGAGATCACCGTCGGCGAGCCCGAGATGGGCCCGTTCGCCTTGTACGTCCAGAGCACCCTGCCTGTCGCCGCGTCGAAGCAAGAGAACGTCTTCGAGTACGACCCCGCATACACGCGGTCGCGCCACACGGCCGCCGACGAGTAGACATATCCGCCGGTCGATTGCGACCAGCGCAACTTCCCCGTTGTCGCGCCGAACGAGTACATCTTGCCGTCGGTCGCACCGATGTACACGCGACCATAGGCGAGCGCGGGCGTCGCGTAGAAGTTGCCGGTGCTCCCGAACCGCGGCTGCACCTTCGAGCTCCAGACGATCTTCCCCGTGGTCGCGTTCAGCGCGTACAGATGCCCGGAGTAGTCCCCGACGTAGACACGGTTGCCGGAGATCGCGACGCCGCCCTTCACCTGGGACCGCAGCCTCGTCACCCACCGCGGCTTCCCGGTCAAACGGCGCAAGGCCCAGATCCGCCCGTTCCAGTCGCCGACGAAGATCGTCGCGCCGACCACCAGCGGCGACGACTCCGACGGGCCGATCGTCTTCCGCCAGATGACGTGTCCGGTGCCGACGCTGAACGCGATCACCTCGCCGGTGAGGCTCGCGCTCGGTGGCCGGTTGCACGGGGGTGCGTTCATGAACGTCTCGTAGACGACGTGCCGGTCAAGTGCCGGCGTCGAGGCGACGCAACGATGTGAGTCGTACTTCCAGGCGCGCTTGCCGTTCTTCGCACCGATCGCGAACATCACGCCGGCGTTGTTCGCGAAGAACAACCGGCCGTAGCCGACGACCGGCGGGAACTCGACGAGGCTCTGCGCGCGGAAGGTCCATACGCGCCGGTAGGGCGGCGCGAGCGAGATGCTCGAGGCAAACCGTTGGCGCTCGCGGTCGTAGCCGTACGCAGGCCACGCGATCCCCGGCTCCTTCGGTGGCGGGGGCGCGGCCTCCGTCGTCACGAACTCGACCGTCGACGAGCCCTTGATGTCGCGCGCCTGCTGCTGCACGTGAAGGTAGTAGGCGAGGGCTGCACCGGTCGTCGCGAGCACGACGACGGCCGCGCCGAGCAGCAGGCGCTTCCTCACTTGCCGACGACCGCGTAGATCCGCGAGTAGCCGTGCAGGAGCAGGCGCTTGCCGGAACCGGAGACGGGCACGTACTCGCCGTGGGGGAAGTCGAGCACGGTGCGGCCGCTGCGCGCCTCGACGCCGAGGATGCGGTGGGAGAACGATCCGGCGTACGCCACGCCGTCGACGACCGTCGCGGCGCCCGAGATCGGGCCGCCGGTCCCGCGCGCCCAGAGCGTTGCGCCGGTGGACGCCCGCACCGCATAGAAGACGCCGTTATAGGCGCCGAAGAAGACGCGCCCGGCGTCGACCGCCGGCGACGAGTAGACGTACGAGCCGACGGTGCGCCGCCAGAGGAACCTCCCGCCCGTCGTGAACGCTGTCAGCGAGCCTCCGGTCGAGCTGGGGACGAAGACGCGTCCCCCGGCGACCGCCGGCGTGCCGTACACGCGCCCGTTGACGGCGCGAGACCAGCGCAGCGCGCCGCTCGATGCCCGAAGCGCGAGCAGGCGGCCGCAGTAGTCGCCGATGTAGAGCGTCGAGCCGGCGAGCGCGGCAGACGACGTGATCTTGCAGCCGCTCGCGCGGCGCCAGCGCACCCGGTGTGTCCGCAGGTCGAGCGCGGTGACCGTCCCGTTCCACGCGCCGAAGACGTCTGCCCCGTCCACCACCACCGGCGACGACTCGACCGGCGAGCCGACGGTGTAGCGCCAGAGCAGCCGACCGTCGGAGCGGCGCAGAACCCAGACGTGCCCGTCCATGCCGTGCACGATCAGCCGGTCGCCCCAGACCGCCGGTGAGGACGCCATCTTCCCGTGCGGCGTGTCGTGCTTCCAGATGATCGCTCCGGTGCGCATGTCGAGCGCTCGCACGGTTCCCCGCGCGTTCGCGATGTACGCCACGCCGTCCTTCACGACCGCCGGGAACTCGATCAGCGTGCCGAGCCCGCGCGACCAGACGACGCGGAACGGCGGCCGAACGCGAAGATCCGGCTGCGACTGCGTGCGCTGCGCGTCGCCGCCGTAGAGCGTCCACTGCAGGGCGCGCCGGTAGATGCGGATCGTCGACTTCGGTCGCGCGCGGAACGAGAGGCGCACCGCACGGTCGCCGTAGCCGCGCTTCGCCGCGCGCGTGACGAGCGCCGCGCGCCGCGCGAGGGGCACCCGCGCAACGCCGCGGGCATTCGTTCGCGCGGAGCGGTGGCCGATCGCGACGCGCACGTCCCGCACGCGCGCGTTCGTGTCGCCGTCGACGACGGTCACCTGAACATCGTGGAGCCGGACGTCGGGCGCTGGCGCGCGGTGGGGGACCGCGTGCCGGACCGCCCGCGGGTGCGCGGCGGTCGTCGTCGTCGCCGTCTCGTGCCGCGACCCGCAGGCTGTGAGCAGGCCCGCTCCGGCGAGGAGCAGTGCGAGCCTCCTCACGCCTCCTCGGGCACCGCCTCCGCCTGCACGACGCGCAGCTTCCCGTCCTTCTCCTCGAGGATCACCTGCGAGAAGTAGCGCGTCATCAGGACGCCCTCGCGGAACTCTCCGAGACGCGGCTCCGGCCGCTCCCCGTTCGCGAGCGCGATCGCCAGCTCCGGATAGCGCGAGCCGGCCGCCGTCGGCAGCGGGAACCCGCCGCCGAACCGTGGGTTGACGTCTGTCACCTGCAACTGGCCGTCTGGCTCTCGGAAGCACTGGACGTTCGCGGGACCGATGATGCGCAGGGCCTCGGACACCCGGACCGCGAAGTCGATCAGGTCCGCGTCCCCGATCGTCATTCCCTTGATCGACTCGCCGCCCTTCGACTCGATCATCGTGCGGGGGATCGCGGCGAGGCAGCGGCTGTCGAGATCGCAGAAGACGTCGATCGAGAACTCTTCGCCGTGACAGAGCGCCTGCACCATCGACTCGGCCGTCGTGTAGCGCAGGAAGAAGTCGAGCTCCGTTGCGTTGTCGGCGCGATAGATGTGACGCGAGCCGAAACCCCGGCGCGCCTTCACGAGCACGGGGAAGCGAATGTCTGCGGGGACGGCCGTGGGCAGCCACGTCGGCGGCGAACCGATCCCCTGCTCTTCGAAGAACGCGTGCGCGAGGTACTTGTCCGAGCAGCGCTCGATCGTCTCGGGCCCCGGGACGAGCGTGACCGCGCCGCCGAGGTCGTCGCGCGCGTGCGCAAGCACCAGGTGGTCGAGATCGGTGAGCGGGACGATCAGCCGGACGTCGTGCAGCTCGACGAGGTTGCGCAGCGTCTCGACGTAGAACGGATCGTCGATGCGCGGAACGAGTGCGTGCTGGTCCGCGTGGTACAGCGCGGGCGCGAGGCGGTCGACGTCGGTCGCGATCGTCGTCGCGCCCGCCTCGCGGAAGGCGCTGACGATGTCGACGCGCTGACCGGCGCACGTGAAGAGGACCGCCGTCACGACCCCGGAAAGGTAGCGGGGCCTCGTGAGGGAACGGTTAGCGTCGTACACTGCTGAGCCGTGAGGACGCCTCTACGTGGAACGGCAATCGTCACCGGCGCAACCGGTCAGGACGGCTTCTATCTCGTGCAACGCCTACTGGAGGAGGGGTGGACCGTCCACGCACCGGTTAGGGACGTTGAGGCCGCGGACGCACTTTTCCAGAATCACGAGAGGTTCATCGCCGTGAAACGCGATCTGCGCGACCCGGGGCCACTGACGGCACTGATCGGGGACATCAGGCCCGAAGAGCTCTACAACCTCGCCGGCGAGAGTAGCGTTAGCAATTCGTTTGACGATCCGCGTGCGACGTGGGAAACGAATGCACACGTCGTGGTTCATCTCCTCGATGCCGTCCGGAAGGACAGCCCCGGAACACGCGTCTACCAAGCGTCGTCCGGGGAGATGTTCGGCTCCGTGTCAGGAGGCGCGGTGGTGCACAACGAGTCTTCCGCAATGAACCCGCAGAGTCCGTACGCCGCAGCGAAAGCCGCCGCGCATCTGCTGTGCGGGAGCTACCGCGATTCTTATGGCGTTCGAGTCGCGTGCGGCGTCCTTTTCAATCACGAGTCGCATCGACGGGACTCGCGGTTCCTGTCTCGGAAGGTCGTCGATCACGTGCGGATGCTCGAAATGTCGAGCGACCCGAAACCATTGTTCGTAGGCAACCTCAAGGCTCAGCGCGACTGGGGCTTCGCCCCCGATTACGTCGACGGCATGATCAAGATCTTGCGCCAGGCCGCCGTCCGCGGCGATGCCGACCAGCCGCACGCCTACCGCGACTACGTGCTCGGAAGCGGATGCCTGCAGGCCGTGTGGCAACTGATCGATGCTGCGTTCCGGCTGGTTGGTCACGAGTTGCGCTGGGACCTCGAAGCTGAGGATCCGACCAATTGGCGTGCGACCTTCGTCGATAGCGGCGAACTGGCGGTCGCCGTCGACCGCACATTCGTCCGGCCGTCCGACCCGCAAGCCATCGCGGCCGACGCCTCCCGGATTGAGGAGGAGCTGGGCTGGCAGCCTCGAGTCGGGCTCGAAGTCTTCTTGCGAGACATGCTCGAGGCGCCCGCGCCGGTGCGCTAGCGCGAGTCCGGCCAGCCGCCCGTTGCGCCCTTGTAGGTGCCGCCGAAGAGCGCGAGCGGGGTTCGCGCCAGGATCAGGAGGTCGGTCTTCCAGTCGTGGTGGCTGACGTACCAGAGGTCGAGCTCGATCCGCTCGGCCCACGGCAGCGAGGCCCGGCCGTGGATCTGCGCCCAGCCGGTGATCCCCGGCTTGACGTCCAGGCGGTGCAGCTGGCGCTCGTCGTACTGGTCGACCTGGTAGCGGAGCGTCGGCCGCGGGCCGATGATCGACATGTCGCCGCGGACGACGTTCCAGAGCTGCGGCAGCTCGTCGAAGCTCAACCACCTGAGTGCGCGCCCCGCACGCGTGATGCGCGAGTCGCCCTTGTCGACCGCGAAGCCCGCACCCTGCTGCTCCGCGCCGACGACCATCGTGCGCAGCTTCAGGAGCTCGAAGTCGACGCCGTCCTTGCCGACGCGGACCTGTTTGTAGAGCACCGGCCCGCGGTCCTCGAGCTTGACCGCGAGCGCGGAGAGCGCGAGCACCGGGCTCGCGATCACGAGGCCCGTGCCGGCGATCGCGACGTCGAGCGCCCTATTCATGCGCGGGCTGCCACGTCGCCGGGACGCCGCGGCGCACGTAGTTCCAGAGCGCGACGAGCGTCGCCCACGAGACGAGCACGTAGTACCGCGCGATGCCGACGCCCGCGGCCGCAGTGACGAGCAGGAGGAACTGCGCCGCGAGCACGGCGTCGTACACCCAGCCGTGCGTGACGAGCGCGAGCGACGTCGCGAGCAGCACGACGTGCAGGATCCCCGACCCGTAGCGGAGCAGGCGGTGCGAGAAGATCTCGAGCCCGTACACCGGGCCGAGGCGGCGGAACATCCGGCCGCGCAGCACGATCAACCAGCAGTGCTCGAACATGCGCACCTTGCGCCGGTACTCGGTCTCGTTCGAGGGCGTGGGCTTCTCCCACGCGTGCGCAGCGGGCTCGTAGACCGCCCGCTTCCCGCGCTGCACCATCAGGTAGGGCAGCGAGAGATCGTGGCCGAAGCGTGGGTCGACCTCGACGTAGTCGGACCGGCGCAGCGCGTAGATCGACCCGTTGCCGCCGGTGACCGAGCCGAGCGTCGACTCCGCACCGCGCTGCAGCATCTCGTAGCGCCAGTAGACGCCCTCCTTGTTCGAGCCGTCGGCGGCGAGGATCTTCAGCTGGCCGCAGACGTAGGCGACGTCGTCGTCTGCGAACGAGCGGACCAGCGCGCGCAGGGCGTCTGGCGACCACAGCGCGTTCGCATCGGAGAACGCGACGATCTCGCTGTCTGCCTCGCGCACCGCGCGGTCCTGCGCCGCCACCTTGCCGCCGCGCTCGTTACGGATCACCTTCACGCCGGCGTATCCCGCCGCGATCTCCTCGGTCCGGTCGCTCGACGCATCCGACGACACGACGATCCGCAGCTTGTCCTTCGGGTAGTCGAGCTCGAGCAGGTTCTCGATCCGCCGCGCGATCACGGCCTCTTCGTCGTAGGCCGCGACGATCACCGTCACGGTCGGCTCGACGTCCGCCTTCCGGACCCGCCGCGGCGCGATGCGCGCGAGCAGCGCCGCGAACAGCGGGTAGGCGGCGTGTGTCCAGACGAGCGCGGCGAGCGAAATCCAGAAGAGAACCTCGAGCGCGATCATCCGATCAGCTCAGCGATCAATTCCCGGTAGCGCGCGATGGAGACGGGGCGGTCGATCTCGCGCTCGACGTAGGCGCGACCGTTGCGTCCCATCTCGGCGAGGTCGTACGCACCGTCGTATGCCTTCCGGATCTCCGCCGCGAGGAGGTCTGGCCGTCCCGGCTTGATCGCGACACCACATTGCGCGGCATCCACGATTCTCACGATCTCGCTGTCGCTGTCGGCAGCGACGACCACCGGCCGGCCGACGGACAGGACGCCGTTCATCCGGCTGGGGACGATGTAGCCCGAGAGTCCGGCGCCGAGGCCGACGAAGTGAATGTCGGCGGCGGAGAGCGACATCGGCAGTTCAGCTCGGTCCTGGTACGGGAGGAAAACGACATTGGGTGCCTCGAGCCGCTCCGCGAGCGCGATCAGATCGGGCTTCTTGGCGCCGTTCCCGACGATGACGAACCGAACGTCCTCGAGATCGCGCAGGAAGGTCGCTGCGCGAACGAGCACATCGAGGTCCTGTGCGTAACCGACGTTGCCCGAATGCATGACGACGAACTTGCCCTGCAGGTCGTGCTTCCGCGCCCACACGTTGTCCTTGGGATGCGGCGTCAGCTCGGAGGCGTCGACCCAATTGCGAATGACGACGATGCGCTCGGCGCTAACACCTTTCTCGACGAGCCGCTCCGCCATCGTGTCGCCGATCGCCACCACTCTCACTGCGTTCCGCAGCCCGAGCCGCACGAGCGCGCTCAGCGGGCGCACGATGAGCGGGTTGCGAAGTCGCTGCAGCTCGACCGCAACCTCCGGAAAGACGTCCTGCACGATCGTGACGAGCGGGGCGCGAAAGCGGCGCGCAGCAAGCAGCGCGAACGCCGAGACGAACGGCGGATCGGTCATGCACAGCACGAGGTCGGCGTCGCGATTGAACAACGCGGACCGAAGCGACGAGGCGATGTAACTCAGATAATTGACGGCACGCCGCGAGATACGCCGCCGCTCGTAGGCGGTCGAGTGGACGCGGATGACCTCGACCCCGTTGAGCAGCGCCCGCCCGGGGGAAGTGCCCTCTGTCACGCCGGTCACGACCGTGACCGCGTGGTCGACCGCAAGCTCCTCGCACAGCTGGGTCAGCAGCTGCGCCGTGGACTCGAATGCGGGCGCGTAGTACTGATTGAAGACGAGGATGCGGCGGCGCACGGTGCCATGCGATGCTAGAGGCTTGATGTGGATTGGGGCGGTGGCGAGATCTTGCCCTCTCGACGGCAGCAAGCTTCGAGCCGATCCGACCGTGCTCCGAGACAATCGATTCGGGCTCGCGGCGACGATGCAGGTTGCATGGTGCCCGGCCTGCGGCCTCGGTGTAACGCTCGACCCACTGCAGCCGAACGAGCTCGATGCCCTCTACGCGGGCCACTACGTGCCGACCAGCGAGGGGAGCCGGACGCCGAGCACGACCGCCTTGGCCAGGATGTGGCATCGCGTCAACGGCACTCTCGCAATCGCAGATGAGTCGCTCGAAGGCCCCGTTCTCGACATCGGCTGCCACACAGGAGAGCTGCTCGAGACGCTGAAGGCGCGCGGCCTCGATGTGGTCGGGCTCGAGCCGAATCCCGCCGCGGCCGCGACCGTTCGCGCGAAGGGCATCGAAGTGATCGAAGCGCCCATCGAGCGAGCCTCGCTCCCTCCCGGCCGCTTCGGGACGATCGTGCTCTCACAGATCTTGGAGCACGTTCACGCCCCGGCGGAGCTTCTCGCGCTCGTCAGAAGAGCCCTGCGGGAGGACGGCGTCGTGGTAGCCGCCGTACCGAATGCGGGAGGGATCTGGCGGCGCGTGTTCGGCACGGATTGGGCGCACTGGCACGTGCCGTTCCACCTCTGGCACTTTTCCCCGCGGTCATTCCGCTTGTTGCTGACGCAGGCCGGCTTCTCTGTCGACGTGATCCGCACACGCACCCCGGGCGAGTGGTTGCTGATGTCGATGGACGCACGGCGAAACGCAAAGAGAGGCGTGTACCAGCTCCAAGACTTCAGCGGCCGTTTCGGAGCTCGAATCGCAGTTGCACCTGCGGCACGCATCAGCGATCTCGCCCATCGTGGCGACGCCTTGTACGCCGTTGCGCGCGTACGCTAGGGTCGGGCCACGGTACTCTCGCACTGCCGGCCATGCGGATCTCGATCGTCGACACCTGCTACCCGGCATTCCTCGCGTCCCACTACGCCGCGAACCCCCACCTCGCAGGGCAGCAATACGACGTCCAGTGGCGCTCGCTGATGGACCAATTCTTTGGAACGAGCGATTCCTACTCGCACCACCTCTCGGCACACGGCCATCCGGCACACGAGTTCATCGTCAACTGCCGTCCGCTCCAGGAGCGCTGGGCGGACGAGCATCGCCTTTCGCTGCCGACCCCGCGCTTCCGCGGCGATCGCCGCCGGCGTGAGGCGATTCTCCTTGCTCAGGTAAAGGAGTTTCGACCGGATGTCTGCTACGTCCAGAACCTCGAGATCCTCGGCAACAGCACGATCGCCGAACTCAGACGACTCGGGATCATGCTCGTGGGCCAGCTATCGACGGAGCCTCCGCCCCTTCGCCGATTGCGGCTCTTCGACTTGATCGTGACGCCGGTGCCGCCGCTCGCCGAGAAGCTCGCGCACGCCCACATCCGCACCGACTTCCTGCCGCTCGCGTTCGACGTGCGGGCGGCCGAACGCGCCGGCCCTCGGCCCTCGCAGCCCCCCTGGGGCGCCGTGTTCGTCGGATCGCTCAAGCGCTATCGGCGGTGGGCATCGAACACCACCGTCGCGCGCGCGGCCGAGCGCACGCACATCGACTTCTGGGGCTACGGAGAGCGGCAGTGGTCGAGACGGTCGAGCGTCCGCCGCTCCTACCACGGAAACGCGTGGGGTCTCGACATGCTGCGCGTGCTGCGAGACGCCAGGATCGGAATCAATCGCCATGGGGACTTCGGCGGCGACTACGCATCGAACATGCGCCTGTACGAGGCTACCGGCATGGGCACGCTGCTCCTCACCGATGCGAAGGTGAACCTCGGATCGCTCTTCGAGGTCGGGCGCGAGGCCGTCTCGTACGCCAACGAGGACGAGCTTGTGGGAGCGATCGACCACTATCTGACGGCCGAGGACGAACGGGAGGCAATCGCTGTCGCAGGTCGGGCCCGAACGTTCACCGACCACAGCTACGACCGCCGTATGGGTCAGCTTGCGGCGTTGATCGCGGGCGCCCGGTGACGCGCTACACGAGCCGTTCGGCGACGTACATCGGCTCCATCACGCTCGCGGCGAAGCTCGCCGAGCGCCTCGCCGCATTCGTGCAGATCGCGCTGATCGCGTCGATCTTTGGCGCGACGACACGCTCCGACCTCTACTTCATCGCGTCGATCATCCCGCTGACGGCCGGGACCGTCGTCGGCGAAGCGCTCGCAACGAGCATGTTGCCGTCGCTCGTCCGACGGCACCGATCGCATGGATTCCAGTCGTACCTCGCCGCGACGTTCTGGTTATCGCTGGGTGTGCTCTCCGCGCTGCTCGTCGTGTACGTCGCCATCGCGGCCGTCGTTGTCGCGGATCTCAGTCCGGCCGGGACGACAAGCCTGTGGCCGTGGCTCGCGTTCTGCCCGATCCTGCTCGTGCTTGGCATGTCGTCGTACTTCAGCTCCGTGCTGTTGGTGCAGGAGCGCTACACCTGGCCGCCCTTCCGAGCCGCGGTCGCGACAACCTCCGGGCTCATCTTGGTGGGGATCTCTCTGCTCGTTACCCACAGCGTCACGCTGATCGCCGCGTGCACGACGGCCGGTTATTCCATCGCACTCGGGCTGCTCTTCGTCGACGTGGCACGGGCATACGGCTTGTCGTGGATGCGTAAGCCGACACGTGACGACGTTCGCGCGGTGCTCGCTCTGAGGCGGAATATCTGGACCGGCGTCGCCGGCGGAGTCGTCGGCGGTCAGACGTTTGTGCTCGTCGAGCGCGCGCTCGCGGCCGGGCTCGGTGTCGGCGCAGTCTCGACGATCTCCTACGCGCGCGGCATCGTCTTCACGCCAAACCTGGTCGGGCAGGCGGTGGCGATGGGGATTTACCCCGGCATGGTGCGCGCGCACGAAGCAAACGACGCGGCGTTCGTCCGGGCGGCGCTCATCCGCGGGCTGCGACTGACGTTGGTGGTCGGGTTGGCGGTGGTCGTCTATCTCGCTGCGTTCAGCAAAGATCTCGTCCACCTCCTGCTTCAGAGAGGCGCCCTCGACGCCGGCGAGTCGGCCGTTGTCGGCCGTTCGCTCCTCGCATTCGCTCCCGCGGTCCTCGGATCGGCTCTCCTGATTCTGAGCTCCCGCCTGTTCTACGCGGTCGACTACTTTCGCGGCATCGTCTGGTCACAGCTGGCGGTTCTCGTCATCTACGTCCCACTCGCTCTCGCGTTGCGCTCGTGGGAGGCGCCTGTCGGACTCGCGGCAGCGTTCGGCATCGCGGAGCTCGCCGGTGGAATCGCAAGCGTGGCCCTCGCGGCTCGCATCGCGCAGACCAGCTGGACTGACCTTCGTCCTCTGGCCGAGGTCGCTCGGCCGGTCGCACTCGTCGCACTCGTCGTCCTCCCCGTAACCCTCGGCTTGGACCAGCTCCATGCATCGGGCGCAGCGCAGGCGTTGGTCGGCGGCGCGGCTACCGTCCTCACGGTGACGGCGTATCTCCTAACCAGCAACTGGCCCGAAGCCGCCGTCCTGCGTCGCTTTCTGCGCCGCGAGGCGGAGGGCAGGTGAGCGCGCGCTCCAGAGCTGCCGGCCTTGCGGCGGCGGTGCTCGTCTCTGTCCTCCTACTGGCCTTCGTGCCCGTCGTCGGCGTCCCGCTCGCGCTACTCCTCGTGATCGCCGCGGTGATCCGCTTTCCCGGGGCCGTGGTCGCGCTCTCGTGGACCGGCTTCTGGCTGTACCTCGGAGCGCTCGACCTCCTCGGTGTGCACACACGGACCGTCTACACGGTTGGCGCGTACGGCGCCGTTGCGATCGGGCTCGGGCTCTTTGTCTGGTCACGACGCGATGTGCTTCGCCGACGAGCGGCGTCCGCCCCGCGCGGGACGCGGATCTGGGCCGCCGTCGCAGCCCTCCTCGCGGCGGCGTTCGTGATCGGGGCGGCAGTCGTCGGCGACGGGCCGCTCGCGCATCGTCTGCTCGGGGTCTTCCTCATCTCGACGATCCCGGCGGCGATCGCCGCGGCGTCGATGACACGGCGGGACCTCGAGGAGGCTCGTGCAGCCCTGGTCGTGATCGGGCTCGGCTTCGTGGCGGTCAACCTCATCGCGGCGCGGCACGGAGCCCCGCCGGTCGGCCGCTTCAGCCCGATTGCAAGCCTCGATCCGATCACCGCCTCGCTGGTCTCGACGATCGGCTGCGTCGCCGCGCTCACCTACCGCCCGCGCTCGCGGCTGGGCGTCGTGCTTCAGGCGGTCGTGGCTTCGGTGCTTGCGGCAGGTGCGATGATCAACGGCTCGCGCGGGCCCGTGGTCGCGCTCATAGGGGTCGTGATCCTGGCTCTGGTCCTGCATCGCCGCGCGGCGATGTTCGTCGTGGGCCTGGCGGTCGTGGTCGGCATCGCCGTGGGCAGCAAGCTCGAGGTCAACCTGATCGGGCAGCCCCCCGCACTGTCGAGCCTCGCGCACGAGACGCGGCATCCGGCGCGTCCCGAACAGCCGAGCGTGACCTCCGTGCCCATCTCGAGCCTGCACATCCGGCGGGAATGGTTCATGTCGGCGCTCCGCCAGATCCCGGACAAGCCGATCGTCGGCCACGGCGTGGGAATGCTCGTCGACGACACGCCCGAGGCGACGGCGATGGACATCAAGGGGACCCTCGTCTATCCCCACAACGACGTGATCGAGGCGTTCTACTCGCTCGGCGTCGTCGGCGGCCTGCTCTTTGTCGCATTCGCTGCGCTTCCGATCGCGATCCTGTGGCAGCACCGACGGCGCAACGAGGAGCCAGAGATGCTCTTCGCGACGCTCCTCTTCGCCTTCGCGTTCTTGCAAGGTAACTTCAGCGGCGAGATCGGCACGGACGTGATTCTTTGGAGCACGGCGGCCTTCGCGGTCGTGGCTCTCGGAGACCGCAACCGGGCGCGATCATGAGCGTGCCGATCCCGAGCGCGGACTGGTCCGGGCGCAACGTCCTGATCACCGGGGGCCTCGGCTTCATCGGGTCGAACCTCGCGCGCGAGCTCGTCGTGGCCGGGGCGAACGTCGTCGTCGTCGACTCGCTCGTGCCGGAATACGGAGGGAGCGCTCACAACGTCGCAGGGTTCGAAGACCGTCTGCAGATCAACGTCTCTGACGTGCGGGACGAGCACAGCGTTCGGCATCTCGTCGGGGGTCAGGATGTCATCTTCAACCTCGCCGGTCAGACGAGCCACCTCGATTCAATGACCGACCCGTACACGGATCTCGAGATCAATGCACGGGCGCAACTGTCGATTCTCGAAGCCTGCCGAGCGAACAACCCGGACGCGCGGATCGTTTTTGCGAGCACGCGACAGATTTATGGGCGGCCGCAACGCCTTCCGGTCGACGAGTCTCATCCGATCGTGCCTGTCGACGTCAATGGCATCAACAAGACGGCGGGCGAGTGGTACCACCTGCTCTATGGCGAGGTCTACGGCATGCACGTCTCGGTGCTGCGGCTGACGAACACCTACGGTCCGCGGATGCGCGTCAAGGACGCCCGACAGACGTTCCTCGGGATCTGGCTCCGTCTCCTCGTGGAAGGACGCCCGATCCAGGTGTACGGGGACGGAAACCAGTTGCGCGACTTCAACTACGTCGACGACGCCGTCCGCGCGTTCATGCTCGCCGCCGTTCGCGACGAGGCGCGCGGGCGCGTCTACAACCTCGGCAGCGACGAGGTCGTGAGCCTCAAGGATCTTGCTGAGCTGCTCGTCGAGCTGAACGGGGAAGGCGCGTGCGAGCTGGTCCCGTTTCCGCCCGACCGCAAGGCAATCGACATCGGCGACTTCTACGCCGACTTCGACCGCGCGAGGACGGAGCTCGGCTGGGAGCCGCGCGTGAAGCTGCGTGAAGGACTCGCCGAGACTCTCGCGTTCTACCGCGCCGAACGGAACCACTACTGGTGACCGTCCCGTTCGGCGATCTCGCGCGCCATACCGACGCGATCCGCGAAGAGCTGGACGCGGCGAGCGGGCGCGTCCTCTCGTCCGGACGGTTCCTCTTCGGGGCGGAGCTCGAGGCGTTCGAGCACGCGTTCGCCGGTTGGTGCGGCGCCGCGCACGCAACCGGCGTCGCAAACGGCACGGATGCGATCACGATTGCGTTGCAGGCGGTGGGCGTCGAGGCCGGAGACGAAGTGATCACCGTGGCGAACACGTGCGTTCCGACCGTCGTCGGCATCGAAAATCTCGGGGCAAAGGTCGTTCTCGTCGACGCCGAGGAGCGCAGCCGCACGATTGACCCGAGTCGCGTCGAGGCGGCGATCACCGAGCGCACAAAGGCGATCGTTCCCGTGCACCTGTACGGCCAGTGCGCCGATCTCGGCGCGCTCGCCGACATCGCCGAGCGGAGCGGTCTCGCCCTCGTCGAAGATTGTGCTCAGGCACACGGCGCCGAGTTCGAGGGCCAGCGCGCTGGGTCGGTCGGCGACGCGGCCGCCTTCAGCTTCTATCCGACAAAGAACCTCGGTGCGCTCGGTGACGGAGGAGCGGTCGTCACCAACGACGCCAGTGTCGCCGAGAAGGCGCGCCTGCTACGCAACTACGGCGAGCGCGAGCGGTTCGAGCACGTCCTGCGCGGGAGGAACTCGCGCCTCGACGAACTCCAGGCGGCGTTCTTGTCCGAGAAGCTCTCGCATCTCGACCGGTGGACCGAGCGGCGCCGGGAGATCGCTCGGCGGTACAGCGGCGCCCTCCAAGGCACGCAGATCGCCGGCCCGCTCGAGTTACCCGGGCGCCGCCACGGCTACCACCTCTACGTCGTGGAGACGACTGACCGCGAGACGTTCCGGCGCCACCTGGCGGCTGCCGGCGTCGAGACGGCGGTTCATTACCCACGTGCGATCCACCAGCAGCCTCCGTACCGCACCCTCGGCGCGGGCCGCGACCTTTCGGTGAGCGAGCGTCTCGCGTCGCAGGTGGTGAGCTTGCCGCTCTACCCGGAGCTGACCGATGACGAGGTCGAGCTCGTGTGCGGTGCACTTCGCGAGAGTCCCAGCCCGAGCCCCGCGCCAGGATAGAAGTGATGCCGCGGACGTTCCCGGAACAGCGCGTAGTCCAGCCCGTGCTCCGTGCACACGTCGCGCAGCGCGGTCGTCGCGTGCGCGTTGTCGCTGGCGAGAATCGCGGATGCTCCCGAATGCGCCACCGCCAGCTCGAGCTCGAAGTGCTCGTGCTCGTACGTGTGCAGGCTGTCGTGGATGAAGACGTCCACGCTCTTGTCCGCCAGCTCCCGCGGCAGGGTCTCCCGCACATCGCCGAGTACGAGCTGATACCGGCCGCGCAGCTCCTGCGGCACGAGCCAGCCGGCCTGCGGATCCACGTCGAAGCCATAGAGTGTGCCGGCACCGTTCCGCTCCAGCGCCCGGAGGACAAGGGCGCTTCCCAACCCGTCGTGGACACCCGTCTCCACCACGAGCTCCGGCCTCGTCGCCCGCACGATCGCGTACCACCCCAACCTGCGACCAAAGCGCGGCTCCGGGTTTCGATCGCGCCGCGCGCGGAGCGCTGCGCGCAGCGGGCCGAGCAATCGCTCGTCGGCAAACGGCTCGGCGACGTACCCCGCAATTGCGTCCCGCGGGTGCCCGAGAGCGTCGGCGACGAAAGTCACGAGCTCGTCGACGTTCTCGATCTCGTAGGTCAGATTTGTGAACTCTCGGTCGCGCAACAGATAGCGAAGCGCGGCGCGCGGGCGTCGTACAACTGCGTCTGGATAGGCCGCCAACAACCGCGCCTTTCGAAGAAGCCGCAGCGCTGTCATCGAGGCAGCAGCAGGTAAGCGGCGGCCGGGCCGACCTCGACTCGACGATCGGTGTGCGTCCCATTCCAGAGCGCGCGGAGGGCCGACTCGTTCCGGAACCAGCCGGCGTGCGTCAGACGACCGCGGCGAAGGATGCGCCGCGCCACCTCGCGACCAGCGGCCGGCAGATGCAGGACCACGTTCGGGACGAACAGAACGGGCGCTCGCAGCTGCGTAAAGACCGTCCGCCATGCGTCGTCATCGAGCTCCGCATCGAGGCGGTGCATCAGATGGAGGTGCGCCGACGGCGGGTCGGGGTCGGTGAGACTGCGCAGTACGACGACGGCCTCCGGGAACAACGCTGTCAGTCGTTCGACGGTCTGTGGGGCGTAGTCCGTGCACGTCAGCTCGAGATGGGGCGCGATCCGAACGAGGTTCAGTTCCAGCGTGCCGGTCCCGACACCGTGCGAGCACACGGTGTGCGCGTCCAGGCCAGCCGCGACCGCGGCGATGCCGCGAGCACGCGCGCGTAGCTCGTCGTTGTCCGCGAGCTGCGCCCACTCCGCGCGCGTCGACGGAAGGTGGAACGGGCCCTCCCCGGTCCGGGCGGCATCCCAAGCGTCCGGGCGGAGAAGGGTGTCGCCGACGGCACCCCGCGCTGCACCGAAGTCGTACGCATGCCGCACCCGGATCCTCACCGAAGGGCCTCACGATAAAGCTCGACCGCCAGCTCTGCGATCCGCGGCCACGCAAAGAACGCAGCCGCCTCTCGGGAGCCTGCAGCGAGCCGCTCTCGCTCGGTCGGGTCGTCGAGGAGGTTCGCGATCGCCTGCGCGAGAGCCTCGGCATCGTCCGGTTCGACGAGCGCCACATGCCGACCGGGCTCGAGGGGGGCGACGCGCTCGCCGTACCCGCCGAGAACGACGGGTGCGCCGGCGGCGAAGGCGGCGGCAAGGGCGCTCCTACCGAGGCTGTTGCGGCGGTAGGGCAGCACGCAGAGATCGAGGTCGGCCAGCGCTTGCGGTACCTCGCGGTCATCGAGGAAGCCCGTCCATTCGACCTGGTCGGCGATGCCGAGACGTTGCGGCAGGTCGAGCAGGCGGACGAACTCAGGGTCGCCCTCGTACCGCTCGGGGCGGCCGGCGGAACCGAGCATGCGCAGGCGGATCTCCGGACGGCTGAGTCGTGCGACTGCGTCGAACAGCGTATCGACGCCGC
Source organism: Gaiellaceae bacterium (assembly GCA_045806045.1). GTDB lineage: Bacteria > Actinomycetota > Thermoleophilia > Gaiellales > Gaiellaceae > PALSA-600. Next base: position 32,999 of record JBJMKB010000094.1, on the reverse strand, counting down.
GCGTGAAGTCCAGCTGCCCGAAGAAGCCGACGGTCGGAATGGAGTCTGCGCGCTGCCGCGTCGCCGCCTCGGCGAAGTTGCTACCCACTGGAAGCCAGCCGACGGGCTTTCTCCGCAGGACGAGGCGCTCGAGCGCTGCGACGTACACCGGGTCGTGCGACGACAGGACGGAGCTCCGCGCGAGCAGTGCGAGCGAGGACACCTTGATCGCAAGGGGCGAGCGCCTTCCGAGCCCGAGGTTCCACCACGTCGTGACGACCTTCGTGTCGCGGGGTGCGAGGAGGGCGGGCGACTGGTAGCGCCCCTGCAAGACCGAGTCGGGAAAGAAGACGTGCAGCACGTCTACCCGCTCCCGCCTCAGGAGCGTGCGCACGCGCCTACGCGCCGCCCGGCCGCCGCGCACGGTCCAGTCATCGACGATCCGGTGGACACGAACGCCATGCAGCGTCTCGTCGGCGGGCTCGCCCCGGCTCGTGAGCACGTGTACCTCGTGCCCGGCAGCGGCGAGCGCGGCGGCCAGGCGCGCCACCGAGTCGGCTCCGCCGTTTCGTTCGGGCGGGTACGTCCCGAAGCAGAGAGCTACGCGGAGTGAACGCATCGGCAGCGGACTCTAGGCGGCGACGGCCGCCAGAAGATATCGCTCGAGCCGCTCGACGACGGCGTCGCGCCCGTGCTGCTCGCGCACGAGCGCTCGCGCGTGCTCGCCCATCTCGCGAGCACGCGGCAGTGCCTCGACGAGGGCCGCTCGAACGGCGTGGGGCGTCGCCTCCGTGACGATGCCGCCGCCGGACGCGCTCAAATTGGGAATGTCGCTCTGCTCTGCGAGGACAAGCGCGGTCGCCGACGCCCCGGCCTCGAGCGCCGCCACCGACGTCTCCTCCCAGTGCCGCGGCGTGAGCGCGAAGACGTCGGCGTCGGCGTAGGCATGGAAGCGTTCGACGCCGTACAGCGGTCCGACGAAGCGAACGCGTGGATAGCGTGCGCCGATCGCGCTCCAGGCGCCGTCGTCGCGCCCGACGACGACGAGCTCGGCGCCGTCGGGCATCGCCTCGGCGAGGATGTCGAGCCCCTTCAGGTAGTGGATGCGGCCGAGGAAGAGGACGAGCGGCGCGTCATCGTCCACGCCGGCGAGACGGCGGAGGAAGCGGCGCTCGAACGTCTCCGGGACCGCAGCGAGGTCGAGGGGGAGCGGCAGCAGCCGGATCGCCTCCTCGCGCCCACCCGCGGTGCCGTACAGCCGCTCCTCGTGCACGGTCTGTGCAAGGAGCAGCGACGCGCGCTCGAGCATCGGCCGCACGAGCGCGCGGTCGTAGACCTCCTTCACGGCGCCGCGCAGGCCGCTCGATCCGGGCAGCGAACCGTGGGCCGAGAGAACGAACGGCACGCCTGCGATCCGCGAGGCGAGGTAGGCAGTGGCAGTCGCGAGCGTGCGCGCGTCGGTCGCGTGCACGACGTCGTAGTTCGACACGCGACGCGCCGCCGCGAGCACGAGCCCCGGGGGCAAGTACTTCTTCGTGCGCCAAGCGAGCGTGTTCGAGAGGTTCGGGAACCGCTCGACGCGAACGCCGTCGAGCTCCTCGCGCAACGGCCGAGCGCGCACCTCCGCGTCGAGCACGTCGGTCGTGAAGACGGTGACGTCGTGCCCGCGCTGGACGAGCCCGGTAGCGAAATCCGTCATCACGCGCGGCGGCCCTCCGTACGCCCATGCAGGGGCGTAGTACGACGTGATCTGAAGGACGCGCACGTCTATCCGAACGGGTGGTACGGGTGATCCGGCGGCTCGGTGAGCGAAAACGCTAGCGACGCGCTGCCCGGAGCCCTGACTCGCACCGACTCCTTCGGTGACAACGCACTCGCAACCGTCGCGCCGAATATTCCGAATCTGTTCGCATGCAACGTCACGAAGTGTCGCCAAGGGGAACCCGAGCCGACGCGGTGCTCAATCGTCACCGTTCCGGCTGTGCTCGTCGGTGTTCGTCCCCAGAGACGAACGCCGGTCTTGTCGAGATAGGCGACGAACGGAAAACGAAACGCGGTCAGCGTCGGCTTCGGGCGATCTCTCGCGAACGATGCGCCGCGAAAATACAATCCTCCCTGGTTGGGGCTTTGGGGATAGGGCTCGTCGCGAAGCTGAAGCCAAATCACCAAATCGATGCCGGCCGACCACATGGTGTAGAGCGCCTCGGCAGTCCATCGCGCCTGAAGGGCAACGGGCACCGCGTGTGGGTCGGGTGGATCTGTGTCCCAGCTGAACTCAGTGACCCAGAAGCGAATGGGATGGGACGAAACAAGGTCGCCGGCCGCCTGCGCAGCGTCGAGGAGTTTTTTCATCTTCGGGAGGTCGCCGAGCGACACGTCATCTGGATTGACTGCGTGATGCTGCGCGTTGCCGGTCGTATACGGATGGTGCGACCAGACATCGAAATGCACGGGCCGGTGGCACGTCGGCTTCGGGTGCGGACCGCTCGAGAGACACAGCATCATGCGCATGAAGCGGAGGGGCCCGACGGTACGGGTATCACCGACCTGGACGGTGAACGGCGAGAGCCCTCCGGCGACGACGAGGTTGTCCGGACGTGCCGCGTGCACCGAAGCCGCGAACGCATTTACCATCAGGCGGTAATACTCCGGCGACACAGGCTTGTTCTGCGAGTCGTACTGCGGCGCCAGGAACGAATTGACGTTGGGCTCGATCCAAGCCTGCCAGTCCTTGATACGAGGAACGCCGCGGTGTCGGCCGTCGTACCGAGTGGCGGCGGCGCTGGCAAACGACCCGAACGACGCGACGTTCGGCTGGAAGTTCTCGCCGGACGGTGCCGAGCGTGCCCAGGATGGCGTGTCGTTGATGCTCACGATCGGAATCAGCCCTGCACCCACTGCGGCCGACAGATCAGCGTCGAACGCCGTCCAGTCGTACGCGGGATCGTCCGGATTGGTCGCTTTGGCCGGACGATGCGAGGCGGTGGCGCGCCAAGACAGCCCGATCCGGACCACCGTCCCGCCCGCCTGTGCGATCCGCCGATATGCAGCAGGGCGGTCAGACGGATCGAGCGGAAATGCCGTCGGCTGCACGAGGCCGGTGATTAGCGGGCGCATCGGCACCGAGGATTGTGCGGTCGTGACCGCCACGACCGATGCGACGGTGAGCGTGACAAGTGCAACGATCAGCGAGCGCGCACGCATATCCGTTCACCGTACCAACGGGCCGGAAGCCGTCAGCCGAGAACGATTCGCTCGAGATCCTGTAGCCGTTCGCGGCGCCCGAGAGACCGCTCGGCGTAGTCGCGCCCGCGTCGCCCGAGCTCCGCGCGTAGACCAGGATCGTCCCTCAGCCTCCGCATCGCATCTGCCAGGTCGGATGGCGATTCCGGCGCAACGATGAGGGCCCCTCCGCTCTCGTCGAGCAACGCCGCAGCAGGAGTCGTCGAATCGATCGCGGCCAGCACGGGACGGCCGCTTGCGAGTGCCGTAGCGATCTTGGACGGAAAGTTGGCGCCTGCGCTCACGCGACGCTGCAACACGAGATGTACGTCGGTCGCAGTCAGCAGAGCGGGGTACTCGTCGCGGGGCACCGGTCCACTGAGGGTGATGTTGTCCAGGTCCCGCACAAGCGTGCGCACATGCTCTGCGGCGTTGCCATCGCCAACGAGCCGCACGTGCACGTCGTTCCCCAAGTCGCTGGCCGCCGCCACGAGCGAATCGAAGTCCTGCGTATAGCCGATGTTGCCGGCGTACAGGAAGCGCGTGATCCCGCTCTCCTGCGGAGTGATGCGCGGAACGATCCATTCGAGGTCGACCCAGTTCAGGACGACGTGAACGCGATTGGGATCGACTCCGTGTTGGAGCGCGTACTCGCGAAAGCCGGGACTGCAGACGACAACGGCATCCGCCGCGCGAAAGGCGGCCTGCTCGAGGCTCCGCGTCGCTTCGAGGATGAGCCGCTGAGCGCCGCCCACGCCACCGAGCGACAACGCGGCAGAGAGGACGAGGTCTTGGACCCACGCGACGAGTCGTATCGAACCTGGAAGAAGCGCACGCGCCCGCACGAGCAGGCTCGCAACGTAGGCGGCACTCAGAGCCGGAACGACAACGACGAGCGTATCCGCGCGCAGGCGCCGAACGAGATTCGGCAGCGAGAGCGTCGTGAAGGAGAGTTCATATAGAGCCTTGTCGAGAAAGCGCTCGCCGGGCCGGACCCAGAGCCACGATCTCGCTACGTCAACCCCGCCGCGACGCTCGACTCTCCAGGCGGAGCCCCGATAAGCCGGAAAGATTCGGCGCTGGGGGTAGTTCGGGAGAGCCGTCACGACGTCCACTCTGTGCTGGCGGGCAAGCCACTCTGCGGCGTCCGTTACAAGCGGAGGAATTCCGGTCAACTCGGGTGCGTAGTTCGGCGACCAGATGACGATCCGGCTCATGGCCGGATGGCCTGAACCGTCAGCTTGTTGCCGAGCCCACCGAGAACGGCGTTGAGCGCGCAGAGGGTGCCTCGTGACACCTCGAGCAGCCCCGGAGCCGACAGGAGGCGAGAGACGGCCCCCGGTTCGTGGCGATAGAGCATCGCGTACCGGCGCGCGGCGACCACCTCGAACCCCGCTCGCCTGAGGCGTGCCGACACGTCATCAGTCGTCAGACGCATCACGCGATTCCCAGATTCCTCACGGTCCAGCGCGAGCCCGGTACGGACTGCGACGGCGGTCGCCAGAGCACGTGCCGGCTCCGTCACCGACACCGCGCAGCGGGCAACGCGGGCCATTTCGTCCAGGCCGTCTAGAGGTTGCGCGAGGTGGTGAAGACCATCGTGGACGTAGACGACATCGACGGACCGACCCCGAAAGGGGAGGTGCTCGACGTCGGCGACGACCCCGACAAGGTCAAGCCTGTATCTGCGAGCGCGGTCGGCAGCTCGCTGGGCGGCGCCGAGTGAGATGTCCGAGCTGATCGCGAACGCGCCTGCTCTGGCCAAGAACTCGGCGTCCATTCCCGAGCCACCACACACGGTCAATGCCGTGGAGCCTGCGAGCAGCCCCCGAATCTGCTCAGTGCTTCGGTCGAACTTCTCTTCGATCAGTCGGCGGTAGAACACCGGCGTCCCATGCGGTCGCATGACCTCGAATTCGGGGTCCACCTCATCGTCGAAGTACGCCACTTGAGAGTCCTTGAGCGAACTCTCGCCCGAGGGCGACAGGAGGATAGGGATGCCGCCGACTACGTCGTACTCGTTCGCACAGGTGCTGCAGCGAAGCTTTGGGTCGCGCTCCTCAAGGGCTCCGCGACAACTAGGGCAAGCGATGAGTGCAAGCAGCCTCGGGTCAATCACGAACCAACTCGCTGACCTCGAGCGCATATCCCGCGGCCAGCGCGTCGTCGTAGAACATTTGCACTGTCTCTCGCGAATATTCGATGAGGTCTTTGCCGACGAGCGACAGCTTGTTCAGTATGTCGCCCGTCGCGGTGATGACATGGCATCCGATCGCGTCCGCCTGGAAGATGTTGAGCAGCTCGCGCGGACTCGCCCAGATCAGCTGGAGTTGCGGGAACGGCCGCAGAATCTCCACGGCTTCGGCCATCGCAGGAACAGGGTCGCGGCCGGTGTCCGCGATCCGTCCCGCGAATACCGAGATGAACGCGGACGGCCCTTCCGACAGGGCGTCGGTGGCTTCCTCCACCTGGCCCGCAGTAGTCAGTGCTGTCACATTTAGATGCACTCCCTGCGCTGCCAGCGATCGAGCAACCGGAATCGCTGATTCCGCAGAACAGTTGGTGATCGGGATCTTGACGTAAACGTTCTCGCCCCATTGGCCGATCTTCGATGCCTGCCGTTCCATCTCGTCGAAATCGTCGGCAAACACTTCGAACGAGATCGGCCGATCCCCGACCAGCGTCACGACTTCGCGCGCGAACGCCTCGTAGTTCGCGACCCCCGCCTTTCTCATCAGCGTCGGATTCGTGGTGAATCCGCTGATCAACGGGTTCCGCGCGAGCGACGCGATCTCCTCCGTGTTTGCACCGTCGGCGAACAGCTTCACCTTCAACTGCTGTAGTGCGTTCAAGCCCCTTCCTCCTCGGCAGACGCTGCATCGTGCAGGATCCACGCCGCCGCCGCAAGCAGGGAATCGGTCGTGAAACTGGGCGCAGCCCCATCTACGGCCGAGTAAGGCCGGTCGATCAGGATCGACCGGCAACCGGCACGCCGCCCGGCCTCGATGTCAACCCCCCGATCGCCCACCATGAAGCTCGATGTCGGATCGAGGCCAAGATCGTGGCAGGCAGTGGTCAGCAGCCCCGGCGCCGGTTTGCGGCAATCGCAGCCATCCGGTGCGTCGTGGAAGCAGACACGCACGTCGTCGACCTCGAGCCGACGCCGGATGTGATCGTTGATCGCGTCGACGGTGCGTCGCTCGACCGTTCCGCGTGCAACATCCGGCTGATTCGTAACGACGACGAGGACATAACCCGCCGCGCGCAAGCTCCGACACGCCTCCATAGCTCCGTCGGCGATTCGCAACTCGGCGAGTGACGCCGGCGGATGCGGCACTCCGCGCTCGTCGAGGTCCGTCTCGTTCAGCACACCGTCACGGTCCAGGAACACGGCCCGCCTCAACGTTCGGACTCCCACTTCATCGCCGCCATCTTTAACGCGGGGTGCGCAACGAGCATGTGCCAGACGACCGCCTGCCAGGCCTCCGTGTGTGGCGTGACCGCCAACTCGTCCACGGTCGGAATGACAACGCACGCGTCGGCGTTGCGGGCGGTGTGTCCTCCATCGCGACCGACTACGCCGCAGATGGCCGCGCCAACCGCCCTCGCGTGCTCGACGCAGTTGACGAGGTTCGGACTTATCCCCCGCTCGAGATCACCCCCGCCCACCGAGAAGACGAACAGCACGTCGTCGGGCCCGAGGCGGCTGCCCTTCAGCCACTCCACGTAGCTCGTATCCCAGCCGTCGTCGTTGATCCGCGCCGTGAGCTCCGAGACGTTATCGCTCGGACTGTACGCCTCGAACCCGCCGATCTTTCGGAAATCGCACACGGCGTGGGACGCATGTCCAGCGCCTCCGCCGCTACCGACGAAGAACAGCCGACCGCCGCGCGCGCGTGCCCCGAGAAGTACCTCCACGATCCCCTCGAGCGCGTCGCGATCTAACCGGCCTGCGATTGCAGTCGTATCAGCCAGGAACTTCTCCAGATATGCCTGCGGCTGGGCCAATCTTCGTCGCTCCACTTGCGGAACAGCACTCTACCGGCGACTTCGGGAATCTCCGGGAGATGTCTCGTGTAAACGCGGCACGGCGCGGCGGACGATTCCCTGCTCAGCCATGATCCGGTCCGCCTCCGCGAGGTACTCGGCCGTGTTCGCCTGCGTGTCAAGCCAAGCCAGGTACTGACGCACGTTCTCGTCGAAGGCGAAAACAGGTTCCCAACCGAGACGCCGCATTCGCGTCAGATCACTCACCGTATGGCGCGTGTCGCCGAGCCGAAACTCACCCGGCACCTCCGGCGTGACCGAGACGCCGCTCTCCCGAACCATCGTCTCTGCGAACTCGCGAACCGTCACCCCGACCCCACCGCCGACGTTCAGCGCGACCCCATCGGCGTCTGGCGATTCGAGCGCGATCACGTTCGCGCGCGCAACATCGAAGACGTTGACGTAGTCACGCAATTGCATCCCGTCCTCGTAACAAACGGGCGGAAGCCCCGCGCGCAACTGGAGCGCGAAGCGTCGCGCGATTCCCGAGTACGCGTTGTAGAACGAGTTCCGCGGGCCCTGGACGTAGGTGTACCGCATGGCCGCCGTCGCGATCCCGTACCGGCGACCGAGATTGAAGAGCAGAAGCTCGATCGCGTACTTCGAGATGCCGTAAGCGGTATGGGGGTTGCTGCAGGCCTCGTCGATCAGCATTGGCTCCAATGGAGCCCCGCACTGCGGACAAAAGGAGTCCCACTGTCCCGCCAGTAGCTGCTCGATCGTGCGCGGCCCAGGGAATATGACCGTCCCCTCCTCGACACAACGGTATTTGCCCTCACCGGAGACCGACTGCGAGGAGGCCGCGACGACCTTCCTGATCGGGTAACGGTCAGGCTCTGCGACCATCAGCTCGAAGATCAATGCCGTCGACTCGGTGTTCGTGTGGATGAAGGTGCTGAAGTCCGGCAGGTAGTCTTGGTAGGCCGCTAGGTGCAGGACGAGGTCCGCGCCCTCCAGCGCACGCGCCAGATCTTGGCGATTTGCGACGTCGCCGTGGATGAAGTCGACTTCGTCGGCGAGGTACTCAGGCTTGCCGCGGGGATGAACCCGCGGCTGCAGGCTGTCGAGAACGCGAACGTCGTAACCGTTCTCGAGCAACAGGTCGACTGTGTGGGAGCCGATGAAACCGGCTCCGCCTGTGACGAGGACGAGACTCAAAAATTCACCAAGACCTTCGCGCCTTCGAAGTCGAAACGAAACGGCATTTCACGCAACGCCTCCTTGGCAAGAGCCTCACGAACCGACGCCTTCGCGGCGGGGGGACAGTAGAGCATCAGGAAGCCCCCGCCGCCTGCACCGACGACTTTGCCCCCAAGGGCCCCAGCGTCGCGGGCGGTCGTATACCAACGATCGATTCCTTCCGCACTGATGCGTTTGGAACGGCGCTTCTTGTTCTCCCAATGCTCGTGCAGCAACGCCCCAAACTCGTCGACACGCCCACCTTCCAGCGCGTCCTTGACCCGTAAGCCGATCTCCTTGGTCTTGTGCAGGCTCTCGACCACCGATGAGTCCGAGCGCTCGGTGGCGTCGTGCTGCGAGCGCAGAATGTCCTGTGCGCCCCGGCTGATATCGGTGAAGAACAGCAGGATGCGGCTCTGCAGGTCCTCGATGGTCTCGACGGACGCATTGAGCGGCGTCACGTGAACGCGGCCGTCGTTCTCGATGTCCAGACACGTCAGGCCGCCGAACGATGCCAGATAGTGGTCCTGCTTCCCAACTGAGTGGCCGGCGATCGTGTGCTCAATGTGAAATGCCTGTTCGGCCAGTGCCTGCTGAGGGACGCGCTCACGGCGTATTTCGTGGAGCGCAGTAAGCAAGGCAACGAGGTACGTGCTCGACGAGCCGAGCCCCGTCCCGGCCGGCACGTCCGCCAGCGACGCGATCTCGATGTTCTTGCGGATGTCAAGCAACGCGAGCGTCGGGCGAACGAGATCGTGGCGGACTTCGTCGACCTCCTTCACCTCTTCCGAGATCGAGTACTTCAGCCGGATCAGATCATCCGCCGACGGCCGGTTGACGGAGATGTAGAGAAACTTGTCGATTGCGGCACTGAGGATGAAGCCACCGAACCGCTGGTAGTAGGACGGGAGATCCGTCCCACCACCTCCGAGCGTGATCCGAAGTGGGGCTCGCGCCAGGATCATTGCTTCAACCCTTCATCGAGTCGGCGGAGGTCATTGGGTGTGTCGATCCATCCCAGGGTCTCACCCGCACCCATTCGGTACGAGCAAACACCGTGGCCGGACGCGACGAGGGAGGGCAGCACATCCCGTCCGAAGTCCAAGAAACCCGGCTGAATCTCGTCGAGGAGCGCGGGGTTGCACGCCAGGAAGCCCGCGCTGACCCACTTGGAGGATGTTTGACCTGAACGTGGCTTCTCGACGAATCGCACCACCCAGCCCTCTTCGTTCAACTCAGCGACGCCGCTCGCCGAGACATCCTCCCGCTCGAAGACGGCGACGGTTGCCATCGCCCCGCCCCGCGCGTGCGCATCGAGAAGACGCGACACGTCGAGCGTGATCAGGTTGTCGCCATACACCACGAGGAAGGGCTGATCACCCTCGCGGAGCCAGTCCCGCAGCGGGTAGAGCGCGCCGGCCGTTCCGAGCAACTCCGGCTCGTAGGAGTACCTGATCTCGACTCCAAACTCTCTTCCGTCGCCAAAATGGCTGGTAATCGCAGCTGGCAGATAGTGAAGGTTGATTGCGAGGTCGCGGACGTCGTTGGCGCCGAGCCAGCGCACCGTCCTCTCGAGCAGCGGCGTCCCGCCGACCGGCACCATCGCCTTCGGCAACGCGCCGACAGCCGGGCGCAGACGCGTCCCCAATCCCGCAGCGAGCAGTAGCGCCTTCATGCGAGGCCTACACGAGTGACACGGCCGGTGCTGGCGGCTGCATACACCGCGTCGAGGATGCGCGCAGCAGCCAAGCCATCCTCACCGCTTCCGAGCGGTTGTCTCCCAAACTCGACGGCGTTCTTGAACTCGCGCCATTCGTTCGCCCATGACAGATCCTCTCCCGGGAACGAGACCGTCTCCTCCTCGGGGACGCCTCCCTTATTCCGACGCCGGCCCCGGGTCAGGCGCTCCGCGCCGTAACTACCGCCGAGGCCATCGACGACGAGGTAACCGTCAGTCCCGAGCACTTCGAATCGAAAGAGATTTCGCCATTGAGTCCAGCTCGTGTGAAACGACGCGACCCGACCGTCCTCCGTACGGAGGAGCACAAACGCGTTGTCCTCGAGCGGTTCCACGTCCCAGAACCAGGTGCCGAGCACCCCGGTCGCCTCCACAAACTCTCCGAGGAACCAGCGGCAAAGATCCACGACATGCACGCCCTGGTCCAACAGCTCTCCTCCGCCGGCAAGCTCGGGATCTCCGCGCCACTCCTTGTTGTAGCCCGCCCGTCCCCCGTGGCCGTAGGCGGCCCTGATCGCGAATGGTCGGCCGATCGCCCCTTTTTCGAGCAAGCCATACGCCGCGCTGATCGCCTGCTTGTGCCGATGGTTGAGGCCCGTTTTCAACGTCCGACCGGCGGTCTTGGCCGCCTCCACCATCGTTTCGGCCTCGGCGGCGTTACGGCCGAGCGGCTTCTCGCACAGAACGTGCTTTCCCGCCTGCAGAGCCTCGACCACGGTCGGCTGCAGAAATTTGTTCGGCGTAGCGACGACCACCACGTCGACATCGGATTTGATCACGTCGGACCATTCCGCTCTAACGGCACCGACCTTTCGCGCAAGCTCGTCTGCGCGCTCCTTTGTTACGTCCACCACGTAAAGCAGCTCGTCGCCTGAAGCGAGTGCCGTTTGGGCCCGGCGGGTTCCGATTAGCCCGCAGCCGATGATCCCGACACGCATCAGTCAGAAGACTCAAGCTGCGACAACGTGAACGCGTCGACACGGCGCAGGGTGTACATGGCGTCGTCGGCCGGTGGCTTCTCGCTCCACGTGCGCCACGCGTCGTGCGGCGCCGATACAAGCCGACCGTTAACCGGCGGGCTATCGCCCGCGAGCACCATCACAAGGTCAACAGCATCAGCGATCGAGGAGCCGCCGTCGCGCTGACGCCGCAACGCATCTTCCAGTTCAGCGCCGGCGGCCTCGCCCGCAACCAGGACTTCATCGAGCATGCGTGTGTTCAGCGCTCCAGGGGCGACCGCGTTGACCCGCACATCGAGTGCGTCGAGCTCAAGTGCAAGCGTCTCGGCCAGACGTACGACACCTGCCTTCGACGCCGCGTACGCGCTAAAGCGTGGACGTGCCGCCGTCGCGCCGCCGCCTGAGATATTCACGATCCGGCCGTATCCGTTCTCGATCATCGCCGGCAGCACGGCGCGGGTGCAGTGCAATGTACCTAGGAGGTTCACATCCACAGTGCGCCGCCAGTGCTCCGGGTCAGTCGTCATGAGTGGCCCAATCGGTCCCTGCACACCGGCGTTGTTGATCAGGACATCGACACGACCGAAAGCGCGGGTGACACGCGACAGCGCAGCCTCCACCTCAGCCCAGCTCGCCACGTCTGCCTTGAGTTGGAGAGGTGCGTCTCTGACGTCAAGCGCGTCCGTAGTCGCAGCGAGCTCCTCTCCATCGCAGTCCAGGAGCGCAAGCGACGCACCTGACTCGGCGAAGCGCTCGGCGATGGCCCGGCCGAGCCCACGAGCGGCACCGGTGACGAGACAGACCCGTGCATCGAGCGACATCCTTAGCCGTCCCTCCTCAGTTGATCGATGATCGGGTCGACGGTGTGCGGGTCGAGGCGCCGAATCGTGAGAAGCGACGACGCGTTGAACGCGTCGAACGGCGACTGCCACGTCGCCCAGGAGTCGTGCGGTGCTGCGATCAGCTTGCCGGCCAGGTTTCCCGACTCGTCGGAGGCCAAGAACACGGCCAGCGCCGCGGCCACGTCGGCCGGGACGGCGCCGGCGCCCGACTCGCGCGCCGCGCGAACCTTGTTGATGAGCGGCCCCGCGGCATCCCCGGCAGCAAGAACCTCGTCCTGCATCCTGGTGTCCACCAGGCCCGGGGCAATGGCATTCACCTGCACGTTGAACGGCGCGAGCTCAACGGCCAGTGTCTCCGCGAGGCGAACGACCGCCGCCTTCGACGCGGCGTACGAGGAGAACGAGGGAAGCGGCGCTGTCGCACCGCCGCCACCCAGCAGAACGATCTTCCCATATCGGCGGTCGGCCATCCGTGGCGCGACGGCTCTACAAAGATGAAACGTCCCGGTGAGATTGACGTCGAGCGCGCGCGCCCACGTCTCCACGTCAACAGTGGCTGTCGGGCCGATCGGACCGTAGACCCCCGCCGCATTCACGAGGACGTCAATCGGCCCGAGCTCGGCGTGGACGCGCGCCTCGAGCGCCTCGACTGCCCGCCAATTCGAGACATCCGTCGTAACAACGAGAGCTTGGGCGCCTTGAGATCGACACAGCTCGGCAGTCTCGTCCAACTCTGCCCGTGTCCGCGCGGTGACGGAAACATGCGCCCCGGCAGTCGCGTACGCGACTGCAATCGCCCGACCGATTCCGCGCCCTCCACCGGCGACCAACGCCACTTTCCCGTCAAGAGCCCGGTCGCTCACAGCCGGTGATACTCCAATCCGCTCGCGGCGACACGCGCCGGATCGACGATCCCCTGAGCATCCAACACCACACGCCCGCGCATTGCCGCCGCGACCCGACCAAGATCAAGGTCGTCGATGCGCTCCCATTCCGTCACGAAGATCACCGCGTCGGCGCCGGTCGCCGCGATATACGGATCGCGCTCGATCACGAGCGCCGGGGCGTCAGATACCTCCGTGAGGTCGGCAAGTGGATCGAAGGCATTCACCGTTGCGCTGGCGGCGAGAAGGTCTCGGGCGATCTCCAGTGATATGGCTCGCCGAAGAGTGCTCGTACCTGGTTTGTACGTCAGTCCGAGCAGAGCGACCACACGGCCGTTCAGGTCACCCAGGCTCTTCTCGAGCTTACGGCGAGGGAGCTCGCGTCGACGGTTGTTCACCGCCACAGTGGCATCGAGAAGCGGGGTGGGTACACCATGCTTGACCCCAAAGTTCTGCAGGACGCGCAGCTCCCGTCCCAATGTGCCGCCCGCATAACCGAGCCCGGGACTGAGGAAGGCATCGCGGCCGATCCGGCGATCGAGCCGAAGGATCTCGGCGGCGTGGTCGAAGTCGGCCCCAACTTGTTCCGCGATGTCCGCGAGCTCATTCGCGAAGCTGATCGAAACGGCAAGGAACGCGTTGGCTGCATGCTTGGCGAGTTCCGCAGACCGAATGTCGGTGATCACGATCGGTCGACCAAGCGAGCGATAGAGCTCGGCGACACGTTCCCCGACGGCCGGTTCGTTCGCCCCGATGGCGAAGCGGTCTGCCTCCCGGAACGTTTCGAGCGCCGTGCCGAGACGAAGGAACTCCGGCACATACGCGGCGCTGCACCGCCGACCGGACATCTCCTCGACGACGAGGGCAAGAGCCTCCGTCGTTCCAACGGGCACCTGGGCAGTGACGCAGAGGATCACATCGTCCACGATCGCGTTGCCGATCGTCTTTGCGAGCCGGTACACCTCGTCGAGCAAAGGACTGTCGTCGTCCGCAACCGGTGTGTCGAGCGAGAGGTAGACGAGCTCAGCCCCTTCGACAGCGTCTCGCGGAGAGGCCACAAATCGAAGGCGACCTGCCGCAATGCCGCGGTGAAGGAGCTCCGACAGTCCCGGCTCGTGAACGAGCGGCTTTCCGGCGTTCAGCGCGTCGGCTCGGGCGGGTTCGGTCAGACCTACGACGTCGTGGCCCATCTCGGCCAGGGAGGCCGCGAGGACCACCCCCTGATGCCAGAGACCTGTGATGCAGAGACGTGACATTTACCGGGGATACTCCAGCGCGAATCGGAGTGCGGCGAGCGTGCCGTCGGCGCAGCGCTCCCACGTGAACTCTGCCGCCCGCCCCGGACCAGTGGCGTGCAGCCGTTCGCGCAGTTCTCGGTCGAAGATTGCTCGCGCGAGGCCCGCTGCGAGGTCGGCGGTATCGGTTGGGTCGACGAGGATCGCCGCGTCGCCGGCAACCTCAGGCATGCTCGTCGCCGCCGAGGTCACGAGGACCGCCCCGTAGGAAAGAGCCTCCAGTATCGGAAAGCCGAACGTTTCGAAGAGGCTGGGGTACGCGACAACATGAGCGTTCGCCAGCAACCGGGGGACAAGCTCATGCGGAACCGGGCCGAGGAGGCGAACACGATCGGAAACTCCCGCGCGCGCCGCCACCACCTGGAGCTCCTCAAGAGTCACGTCCGCAGGGCCACCGGCGATCACAAGCTCGTGAGGAACGTCGTGCTCGCGACGAAGCGCAGCGAACGCCTCGATCAGCCGACGGTGGTTCTTGAAATCGTAGAGCGCCGACACCATGACGATTGTCGGTCGACCGCCTCGGGTTGCCGATGGCGATGGCGTTGCGGCGGCGTGGGCACGTATGGCGTTCGAGACACCGTGATGGACCACGAACACGCGATCCGGATCGAGGTCGAACAGGTGCAGCGCCTCCTGCTTCTCCCACGCCGACACCGCGATCACGGCATCCGCAGTCCGCAGTGACCGAGGTACGAACGCATTCAGATACGCGCGGCGGACTGTTCCGAACGCAGATGGAAAGAAAACATGTTGAATCGACTGGAGCACAACCACGTTCGGTTTTCGGAGAAGCAGCGGCCGGGTGTTGCAAGTGGAGAAGAGCACCTGGGCCGGGCCGCGATCGACAGCCAACGGGAAGATCGTCTGCTCGTACACGACGCGACCGAAGCGGTTACGCGGCAAACCACGACAAGGCTTAAGGTCGAGCTTGGGATCCGTCGGCATGCCCACGTCTGGCGCCCAGGGCTGCACGAAAGAGATGAGCCGGTCCACGTCGTCTCGGCGCGCAAGCGCTGCAAGCAATCCGTCGAAGTACACGATCATCCCACCAGCAGAGGAACCGAGGCCAGCCCCCGCCGAGATCGCATCGACGGCAATGTTCAATGCGTCAGGGTGCTACAGCAGTTGCTGCGATGTTCTGTCGCATCCAGGCGAGCAGACCATTCAGCCCACGTGAGAACGAAGTTGTCGGACACCAGCCAAGCTCCCCGGCACGCCTGACGTCGCTGATGTAGACCCGCTGATCGCCCGGCCTCCAATCACCGTGGGTAACCCGAATCTGTCGGCCCACGGCTTGCTCAAGCATCTCGAGACACTGAAGAACCGAGATGCTGAACCCCGGCCCCCCGCCGATGTTGTACGCCTTACCAGCAGCGACGGCAATGCGGTTCAGCGCTCGATCGTAAAGGTCGATGAGGTCGTCGACGAACAAGACATCACGCACCTGCTTACCATCGCCGTACACGGTTACCGCTTCTCCACGGAGCGCATTGAGTGCGAAGTGTGCGATCCACCCCTGGTCCTCGTTCCCGTACTGCCAAGGCCCATAGATGCACGACTGCCGGAACGTGACCGTCCGCAAACCGTAGATACGGCTGTAGTCGATCACGTACTGGTCGGCGGCACCTTTCGAGCAACCGTAGGGAGAGTGGAAGTCGAGCGGCACATCTTCGGGCACGCCTTCGGGGTGCGACACGAACTCGTAGCGGCCCCCTCGCTCCCGGGTCGGTGCGTGCTCAAGGCCTCCGTAGACCTTGTTGGTGGAGGTGTAGATGACGATTGGCGGCGAAACAGCCGCGCGTGCCGCCTCCAGCACGTTCAGCGAGCCGGTTGCGTTGATGTCGTAGTCCTCGCGCGGGTTCATGACCGAAGTAGTAACGGCGACTTGGGCGGCGAGATGAAAAACCACGTCCACGTCGGCTGTCGCATAACGCACGACTTCTTCATCTCGGACGTCGCCAAGGAGGATCTCTAGGTGGCCATCGCTCTCGTGCGCCCGGAGCGCCTCGAGGTTCCGCTCCGTCCCAGCGCGCGAGCAGTTGTCCAGAACCCGCACGAAATCCCCTCGACGCAGGCGGTCCAGGACCAGGTTCGTCCCGATGAAGCCGCACCCACCAGTGACGAGAACCCGCACCAATCAACCCCCCATTGCGCCGTAGATCTCCGCCGTCTTCATGGCGGCTCTGTCCCACGTGAACTCGCTTGCCCGGTCTAACGCCTTCGTCGCAGCTAGCTGCGCCGCCTCCGGATCTTCAAGGAAGCGGATGACGTGCGAAGCCAGCGAATCATAATCAGTGGCATCCGCAGTTGGTGCCGCGTCCCCTACGACCTCCAACAGCGACGCCCATCGGGACGATACGACCGGCAGGCCGCATCCCATCGCCTCGAGCGGCGGCCATCCAAAACCCTCGTAGAATGAGGGAAACACCAGCACGTCGCATCTGTTGTAGAGCGCCGGCATCCTATCGGTCGCCACTGCTCCGAGTTCGATCACGCGATCGGCCACGTCAAGACTTCTTGCGAGTTCCTGCTCGCGCGGCGCGAGAGGAGTTCCGGCACGTACGAGCCTGACATCGAGGCCCGTCGACTCAACGACCCGGGCGAGGATCTGCAAAGTGCCCGCCTGGTTCTTGTACGGGCCGCCCGTGTCGATCGACAAGAGATGGCGTGCTTCGGGCCCGCCCAACGGGAGCAGTCCTGCGAGGTCCGACCGTTCGTGCTCGTCGAACGGGCAGAAGCTGGCGTCCAGTCCATACGGCACCACGTGGATCGCCGCTGGGTCGAAACTGAGGTGACGCACGAGATCGACTTTCGTCGCCGCTGACGGCGTGATGACGGCAGCGGCCCGTCGCGAGCCGCGAAGGCTGGCGAGAACGGTGAGAGGCGGGATGCGGCGCGGGGGCATGCCTTCGATCTCGCCCTTCCAGTGCTTGACCGGGAAGATGTCGTGACACGTGACGACGGTCCGTACGCCGTCGAGCGCGTACACGAGGTGGCCGTACGAATGGTCGAGGACATGGTTGAGGTTGAAATGCGTCCGCCGGGCCGTTGCGAGATACCTCGGATAGCGATACCAGTAGGCCGGGATTCGGCCTGACGCGCGTGGACGGCCGAACGATGGCCGTACCTCCACGATCGAGAATGACCCTTGCGCCTGGATCGCAGCTCGGAGGCTCTCGGCGTACCGATCCATACTGAAGCTGCGAAACGCCGCCGGACTCCGGAAAAGGGCGAGTGTCGTCGCGCTACTCATCGAGGCCTATGGGCAAGAAGCTCCCAACTCGTCGCCCACAGCTGTGACGGTCCTGGAAGCCGCAGGAAATACGGCACTGCATCCAGCAGGTCCAGGCGACTGGCGAGCGGCACGGGCCCCATCGGCCAGATGCGCTCGACCTCTAGTCCCGCGTCGGCCAGCAACATCTCTGCTGAGCGCTTCGTGAACCCGCGTACGTGGGTGTAGTCCGACCACACGGCCTTCGGCTTGGCCATGATGACCGACGCCAAAAGGTTTCCCCCGGGTGCGAGTACCCGGGTCGCCTCCGCGACGACTCGGCCCGGGTTCTCAACGTGTTCGAAGACATCCTTGGCGACAACTGCGTCGAAGGTATCGTCGTCGTACGGAAGCGTTTCCGCGTTGAGATTTAGGCAGATCGCCTTCTCGAAGCGCGCGGCGAGCTCGACTGCACCGGGATCGACGTCGATCCCGTGGACGAGCGTTCCCGGCGGTGCGTGGCGCCCCAGTTCACCCGTGCCGCAACCCAGATCGAGCACAGTCCGCGCAGGAGCCACCAGGCGAAAATACCGCTGCGCAATCGCGGGCTTCAGACCGCCGTCGGTGTAATACGTCAGCTTTCGTATCGCATCGTTCACGCGTGGTACTCCATCGCGTCCTGCACGGCAGCGACGATTCCATCGGCGCACGCCGAGATGCTGTAGGCCTCTACGAGCTCTCGACCTCGCTCGCCATAAAGGCGGCGGAGCTCCGGTTTCGCGACGAGTTGTCGCATCGCATCCGCGAGCGCGGCGGTGTCCGCGTGCGGGATGACAGTTCCATTCCATCCAGGGCGCACGAGGTCCTCGGCAGAACCGACCTTGTCGCTCACAATCACCGGCAGCCCGAAGTTCAACGCATCGTTGATGACAAGCCCCCAGGTCTCATGGAGCGCAGAAGGCAGCACGAGCACATCCGAGGCAACGAATGCGGCGGGCATCTCGGATTGGTTGAGAAAGCCCGCGAGCCTGACCCGTTCTAATCCCCGAGCGGCGATCGTCTCCTCCATTTGCGCGCGGAGCGCTCCATCGCCCACGTAGACCAGCCAAGCCCCCGATTCGTGCGCGATGTCAGCGTATGCGTCGAGCAGACGAAGTGGCTGCTTCTTGTCGATCAGCTTCCCGACGAAGAGGATGACTGGATTGTCGTCATCGATCCCTAATCTTCTACGGACCTCCTCGCGCCGCGGCGCGAGCTCGGTGCCGGCCCGCCGCAAGTAGTCGTTGTCCACGCAGTAGCGGGCTGGAAAGAGCCGATCTTCCTTCACCCCATACGCGCTGAGATAACGCCGGTTCTGCTCGCCGATGTACAGGCCCCAGGCGCCGCGGAAGACGGGACTAAGCACCAGCTTCTTCAGCAACCGCTTACGCAGAGTACGAGGATGCAGCAGCGTCTGCTCCTCGCGAATCGCGATCGGCGTGCCGCGCAGCCGGCCTATCGCGAGTGCCAGCCAGGAGGTCGGGTAGGCGTACCCGTGAGCCCAAACGACGTCGTACCCTCCGCTCACCACCGCGCGCAGGACGTCGGTATGGATACCCCCTCGAACTCCGGCGTCAATCCCGGTCCTGGCGGCATTCCGCGCGAAGACACTACGATAGCCCTGGAGGAGAGGTGTGTCCCATTGCACCGTGACGCCGAATTCAGGATCGTGGTAGCCGCGAACACTGGCATCGGAGTAGTAGTAGACGGTCAGGTCGATCTCCGGTCGCTGCGCAAGCTCTCGATAGAGCGGCGCGAAGTACTGAATCGGATGCGAGACCAGATGTGCAACGCGCAGAGGTCTCTCCATCCCGTTACTTCGCGCCTTCCGTGCGAGGCGCGCCGACAATGCGAGGCATCGACGCGAGCCTGAGGAGCAGAAGTACCGCTGCGGCCATGCATCCTTGCTGAATGACCGCGACCTCAATCTGCGACACCGTAGCTTCGATTCCGATCAAGAAATAGACAAAGAGCGTGGCGAGCACGACCGTCGCCCCGACGCCACCGCTCCCCGTTAGCGCAACGAGGCCACGAAGCAACACGCCAATCAACATCCAGCCGACAATCACGCCTGGCAGCGCGAAGTTCACGTACAGGTCGCCGGTGACCGAGGGGGGAACCGTCGAAGATGGTCGCGGCGCGTTCGCGTAATCGTACGTAAACTGCTCCGCAAGACGCAGCGGCGGCTTCCCCTTCCAAACAGCGGACGGGGTGAATGCCGTCGGTGCAGCAATCGCCCACTCGCGGCCGTACTGGAAACCGAAGTGGGGCGCGTAACGAACGGCTGCGGCAACCGCCTCCACCGTCATCGTCCTGCGCATCAGCACGCGGAAGGGGTACTTCAGCGTGACGATGTCTCCGACGTGATCGATCACTCCACCGGGGGTGTCGCGCAATCCGTGGAGAAAAGCGTGGCTGTCCCCGGCGGTTTTGTGCGCGTTCTGAAACGTTCGGTCGATCTGGATCACGGGCAGCGCGACGAGCAGAAAACCGCCCAACACCGCAACGCCGACGCCCCAGCGAATCGGACGCGACGCAGGTGGACGCGTAAGCAGCCACGCCACTGCAATCGCTGCGATGAACGTCTTGCGGCCGCTGATGACCGCAAACACGATCTCTCCGGTCCCGAAGACGACCGTTGCGATCTTCCAACGGTCAGTCGGCGACCGAGCCGCCACGGCCATCGCGACGATCGTCGCGAGGAACGCGAGAGAACCGATTGTCTGAAATACGGAGCTGCCGCCGACTTGTCCTGGCGACGCCAGCGATGCGACGTCACCCGCCCGTATGGATGCGAGGCGAGCGAGCCATCCGACGACCCACACCCCGATCAGCGCCACGAGAACCCGTCGATTTGCAGGCGGATCGAGGCGCGCGGGCCACCGAACCGCGCGTGGTCTCCACGTGATGAACCCTGCCGCAAACGCTACGACCGCGGAGACGGTAACTAGTTGCCCGATCCACACGGAGTCGCCGAGAACGCGGTGGACGTTCAGGTACATCTCCCGCGGCCGCGCTGCGACGTAGAAGCCGCGCACCACCCAGTAGAACGCGAACGCGGCGAGCACGAGCAGGAACGGGAGCTCTGCCGAGGCTCGTCTACGTGCCGCCCACGTCGCCGCTCCAATCGCGGCGAGGACGGCGAAAGTTGCGGCGACCACCGGCACGCGGGCCAAGGTTACCGTCGGCACCCACGGAGGAGACGGCGAGGCTCGACAGGAACAACGGCGAGAGACGGAGGCCCGCGGTCCCTATCCAGCGCGCGTCCGAAGGATCTCCACCGCGGCTCGCAGCCTCCGCCTGTCAAGAGCCGCCAGGACGGCTCCGTATGCGAGGGTGGCGCCCGCTACACCAAGGCCTAACCGCTCCCAATCCCCGGTTGTCTCGCTCGCCGCGTACCGTCCGACGACGCTTGCCACCACGGCAGCCGCAACCGGCACGAGCATTCCATTCAGGTCGAACTCGACAAGCCGCAGTGAAGGACGAATGAGCGCGGCGGTCCCGATCAGCATTCCAATTCCGACCGCGATGCTCGCCCCTACCGCACCGAAGGCGACCGCGCCCAAAATCACTGTCGGCACGAAGAACGCGAGCTGAGCCGCCCGCGCGGCGAGCACTGAGGAAACCGCACCGTTGGCCACGAGCAGCACGCGCATGTGATCGAACAGGGGCTGCAGAAGGGCGTAGAGGGCGAGAAGCACGAGGATGATCTGTGCAGATCGCCACGGGGCACCGAACAACGCGCCCAGAAGAGGAGAGGGAACCGCGACAAAGATCGCTGCAAGAAACGCAGATCCACGCACAACGAAGTACGTAACCGTACGGAACACCTCTGATGTAAGCGCGCGCTGATTCTGTAGGCGCGAGTACGCGGCGAAGGGGACCTGCTGGAGGATCGGCGCCATGATCCGGTTCCCGGCCTCCGTCAAGACATAGGCCTGGTTGTACAGCCCAAGCTGCGCGGTCCCGCTGAAGATGCCGACGACGAGGTTGTCAAGACGGTGGAAAAGGATGTCGCCGATGCGGGATCCCACCATCTGTGCGCCGAAGACGAGCTGCTGCTTGGCCAACGATCGGTCGAACGTCCATCCGAATCGGAACCGCGAAGCAAAGTAGGCGAGCGCGAAGGTCAGGACGCTCACGGCTATATCGCGCGTCGCCAGCGACCAAACTCCGGCGCCCTCGCGGGCAAGCCCGAGAGCAAGGGCTGACGCGACCACGGTCGCAAAGAACTGGTTGATCGAAACCCGCGTGTACAAGAGCTCGCGCTCGAGCTGCGCGTTGTACGAGTAGCCCACGAGCAGCACAACCCTTCCGCCAGCGAGCGCGATGATCATCAGCGCGAGCGTGGCAGACGACGTCAGCCACAGGATTCCGGCGATGGCCGAGGAAAGCCCGAGAGTCGCCAGTCCGACCGCCACGGTCAGAACGAGCGACACGTCGAACGCCGCCGCGATCTGGTTCGACGACTCCCGAATCAGCGCCATCGAAAGGCTCCCTGCGGTCGCGACGAACAGCAACTCTACGACTGCGATCGCGAGGGCCGCCTGCCCGAACTGCCGCGGGGTCAAGAGGTGAGCCAGGACGAGCGTCGCTGCGAACGCGAACGCGTAGGCGAAGGCGTTACCGCCGCTCAGTGCCACCGCGCCGCGTACCGCACGACCGCGCAAGTTCAGTGCGGACGCCGAAGCCACACCGTTGCTCCCGAGACGAGGAGTTCGGCCTCGTCGTAGCTCCGACGGAGGCGAGACCATTCTGCCGGGTGGTCGGACCTGTACGCGAGGCCTCTCGGATCGACGAAAAGAATTGTGCGGACGGTTTCGAAGTGCTGCGAGAAAACGGCCTCGTACTCGCGCCACGTGCGATGACTAAACATGCCGTTACGCAGATAAAACAACCCCTCCGAGACTTCGGTCGGATGGTTTCGTTCCACGAGAAGACGTTCGAATTCCTCCTCGGTCATCATGAGATGGTCATACGCGCCGAGATAGTGAGCGCCGCCGTAGGCGGTGTATAGCGGGCCGAAGTTCGCAAAAGCGATCCCGCCCGGTCGAAGGACACGACGCATCTCTCGGGTTAACTGGTCGATGCCGTCGACGTGCTCGAGAAGGGCATGCGAGACGACAAGATCGAAGTTCTCATCGTCGAAGCCCAGCTCCCGGACGTCCATCTGCGCGAACGTCACGTCGGGGTATTGCGCCCACTCCGGATGCGCAAAGAAGTCGACCGCCGTAACAGACCGCGGCTTGTGCCGTTGCCAAATCTGGGTTTCCTCGCCGCGACCGCATCCCAGTACGAGGATGTCGGCGCCTTCGAGCTTCACGAGACTGCGAGTCCGAGGGATGTACGCGTCCCACTCGTTGCCGCGATTCCAGAAGCGGACCTCGTCGAACGAGAGGTTCGAGGTCGCGAGGAACGGAGCGCGCCTGCGGTAGACCGCCGGGCGTGAGAGGAGCCAGTTCAAGACGGCGTAAATGCGCCCCAGCCCCGGCCTGAGCAGCGGGAGGTTCGAACGTGGCGTCGCACTCATCGCGTCTCAGGGCTCGCCGTACCGCCACAGACCGCGGAGAACACGGCGTGGAGGTCGTCGCCATAGTGCTGCCACGTCCGGTCGCGTCGAGCGACGCGTGCCTCAACGCCGAGGCGGCGACGGAGTTCCTCGTCGACCAGCAGTCGCTCCATCGCCTCGGCGAGTGCATCCGCATTCCGAGCGGGCACGATCAGGCCATTTGTACCGTCGTCGATGAGGTCGGCGCTTCCGGCGTGATCCGAGACGATGACTGCGATGCCGGCGGCCATGGCTTCCGCCGCCGCGAGGCCGAAGCCATCCTCTACCGACGGCAGAACGACGATGTCCGCCCGGCGGAACTCCTGTTGCAACGCCTCCCCTCTCTGGACGCCGACGACATCGACGCCCGCGGGCAGCCCGCCAAGACGTTCGAGAAGCTTTGCCGATGGCGCCTCCCCTACCAGCCGCAACCTGGCAGCACCGCCCAGCTTTCGAAATGCGTCGAGCAGATACGGAAGGCCCTTTCGCAACTCCGCGCGGCCCACGAAGAGAATCGTCGGCGGCTCGTGAGAAGCTCGCTCGTACGGAGTCGGCTGGGGGGTCGCTGCGACCGCCGTTTCGGGAACCAAAAAGAGCTTCTGCCGGTCGACCGCACGGTCGGCGAATGTCCTGAGGACAAACGTGGACGGCACGACGATCGCGTCGGCCTCCTCGTACTCCTCAAGGGTCCGGGCGACGATCCCCCGATGCGTCTGCCATCCATGCTCTCCGTACCGCTCGTACTCCTCCTCGAGGAGTTCGGTCTGGTACGCGATATGCGCAGAGCCGGTGTGGAGGATGGTAGGCACGCCGCGTGACCGAGCTGCCCGGATCGAACACAGCGCCATGCTGGTCCACCCATTAAAAACATCGCAGTCGCCGAGACGCCGGGAGGCGAGGCGATCGAAGAGCGCGCTCGCTCCAAGCTGGTTCGCGCGCATCACAGCGCGAGACCGCGTTCGTCCGATCAGGTAGTTCCACCAACCGACCATCGATATTGACGTCGTTCGTCCGGCAGACACACCGAAATGCCGGACGCGAAAGAACGGCAATGTCGTGACCAGTCGCTCAAGCTCTCCTCGGTCTTCGAGATAGCGCCCCCACCGGTACGCGGCCTCGAATTTTCCGCCGACGGAGATAGTTACCTTCATCCACCGTCCCGGGCGATGGCTCCTAGGCCGCGCAGCGTGCCGATACGGTGGGCGGCCGTGCGAACATGAATGAGGATCCAGAACGGGAGGGCATCGCGCCAGCCTCGGCCCGAAAGGCGCGCGCAACGGATTGAGGCCAACAGGGCAGGGACGATCACCAAGCCGCGCAAAACCTCGACGATCATGGCTCCGATCCGGCGCACCGCAACCCGCCCGACGGACATGCCTGCAAGCGTGTGTTCGATGTGCGGGACAGACGCACCGCGAGCAACCCACTGACGCCAGAAGCCCGTCCAGCTCGCCGGCGCGCGGTGCGGAATGACGACCGAGAAGTCGCCGGTCCAACGTATGCCGCGCGACAAGAGCCCATTGAAGAAGACGACGTCCTCGCCGCCCGCGACCGGAATCTGGTCGGGAAAGAGTGTCGCGACGGCGTCCTCGCGAAGGCAGGAGAAGCCCTCCGTCCAGCCCACATTGCCTTTTCGGTTACCCCCGAAGGAGAGTTCGTGATCCGCTTGGATGAACCGCGGAATCACGCTGTCGAGATTCAGGACGCGTGACTCGACGGAAACCGAGCCATATCCCTTGCGGTAGTGCGGAGCGATCCGCTCTAAAAAATCCGGCTCGGGAAGGACGTCCGCATTGAGTATCACGACGGCGTCACCAGACGCAACGCGGAGTCCGGCATTGCGGGCAGCGCCTGGCCCCCGCTTCGTCTCCTCAACTAAACGAAGTCGCCCTGCCGCCTCCTGCGCACGGAGGAACTCAAGCGTTCCGTCTGTTGAGAGGCCGTCGACGACGATGATCTCCGACACGGGCCACCGTTGAGCCGAGAGCGCCTGAAGGCAAGCGCCGATGTCGTCGATCTCGTTGAACGCCGGAATGATGACCGAGAAGGTGGGATAGTCGTCGGGTAACCCCTCGCCCACGTCAGAAAGCACCTCCGTCGCCTCGCACCACAAGTGGAACCGTGCGAGCCAGGATCCGAAGATCGGTCCGTACAGACCAGTTCATGACGTACAGATAATCGAGCTCGATCATCTCGGTGAATGGAACGCCGCTTCGTCCCGTCACTTGCCAGAGCCCGGTCATGCCTGGCTTCAAGTCGAGCCGACGGCGAGCCCAATCGCTGACGTGCCCGTCCTCTTCGAGGACCAGCGGCCGAGGCCCGACGAGGCTCATCTCACCACGAAGTACGTTGATCAACTGCGGAAGCTCATCGATGAAGTACTTCCTCAACTTTCGGCCGACGCCAGTCACGCGCGGGTCTTCCCAGATCTTGAACATCCGGGGTCCGGCACGGTTTGCGTGAATGTTGAGGTGCTCGAGCTCGACCTTTCGCTGATCAGCACCGTCCATCATCGTTCGGAACTTAAGGAGCTCGAACGGACGGCTGCCCTGACCCATCCGTACCTGCCGAAAGAAAACCGGGCCGGGTGAGTCTCGCTTGATCACGACCGCCATGACAAGGAAGACAGGCGACAGAACGATCAGCGCGATGGTCGAGACCACGAGATCGAGGGAACGCTTGACGGCTCGGGCCGTCGCCGAGAGCCGGGGCCGGTTGAGGCCGACCACAGGGACACCTTCAATGGTGTGGATGCCGTTGTGTGGACTGATCAACTCGAATGCTCGCGGAACCAGGTCGACCCGCACCCCGCAACTCTGCAGGCGTCGCACGAGCATCACCTCTCCATCTGCCGACCGGTCATGAGGGAACGCAACGATGACCCGCTCGACGTCGAGCAACTGTACGAGATCGTCCAGCCGATCGACACCACCTAGATGCGCGATCTCCTCGCGCCACTCTGGACCACCAGCCTCGTCGTCCACATACCCGACAAGGTTGAGCCCGTACTCCGGATGTCGCACGATCTTGCCCGCGATCCGCGCAGCGATGGCACCGCTTCCGACGAGCAGCGTGTTCTGCAGATACGCCGGGCGATCACGGCAGACGGCACGAACGACGATCCGCCCACTCGTCACCAGCACGATCGCCACCCCCCATGCGATCGTGGCTTGACGAAGTTCGACACTCTGTCCGAGTACGACGGCACCGGCGACGTAGCCCCAGATGGCGAAAGTCATCGATGCGGCGACCGCAACGACGTCATCGACCGATGAGTGGTCGATACGCTCGTCATGCCGCCGGTACAGGCCGCGCGCGTCGGCGACGACCAGCCACAACGGCAGAATGAGCCAAAGTGCGAAGGATGGATGCGAGGAACCCGCCCTCGGCCCGAGGACGAGGGACGCAAGCACCAGGCTCGCGGCAAAGGTGGCAACGTCCGTTAACACCAGAGCGCGCCGCATGAGGTTTCGGCGCTTACCGTCGAGAGGCGCAAGCGATATGCCAGCATCAGCGCCATGCACAGCGGCGGCGACGTCCTGCAACTCCGTCCCCATGTCAATCACCGCGTTTCCTCAACCCCCAAGCGCTTTTCACGAATCCTGTCAGACCTGGCCCGGGCTTGTGAGACATCCGGTGAGGACAATGATGAAGCAGATCGAGCCGGCACGACAACTGTAGATCTCACTGAACCGCGCTTCGCAACGCGGAGCGACAGCCTAACCGGCATCTCATATGGCGGTATGTTGGGACAGGCATGGGACGAAACTCGGTGGCGACGGCCGACCACGGCGCGTCAAGGCCCTGAGACAGCATTCACAAGCGCTGCGGAATGAGGGTTGAGGGATAGCGCGTGTCTCAGATTGCGGCGGGAAGCGCCGCTGTGACCTTCAGCGCGGAGTATCCGCCCTCGGATGTACCAGAGGCTCCAGTTATTGCGATCATGCTCGATTGCGCGCGAGATGAGCCTTTGTGCGAGGGGCAGATCGCGTGCCTGCTCCGCGACAAGAGCGGCCTGGACATCCGGCGTTGCCGCCCACGGCATCAGTCGGCGAGCAGCCAGCGCGTCAGCGTACGCGGAACGCAGCTGTCCCCGCTTCGCCGCCGATTGGCTGGCGTCCAGTCGCGTCTGCGCGATCCACGGAACAGCACAACACGCAATAGCCAATGCAGCGACAGCCACTACACCCAAACGGAGCGGCCGAGCCCAAGGCCGTTGCTCCTGCGCGCCGTCGTCTGACACCGCGAGCACACCGAGCAAGGCAATACCCATCGCCGAAACGGCTGGGAGTTCCCACATCCAGTCGACTCCGGCGCCTAAAAGGTAGGCGGCGACTGCTCCCATCGCAGCGGCGGTGGTCACTCGACTCGATCCGCGGCGGAGTTGCATCACCGCACCAACTGACGCAATTAGAAGCGCCCCCAGCAAAAGAACTATCCCAACGAGTCCGAGCTCTCCGAGCGTCTCCAGATACAACGAATGTGCGTCCAGCACAAACAAGGGCAATGTCCCGTGAGCGGCCCACCATTCCCCGAATGTCCCGGCGCCGCCACCAGTGAGAAGGCGGTGGTCGGACTCACGGGCCGCGGCCGACCACAGCTGCCATCGGCCGGTGCCGCCGCCACTCAGGAGGTGATCCTGAAGGACTTGGGGAGGGCCCGACAGGGACGGGGGCTGCGTAAAGGCGTCGAACCGCCGAACGGGATGCTGAGAGGCGATTCCGACGAGCACGGCGACCACAATCACGCCGACCAGCGCTACCTCAAGCGACCGCGAGGGCCTCGGTGCACGCGATCCGATCCTGCTCAACGCCAGAAATGCGCCGCCGACGGCGACGGAAATTGCAGCGAGCGCGAGCGCAACACGATGACCCTCTCCAGCTACGACCGGTCCGGCGAACGGGCCATCGACCAGTCTCGGATGCAAGCTGAGGACGTTTATCGCAGCGGCTCCGCCGACCCCAGCGACCAACACGGCGCCGGCGATCGTCCATCTGTGATCCGCGCACATTCCGAAGACTGCGATACCGCATGCAAGTGCGGCGAACCCACCGCGCGACGACGTCAAGTACATGGCCGCGCTCAGCGGTGGGAGCGCAGCAACCGCCGCGGCGCGAGCTAACGACGACCGCCAGATCACTGCACCCCTCAGCAACAACGGGAACCCGATGGCAATGAAGATCGCCAGCCCATTCCAGTAGTTGAGTGGATACGCCAGGCGCTGGACGGACTGCGGCAGAAACGTCAATGTCGCGCCCGCCGAAGTGAGGCTCGGAAACAGACGGGTAGCGAGCGCGACGACGCCGACGATGGCGATTGCAACCGCGACACCGTCCAAAATGGCTTCGCGGCGCCCACTCCGACGTACAACCAGCGCGATGAGGACGAATACACCGAGGTAAAGAACTGCGCGTCCGAACTCAGCGAAGGACGCCTCGGCATTCGACGACCACAGAGCGGATAGGCCGGTCCATAACGTGAGGCCCGCGAGGAAGCACAGCGTTGCGATCGCTGTCCAATTGACGCGCGCGCGACCGCCGAGCAGCACGGCAAGGACAATCGCCCACCAAACAGCAACCGCGGCAGCGGCGCGCGCGCCGAGGCTGTAGCCGCCGCCCTCGAATGCAATCGCCAGCACCGCGACAGCACTCAATCCAGCAAGCCATTGAGCGCGCACCGGACGCATAGAAGCGCTGAACGCCCGCATGCCGGCTGGTACTCTAGCCAGCAGTGCAGCGCGTCCTTCTGGTGATGTGCGGAGCGGGCAGCTTGCTTGCTCTGGCACTTCCGAGCCAAGCACTTGCGAAGCGCAAGCCGCCGGTGGTCCCTCCTGGAATGGCCTCAGTCGCGCAGTACATCGAGGTCCTTCCCACGAGCGTCGGCCCCAAGGAATTCAAGGGGCCGAACTCGTCGGTGCACGCCACACCGACGACGACACGGGCCGTGAATCCTGCCCCCGGCGACACAACCTCGACCAATCCTAATCCGGTAGCGCATTCGAAGGCTCGCCCGCTTCGACGCTCCCCACGTGCGTCGAGGGCGCGCTCACATCTTCTCGACGGCGTCTCGACGCCCAGTCGTGCCTCGCCGGTCGGAGACTTCGGAGGTGCGGTATCTCCGTTCACTGCGCT
Source organism: Gaiellaceae bacterium (assembly GCA_045806045.1). Taxonomy (GTDB): domain Bacteria; phylum Actinomycetota; class Thermoleophilia; order Gaiellales; family Gaiellaceae; genus PALSA-600. The sequence continues at coordinate 3,925 of JBJMKB010000094.1, read as the reverse complement.
TGTCCTCGTCGCTCTCGTGGGCGGCACCGTCGTGGCCGTACTCCAGCGTCCGCGTCGAGACCAACGCTGAGCACTTCAGACGCGCCGTCGAGGAGCCTTCGGCTCGACCTTGGTTGCCATGCGCATGTCGTTCCCGGATGGGAGAATCTGGACAAGTCGCCGAACGTTTACTTGTCACGGGTGCCTACCCTGAGATGGACGTTGCGCCGCGCTGGACTGTTGAACGAAGAACAGGTTCGATACACGTTTCCACGTGATGCGATCCACGCCGATGTCACGAAAGGCTTGAGGTATCCCGACAACTCAGCGTCGTACGTCTATACGTCGCACATGATCGAGCACGTGAGCCGCTGGCGAGCACTCGACCTCCTGCGTGATTGCTTTCGCGTCTTGCGTCCCGGCGGCGTCATCCGCATCTTGACACCGGACATCGCACAATGGATTCGCGAGTACGAACACGGAGACACCGCAAATGACAGCACGCGAGCCGACGCGTTCATGACCAAGCTCGGGATCTATTCGGAACAACCGGGGACGCGGGTCCAGCGGTTCGTGAGGCGAAACATGAGCGGGGCCATCCACCAGTGGCTCTACGACTTCGAGTCGCTCTCGAAGCTGGTAAAGGATGCAGGCTTCGTCGACCTGAAGCGGTGGTCGTATCGAGAGGGCAGTGTCCCCGATCTGGACAAGCTCGAGCACCATCGCGAGGGCCTGCACGTCGAGGCCGCCCATCCCGCCCCCGTCGCGGCACCCTAGAGGACCGCTCGAGACTCTCGTCTCGGCGTTCCGGGATTGATCGATTGATACCGTCGGCGCAGGTGGGCTCCCGCGTCCTCGATAAGAGCCGGTCGATCCTGAAGGCGCAGTACGAACTGCTCCACCCGGCCGGGCAAGGACTCCGCATCAACGCGTACGACCGGTCGTTCAACCGCACGTGCCGGATACCCGAGATGGCCATCGAGGCGATCTCCGACGTACGACTCCCTCCCTTGGAGGTCGGCGTCGACGAGACGACCGTGTTCTATGCACTGGCCGCAATCACGCGTCGTGTCGCGCCGCTCCAGGTGTTCGAGTTTGGCACTTATCGCGGTCATTCGACGACGACCTTCGCACTCAACTCCGACGCCCGAATCTTCACACTCGATCTCCCGGATGGGGAAGTCGTGGCGGCGAACGCACAAGACATGCAACTGATGCAAACTCGCGGCTTGGGGCACCTGCCCGATTCCGTTCAGCGTCTATACGGCGACAGTCGAGCGTTCGACTTTGCGCCCTACGAGAACTCGATCGACCTCGTGTACGTCGATGGCGGGCACGATGCGGACGTCGTCGTCTCCGACACGCGGAACGCGTTCAACATGGTCAGGGCTGGCGGGACGATCGTCTGGGACGACTACGGCTGGATGTATCCGGGCCTCGTCGGAGTTCTCGATGAGCTTGCCGCGAACTACAGGGAAATGCGTCGCATACGAGGCACACGCCTCGTCATCCTCGGCTGACGCCGGCGTCGAACTACCGCGAGGACTGATTCACTCCCGCCGCGCGAAAACGACCGGCACGGCGAGGGCGAGCGCCATCAGCGCATAGAAGTAATAGAACTGCATCGTCAGGTAGAACAGGTTCGACGCGAGCGTGCCGGCGAGCGCCGCCGTGAAGCCCCACGCGAGTGGGCGCACGCGCGCGGCGAGCGGGTCGCCGGCGGCGGCGAGCGCGCGGCCGAGGTCTCGCGCCTTGTGGAGGCGCCGGAACACCCAGACGATGAACGCCGTGAAGAGCAGCGTGCCGACGAGGCCCGTCTCCACGAGGAGCGCGACGAAGTACGAGTGCGGGCCCCAGTTCGTCTTTCCGGTGACGAATTCGTAGTAGACGGAGAACGTGTTCAGGCCGAGGCCGAACAGCGGATGCGAATGGAGGATCTGCGGAACGAAGCCGTAGATCGAGAAGTGCGCGCTCTCCGACTTGCCGCCGGTGGCGACGCGCGAGCGCAGGACGATCTCGAAGAAGTGCCTGTTCGAGAGGACGATCACGACGAGCACCGCGAGCGCCGTCCCGATCGGAACGAGCAGCTGCCACGACGTGAGGTAGCGCCGGTACGGCACCGCGAGCAGCAGCGCGCCGACGAGCAGTCCGAGCAGTCCGCTCCGCGAGAGCGTCGCCGCCTCCACGAAGAGGAGGAACCCGATCGCGAGCATCAGCCACTTGCGCCAGCGGTTGCCGCGTTCGAGACGGAGATAGAGCGGAGCGAGCACGAGCAGCGGGACGATCAGCATGATCGCGAGGTGGTTCGGGTCGCCGGTCATCGCGTTCGGGCGGTAGACCTTCGTGCCCTCGATCGCACCGTAGATGTTGATCTGGCTCGCCCCGCCGGTGAGCGGCGACAGCACCGACGCGTCGAGGTTCCCGCCGCGGCGCGCGTCGAGCAGCTGCAGGATCCCGTACGCCGCGTTGACGACGATCCCCGCGCAGAACCAGCCGAGCGCACGCCAGAAGTACCGTTGGCCGCGCCGGGAGATCCAGACGACCGCCGCGGCGAGGAACGCGAAGTGGATCACCCACTTCGTCAGCCCCTTCGCCCACTGCTGCAGCGCATCGGAGTCGCTCAGGTTGAAGTAGCCGACGAGATAGACGAGCAGAAACGCGACGAAGAACCCGACGAGCACGACGGTCGTGCGCGGCACCGTGAACCGGGCAGTCGTCAAGACGAATGAGACGAGGAAGAGGATCGCGAGCACATCGGCGAGCGACACCGTGCCGGCGACGTTCCAGTGGATCTTCTCGAAGGTCACGCAGAAGAGGCTCGCCAGGAAGAAGAAGCTCGTAAGGCGTCTCACGTTACGTCCTCCAGAAGACGCACGAGCTCCTCGACGCGCCCGCGGCGCGAGACCTTGTCACGCCACTCGCCGGACAGAGGAGCGCCGTCGAGCGTGCCCGCGCGCCAGCGCTCGTGCAGGTCGCGCAGCGCGGCCACCATCCCCTCGACGTCGTCGGGCGCCACGACGACGCCGGCGCCCGACTCGCGGATCAGGTTCGCAGCCGCACCGTCGGGGGGCACGATCGCGAGGATCGGACGCTCGGCGGCGAGGTACTCGAAGACCTTGCCGCTCAACACGCCCTTGCCGCGTCCGCCGGCGTCCGGAATCAGGAGGAGCAGCGCCTCGGAGTCGCGCTGCAGCTCGAGCGAACGGCGGCGCGGCGCGTACGGGATCAGCTCGAGACGGTCCCCCAACGCGAGCTCCTCCGCCCATTCGCGGTCGCTCGCGCGGAAGTCGCCGAGGAAGCGCGCGACGACATCGTCGAGCCCCGACCGCTCGAGCGCCGTCAGGAACGGGCGCGGATCCCGCTTGCCGAAGAACGAGCCGGCATGCGTGATGCGGAAGCGCTGCGAGGGCACGTGCTCGAGTCCCGTGAAGTCGTCGAAGTCGGAGCCGTTCGCGATCGTCACGACCGGGCCCTTTGGTTGCCGCTCGCGCATCTCGTCCGCGATCGCGTCCGACACCGCGACGATCGCGTCGGCGTTGCGCGCGATCAGCTTCGCGACCGCGTGCTCGCCCTGCTCCTTCGCGCGCACGAGCAGGCGCTCGGCGCTGCGATGCGGATGCGCGACCACCGAGTCGCGCAGGTCGGCGACCCACCGCACGCCGGTCGCGCGCTTGACGGTCGCACCGACGAGATGTACGGACGACGGCGGCGACGACGTCACGACCACGTCGATCCCCTCGCTCCGCACGAGACGGATCGCGGCCGGAATGGCGGTCAGGTTCCAGGCGACGTTCTCGTCGGGGACGAGCAGCCTGCGCCCGAAGAGCTGGGCCTGCTTCGTGACGCGCGCGAGCCCCTGCGTGCCGTGGAGCTCCTCGGCCGGCTTGCGGCCGCTCGTCCCGACGTAGCGCGCGCGATGCACCCAGGCGAGCGTCGGCGGCGGCAG